>JBBQSO010000019.1:0-69777 GCA_038213805.1 Planctomycetota bacterium | reverse complement strand
CGGCGACCAGGATCGGATTCATGTCAACGCCGTGGAAGGAGGAACGCTCCCATCAGCCATCAGCCATCAGCCATCAGCCATCAGCCATCAGCCATCAGCCATCAGCCATCAGCCATCAGCCATCAGCTAATTCAAAACATCCTGGTCGGAATGAACGGCATCAGTGCGGGCCCGCGCGCGAAGATCGGCACCTTGGCCAGTTCGGCCTTGAGGCGGCGCTTGATGAACGAACGCAGGAAGCGGTTGAAGGTGTGGTGATGTTTGAGCAGTGAAGCGTGTGGAACCTCGTCGCCGTTGACGTCGTACAGCCAATGGATCTCGCTGTGCGGGAAGAATTTCGAGGCCAGGTCGGGGCGGCACAGGATGCTCGCGCCGGGCCCCTCGATGTTGAGCGTGTGGCGCTCCTTGCTGCCCCACAGGATCATGGTCGGCGCGCTGGTGATCGGGCCTGAGGTGCGGTTGGCAGGGTCGATGCCACGCAGGCTGGTCACGGCCATGGTGCGGGCGATGCCGCCCTGCGGGCTGATGTTGGCGAGGGTATGGTCGATGCGGTCGCGGATGCGGCGCTCGCCCAGGTCGGCGATGCCTTGCGGGGTGAGCAGGGCGAGTAACGAGCGCAGCCGGCCGGTCTGCGCGCGCGGCGCCACCGAGCGGCTGGCCAGGGTCTTGAAGAAGCTGCGCCCGCGCTCGAGGGCGAGCTCGGGGTTGCCGTCGTCACCGCGCGCGTGCTCGGAAGCGATGCCAGTCACCAGACGGCTGAGCAGCGGCGCGAGGTCGCCGATGCAGCTCAGTGGGCTGATCAACATCACCGCCGAAAGCGGCAGCACCTCACCGGCGTCGCGCGCGCGGCGCATCAGCTCCAGACACAGGCCACCACCAACGCTCACCCCGACCAAAACCGGCAGCTTACCGTCCTCGTGCGCGGCCAGGATCACGCCCTTGAGTGCGGCCAGGGTGGTGTCGAGGTCAAAGCCTTCGTACGGGTAGGTCACCGTGGTGCAGGTGCCGTAGGAACGCAGCATGCGCATCTGGCGCAGGAAGGTCTCCGGGCCGTCGGGCACCAGCCCGGGCACGAGCAGGAAGTGGAAAGGTCCGTGGCCCGAGCTGCGGGCCAGGGTGGGCAGGTGCATGGCGGGGGATCCGGTGGTCATGACGTGGCTCCCACGGCGGCGGCGAGGTGCGAGCAGCGGTCGAGCCCGTCGGCGATGGTGCGGTCGTTCCACGCCTGCGGCACCTTGTGCTGGCCGCCGAGCTTGCCGGTCGCCGCCAAATAGCGGTGGAAGGTGCCGGTCGGTGCCACCACCAGCTCGGGCGCGAGCAGCTGGTGGCCGGCGCGATGCGCGTCGTAGTCCAGCACCTGCGAGCGCAGGTGGTGGTCGAGCGTAGCGGTGAAGGTGCGCAGGTCCGTCGGCGGCTTGCTGAACTCGATCCACCACTCATGGCGGCCGCTGGTGCTGGCCGCGCTGGGCAGCACCGGCGCGACGTGGTAGTGGGCGACCTGCGCGCGCGTGGCGGCGCAGGCGGCGACCAGCGCGCCGTCGAGGTGCACGCCTTCGACGTGCTCACCGAACACCGAGATGCGCGCCTTGACGCGTCCGGCGAAGTTCACCTGGCCGGGGGCCACGCCCATCACCAGGTCGCCGAGCTGGTAGCGCACGAGTCCGGCGGGCGTGGTCAGCAGCAGGCGATACAGCCCGCCGGCCTCCAGACCTTCGGCGCCGACCACGCGGTCGCCGCCCTCCTCTGCGAATTCCAGATAGATGCCCTGGTCGGTGAGCAGCTCGAGCGGCGGCGGCGCCTTCTCGTCGAGCTGCCACGGGCGCGCGCTTATGCCGATGAAAGCCTCGCTCGCCGGGTAGACCTCAAGCATCGCGGTGTCCGGTGCGAGATGCTCGCGCAGGCCGGCCAGGAACGGCGTGATCGCGTGGCCGCCGTGGATGAAGGCCTTGAGCTCGGGCCAGGCAGTGCGCAGGCGGGTCAGCCCGCGTTCCTGGCAGATGCGCTCGAACAGCATCAGGCACCAGCTCGGGATCCCCGAGACCAGCCGCACGTCGCGGTTGGCGCAGCGCTTGGCGATGAGCGCGAGCTTGCGCTCCCAATCCGCCTCCAGGGCGATCTCCAGGCCCGGCTCGTAGTAGGGCTGCAGCCAGCCCGGGATGCGCATCGCGGTGATCCCCGAGAGATCGCCGCTGGGGATGCCGTGGGCGTTGGGGGTCAGGGCGGTCGAGCCGCCGAGCATCATCATCTGCCCGTCGAGCAGGCCGCTGCCGGTGCACGCGGCGATGCGCGAGAGTGCGGCGGCGCCACAACGCGCATGGTGGTCGAGCAGCGCCTTGCTTTGCGGTATGTAGCGTTCACCGGCCTTGCCGACGCTGGTCGTGCCGCTGGTCTGGGCGAGCGCCACCGCCGCGCCGCGGAACAGCACGTCGCGTTCGCCATCCCCGACGCGCGCGATCAGCGCCGCGTGATCGCCATAACTCGAGACCGGCACCTGGGTGCGGAAGGCTGCAGTCAGGCGGTGGTCGCGCGGCAGGCGGTCGAGGGCGAAGTGCCTGCCCACCGGCAGGGGGGCCGCCCGGGCGACGATGCGCCGCAGGATGCGCGCCTGCGCCGCAGCAATGGCGTCCGCACCCTTGGGCCTGCGGTCGACCAGCGACAGCAGGGGCAGGAGCAGGCGGGCGACACTGCGGTGCAGCATTGGGGAAGATCCGTAATGGCTGCCGGTGAAGATCCGAGCAGTCCCTGTAAGTGTTTTTGGCGAATGCGAAGGCTAGCGGGCTTCGTGCGCAGGTCCAACTCCGACCCAGGGGTGTGGAGCCGACGGTCGGACAGGACTTGACCGCGGGCAGCGAGTCTTCCGCCAGCCGCGTCGCCTGGATGCGACTACCGCTATGCAGCGTTCGTCACGCTTGGAACCGACCTACGCAGGCCACCCATGCATCCCATGGAAAGCCAGTCCCGGACGGCGCATGCATGGTCGGATCTTCATGTCGCGCTCATCCGCTCTTTGCACTGCTGGCCATGCTCACCGTATCCTGGAGCCCGGATCCACCCATCAGCCAGAGGAGGTGACCATGCGCACGTTCCCCACTGTCCGCCACTGGGATCAGGCGACCAGCCTGTACCTGAACCGCATCAATCACGCGTGGACCGGAGGCCTGTTCGCCGTGGTCAGCCGGCTCGGCGACGGCTGGGCGTGGTTCGCGCTCATCATCAGCCTGCCCGGCGTGTTCGGTTGGCGCGCCGGCGGCACCGCGCTGCTGATGCTCGCCAACGGTGCGGTCTGCACTGCGCTGTACAAATGGATGAAGCATCGCATCCACCGGCCGCGTCCCTGCGATGCCGGCCTGGTCCTGCACCTGACGGTGGCGCCGCTTGACCGCTTCAGCTTCCCGTCCGGACACACCCTGCATGCGGTCTCCTTCACCATCGTCGCCTGTGCGTTTTATCCGGTGCTGGCCTGGGTGCTGGTGCCGTTCACGGTGCTGGTGGCGATGTCGCGGCTGGTGCTCGGCCTCCATTACCCGAGCGATGTACTGGTCGGCGCCGCCCTGGGCAGCCTGGTCGCCATCCTGACCGTCGCCCTGGCGGGGGCCCTGGGCATGGGACAGTGATGCGTCGTACCGTCGACATCGTGGTGATCTCCGACGTCCACCTCGGCACCCAGGCCTGCCGCGCCGAGGAGCTCCTCGCCTACCTCAAATCGATCTGGCCCGGCCGCCTGGTGCTGAACGGCGACATCATCGATATGCAGCAGTTCCGCCGTGGTTTCTGGCCCGATGCCCACACCAAGGTGGTGCGCCGCATCCTCAAGTTCGCCGCCGGCGGCGTCCCGGTGTTCTACGTCACCGGCAACCACGAGGGCACCCTGCGGCGCTACTCCAACAGCGGTTTCGACTTCGGCCGCATCCAGCTGGTCGACCGCCTGGAGTGGGACCTGGATGGCCAGCGCACGTTGATATTCCACGGCGACGCCTGCGATCGCAGCATCGACCGCATCGCCTGGCTGGCCGCTCTCGGCAGCTGGGCGTACGACCGCGTCGAGCAGTTCGGCAACCAGCTCAACCGCGTGCGCCGCTGGTTCGGCGCGCGGCCGATCTCGCTGACCAACCGCGTCAAGCGCCGCATCGTCCAGGCCACCGCGTACATCGCGCGCTTCGAGCAGGCCTGCGCCGCGCAGGCGGTGCGCGCGCGCTGCGACGCCGTGGTGTGCGGCCACATCCACCAGCCCGCGCACCGCACCATCGCCGTCGGCGCCGAGCGCCCGACCTACCTCAATTCCGGTGACTGGGTGGAGAACTGCTCGGCTCTCGAATACCAGCGCGGCACCTGGCACCTGGTCACCTACGACGACCTCGCCGCGCGCGGCCTGGTGATCGAGGGACGTACGGAGGAGACGCGGGCGGTCGTGTAACGGCGGCTGCGCCACCGGGTCCGGAAGTCCCTTCCTACGATGGGACCACGCTCGGCCACACAGAATGGTTTCTATTCCGTCGAGGTCGACGAAACCAGTCGATCGTCGCTGCACCGAGGCTGTCCGACTCCCGGACTCCCGGACTCCCGGACTTCCGGACTTCCGGACCCTTCTCCCTTTCTTCACAATTCCTCCATCCACGGTTCATGCGCGCCGTCACAGTCGCGCCCACCCAGGAGAATCCATGATCCGTTTCGCGTCCTTTGCCGCCTTCGCGCTGTTCGCCACCGCCTGTTCCGACGCACCGCGCCAAGCCGGCGGCGAATACGGCAAGCTCGGCTCCTATTCCGAGAGCGGGGCCTTCTCGCCGTTCTATGCCGAAGAGGTGAAGGAAGGCCGCGTTTACGTCTTTGGCACCGTCGCCAGCCACGACAAGTTCGTGAAGACCAACGAGGTCGACATTACCAAGTTCAAAACTTACATCGGCCTCGGACCGCACCGCGAGACCACCATCGTGCAGGTCGACAAGGATGTGCCGCAGATGACGCCGCGCCTGGTCAGCCACTTCCAGGAGCGCTGGCCCAAGGTGGCCGCGCCCGCCGCCGCTGCGGCCCCGGCAGCGGATGCTGCGGCGACTGCCGAGAAGAAATAGCATCCAGCGCGCACCAGCGCGCCAAGACGCTGGAAACGAAAAAGCCTACCGCGATGCGGTAGGCTTTTTCGTTTCCAGCGGCCAACCGCGGCCTGCAGGCGCGGCCGCGCAGGCGGAACTCCAACTCAGGCTAAGAACAACGACGCACGGCATGGTTCGCCATGCCGTGCGTCGTCAAACGTTTGACCCCCGCATTGCTGCGAGGGTCTCTGGCGTCCCGGCGGTCCGGATACGCGCTTTCAAGTGGTCTTGCTCAGAAGTTGATCTGCTGCTGGAGGCGGATGATGTCGGCCTTGCCGCTGCCATCCTCGGCGGTCCAGTGCTGGTAGGCGAGCTGGGTCTTGATGGCGTGGCCATTCCAGTAGCAGTTCACGCCGATATCCCACTGGTTGCCAGAGCCACCGTTGTCGGCGCCGCCGCCGTAGGTCGACTTCTCGCTGGTGACCGCGCCAGCGACCGTCGAGCTCTTCACGTTGTCGATCTTGGAATAGCGGATGGCGGGCTCGATGAAGACGCCGGACACCGGGATGGCGTAGGCGACCTGGACATCCCAGAACTGGCCCTTGACGGTGTTGGTGCCGGTCACGGCCTGGGTGTTGTTGGCCTGGGTCTTCGCCGACTTGGAACGGAATTCGGCCACCGCGGTGATCTGGTTCCAATGGAACAGCAGATCCGGACCGAACTGCGTGTTGGTCACGTAGTTGTAGGCGCCGTTCGCCGTGTCGGTGATCGCACCATTGGAAGCGGCGGCCGTGTTCCCGCCGTTGATGATGCCTTCGTCGACCTGATAATCGAAGCCCAGTACCAGGCCCTGGCCTTCCTTGCCCGCGAACGACTCGGTGCGCTTGGCGATCATCCAGTCGGCGCCGGGCGCGAGCTCAATGCGGCCCGAGTAGAACATGCCGTTCTTACGCGACTGCGCGTCGGCATCCTTGACGCCGGTCGAATTGTTCTGCAAGTCCACGCCGACATTCATGAAAGGTGCGCTGACCAAGTAGCCGAGGCCGGGGTTGCGTGCCTGGCCGCCGTCGGCCAGCTGCTTGCAAATCGAGTCGCTGGGGAAGAGGAACGTCGACGAACTGGTCGCCGATTCAGAGTGGAACGCCTTCTGCAGACCCATCGAGATGGTTCCGGTGACGCCGTCGCCGATCTTGTCGATGCGCTGGATGTAGGCGTAATAGAGCTGCAGGTTGCGGTTCTGGGTGCTCTCATTGTCCTTGGCGAAGCCTGCGACGCGATCCTGGTTGTCGGAGCGGATGATCATCTGGCCGGCCCAGTTGTCGCCGTACTTGAAGCTGGTGCCGAAGCGCACGCGGCGCTCATCGAAGCGCGCCTCCTCGGCGCGACCATTCTGACCGCGGATCGGGTCGAAGTTATCGCCGGTGGCGTTCTCCGCCTTGTTGTACAGCGAGACGCGGGCCTGGACGTTCAGCTTCAGGGAGACGCTCAAGCCCTCCGCCTCGTCCTTGACCGAGACGGCATGGACGGCCGGGATCGCGGCGCCCATGAGGGCCAGGATCGAAAGGGTTTTGACGGGGTGCTTCACGATGATCTCCTTGGGGGTAAGGGAAGATTCCCTGGGTAATGGGGCGGGATCCTCATGGGCATCGTGAAGAGCATGTGAAGAGGGGGTTGGTATTTGGGATGGTAGCGCCGGCCGCGGCAAGCTGAGCCTTGGGAAAGTCGGCTCTGCCTCGCGGAGCCGAACCAGGCGTGCCTCACCAGCGCGTCGATCGGCCCCAGTACCCGCCTCAGGAAATCCCCTATCAGTCGGCCGCAGCCCGGTCGATGTCCCCGATGCGGTGCCGCCCCGTCCCGCGCCGCCCCGCTCTGGCGTTGGCGTTGGCGCCCGCCGCGGGACCCGGCCTCCACTCGCGGGCAAGGCACAGCAGCACCATCTTCCGTGCATGCCTGGAAACGCGAACACCCCGGCGTCTCCGCCGGGGTGCATCGTGCGTCGTACCGACCGCAGGTTCAGGGCAGCGGCTTGGGGCCCTGACCGATGTGCGGGTGGGCCGAGCCCTTGTAGATCTTGAGGCGCTTGAGCTGGTGGCGACCCTGGATGGTCTTGGGCAGCATGCGCTTCACCGCGAGATAGATGACGTCCTCGGGCTTCGACTGGTGCATGACGCCGAGCGGGATCTCCTTGATGCCGCCGATGAAGCCGCTGTGGAAGCGGTAGAGCTTCTTCTCGAGCTTCTTGCCGGTGAATTCCAGGCCCTCGACGTCGGTGACGACGACGTAGTCGCCGGCATCGGTCTGCGGGGTCCAGTTGGGCTTGAGCTTGCCCATCAGCGCCACCGCGATGCGGGTGGCGAGGGGGCCGAGGATCTTGCCCTTGGCGCTGGCGAGGTGCCAGGCGCGGGCGACTTCTTCGGACTTGACGAACGTGGTCTGCATGGAGATCTCAGCGGGGGTGCGGGGCGGTCGGCGGAATTTGGAAAGGCCGGAAAGATAGGCGCTTGCCGGCGCAGGTCAAGCGGACAGGGGTCGAAACCGATCCTGCTCAGGTTGGCTTAGACCTTGAGGGTCAGGTAGCCGGCTTCGATTTCCTTGACGATGAGGTCGATCTTGTCCCAGTTCTTCTCATTCGCGGGCGGAGCGACCATCGGCGGCTGGCCGTTGTTGAGCTCCTTCATGCGGCGGTTGATCATGGTGACAAAATTGTAGTAGCCGCCGACCTTGGCGATGGCTTCGGCGTATTGGGTGTTGGCCAGTGTCATGCCGGTGTCCTGAGGGTTGCGCAAAAAGCGGGCCCTCATGTAACCGCTTTCGGGGGCACGTCAATGCGTGATGAGGGAAAGGCAGGATGGCGAAGGGGGGAAGGTTGGGGCACGACGATCGCGGATGCACCGCCGGGCTTGGGACTGCCGCTGTCTGCAAGGAAACGGGCGCACCCATGTCCTTGTCCTCCGGGTTCTTCTGCCCTCACCCCGTGGTGCCCTCCTGCCTTCCCCTCCGCCTCTCCCCCGCTAGAGTCCGCCTCCCCCGGTCCGGGCGCCAGCAGCGCCGTGCCGGCGGCGAAGGGACCGCGCGTGACCGACTCAGCCAACAACACCCTGGCCTACCTCAACGGCGTCTGGAAACCGCTGAGCGAGTGCGTGGTACCGATCAATACCCACGCGCTGCAATACGGCACCGGCTGCTTCGAGGGCATCCGCGGCTACTGGGATGGCCAGCGCGTGAACCTGCTCTTCCTGCGCGAGCACTTCCAGCGCCTGTCGCGCAATGCCGGCCTGTTGCTGATGCAGGCGCCGAGCGTTGACGAGATGTGCGCCATCGCCACCGAGGCGGTGCGCGTCAACGCGCCCAAAGGCAACATCTACCTGCGCCCGGTGGTCTACAAGAAAGGCACCACCCTGGGCCCGGTGCTGGCGAACGTGCCCGACGGCTACATGTGCTACCTGCAGATGCTGGACAGCTACTTCACCGGCGAGCGCGGCCTGAACGTGTGCGTGTCGTCGTGGCGGCGGCTGTCGGACAACAGCATCCCGACCCGCACCAAGGCCACCGGCGGCTATCTCAACAGTGCCCTGGCCAAGAGCGAGGCGCTGCTCAACGGCTACGACGAGGCGATCTTCCTCAACGACCGTGGCCAGGTCTGCGAGGGTTCGGCCGAGAACATCTTCCTGCTGCGCGACGGCGCGCTGCACACGCCCGATCGCACCGCCGACATTCTTGAGGGCATCACCCGTCGCGGCATCTTCGAACTCGCCAAGGAGCTCGGCATCGCGGTGGTCGAGCGCCCGGTGGCGCGCACCGAACTCTACGTCGCCGACGAGGTCTTCCTGGTCGGCACCGGCTGTCAGGTCACCTACGTGCGCTCAATCGACAAGCGCGTGATTGGCGACGGCAACCGCGGCCCGCTCACCGCGCGCCTGCAGCAGGCCTACGAGGACGCGGTCTACGGCCGCAATCCGGCGTACCGCGGGTGGCTCACTCCGGTCTGAGTCCGACTTCCGACTGCCTACTGCCGACAGCCGGATAGAACAAGAGGCGCGGAGACGCAGAGCCTTGAGCAGGCGATGGCGGCCGGGTCCCGTGCGCTCTCCACGGCACAGCAACGACCGCAAACCTTCGAGCGGCCGTCCTCCGCCGATCTCTGCGTCTCCGCGGCTCCTGTTCTATCCGGCCGTCCGGTTCCGTCCCGACCGGATCAGAGAGCCGCCGCCAGGTCGCGGTTCATCGCGTCGAGCGCACCGCGCGCCGCGGCCGCCCAGTCGCTGGCCATCGGCTTCTGCCACGCGGCAATGATGCCGCGGCTGGAGTTGATCAGTACGCCACCGCCGTCGTTGCGCGCGCCGGCGAGGGCGTCGGCGGCGCTGCCGCCCTGGGCGCCGTAGCCAGGCACCAGGAACAGCGTCTCCGGCATCAGCCGGCGCAGGCGCCGCGCCTGGTCAGGGTAGGTGGCGCCGACCACGGCGCCGACATCGTTCAGGCCGCAGCGACCGGTGCGCCCACGGCCCCATTCGGCAACCAGCTGGGCCATCAGCTCCATCGCGGCCGCGGCCGGCTCTGCCGCGCCACTGCGCTGCACGCCGGCGGCGAGCGGCACGTCCTGGAGGTCGCCCGACGAGGGATTGCTGGTCTTCACCAGCACGAACACCCCGGTGCCCGGCGCGCCCAGGAAGGGCTTCACGCCGTCAGAACCGAGGTAGCCGTTGATGGTCAGCCAGTCGGCGTCCATGCCGCGCAGCGCAGCGCCACCCAGGCCGGGCGCAGCGCCGAGGTAGGCCTGCTGGTAGTGCTCCGCGGTCGAGCCGATGTCGCCGCGCTTGGCGTCCATGATCACCGGGATGGCCAGGCGCCGCGCTTCGGCGACGGTTTCGGCCAGGCATTGCACACCGGCGGCGCCGTAGGCCTCGTAGCAGGCCGCCTGCGGCTTGACTGCGGCGCAGGCGCCGGCGACCGCCGCGAGCAGGCCGCGGTTGAAGGTCAGGAAGGCGGCGGCGACGGCGCGCTGGGTGTCGCCGTGTTCGCGCAAGGCGGCGGCGACCAGCGCCGGCGGCAGCAGCGCCGGGCGCGGGTCGAGACCGACGCAGGCGAGGGAGCGGCTGCGCATGCTGGCAGTGTGAATGATGTCGGCGGCGTGGTCGGCCATGGGCACCTCGGCGGTGCGCATGGTGGCGTGGATTGGCGCTACGCCAAGGCCGCCTCCACCGCCGCTGCGATCGACTCCACCGGCAGGCCCGAAGCCACCGGCAGGCCCTGGCCGTCGCACGAGGCGAGGTGGCAGTTGAAGCCGACCTGAGCGGCGGCCGGGCGCGCCACCCAGCGGCAGCCGCCCGATTCGCGGCGCTGAAGGTCTCCGGCCAGGCGCGTAAAATCCGGGATCGCCACCGCGGGACGGTGCACGGTCTGCGCCCAGGCATGGCGCGGCGCGTCAAGCACGTAGACCGTGCCACCCGCGCTGCGTTCGGCGAGCAGCTGCCAGGTCGCGGCCGGTGCCACGCCATCGAGCGCGCTGATCGGCAGGTCGTCGGGCTGGTGCACGCCCAGGAAGGCATCCCAGGCGTGACCGAGCCGGCACTGCCAGGCGATGGTCGCAAGTCGGCCACCGCGCATCACGCGGAAGCCATCGCCGGCGGCCAGGCGCGCGCGCGTCGCCTCAACCTGCGTGACTTGCGCATCGCGCGCGGGATCGCTCTGCGCGCTCTCGGCGATGAGCGCTTCGAGATCCGCGGCGGCGCGCGCACAGCAGCGCTGCTGCCAGGCTCCGCCGACCGTCTGTTCGGCACGGATGAGCTGGTGCAGGCGCAGCATCAGGCGGAACGCTGGCGCGCCCGGCCACGCCGCGAAGTCGCCGGCCTCGGCCGCGCCGATCAGCAGGGCGGCGTGGCGCACGGCCAGCTCCGGGCGGCAGGCCAGCGCCATCGCGAGCAGGCCGTCGGCATCGATGTGGTCGTTGGCCACCCAGGCGAAGCCGGTCAGCCAGCGTGCCGGCTCGCGCGCCGCGGCCACCACCATCGCAGTGCTGGTATCGGCGGCGAGTTCGCGCGGCGCCGCCGGGGCCCCACGCCAATGGCTGTAGGTCGCCACGCCGCCCGCGGCCGCGCAGTCCACCACCAGCGTCGCTGGCGGTGGCGGTTCTCCGGCCGCGAGGTAGCGCGGCTGCATGCTCAACGCTTCAGGTCCGCGCTGGCGGCTGCGGCCACGGCATCGGTGCCACCCGCAAGGTACTCCAGCAGTTTGCGACTCTCCGCGGTCCGCCCCTTCACGGCGTAGGCGCGAGCGATCAGGTAGAACGCTTCGCGGCTCTCGGGCGCACCGCCACGCACGCCGGTGAGGGCCGCCACCGCCGCGTCGGTCTTGCCGAGGGCGAGCAGGCAACGGCCGTGTTCGAGGCGCACTGCGTCGCCATGCAGTTCGATGGGTAGGCTGTCGACCAGGGTCACCACGTCGCGCGGTCGTCCGGCCTTGACCAGCAGCTTGACCTCTTCGCCGCTCGCCGGACGGGAATAGGGGCTGGCGAGCAGGCGCTCGTAGAGGTCGCAGGATTCGTCGATGTGATCGAGGCGCGCGGCGGTGCGCGCATCGTCGAGCAACTGCTTGGCCTCGGGACCGCCGATGAACGCGCCGATCTCCGGCGCCGTGCGCTGACCGTCGACGATCACCGGCACCGTGGGTTGCGGCGCGGTGACCGGGGCCGCGGGCGCAGGCGGCGGGACGGGACGCACGATGGCCGCGACGGGCGCAGGTGTCGGAGCCGGCGCAGCCGCCGGCGCAGCCGCCGTGGGTCGCTTCGGACTGGGCGCCGGATCGAGGGCAGCCAACGGTGCGAGTGCGGGCGCGGGGGTCGCTGCCGGTGCGGGGAGCGGGTCGGCGGCCGCGATCGGTGGTGGAGTCGCGCTGGTGACAACCGTGTTCGGCTCTGCCGCTGCGGGTGCTGCCGGGGCGGTGGCGGGAGTCGCCGGAGTGGGGCTTGCGCTGGGCGCGACGGGAACTGGGGCCGCGACCGCCACCGGAGTGGCTGCCGGCGCAGCAACGGGAGCGGGCGGCGCGGCCTGTGCAGCAGGCGCCACCGGTGCGGCGGCTGGGGTGGTGCCCGCGGCGGGCGTGGCCTGGGCCGTTCCTGGCGCGGTGCCGAGGCCGCCGAGTTCCGCCGCTGCCTTGGCGAGTTGCGCCTTGGCCTGCGCACTGACGTCCGGCGGGGCCGGCGCGGCGACGGGCGTTGGCGCGGCCGCCGCGCCGGGCGCCGCAGCCAGGGGCGCCGCAACGGGCGCCGTCACGGGCGCAGCGGCCGGGGTCGCGGCCGCCACCAGTGCTTTGGCCTCGTCGCTCAGCGGCACGATCTGGTTGGGCGAGATGGTCACGGCATGGGTGCGGTCGATGGCGGTGAGCCGCACCGCGATCATCGCGGTCTTCACGCTGATCGGAATCGCGAGGTCGTTCTCGCCCGAGCCGGGCCCATGGAAGAGCGGAGTGAAGTGCGCGCCATCGTCGATGCTCGCCTCGATGGTCACCGGATCGTCGGCGAGGTTGGCGTCGATCGCGCTCCACGCGCAGTGCACCACCGCGGTGGCGGCGCTGCGCGAAGTGAGCGTGGCGGCGAGGCGCACCACCACCGGTGGGATGGTGTCGACGACCAGCGCGTAGAGCGGCGCCTGGCCCGCCCGCGGTTCGGGCTCGGCGTGGCCATCGCGATAGGTGACGCAGGTCATCACGCCATACATGCCGTCCTTGGGCGCGGTGAAGGCGAAGCGTGGCAGCTCAGGCTTGGCGCCGGGCTGCGGGGCGACCACCGTCTCCTGCGCCAGCGCCCATGACTTCCCGCCATCGGTGGTGATGAAGAAACGCGCCTTGGCGACCGTGGCGGGGTCGGTGATCTTGTCGAGCGTGAGGGTGTTGGCGAGCCGGCTGGTGTAGAGCAGCACGATATCGTCGCCCTCGGCGGCGTGCGCCGCAGCAGGCAGCAGCGCGCTGGCGCACAGCACCATGGCGAGGGACGGAAGCGGGCGGATGCGGGTCATGGGCTCACTCCGGGATCGTGGCTTGAGTCTAGGCGGCAAGTCGGGGATGCCAATGTCGTGGAGAGGCGCGAGACGCGCGGCTCTGGAGACCCGGGTCATCAGCGTGGCACCGAGGGTGGAGGCACCGCAGCGAGGGCGGACGTGACCAGGGCGGCGAGAGTGGGGCGATCTGCCGGGACCACGGCAGCGCGTACGTCGAGGGCGAATGCAGGGGGCGCGACCCCCGCAGCGACGCAGGCGGCGGACCACAACGGGGCGAGCTTCACCGCGTCCTTGCGCGTCACCACCAGGGTCGCGCCGGCAGCGGCGGCGCGGGCCGCGAGCCGGCGCGCATCGGCGGCGTCGAAGCTCCAGTGGTCGGGGAAGCGTACGCTGGCGCGTACCGTCCAGCCGTGCGCGGCCGCGCTGCGCTCGAAGCCGAGTGGGTTGCCCAGGCCGCTGGCGAGCAGCACCGGCTGCCCGGCGAGCGCGGCGGGCGGCGCCATGCCGCCACCGATCAGCGCGCTGAGGCAGGCCTCAGCATCGGCGATGCGCAGCACCGGCCGGTTGAAGGTGGCAAGCGTGCGTTCCACCGCCAAGCGCTCGGCAGCCGGCACCAGGTGCAGGCGCGTCAGCGCGAAGGCCTGCACGCGCGCCAGCCCGGCGCGGCCTTCGCGCGCATAGCCGAGAGGCAGCACGCCGCCGCCCCACGGGCGGGTCGCGTCGATCACCACCAGGTCGAGGTCGCGGTGCAGCCGACGATGCTGGAAACCGTCGTCCAGGATCAGGCAGGTGGCGCCGGCCTTGAGCGCGCGCTGGCCGCCGCTGACGCGGTCGGGGTCGCACTCCACTGGGATGCCGCCCATCAGCTCGGCCTCCTCGTTGCGCCCATCCGCGCCGGCGCGGTAGCCGCGTGCCAGCACCGCAGGCGCATGGCCGGCGGCGCGGCAGGTCTCGGCGACCAGGCGCGCGAGCGGGGTCTTGCCGGTGCCGCCTGCGGTCAGATTGCCGATCGAGATAACTGGCACACCCAGGCGCAGCACTGGTCGCCAACCGAGGTCGTAGGCCAGGCCGCGCAGCGCCACCGCGGGTCGGTAGGCGCACCACGCCGGCAGCAGCAGCCAGCGCCATGGAGTACCGGGCAGGTCCTCCTTCCAGCGTCCACGTACGCGCACCAGCGGCGGCGTGGTCCACTGCCGCGCCTCGCCCGTCCCGACTTCCGGACTTCCGGACTCCGGAACTTCCGGACCCCCAGTCACAGCCTGATGGTCTCCATGCGCCCGGGCATGCCGCTGCGACGCAGGTGGATCTCGCCCGCCCCCGGGCAGAGCACGATCACCACGACCGCGTCGGTGCTGTGCTCGCCCTCGGCATCGGTGCGCGCCAGCGCGATGCGCGTGCTGCCCGGCTCACGGGTCAGACCGAACCACTCGCCGATGGTATGCGGCGTGGTGCCGGTGCTGCCGACGGCGAGGTTGGCGGTGTCTTCCAGGCGGCTCTTGCTGGTCGCCTCCACCAGCACCACGGTGGGGATGATCTGCTCGTCGAGCGGGTGGTTGGTGTGCACGCGCGGCGCCGCTGCCAGCGGATCGGCCAGGCGCGTGGCCTGTTGGCCACTCAGCTCGAGGCTGAAGCGCTCGCCGTTCGCGGCCAGGCCGTGCACCGCGCCGCCGCCGTGGCGCGGCGCGGCCAGGCCGCGGCGCAGCGCGTCCTCCAGGCTGGGCGCGGTGAGCATCGACGACAGCAGGTGGCTGGTGAAATGCCCGCAGGCGCCGTCGCGCACGCGCAACTCGTTGCAGGCCACCGCGACCCCGGCCTCGGACAGGCCGGCGACCGGGTGCAGGCCGGCCAGCGTCAGGGTGAGCGTGGCGGGTCCATGCGAGGGGATGCGGCGCATCAGCGTCAGGTAGGGCAGCAGCGCGGGATCGAGGTACCAGGCGAAGGCCATGCACGGTTTGCCATCCGCGGTATGGCTGGAGTCGAGGCACACGAAAGTGCTGGGCCGCGGCGGCAGCTGGCACTGCATGAAGCTGAGCAGGTCGCTGTAGCCGTGAATGACCAGCAGGTCCTCGACCGCCACGTCGCTGGCCTGGCTCATCGCCTCGAATTCCATCCACAGCGACGGTTCGTGGCGGGCGATGACCGCGATGCTTGGGCGGATGAGGTCGCGCAGCCGTTCGGGATTGAGCGCCTGCCCATTCGACGCGGACAGCGTGCAGAGCTGCTCGGCGAGATACTGGGACAACACCTGAAGGCGCGGCTTGAGTCGCGCCCCGAGGCGCTCGCCCATGGTCCGGGGCGTCCCGATGACGGATACCAACGGCACTCCACCGATGACTTCAGCGTTATTCACCGCCCTCTCTTACGCCGTGCCATCAGCATGTCTACGTCATCCGCCGCAGCTGCCGAGGTGGTTCGTCTGTGGTGAGCGGCCAAGCTCGGACAGGGTCGGCCGATTCAGGCTTGAACACCCATCCATCGCTTTATGGTGTGCGCCCTCGCTCGGGAGGAGATCGAAAAATGGCCAAGTCCACCAAAGAGTCCGCCAAAGCATCCGTGAAGGAATCCGTGAAGGAATCCGCGAAGGAGAGCAAGGGCAAGGCCACCAGCTCGGGCAAGGCCGTCGCTACGGCCAAGGCCGCCAGCACGGTCAGCGCCCCCGCCGCCAGTAGCAGCAGCGCCGCCACCAAGGCGAGCAAGCCGGTCGCCAAGGTCGCGGTCAAGGCGAAGGAGGTCTTCAAGGCCCCATTCGGCGCCGACGAGCTGTCGAAGTGGAAGCAGATCCTGCTCTCGCGCCGGGCCGAGATCACCGACGACATCGCCGGCCTGGTCAAGGATGCGATGGAGGCCGAGGACGGCCACACCACCCCGAACCACATCGCCGAGCGCGGCAGTGACGCCGACCTCCAGGATCTCAGCCTGGGTGTGGCCGGTGAAGAGAAGGACGTGGTCTGGCAGATCGATCGCGCGCTGCGCAAGATCGACATCAGCCACCCGATGCCCTACGGCCTGTGCGAGTACACCAAGGAGCCGATCCCCCGCACCCGGCTCCAGCTCATCCCGTGGACCCCGCTCTCGATCGAGGGTGCGACCCATCTCGAGAAGAACAACCTGACCGTCGAGGACCTGCTCGCCGACGAGTGAGGGTCCGCAAACGCGAAAACCCCGGCCATCGGCCGGGGTTGTCGCGTTTGCGGGCAGTCCGGAAGTCCGGGGTCCGGAGGTCCGGAAGTCTCGTGGTGCGGGGATGGTCGCGCTGCTGCGCCCATCCCCGCGCGCCGTCGTGCACGCTTCGCACGGCGGGGAGTCAGAGCCGTCCGACATCCGGACTTTCGGACTTCCGGAATTCCGGACCGGCACCCTCCGCAGGTGACGCAGGCGACCCTTCCCAGGCGGTGCCTTCCGGCAGCCGCTCCCCTTTTGACACCAGGGTGAGGGGGCCCAGCCGCACGCGCGCTCCGACCTCGCTGTCATAGAGGATGGTGCTGCGCACGCCGATCACCGCGCCGTTGCCGATCCGTACCCGGCCGATCTTCATCACGCGGTCCTCGAAGAGGTGGGTCTGCGGGCCGCAGTCGTCGTTGAGTTCGGCGCCGGCACCGATCTCGACGCAGTCGAACTCGGTGATGTCGGTGGTGTTCAACCAGGCGCCGCGGCCGATGCGCGTGCCGAACAGGCGCAGCGCCCAGGGCAGCAGCGGCGTGCCGCGCAGGAAGGCGAGGAAGTTGGGCACCGCCAGCGACTCGTAGAGCGTGGTCACCGCCTCGCTGAGCCATACGAACAGTGTCCACATCGGCGCCGAGCCCGGCCGGTAGCGGCCGATCAGCAGCCACTTCGCCGCCAGCACGGCGACCAGCGCGATGGCGCCGAAGGCGAAGCCGGCAACCGCGAGCGCCACCACGCCCGCCAGCCACTCCTCCTCTTCGAAATAGGGCATGATCAGGCGCACCGCCACGTAGCCGAAGGCGATGATGAACGCCAGCGGCACGACGATGCGCAGCAGCTCGACGCTGCCTCGCGCCAGCCGTCGCGCCGGCGACGGACGGAAGGTCAGGTGTGCGGGAAAGTCGAGGGGCGCCTCGCGCGCCGGCAGGATCATCGGCGGGCTGCCCATCCAGGTCTGGCCCGAGGCCAGGCGCGCGTTGGCCGGGGTGAGGGTCTGCACGCCGATAAGCACGTCGCTGGGGATATCGGCGCCGTCCGGAACGCACGCGCCATTGCCGATGAAGCTGCGCGAGCCGACGCGCGTTCCGGAAAGCGTGAAGATGCCACCACGCACCGGCTCGTCGCCCAGCATCGCACCGTCGGCGACGAAGCTGTCGTCGCCCAGCACCAGCAGATCGGGGGTGACGCCGGTGGCGGTCGAGATCTCGGTGTTGCGGCCGATGCGCGCGCCGAGCAGGCGGAACCACCAGGGTGCGTAGATCGTGGCGAACAAGCCGTGCAGCAGGTGCAGGCTGCTCTCCTGGATCTGCGCGGCGACCCACTTGCCATAGTAGACCGCGCCGTGGATCGGCCACGAGCCAGGCTCAAGCCGCGGGCAGGCGGCGCGGCGCAGCAGGGCCGCCGCGAACAGGGTGATCACCACCAGCACCGCCGCCGCCGGTAGCGCGAGCACCAGGTAGACCCCGGCCGCGATTAGGGTGTGGGTGTCGCTGTCAAAGGTGTCGAGCCAGCGCGCGTCGATCGCGTCGATGACCATGAAGGCGGGGAACACCGGCAGGAAGAAGATCGCCGAGATCACCGCCGAGGCGAGTGGATAGAAGGCCAGTTCGAAGATCCGGCGCGGCATGGACGGGGTGAACTGCGGCTCCACGCCGGTCTCGTCCGCACCGACGTAGCGCGCGGGTGCGCCCTCCCAACACTCGCCCGCCGGGACCTTGGCACCGGCGCGCAGGGCCGAGAGTTGGCCAAGGGTGGCGCCGGCGCCGACCGCGGTATCGCCTTCCAGCACCGCGTAGGAGTCGACCAGGGCGCCGGCGCCGATGACCACGCGGCCGACCACCAGGAAGCCGTCTTCGACGCGCGCGTTGGCGATGCTCACCGCGGTGCCGATGGCGACGTTGTCGCCGATCTCGAGCTGGTCGGGTGCGGCGACCTCGACCCCGGCGATCGCGACGTCGCGGCCGATGCGCGCGCCGAGCAGGCGCAGATAGATGCGATACAGGGGTGTGCCGTTCAGCAGGTAGACCGGCGCGGCGTGCGCCATGACCTCGCCGAACCACCAGCGCAAGTAGGTGACGCCCCACAGCGGGTAGCGGCCCGGGCGCAGGCGCCCGAGCACCAGCCACTTCGCCGCCACCGCGATCACGAACGACAGCACCTGGACAGCGAGGAACACCAGCGTCGCGAGCAGCGCTGCGAGTTGGACGCTGTCCTCTTCGTCTCCGGTCAAGTAGTGGTAGGCGAAGAACGGCGCCAGCCAGGTGGCGAGGTGCACGCACACCGGGATGGGCAGCAGCATGGTCTGGACCAGTCCACAGGCCCAGCGCTGGCGGCGGCAGGCGTGGGCGCGGGCCCAGGCCGACGGCCCGGGCGCACTCGCCTGCACCCGGCCACCCGCGGCCTCGAGCGCGGCGGCGATGCTGTCGAGGCGGCGGTGCAGGTAGATGTCGCGCACCGCCGCCTGCGGGAATCCGTGGTCCGCGCGCAGTGCCGAGACCAGGCGCGCCGTGGTCAGCGAATGGCCGCCCAGATCGCTGAAGAAATCATCACCACGGCGCAGCGCGCGCCCTGGGAAGAGCGGGGCGAGCGCGGCGAACAGCGACGCCTCTGCGAGGGTGCGCGGCTTGTCGCCGCCCGCCGCGGCCGGCAGGGCGGGCAGCACCTGGTCGCGCAGTGCCTTGCGGTCGACCTTGCCCGAAGGCAGGCGCGGCAACGCGGCGACGGTCACGAAGCGCGACGGGACCATGTAGGCGGGCAGCGCCTCCGCGAGCGTACGGCGTAGCGCGGTCTCGCGCTCCGTGGCATCCGTCGGCGTGGCGTCCGCGGCGCCCGCCGCCACCAGGAACGCCACCAGGCCCTCCCCTGCGGCTTCCGCGCGCATCACCACCGCGGCTGCGGCGACGCCAGGCTGGGCGGTAAGCGCCTCCTCGATCTCGCCCGGTTCGACGCGGAAGCCCCGCACCTTGAGCTGGTCATCGCTGCGTCCGAGAAAGCGCAGCGCGCCTTCGCCATCGAGCTGCACCATGTCGCCGGTGCGATAGAGCCGCTCGATCCCGGGCAGGGCCGCGAACGGCCCCTGCGGATAGCGCTCGGCGGTCAGGTCGGGACGACCGAGGTAGCCGCTCGCCAGGCCGGGACCGAAGATGCACAGCTCGCCCGGGGCGCCGGCCGGCACCGGCTGCAGCGCCTCGTCGACGATCGCCAGACCATAGTTGGGCAACGGGCCGCCGATCGTCACCGGCGCGCCGTTGCGCAGCTCGGCGAACGTGGCGCTGACCGTCGCCTCGGTCGGCCCATAGGTGTTGAACACGCGCCGTCCCGGCACCGTGAGGCGGTCGGCGAGCGCCTGCGGACAGGCCTCGCCGCCGAGATTGAGCAGGCGCAGGCACGCCGGCAGCGCCGGCAGCAGCGCGACCAGCGAGGGTACCGCGTGCAGCACGGTGATGCGCTGCCCGGTGAGCGCCGCGAGCAGCGCGTCGGGATCGGTGGTCACCGTCTTGGGCGCGAGCCACAGCGTGGCGCCGACCAGCCAGCTGATCCATATCTCCTCGAAGGACATGTCAAAGGACACAGAGAAGCCCTGGTAGACGCGGTCATCCCTGGTCACGCCGAGCAGCGCGTTTTCAGCGCGCAGGAAGTGGCAGATCGCACGCTGCGGCACGACGATGCCCTTGGGACGGCCGGTCGAGCCTGAGGTGTAGATGACGTAGGCCGGATGCTCGCCGCCCAGGCCCTCGCGACGTAGCGGCAGGGTGCCCGGCGGCAGCTCGGCGAGCAACCCGTCGACCACCAGCGGTGCCGGCTCCAGACCGGCGGGAAGACTGGCGGCGAGCGCCGCATCGGTGATCAGCGCCACCGCGCCGGCGTCGCGCAGGCACTCGGCGACGCGCTGCGCGGGGGCATCGTCGGCGAACGGCAGCCACGCGCAGCCGGCTTTGGCGATGCCAAGCTGGGCGGTGAGCAGGTCGGCGCCGCGTGGCAGCCACAGCCCGATGATGCGCCCCGGCGACGCGTGGCCGGCGGCGAGTAGGCGGTGGGCGATGCGCCCGGCGGCGGTGTCGAGCGCGCCGTAGCTGAGCGTGCGCCGGCCGGCGATCAGCGCCGGATGCTCGGGGTGCGCGCGTGCGCTGGCCTCGAACAGGTCGGGGAGGGTTTCGGCGCGCAGCAGATCGGGTCGGTGGGCGCCCGCGAGGATCATGGATCGTGCATCGGAGGAGGGGAGCAGCGGCCGCGCGGTGCGCACTCATGGCGGACACCGCGCACGCGAGGTCGTGCGCCGGGGATCACCGTCTTGGGCGCGCGCAGCCCCTCTGCAAGCATCCAAGCTGTAGAGAAAGCCCACGACCCGGACGGGCCGGATCGTGGGCGCTGGTGCGGACAGAGGGACTCGAACCCACACACCTTGCGGTACGGGAACCTAAATCCCGCGCGTCTGCCAGTTCCGCCATGCCCGCGTACGAGGGCAGACTAGTTGGTTGGGGAGCGGGCGCCACTGGGACGGCTGATAGCTGATGGCTGATGGCTGATAGCTGATGGCTGACTCACCGGCGCTGTGCGCCGGTGAGTGGCCGTGCTGAAGTTGGTTGTCACCCGGAATTCCACCAGCGGCCGGCCATCAGCCATCAGCCATCAGCCATCAGCCAGGCTGGCATCAGCCGGCCCGCCGCTCACTCCGCCGGCTGCTTCATCACCGTGAACGTCACCTGGTTGCCCGACTCGTTATAGGTCAGATCCTTGGCCAGCTTGGTGATCAGCTTGAAACCGAGGCCGCCGAAACCACCGGCCTGGTAGCGTTCGCGCGCCGCCTGGGCGGCGTCCTTCTCGTTGACCTTGGCGAGCAGGCCGCGGTGGTCGAAGCCCTTGCCCTCATCAACGATGGTCAGCGAGATGCGGTCGCCGGCGTCGCGGAAGCGCAGGGTGATGCGCTTGCTCTCATCGTAGGTGTGGCCGTGGCGGTGGGCGTTGAGGATCAGTTCCTTGGCGCAGGTCATGAAGGAGTCGACCTGCTGCTCGTCCATGGTGCCGCCCTTGACCAGGCGGGCGAGGAAGACCTGGGCCTGATCGATGAACTTGTCCTTGCTCGGGATCACGAAGTTGATCCGCGTGCGCAGGGCCGGGTCCTTGGTGGACAGGTAGAAGAGATCTTCGCGGGCGAAGTCGTAGAGGGTGTCAGAGGCCTCCTGGCCCTCCATCTCGCTCAGCAGCTGGTCGAGCTGCATCGCCCCCGAACTGACCCGCGAGTCGTCGACCACGCGCAGGCGCAGGGGGCCGATGGTGATCTCATCCTGGTGGCGCAGCTCGCTGCGCACGACGTCCCGGCCGTTGACGTAGAGATGGGCCTCCTTGCAGGCGATCTCGACCATCGAGTGGTTGTTGTCAGTGTAGAAGCGGGCGTGCTCGGCCTGCATCCCGGTGTGCTGGGCGCGGATGGCGCAGCCCTCGGCGCTCCCGACCACAAGGCCTTCCTTGAAACGGAACTGCTTGCCCTTGAAGGCGGTATTCAAGACTTCGAGCTTCAACATGCGTGGGTCGATCGTGTTGCCCCGTTCCCAAATCACAATACCAGAGCCAGTCGGGGCAGACGCGGCTGGGTGGTGCGCCGCACGGTCCTGTGGCGACGCGCCCCACCCGGGGCTTGTCTGGCCCGGCCCGGGCGCCATTTTGGCCCCTCACCCTGAGGATTGGCATGAGTAGCCGCACGCTCTTCGACAAGGTCTGGGACCTCCACACCGTCCGCACCCTGCCCAGCGGGCAGAACCAGCTCTTCATCGGCCTGCACATGATCCACGAGGTCACCAGCCCGCAGGCCTTCGCCGACCTGCGCGCCAAGGGCCTGAAGGTGCCCTTTCCCGAACTCAGCGTCGCCACCGTCGACCATATCGTCCCGACCGAGAACCAGGCGCGCCCTTACGCCGATGGCCTGGCCGAGGAGATGATGGTGGCGATCTCGCGCAACTGCCGCGAGTACGGCATCCGCCTGTTCGAGCCCGGCTCGGGCAAGCAGGGCGTGGTGCACATCATCGCCCCCGAGCAGGGCCTGACCCAGCCCGGCATGACCGTGGCCTGCGGCGACAGCCACACCGCCACTCATGGCGCCTTCGGTGCCATCGCCTTCGGCATCGGCACCAGCCAGGTGCGCGACGTACTGGCCACCCAGACCCTATCGATGTCGCGCCTGAAGGTGCGCAAGATCCAGGTCGACGGCCGCCTCAAGGCCGGCGTCTACGCCAAGGACGTCATCCTGCACATCCTGCGCAAGCTCACCGCCAAAGGCGGCGTCGGCTTCGCCTACGAGTTTGCCGGCAGCACGTTCTCCGCCATGTCGATGGAGGAGCGCATGACGGTTTGCAACATGGCCATCGAAGGCGGCGCGCGTTGCGGTTACGTCAATCCCGACCAGGTCACCTTCGACTATCTGAAGGGCCGCGAGTACGCGCCCACGGGCGAGAACTGGGCCAAGGCGGTGGCGTGGTGGACTTCCATCGCCAGCGACGGCGATGCCCAGTTCGACGACGTGAAGACCTTCCGCGCCGAGGACATCGAGCCGACCGTGACCTGGGGCATCTCGCCCGACCATGGCGTCGGCGTGGCCGAGAGCATCCCGGCCAAGGAATCCTTCACCTCTGACGAGTGGGCGACCATCGAAGAGGCCTACCAATACATGGATCTCAAGGCCGGCCAGCCGATTGCCGGCGTGGCCATCGATGTGGCCTTCATCGGCTCGTGCACCAACGGTCGCATCAGCGACCTGCGCGAGGCCGCCAAGGTCATCACCGCCCATGGCGGCCAGGTCAACGCCAAGGTCAAGGCCTTCATCGTCCCCGGCAGCGAGGCGGTCAAGCTCGCCGCCGAGGCCGAGGGCCTGGACAAGGTCTTCACCGCGCACGGCTTCGAGTGGCGCAACGCCGGCTGCTCGATGTGCCTGGCGATGAACCCGGACAAGCTCAAGGGCCGCCAGGTCAGCGCCTCGTCGTCGAACCGCAACTTCAAGGGCCGTCAGGGCTCGCCCTCTGGCCGCACCCTGCTGATGAGCCCGGCGATGGTCGCGATCGCGGCTCTCGAGGGCAAGGTCAGCGACGTGCGCGCGGTACTCGGCAAGGCCGCCGCGAAGCCGGCCTAGACCGCGCACCCGACGCCGGCGGATCATGCCGATCCGCCGTGCGTGGCGCGCCACCAGGAACCCACCATGAAAACCATCTCCACCATCTCCGGCCGCGCCGTCCCCGTGGTCGGCAACGACATCGACACCGACCGCATCATCCCGGCGCGCTTCCTGCGCTGCGTGACCTTCGACGGCCTCGGCGAACACGCCTTTGAGGACGACCGCCGGCAGCTCACCGCCGCAGGCAAGACCCACGCCTTTGATGACAAGCGCTTCACCGGCGCCAAAGTCCTGGTCGCCAACAGTAACTTCGGCTGCGGCTCGTCGCGCGAGCACGCGCCCCAGGCGCTCGCCAAGTGGGGCATCGACGCGATCATCGCGGTCAGCTACAGCGAGATCTTCTTCGGCAACTGCGTGGCGATGGGCCTGCCCTGCCTGCGCGTCAGCGTCGCCGACAGCGAGGCCATCCAGGCCGCTGTGGTAAAGGACCCGGCCGCGCAGGTCACCGTCGACATCGACAAGCTGGAAGTGCGCATCGGCGGCCAGACCTGGAAGGCGCAGATGGGCGCCGGCCACCGCCAGCAGTTCCTCACCGGCCAGTGGGACGCGACCAGCGAGCTGATCGCCGGCCTGCCGGAGGTGCGTGCGACGGCGAAGAAGCTGCCATACGTGAGCAGTTTCGCCTAGCGGCGAAACTGGTCCGGGAGTCCGGAGTCCGGAACTCCGGAAGTCTCGTTGCGTGGGTGTGGTGACGCTGCGCGCGCCCGTGCCGGTGCGATCAAGCGCGGTCCGGTAGTGCGTGAGGAAACGGGGCTGTCCGACTGCCGGACTTCCGGAATCCCGGACCTCTCACTTAAGATTCTTGAGGATCACCCGTCGCAGCGCCAGCGGATCGACCGCGCCGGTGTGGCGGTACAGCACCTTACCGCCTGGCGCGATCAGCACGCTGTAGGGTAGCGCCCCGTCCCATTCCTTGTCCAGCGCGGCGAGCAGCTTGTACTTGTCAGCCTCGGCGAAGAGCAGGTTGCGGCCCGAAGCATGGACTTTCTGGAGCATGGCCAGCGTCTTCGGCTGGTCCTCGGGAAAGTCGGTCGAGACCGTCACCAGTTCGAAGTCGCGGCCGCGGTACCAGCGCTCGATGTCGACCAGCTCCGGCAGCTCGCGCACGCATGGGCCGCAGGTCAGTCCCCAGCAGTTTATCAGGCGCAGCTTGCCGCCCGTGTTCGCCATCAGCTCGGCCAGAGTCTTGTCGCCGGCCAGGGCGAGGGTCACCGGCTCCTTCTCGATTTCGGCAAGGTAGGCCTTTGCCTCATCCTGTTTATCGAGCCACTTGGTCGAGCAGCCCAGCGACGGCGTGTGCGGCGTCGCCACCGGCGTGCCGGCGAGGACCGCATCGATGGCCTCGCGCAGGTCCTTGATCTTGACCACCGCCTCGCGCTCGTTGTCGTCGATGCGCCCTTCGTAGCGCAGGATCCGCGCGGCATCGAAGACGAAGGCATGCGGCGTCGAGCTCGGTCCGTAGGCCCGCGATACCGCCTGGGTCGCGCCGTCGTAGAGGTACGGGAAGTTGAAGTGCAGATAGTCGGCGCGCAGCTTCATCTCTGGCAGCGAGTCGTTGAGATCGGTGTAGCCGAGCTCGTCGAGGCGCAGCGCCTTTTCGCTGTTCGGGTTGATCGCCACCAGCGCCACGCTCTTCCCCCGGTAGTCGGCGGTGATGGCCTTGAGGCGTTCTTCGTATTCCTGGGCGGTCGGGCAATGGTTGGAGGTGAACACCACGACCAGGACCTTGGCCGACGCGTAATCGGTCAGGCTGTGGTTCTTGCCGTCCACACCGGGCAGAGTGAAGTCGGGAGCCTTGGCACCGGTCGCCAAAGTCTGCGGATCGCTCTCGGCGGCGAGCCGTGCGAGCATACCACCGACCGCGACGATGAAGAAGATGATGATGATGATGAAGGCGCGCATGGGCTTTTTCCCGATGCCCGGGGCATGTCGCCGGGGCTAAGAAGGTTAGCCCCGGCCGCCCCCCGCAGCAAGGGCCGGAACCCGGGCTTCTCGCTTCGACCAGGCGGATGGACAGCCTAATAAAACACGAGGAACGGAGAGCGAAAAGTCAGACTCCGGCTTACCGTATCGCCACCCAGCCTCTCCTCCGTTCCTCCGTTCCTCTTGTTCTATCCAGCTGTCCGGCTGTCCGGCTGCCTGGCTTTGGGGCTGTCCGGCTGTCTCACAGTAAAGTTATCCTGTGATCGGGCTCTCCGCCGGCTCCTTCCACTTGCCGGCTTCCTTGATCAAGCCGATCAGCTCGGCGCGGGCACCGACGAAGGCGATGCCGGTGCGCACCTTGTCGCGGCCGCGGTAGAGGTCGACCTTGCCCGGGCCGGAGCCGACGAACCCGAAGTCGGCGTCGGCCATCTCGCCCGGGCCGTTCACGATGCAGCCCATGATCGCGATGGTCACGCCGTCGAGGTGGTTGGTGACCTCCTTGATGTGCGCGGTGACCTCGATGAGGTCGAAGAGCGTGCGTCCGCACGACGGGCAGGCGACGTAATCGGCGCGCGTGATGCGCGCCTTCACTGCCTGCAGAATGGTGTAGGCCTGGCGGCGCGGGTCGGCTGCGGCCGGCAAGTAGAGCGCGTCACCGATGCCGTCGATGAGCAGCGCCCCGGCCAGGGCGGCCAGCGCCAGCTCGTCGCGCTGGAAGGGCAGGGCGATGACCAGCGGTTGGCGACGGCCGCTGCCCGGACGGGCGCGTTCGGCGGCGGCGAACTGCTCTTCGATGACTGCGGCAAGCAGCCGGTAGGCGCGCAGCTCGCCGAGCAGGCCGGGCTCGGCGATGCCGAGCACCGCGCCGTCCGGCAGTCGCGGCAGCGTCGCTCGCAGCGCGCCAGCGGGATCCTGATCATCCAGGCGCAACAGCACCAGGGTGCCGGGCCTCAGCACCGGCACGGCGTCGGTGCCGGCGGTGACCTGAATGAGCGGCACTTGGCCGGTGGCGGCCGGGGTGGCGGCGGGTGGCGCGCCGTGCTCGGCGCAGCCGCGCAGGCCCGGGATGCTGTGCGGCTGGGCGAACCACAGCTGGGTGTCGGCGACCAGCGCATCGGCCGCCGGCTCGTGACCGGGCGCCGGGGCCGCGCCGGCCGGAACCAGCACGCGCGGCAGCAATCCGCCGCCGAGCGGTACGTCGGCGCCAACGCGTACGATCTCGGCGACGCGCCGGCGGTAGGTGTAGGGATCGACGCTTTCGGCCGGCCATGCCGTGGCGATCGCGGCCGCCGGCGCAGCGCCATGAGCGAAGGCGGCGAGCAACCGGCGCGCCACCGGTATTTCGGCTTCGGGCGGCTCGGTCAGGCTGACCCGGATGGTGTCGCCGATGCCGTCGGCGAGCAGCGCGCCGATGCCGGCCGCGCTCTTGGTGCGGCCGTCTTCGCCGTCGCCGGCCTCGGTCACGCCCAGGTGCAGCGGATAGGCTTCGCCGTGGTCTGCGAGGCGCGCGCACAGCATGCGATAGGCCGCGACCATGACCTTGGGGTTGGAGGACTTCATCGAGATGATGAGGTCCTTGTAGCCCGCGCTCTCGGCGATGGTCACGAACTCCATCGCCGACTCGACCATGCCGCGCGGGCTGTCGCCGAAGCGGTTCATGATGCGGTCGGAGAGCGAACCGTGATTGGTGCCGATGCGCAGCGCGCGGCCGAGCTGCTTGGCACGCGCCACCAGCGGCAGGAAGCGCTCGGCGACACGCTCGAGCTCGGCCTGATAGTCGGCGTCGCTATACTCCATGACCGCGAAGCGCTTCTTGTCGGCGAAGTTGCCCGGGTTGACACGCACCTTCTCGACGTGCTCGATGGCCTCCATGGCGGCAGCGGGCATGAAATGGATGTCGGCGACCAGCGGTACGTGCGCGAAGCCCGCCGCCGAGAAGCCGCTGCGGATGTGCTTGAGGGCCTGCGCGTCCTTGACCCCGGGCGCGGTGATGCGCACCAGCTCGCAACCGACCTCGGCCAGGCTGATGCACTGCGCCACGGTCGCGGCCACGTCCTGGGTCGGCGTGGTGCACATGCTCTGTACCACCACCGGCGCGCCGCCGCCGATGACCAGGGAGCCGACGCGCACCGCGCGGCTCGCCCGCCTGGCGAAGGCGAAGCGGCTGGGGACGTAGGGCGCGGAAAAGGCGGGGACCGTGGGCGTGGACATGGGTCGGGGAAGCCTATTTGGGCGGTGCCGGTGCCAAGGATGAAGTGCGCGGGCTTGGGGCTATGGCGTGCGAGGTGCGGAGGTGCGAGGTCCGTAGTGCAGAGTGACCGCAGGACGTAGCGGTTTGCGGTTATATGGATGGCGGAACCAGCATGCGGACGTGGGGCAGGTACCCGATTGGCCAGCTCTCCGCACTCCGCACCCATCCCATTCGGTTCCGAACCGGTGATCAGGGTACCGCGCTCTCCTGCCGCTGGCGCTGCTTCCGCGAGATCGCCTGCAGCACGCCGCGCTCGGCTTCGGTAAGCGCGGGCAGGCCGTGTACCGAAACCTTTGCAAGCAGGCGGTCGAGGGTCTCCTGCTCCATGGCCTCCTGGTGTTCGATGCGCTCCTGGGCGCGCACGCGGCGGCGCGCCTGCCAGCGGCTCCACCACGAGTCGGGGCGGCGGCGGTTGATGAAGTACTCGGGCTCGATCTGCAGCACCGGATCGAAGCCGAGGCGGATAGAACGGTGCTCACTGATGGTCGCGATCATGCAGAACACGCCGACCATGAAGAGCAGCCAGTCCTGCGCCCATGCCCCGAGCAGAAGGAACAGCCCCGCCGAGCCATAGGCCAGCCAATTGGTGGCACGGATCGCGCGCGCCAGCCCGACCAGCGGCCACAGCACGGCGCGCCACATGCGCGCCCCGTCGAACATCGAGCAGGCGAAGAGGTTCAGGAAGCAGAGGTAGAAGTTGGTCCGTTCGACCACGCCCAGCAGCGTGGCGCCGGTGGTGTTCTGCACGAAGTGCAGGGCGAGATCGCTGGCCAGCCACAGCACTAGGCTGACCAGCGGGCCGATCAGCGCGACCGCCAGGTGCTTGGCCGCGTTCATCGGCACCTGTAGGGAGGCGATCTCGTTCATCACCGACAGTACGCACATGGAGCAGGAGCCGCCAACCAGCCGCGCCATGCCGATGTGGGCGAGAGCGTGCAGCAGCATCGAGAGGGGGAAGATCGCCAGCGCGCAGGGGACCAGCCAGGGATGGCCGCCGCGCAGGAACTCCACAGCCTGGAACAGCACCACCACCCCGACCAACCAGCTGACGCGCATCTCCAGCGAGCGCGAGCGCCAGAGCAGGAACGACCATGACCAGAGCGCGTTGGGATCCATGGTGCCCGATTGGGGAAGCATGCCATCCCTCAGGGGTGGATGATGATGAGAAAAGGATAGCGCAGGCCGGCGTGGATGGGAGGGAAGGTCAGCGTTTCGTTCCGCAACCAGTCGCCCACCACCTGGTCGAAAGCTTCACTGCCGGAACCCGAGAGCAACCGTCCTTCGACCAGGCGACCGCTGCGGTCGACCATCACCTGGATGACCAAGCGGTGTTCGCGGACCTCGGGCAGGAGGTGGCGCCAGCGCTGCGCCACCGCGCGGTTGAGCAGGAATTCGAGGTGCTCCTGGCCATCGGCCAGGGTCTTCTCTTCACGCGAGAGCTGCGCGTTGCTGGTCCGGCGGGCGCGGAGCTGGGCCACCGCATCGTCGCGCCCCGGCAGGGCTTGGGGCAGGGCTACCGGCGCCGGGCGGTCGCCGTCCTGGCCGCGGCTGGCGGCGCCGGGCCCGGGCCGGTCGGTGGCTACCGGCTGGATTGGTCGGACCAGATCCGGCGGCAGGGGCGGGGCCGGGCGCGCGCCCGGGCCGGACAGGGGGGGTAAAGCCGGCAGTGGCGCGGCCGAGGCGGGGGCCAGGACCAGGCGGCGGGTAGGAGTCGACGGGTGCGGGGTCGAGGCGGTGATCGGGGTGGGCGGCGACTCCGGAGCCGGCTCGCTGGTCGCGGTGGGGTCCTCCTCGTGGCTGCGAACGCAGCCCCGCGGGCTGAAGGCGGCGACCACCAGCAGCACGTGCAGGATGGTTGAGGCGATGGCCGAGCCGCGCGTGATGCGGTCCACCGTCACGGCTCCGCGAGCGAACGCAGGCCGGCGGCAGTGCCGAGGCGGTCGAGACGGGCGAGCGCCGCCAGCACGCGCTCCTGGACCAGGGCGTCGCCGGCAACCAGCAGGGTGTGCGTGCGTTCCAGGTAGAGCAGTCCGGCACCGGGCTGCGCCCACCACTCCGGGACGACGCGCGCACGCAGGCCGCCGACGATGAATTCGCCTTCCAGGCGCGAGCTGGCGAGCTGGTCGATGGGGATCAGCCCCAGGCGGCGGCGCTGGGCGGGGTGCTCGCGCTCGACCAGCACCTCATCCGCGGCGTCCCCGCCCAGGCACAGCACGCCGTGTACGAAGCGTGCCGCCACGCCGGCGGCGGCGAAGCGCGCAGGCAGGGCGCCGGCGCTGGTGTCGGGCAGGGGGGAGATCCCTTCGGGCAGCGGGCGCGCGGCCAGCGCAGGGTCGCAGCTCACGCTGCAGCCCAGGGCCAGCGCCAGGGCGGGCGCATAGTCGGCCCAGCCGTTGCCACGCACCCCGCTCAGCGCGCGCGCCGGGTCAGGCCCGTCGGCGTCGGGCAGCCATGGCGCGATGCGCGGCGCGGGCTGTTCAAGGGCGGCGAGGATCTCGGCCAGGCGCGCGTGGCCGGGTCTGTCGAGGGTCGCTGCCCAGGTACCGTCGGACGGCTCGAGCGCGAGCCCCGCAGCGCCATCGAGCCACGGCCCGAGCAGCCGCCGCACCACGTCCTCGATGGTGGAATCGCCGCGCAGGGAACTCGAACGGCTGCGTACTTCGAGGGTGCCGAGTGGCACGTGCGGCAGGCCGGTCAGCAGGGTCCCGCGCCCGTCGCCGCCCGGCCGCACCACCCACCAACAATGCAGCGCGTGCGCGAAGGCCTGGCGGCACGCGGCCGGCGGCGCGTCGACCAGGGCCAGGGTCACGCGTCGCGAGGTCTGCCCGGCCAGCAGCAGGTCGACGCCGAGTTCGAAGGGCTGGCCGCCGAGCTCGCTCAGGCCGGCCACGGTGGCAGACGCTTCGCGTCCGCCGGCGGTGAAGGTCAGGTGGGTCTCGGCGGCCTGTGCCGGGCCGCCAGCCAGGCCGGCCACGGCCACCGCCAGCACGGCGAGCAGCGCCGGCGCTGAGCGGAAGGGCGTGGGCCGGCGCATGGGGTGCGGGCTCCGGCTCAGCCGAAGCTCTTCTCCATGTGGCGCATCACCGCGTCGTAGACCGCCTGGCGGTCGGCAGCGAGCTGCACCGGTGGGTTGGCGTAGGTCGAGACGATACCAGGCAGCTTGCCCATGTGGTAGTCGGCCTTGACGTTGCCGAACTTCAGGCCGTGCGCGGTCGAGACCACCACCACGCGGTCGGTCGGCTTGACTTCTCCGCGCGCCACGAATTTGATCAGCGCGGCGAGCGCCACGCCGGTGTGCGGACAATTGAACAGCCCGGTGCGGTCGGCGCGCGCGGTGGCGTCGGCGAGCTCCTGCTCGCTGGCCTGCTCGACGCGGCCGTCGTGCTTCATCAGCGCCTTGATCGCCTTGGTGCGCGAGACCGGGTTGCCGATGCGGATGGCGCTCGCCTGGGTCTCCTTGGCGGTGATGGCGTGGAATTCCTTCCAGCCGCTCTTGTAGGCGAGGTAGAGGGGGTTGGCGGCCTCGGCCTGGCAGCAGACGATGCGCGGGATGCGGCTGATGATGCCGAGCTCGCGGATCTCTTCGAAGCCCTTGTAGAGCGCGCTGACGTTGCCGAGGTTGCCGCCGGGGATGAAGATCCAGTCGGGCAGTTCCCAGTCGAACTGCTGGATGATCTCGATGCCGACGGTCTTCTGGCCCTCGACGCGCAGCGAGTTCATCGAATTGGCGAGGTACAGCTTCTTGTCCTCGGTGAGCTGCTGGACGAGATCCATGCAGCCGTCGAAGTCGGTGTCCAGGGCCAGGGTCAGCGAGTTGTTGGCGATCGGCTGGATGAGCTGCGCGGGCGAGATCTTGCCGTGCGGCAGCAGCACCACGCTGGTCATGCCGGCGGCTGCGCAGTACGCCGCAAGTGCCGCCGAGGTGTCGCCGGTCGAGGCGCAGGCCACGCCCAGGATGTTGTGCTTGCCGCTCTTCATCATGTGGTTGACCTGGCTGACCAGCACGGTCATGCCGAGGTCCTTGAACGAGCCGGTGTGGCTGACGCCGCACTGCTTGACCCACAGGTCCTTGACCCCCAGCTCGCGGCCGAAGCGTTCGGCCCAGAACAGGTTGGTGCCGCCCTCGTCGAGGCTGACGATGTCGGCGTCCGGGATGTTGGGCAGGACCATCTCCTTCTTGCCCCACACCCCCGACGAGAACGGCCACTGGGTGCGCTTGTAGCGCCCGTCCCACAGCTTCATCCAGCCGGCCGCGGTGCGGCCCTTGAGTGCCTCGAGGTCGTGCGCGACCTCGAGCAGGCCGCCCGACGGGCTGCGGTAGATGATCTCGTCCAGTTCCCAGCGGCCGGTGCCGGAGTCGGCGTCGCGGAACCAGGCGTCATAGTGCATCGTAAAGTCCTCAGGTGCCCGCCGCAGGTGTGCGGTGCGCGGGGGAAGCTTCCCCAGGGCAAGCGGTTGCAGCGCGGGCGCACCATAGACGCTGTTCTCCGCGGGGGAAGCTCCGCCATTGGCAAGGCCGCGCCCAGCCGTATGAAAGCTCCTCCGGCATGAATTTCCGCCTGCACATCAGCCCGCCCGAGAGTCCGTCGTCCGTCGTCGACCTCGCAGAGGCGAGCCTGCCGTGCGTGATCGGCCGCGATTCCGAGGTCGCCCAGATCGCCATCCCGGACAGCCAGGCGAGCCGCGCGCACTGTTCGATCGACCGCGATGACCAGGGCTACATGGTCGAAGACATGGGCAGCCGCAATGGCACCCACCTCAACGGCCAGCCGATCACCCGCGCCCTGCTGCGCCACGCCGACGTGCTGCGCATCGGGCGCACCCACATCACCATCGAGATCGGCGGTACCGCCGCCCTCGACCCGCTGGTCGGTCAGCGCCTGGGCGGCTTCGAACTGCAAGAGGTCATCGGCCGCGGGCGCTACGGTACGGTGTTCCGCGGTCTGCAGGTCGCCCTCGGCCGCACCGTGGCGATCAAGGTCCTGGCCGAGGAATGCCGCACCCAGCCCGATCAGGTCCAGGCCTTCCTCGCCGAGGCGCGCCGCGCCGGACGCCTCAACCACCCCAATCTGGTACAGGTCCACGACGTCTGCCAGGTCGGTGACAACTACCTGCTGATCATGGAGATCATGAAGGGCAGCGCTGCCGACGTGCTGCGCGCCAAGGGCGCCTTCAGCGAGGCCGAGACCCTGCGCCTGCTTCAGCACATGAGCCGCGCCTTGGCCTACGCGGAAAGCCAGCGCCTGGTCCACCGCGACGTCAAGCCCGACAACATCCTGATCAACAGCGAGGGCACCTACAAGCTCGCCGACCTGGGCATCGCGGCGCCGATCGCCGAGGACGGCCAAGCCCACCAGGAGCGCATCTTCGGCAGCCCGCACTACGTCGCGCCGGAGCAGGCGCGCGGTGGTTCGATCGACGGCCGCGCCGACCTCTACGCGCTCGGCGCCAGCGCCTGGCACCTGCTCGTCGGCGAGCCGATCTACAGTGGCTCGAACCGCCAGATCGTCATCGCCCACCTCAACACGCCACTACCCGACCTCGCCAAGCTCCTCCCGAACCTCAGCGACGAGACCTGCGACCTGGTCTGCGAATTGCTTGAGAAGGACCCGGACGACCGCCCCGAGAACGCTGACGAGGTCGCCAAGCGCGTCGACGAGATCATCGCCATGCCGCCGCGAAGCCCGCGCAGCAACACCCCGCGGCCGCCAAGGGTGCGTCGGCGCAGGCGGCGTTACCGTTCCTAAAGCGTGGCCAACCGTTGCGGCATTGGCCGCTGCTCTCGGATCAGAGTCTCACCAGATCACGAAGTAGCGCGGAGCATTCCACGACACGCGGCAGCCGCCCAGGCAAACATCGCCACGCTTGGCCATGCGTAAGGTCTCCTGCCCAGGGTAACCATAGCGGATCGCGACAACTCTGGGTTCATCTTGAAAGCCGTTAAAACGAAAGTCGTAGGGCTGCAGATTCGCGGCTAGGAACAATGCCACTGCAACGGCCGAAAAGACCAAGCTGCCCTGCGCGCGCCTCCGAAAGACCAACCAGGCAACCCAAATCGCGAGCAGCGGGGGAATGGCGACCAGCCGATCTGTGGTAAAGGTCAGCACCAGGGCGACGATAAGCAGCGCATGTCCCGTAATCTGCCTATTCATGTCGCCACGAGCGCGATGTTATGCTTCAGGATTCGTCCACAAGGTGAGGTGCGGCGAAGCCATACAGGCGACCTGGAACAAGCTCTAGACAGCGCTCATTTCTTCCACGTCAGCGTGATGCCTTCCGCAGTCGGCACATAGCTCAGGTCGCTCACACGGCCGAGCCAGTCGAGGGCCGCGCGCAGCTTCATGTCGGTGCCCGAGAACGTCACCGGCAGGCTCTTGAGGGGGTCGGCCTTGTCGTCGAAGGTGATTGGCGCGCCGCCGAGTTTGGCGAGCAGCGCGGCGACCTCTTCCACGCTGGTGTCCTCGAAGCGGAAGGTGACCGGCTTGTCGAGCTGCTTGTCGCGTTCGGCGACCCACGGGTCGGTGGCGGGCTTGACCGGCTTGGCGGCGACCAGATCGTCGCGACCTTCGGGGACCTCACCGAGGTAGCGCACGCGCAGGACGGTCGCGGTCAGGTCGCTGGCGGTGACCGTGGCGGTGCGCCACGCGTGCTCGCTGCCCAGCTCGCCGCTCAGCACCGCCACGCCGGCGACGCGCGCCACCGCCAGCTTGCCGCGCACTTCCAGCTGCATGGGCAGGTTGGCGATGTCGCGGTCGAGGTCGGTGGTGGCGTCGAGACCGCCGCCTTCGCTCAAGTGCAGGTGGCGCCCGGCTACGGCGAGCGTGACGCCGCGCCCGCCGGCGTCGGCGATGGTGAAGCGCTGCTCGGCGGCGGCGATTGTGAAGACACCCTCAATGCGGCAATTGCGCAGATTCTGCGGAAAGCGCCACGCGGTGGTGCCGGAGAAGTTGGCGACACCGCCGTTCACCTGTGGGGTGCCGCCGGCTTCGGGCTTGAAGCGCTTGTCCAGGCAGTCGATGCCGGCCAGTTCGTGCTCGAGCAAATAACGGTCGAGCGGCGGCAGCCATTCGCGCTGGCGCGGCACCGCCTTGTTCTGCCCGCGGTAGAAGGCCACCACCTCCTTGGCGTCGGGCCAGTAGTAGGCCAGCATCGGGTAGACGAGGGTTTCCTGCCCCTTGGCCGCGTAGGCGCCGAGCGTGGTGCGCAGCGTGCCGAGCGCCTTGAACTGGTTGTCCCAGTAGATCTTGACCCCACCAATCACGCCGCCCTTCGGCGACACCGCCTTGGCGACCTCGCTGAAGGGCGGATTTTCGAGGGCGTCGACCTTGGCGATGGTCGCAGCATCCTGGCAGAGCGGCACCACCGCACCGGCGACCGGTGCGCCGGACTCGGTGAAGGGGGCCGGCTGGTTGGCCTTGGCGAACAGCTCGCGCGCCGCCTTGTGGCGCGGTGCCAGGCTGAGCAGGTGGTAGGCGACGAAGGGCTTGTCGGCGGCGCTGGCCTTGTCGAACAGGTCGAGCAGCTCGCGCTGTGCCGTGACGCGCTTGGCCGCGCGCCAGCGGTCGAGGCTCTCGCTGATGCTTTTGAACTCGCGGTCCTGCCCGTCCTCGAAGGCCTTGGCCGCCTGGTCGATGCGCTCGGACACGCTTTCTGCGGCGCCCAGGCTGAGAACCAGGGCGGACAGTCCGCCAAGAGCCAGGATGCGGAGCATTGCAGTGGTCATCGGCGCGCCTCGTCCGGGAAGGATGGCAGGACGACCAGGAAAATTACGGGAAAAATTCCAGGGACAACCGTCATCTCCCGGGGCACGAGGCAGCTCATGGGTTGGGCAGGCCGACGAAAGGGGATGGGAGGGTAGAGCCGCCAAGCCGCCAAGACTCGCAGGAGATACGCAGAGGCCCGGTGGCCCGTCCCTTGGCGTCTTGGCAGTTCTATCCTCTCAATGAGGAGGATTGCTAAGATGCTGTCCGGGTACTCAGCCCTTGGCGGTCGGCTGTCCCACCGGCTGCGGGCGGAAGCGGCGCAGCTGGGCCAGGGCGCGCTCGAACAGCGCCTCGTCGAACTCGTAGATGTCGCTGCGCTTGCCCAGGCCCAGCGGCATGGCCAGGGTCAGCTCGCCGCCGAGGTGCTCGCGGAACTGCGCCAGCCCAGCCAGCACGGCGCGCTTGCCGCACGAGTCGCGCAGTTCGAGGACCTCGTCCCACAGACGGAAGCCGACGGTGGTCAGGATGCCCAGCACCTGGTCGGCCTCGGAGCGGGTGATGCGGCCGAGCTCGACCGCGTACAGGGTGTCGATGGCGACGCCGATCGCGACCGCCTCGCCGTGCAGCAGGCGGTGCTGCGACAGCACCTCCATGCGGTGCGCCGACCAGTGGCCGTAGTCGAGCGGGCGCGAACTGCCTTGCTCGAAGGGGTCGCCGGCGGTGGTGATGTGCTCGAGATGGATCAGGGCGCAGCGCTGGACCAGGTATTCCATGGTCGGCAGGTCGCGGGCGCGCAGCTGCGCGGCGTCTGTGGTCAGGCGGTCGAGGAAGACCGCGTCCTTGATGGTCGCGACCTTGACCGCCTCGGCGATGCCGGCGCGCCACGAGCGGTCGTCGAGCGATTCAAGGAAGCGCGCGTCGTTGATGATCGCAAAGGGCGGGGTGAAGGTGCCGTAGAAGTTCTTCGAGCCGAAACGGTTGACCCCGTTCTTCACGCCCAGGCCGGCATCGCACTGGCCGAGCACGGTGGTCGGCAGGCGGATCTGGCGGATGCCGCGGTGGACCAGCGAGGCGGCGAAGCCGACCGCGTCGAGTACCGCGCCGCCGCCGATGATGATGACATAGGAGTGGCGGCAGATGCCGTTGTCGAAGGCCTCGCGCCCGACCTTGTCGAGGATCGCCAGCTCACCCTTGAGGGCCTCGCCGCCGGTGACCACCTCGGGCGAGGCGGCGAGCTGCACGCCGCGCGACTCGTAGGCGGTGAACCAGGCGTGGATGCGCTGCACCAGCTTGGGGTGGGCCTTAACCGTCCCCGCGTCGATGTAGACCAGGGCGCGCGCCGGACGGCCGCCGCTGCGGGGCTGCATGACCTGGGCGAGGGTATCGTTGTCGCCGGCGAAGACGTCACGGGTGAAGTGCACGTCGAAGCGGTAGGGGACGGCGAACTGCTGGGGGAAGACGGGCATGGGCTGGTCCAGAGGACGGGCAGGATGCGGCGCGGGCTCTGTATACAACCGCTCGTGCGGTCCCGTGTTGTCGGCAAACCCGCGTGAGGTCAAACAGCCGTTGCGCGCGGTGTCTCAGGGGGGCGTTGAGCCTGACCAGGTCCTCGACAGGGAAGGCCCGTCGACGGTCCGTCCTGCTCAATGTTTGGGCAACTCCGGGGGCTCCCTGCAGACCGTCGCGGCGATGGTCGAATCCGTTGCGGCGCTGGCGGGCGCCCGCGTCAGACGGCTGGTCAGGCCGTCTCCTTGGCTGCATCGCCGGCCGGGGTGGCGTAGATGCTGCGCTTGCCCTCGACCACGCTGGCGTCGACTACGAAGCTCTTCTGGAACTTCACGCGCTGCGGCAGGTCGAACATCATGTCGAGCATGACCTCTTCCAGGATCGCGCGCAGGGCGCGTGCGCCGGTCTTGCGCTCCTGGGCGCGCTTGGCGACGGCGCGCAGGGCGTCCTCGCTGAAAGTCAGCTCGGCGCCCTCCATCGCGAACAGCGCCTGGTACTGCTTGACCAGGGCGTTCTTGGGCTGGGTGAGGATGCTCATCAGCGCCTCCTCACTCAGCGGCTGGAGCGCCACCGTCACGGGCAGGCGGCCGATGAATTCGGGGATCATGCCGAAGTTGACCAGGTCCTCGGGCGTGACCTGGGCGAGCAGGCGTTCGTCCTCGCTGAGGTCGGCACCCTCTTCGGCGCCGGGCTCAGTGCGGAAGCCGACGCGCTTGTCGCCCATGCGGCGCCCGATGATCTCAGGCAGGCCGGAGACGGCGCCACCGCAGATGAACAGGATGTTCTCAGTGTTGACCTGGATGTACTTCTGCTCGGGGTGCTTGCGCCCGCCGCCCGGCGGAACGTTGGCGACGGTGCCTTCGACGAGCTTGAGCAGGGCCTGCTGCACGCCCTCGCCCGAGACATCACGGGTGATCGAGACGTTGCCGCCGGAGCGGCCGATCTTGTCGATCTCGTCGATGTAGACGATGCCCATCTCGGCGCGCGGCACTTCGAAGTTGGCGTTCTGCAGCAGGCGCAAGATGAGGTTCTCAACGTCCTCGCCGACGTAGCCGGCCTCGGTCAGGGTGGTCGCGTCGCCGATGGCGAAGGGCACGTTGAGCAGCTTGGCCAGGCACTTGGCGATCGCGGTCTTGCCGCTGCCGGTCGGGCCGAGCATCAGAATGTTGGACTTCTCGAGCTCGATGCCGCCGCTCTGCGCCCCGCCGGCAAGATTTGCGCGCAGGCGCTTGTAGTGGTTGTACACCGCCACCGCGATGGTGCGCTTGGCCTGCTCCTGGCCGATGATGTATTGGTCAAGGTGGGCCTTGATCTCGGTCGGCGTGTGGCTCTTGGCCAGCTTGGGCAGGTCGCCGGTGGCGCCCTTCTTGCCGCGCTGGTTGTCGCGCAGCAGGGTCGAGCAGACCTCAACGCACTCGTTGCAGATGGACACGCCGGGCGGGCCGTTGATGAGGCGGTCGACCTGGTCGCTGGAACGACCGCAGAAGCTGCAGGTCTCGCTGCCCTTGTCGCCGCCATCCTTGGACTTGTTCTTGATCACCATCGGGCGTCCCTTCGCAATTAACGGCCAGTTGAGGCGGGAGAGCGGGAGGCGGTGCGGCAGGCCACGAGGGTGCGGCCGCCGCTCCGGCCCGGTTCAGGTCGAGACGGGCTTCGAGACGACGCGGTCGATGAGACCGTAGGCGCAGGCTTCTTCCGCGCTCATGAAGAAGTCGCGCTCGCTGTCCTTGGTGACCTTCTCGATCGGCTTGCCGGTCTTCTCGGCGAGGATGCGGCCGAGCTCCTTCTTCATGCGGATCAGCTCCTTGGCCTGGATCTCAATGTCGCTGGCCTGGCCCTGGGTGCCGCCCATCGGCTGGTGGATCATGATGCGGCTGTGGGGCAGGGCGAAGCGCTTGCCCTTGGTGCCCGAGGCGAGCAGGAAGGCGCCCATGCTGGCGGCCTGGCCGATGCACACCGTGGCCACGTCGCAGGTCAGGTAGGCCATGGTGTCGAAGATCGCGAAGCCTGCGGTCACCGAACCGCCCGGGCTGTTGATGTACAAGGTGATGTCAGCATCGCGCTTCTGGCTCTGCAGGAAGAGCAGCTGGGCGATCACCACGTTGGCGACGTAGTCGTCGATGACCTCACCAAGGAAGATGATGCGGTCCTTGAGCAGCCGGCTGTAGATGTCGTAGCTGCGCTCGCCGCGGGAATCCTTCTCAATGACATACGGAATGGGCATGCGGTTCCTTGTGCAGGGTCCAGGAGGGCGCGCTTCCGGGGCGCCCGGGGAGTCGACGATAGCTGGCATCTCCGGCGGCACAAAGGCCTTTACGCCACGGCTCCGGCGCCTGCCGAGGGCTGCTCCGTGTCACCCAGCAGCAAGGGGTTGCATACGCTGCGCGACAAGAACGACGGATACAGGCAATCCATTCTCGGTATCCTGCGTTCACCCTGTATCCTGGTGCCTTGCCTACCGCCGTCCGCGCCGCCGCCCGCCTCGGAGCCCGCTTATGTTCCGTGTCCTAATCCTGATCCTGATGACCATCGCCATGGCCGCCGCCGAGGAGTCCATGGAGGATGTCCAGAAGCGCACCGACATGGGCAACGCCGACTCGGTCTATGCATTTGCCGAATGGTGCGAGGGCCACAACAAGCCGACCCGGGCGCGCCAGCTGTACGGCAAGGTCATCGAGTTGGACAAGGACCACGAGGCGGCGCGGGCCAAGATGGGCCAGGTGCGCGTCGGCGAGCGCTGGGTGGCGGCCAACGGCCCCGCCGGCGCCGGCCACGCCAAGGGCGACAAGCCCGGTAGCTCGTCCCCGGAACGCCACGCCGCTGGACCCGGCCCGACCGCGCAGCAGATCCAGTGGGACCTCAAGCCGCCGAAGATCCCCGACGGCAGCGATTTCGTGAAGGGCCAGGTCGAGCGCATGAACCGCGCGCGCAACGACAGCGACGATATGGACTCGGCGGTGCGCACCCTAATGCGCGAGGACTGCCGCCCGGCGGCGGTGCCGTGCCTGTGTGCCGCCCTGCTGCGCGACGACTTCACGGACCTCTACGGTCCCTGCCAGATCGTCCTTGAGCTGATCAAGAAGCACCAGCTGCGTGCGGTGCGTCCGCTGCTCGGCTTTATGGTCGCGGCCAGCGCACGCGTCACCGATCCCGAGGACCTCGAGACTTTCGCCTATACCGTCGCCTACTTCCGCGACCGCCGCGTGGTGCCGCGCCTGATCGAATTGATGGACCACGCCAACGAGGGCGTGCGTCGCGCCGCGACCGGCGGCGCCCAGCAGATCACGCTGCTACCCAAGGACGGCCTGACCGCTGCCCGGGTCAAGGCCTGGTGGGACCTCAATCACGATACTTCGGAGCAGACGGTGCTGGCGGAGCAGCTGCGCAACGCCGACCCCAAGATCGCCATCGAGGCAGCCAAAGGCCTCTACGACCTCAAGGACAAGGCCATCGTGCCGGTACTCATCAAATTGCTCAAGGTCGACGACCACGCGGTGAACGCCGACGCTATCTCGATGATCTCGCGCCTGAGCAACAGCGACTGGTCGTACGACGTCGAGATGCCCGCTGACACCAAGGGCAAGATCGTTGCGCAGCTCGAGAAGTGGTGGAAGGAAAAGGGATCGTCGTTCATCTTCCCGCTCGACCCCAGCGAGGCCAAGGAGGCCCAGGCCAAGGCGGCCAGCGGGCCGGTCGATCCTGCCACGGTGTGGGTGGTCCAGCTTTCGAGCATCGAGGGCAACGTCGCGCAGACCGCGGAATCCAATTTGCTCGGCAAGGGCAAGGAGGCCGTGCCCGTGCTGATCGGCGGCCTGGCCTCACCCGACGCGATCGTACGCCGCAAGAGCAACAATCTGCTCAAGACCATCTCCAAAAAGGATGTCGGCTACGACTCGCGCGGCAGTGACGAGGAGCGTGGCAAGGGCATCGCCGCCTGGCGGACCTGGGCGACCGGCGAGAAGATCGCACTGCCCGATGACCCCGAGGCGGGTGGCCAGTCCGACACCGCCACCAGCGAGCCCGATCCCGCTGCCGACCCCCAGCCGGCACCCAAGCCGAAGAAGCAGGTGGCGAAGCCGCGCAAGGACCCGGTGCCGTAGGGGGGGCTGATGGCTGATGGCTGATGGCTGATGGCTGATCCTGAAGCCGGCGCGGTGCGCCGGCATCAGGATAGTGATGACAAGGTCTGCGTTGCAGACCAGAGCGATCCACGACGGATACGGAGCCATCAGCCATCAGCCATCAGCGTCCCCGACCCTCCCGAGCCCGTTCCGGCTACGCGCGGAATCCCCGGATGCGGAGGCATTGCATTGCCTCCTAAGCCCCTGAACGTCGTACCATGCTGGCCTGCCCCCCGGACCTTGTCGCGCGCATCGTGGCCAACGTCGCCGCGGTGCGCAGCGAGATCGCTGCGGCCTGCGTGCACTCTGGCCGCGATGCGGCCTCGGTGCGGCTGATCGCGGTGACCAAGAGTCAGGGGCCCGAGGTGCTGGCCGCACTCGCCGCCGCCGGCATCGCCGACTTTGGCGAGAACCGCCTGGAGCATCTTGCAGAGATGCTTCTGCACGCGCCGCTGGGCGCCCGCTTCCACGCCATCGGTCGCGTCCAGGGCCGCCAACTTGCCGGCGTCGCCGCTGACTGTGCAGTGCTGCACAGCCTGTGCGCAACGGACCACATCGGGCGTTTGGCCCGCGCCTGCACCGCGCACGGCCGGCGCCTGCCGGTGTTCATCCAGGTCAATACCGCGGGCGAGGTCAGCAAGGCCGGCCTGGCTCCAGGCGAGGTTGCGGGCTTCGTCGCCGCGGTGCGCGCCGAGTCCGCGCTCGACCCGGTGGGCTTGATGACGATGGCACCAGAGGGGGTTGCGGAGGGGGAGATCCGCGCCGCATTCGCTGCCCTGCGCGTCCTCGCGGGCGAACTCGGTCTGGCGCGCCTGAGCATGGGCATGTCGCAGGATTTTCGCCTCGCCATCGCGGAGGGTGCCACCGACATCCGCGTCGGGACGCGGCTGTTCGCGTGAGGGGGGCATGAGCACCGCAGGCGACCTGTTGGGCTGGCTGCGCCGCGCGCCGCTGGCGTTCCCGGCGACCGTCGCGCCAGCGGCGATCGGCGGGCGCCGCCTGGTCGCCGGCGATGGGCAGCGCACCGCCGCCATGCTCGGGCTCGCCGCCGCGCTCTGTGCCCGCGTGCCGGGCAGCCGCCTGCGCCTGAACCGAAACCGCAGCACCATGCTCAGCCTGCGCGGCCGCGCAGGCGGGAGCGTGGTCAGCCTGCACGTCGGCATGCTCGACCATCCCGCCGCGCTCGCCGAACTGCCGGAGTGGGTCGCTCGTAATGGGCGCGCGCGCTGCCCCGGGCTGACGGCAGCGATGCAGGTGGTGTGGGCGGGGCAGCGCCTGGCCGATCCCGTGGTGGCCGCCCTGCAGCCCTTCGCGCTCGAGCCGCTCGACGGCCCGCTCGACCTGACCGGGCTCTTCGACCACGTCCACGGCAGCTGGTTCGCGCACCTTCCGCGCCCAGCGATCGCATGGGCGCGCGCCAGTGCCCGGCGCGCGCTCTCGCACATCCGCTTTGGCAGCTACCGACGCCGCCCGCAACCACTGATCCTGATCAACCCACGGCTCGACCAGCCGTGGGTCAGCCGGGTCTTCGTCGAGCACGTCCTCCACCACGAACTGTGCCATCACGCCCAGCACTGCGCGCCGCTGCGCGGCGAACCTCCGCATAGCGCGCGCTTCCGCGGCTGGGAACGCGGGTTCCCGCGCCTGGATGAAGCCCTGGCGTGGGAACGCGCGAACCTGGCGAGGATGCTCGCGAAGCCTGGGTGAACGAAGAGGTGGAGTGGACGGTGATGGCGGGGGGCGGAAGGACGTGTAGCGAGGGGGGTCGGGTGAAGTCACCCCACTGATGACGGTGGCTGTATCGGCTTCGGTCTGCCCAGCATCGTCCCTCCTGCGGCCGCTTTTCTCCTCGTGATCCTCGCCGGTCGTCTCCCTGAGAAAAGTGTGCCCAACAATCTCGTACGGGCGCTGGACTTGCTGAGAGCAGGACTTAATCCGACGCGCATGCACGCCACCACCCGATTGAGGTGAACCATGCTGCTGCCCGTCATCCTGCTTATCGAAGACCGCCTCGACGATCGCACCATGTTCGCCGACGCCCTGGCCGCGAGCCGGCTCCAGGCGTCGCTGATTACCGCCGCCACCGCGACCGAGGCAGTGCACTACCTCTCCAACCAGCGCGACCCGACGCTGACCGGGGCGCGCCTGCCCAGTTTGATCGTGCTCGATCTCGGGCTTCCCGGCATCTCGGGCGCGTCCTTCCTTCGCATCATTCGTGCCGCGTACTCGCCGCGCGACATCCCGATCGCGGTGCTCACCGGCTCGCAACGCAGCGAGGATCAGGCCACGTGCGAGAGCTGGGGCATCAGCGATTTCATGGTAAAACCCACCAACCGGGCCGACCTGGTGCGCTGGATCCGTTCGTTGTGGCGCTTTCTGCCGGCGAGCACGGCGGAGGCGGAAGGGGCGCGCTGAGTCGCTCTGCACGACGCGCCCGCAGCGAGGTGTACATGGTCATCGGAATCCCAACCTCTTGGGGCCGGTGCGCCGCTGGCGGCCATCCACTTGCATCTGGCGGCCATCCACTTGCATCGCCCCGGCGCTTGCCGGCACGGATAAACGCACACTCTAGTACCATGCGACTCATCTCCCTACTTGCGTTGGTGATCATCGCCGCCGCTTGTGCCCGCGACGACTCCGCATCCCGTGACGATGGCCTGCTGAGCACGCCGCTGTCCGGCTACCTGGTCCGCGATGGCGATACGCGGGCATCAATCTCCAAGCGCTTCGGCGTGACCGCCAGCGACTACCAGGAATGCATGCGCGTCCTCGATGGGGAGGACGTCCGTCCTGGACATTTCATCTGGGTACCGGACCGCTCCGACAAGGGCGATGCCATCATCGGCGATCGCGATGACATCGTGCCGGGATCCCACATCAAAATTCCGACCAAGCTCTATTGGTACAGCCTCAAGCCGGGGGACAGCATCGCCACCATCGCGCAGCGCAGCGGCCTGGATCCGGCCTGGATCCGGCAGGCGAACGCGATCCCAGCAGGTCAGGACGTCAAGGCGCCGCGGGTCATCGTACTGGGGTATTCGGGAGCGGCGCGTTAGACCCCTTTTCGCTGCAAGATCCGTTGCACCCAGCTGGCGTGCTGCAGTACACGAGACCCAGCGGAATGTGGCTGCCTGCTGGATGACCGCCGCCCCGACAACGTGATTGGACTTGTCGCAATTCACTACGGTGCCTCCTCGCCCATGCTGCATGGTCGCGATTGATTTTTAGGGCAGCGCCGCTCCTGAGATCGAGCACGGAGCATACGCATCACCCGTCGCCCAGTTTTGTTCGCTTCAAGCGGCAGGCCTGACGCTCGCCGACGACACGGCGCTCAGGTGAGCGACTACTCGTCACTGCCCGCCGTCCACGACGCATGGGCATGCAACGACGGCTGGAGCCACAGGGTTCCAACGCGCCAACCCTAGTCACGAACTCCACAATCGTCGTAAGGGCTTTTAAATTGGCATCTTGGGTATATATAAATCTTACATAATATATATTATCGGACATTATAAGTGATGGATGTGAACTGGCTGGAAAGGCGACGGTTGAGCGAAAAATCGCGAAGGCGCGTCGCGGGGCGGCACGGTGCGCTCTATGGCTGGATACGAGGCGCCCACCACATCGCAGGGATACGATTATGGGACCGCATTAAATGACCCCTCCACTGGATAGGCTGGCGAGATCCGTGGATCCGAACTGCTCAGCTCAAGGCCAGGCTTGCAAAGACATGACCACATCCCGGGTGTGGTGGGCGTGGTCATCGGTGAGATCTGGGCCTGTCGACCAGATAGCGCGGGAATTGCGATCGTAATGAAGGGGCAATCCAGCGAATGGATCTATGGGGATGGCGTCGAGCAGACCCGGGATGCGGATGTCGTCGTCGGTCTCAGGCCAGGCTCCGCTGTTGCGCGAGCGGATCAGGGCGATGGCGAAGGCAAGTCTGGTCAGGCGGCGGCAGGCCTCGAGCCGGAAGGCGAGGATCAACCCGGTCTGGAGTTCGTCGTCTGCCCATTTTGCGTTCAGGACCATCCCTATCGGATTGGCGTCTGCTTCCACGAGCTGGGTGGTGTCGGAGATGAGGCGTTCGTGGTCCTCGGGGGCAACGTGGTGAGCGGCTGCAAGATCATCGAAGATCCTGATCGCCAGGCCGACGTGCTGCCGCCAGTTAGGAATGTCTGACTGCATGAAGAGGGCCTTGATCTCGACCCAAGTCGCCGGGTCGGGTTGGGCAGCCAGCGCCTTGGCCAGTTCGACGCGCTCGCGGATGGTCGAGGCGCGGTCGAGGACCTGCGCGTGACCGGCGAGCAGCATGATCTCGGGGTGGTCGCGCTTGGCGGCCGCCGCCTCGCGGGTGAAGCGCTGGGCATCATTGGGTGTGACGAGGCGGCCGGCGACGGCGAGCCGATCGAAGACGCACCTGTCGGCGAGCGTGGTCGCCATGGCATCGCCGTCCTCGGGCAGGTCGGCGATCGTACGCAGCGCCGCGGTGGATGCGGTCAGACGCTGGACCATCCGGCCCATCGCGACGGCGCGGTCGGGACCGAGCGCTTGGCACGCGGCGACGATGTGCTGCGCGTTGGGGCGCACGGTCGCCAGATGGCTCATCAGAACGCAGGCGGCGATGCCCAGGTTCGCAGCCTGGACATCATCGCCGGCGGTGCGCGCGGAAACGGCCAGGCGTTCGGACAGCGTCAGCAGCACCCGGCATCGGACCACGCGGCGGCGTCCTCGTGGCGAAGGTTGTGGTAATCCGCGCTGATCAGCAGCAGGCCGCCAGCGTTAGCGCTCACGCGCAGGTGCGGATCGTCTGCCCCCCTATCGTCGATCGGGCGGTTGAATCCCGGCTTGGCGACGGCGGCGCGGATCTGGCGAAGGCGCCAGTCCTGTTCGTTCAGCCAGGCACCTATGATCTGCGCCTCGTCATCGCTCGTCCGCCCTGCATGGCGGGAGAACTCCCCCAATAGCCGCGCGCGCGGGTCGTCGGCCGAAAGCCACGGGAACACGCCGCCCACCTCCTCCAGCAACGGCCAGCCGTCCTGGTCGGTGGGAATCACCGCGGGCGGCGCATCCCAGCCGGCGGGGATCAGGGACTGGAGCTGGGCCAGGATCGTTGGACTGGAATTGTCCGCTTCTTGCGCGTTTGCGCTGGCGACCCAGACGAGCAGGAGCAGGAGTCGGAGCATGGTTGAGGGAGCGTACGCGCAGGAACGCATGACGCCATGGTTGCGGGAGCGTTCCAGACGAAGGGCAGAGGAGGCGTAAAGGTGGCGCGTGCTGCGTTTGGGAAGCGTGCAGTCCCGGCGACCGCACCGGCCCTGAGATGTGGCGATCTGAGGCATTGCGAAGCGGAAGATTGGTGGGCCTGCCGGGATTTGAACCCAGAACCGAGCGATTATGAGTCGCCTGCTCTAACCGTTGAGCTACAGGCCCTTCCGTGGGCGCGGCCGGGGCTGCGAGGCCTCGCTGTGCGCCATTCCGCCAGGTGCGCGGTGGCTCGTTTATGGAAGCCAGGCCGGCCGCGTCCAGACCGGGGTGCGCCCCGCGGGCAGAGGGCCGATGCGTTGGTCGGCGCGGACGCCGGCATGATGGAGGTGGATGTTGCGTGTCAGTCGCAGTGGCGGAACGCGTCGAGAATCGGGGATCCGGATGCACCTGCGTTACGGCTTGCCGTGCCTTGCTTTGTGGTGCGGCATGATCGGCCGGTTGGAGCAGCATCAGCGCGTGCCGCTCGCCTCCGCCGCCCCCCTCGCCGCCCCATGGCCAACCCCCTAGGACCACGTTAGACTGCGATCATGATCACCCTCCGCGCCCAGCTTGTCTTCCTCGGTTGCCTGCTCGCCCTGCTGCTGCAGGTCGGCTGCACGAAGAAAGACAACCCGGTCATCACCAGTGCCAGTACGGCCACCGGGCAGGTGGGGGTTCCGTTCACCTTCACGGTGACGGCCACCAACAGCCCCTCGGCGTTTGGCGTCGATCCCGCCACCCCCCTGCCGGCTGGTCTGGCGATCGCCCCCACGACCGGGGTGATCTCGGGGACGCCGACCGCGGCCGGAACGACCACGGTCACGGTGACGGCTGGGACCTTCGCCGGCAAGTCCGGCAGCGGTACGCTGGTCATCACCATCGCCACCGGGACGGTCACGCTGGGCACCGATATCGGCATCGACGTGGCGGATGGGGCGGTTGGGAACGAGATCACCGCGAATGGCACCAACCATCGGCTGTCCTTCTTCGATGACATGGTCGGGACGAATTGGGTGGCCACCTCCAAGGGCGGCCCGGGCAGTGCCGACCTGTTTAGTGAGCCCGTGGCAGTGTGCCGCGATGCGTCGTTTCACATCTTCCACCTCGACGCCGCGCGCAACCGGGTGGTGCAGATGAACGATTCGGGCGGTGTCGCGGGCTTTGCCACTTCGAGCTCCTTCACCAATGGCGGGCCGCAACTATCCAACCCGCGCGGCATGTGCATCGGTGCCGACGGCAACATCTACATCGCCGACACCGGCAACAACCGCATCCTGCGCATGAGCGGCGTCAGCGACACCAACCCGGTGGTGTTTCCGCCGCTCGGTTCGACGACTCTGCAGTTCAGCTCGCCATCAGGCATCTTCGTAGACGTCAATTCCAAGGTCTACGTCGCAGACACCGGCAACAACCGCATCGTGGCGATCACCAACATGACCAGGGATGTCTCGGGCAGCGGATTCACGCCCTTCGGAGTTTCCGGAAGCGGCATCAACCAGTTCAACGCGCCCGGCGGGATCTGCGTCGACGGCAGCTTCCACATCTTCGTCGCAGACACCGGCAACAACCGCATCGTGCGCATGGACGACATCGACGGCACCAATTTCCAGTTCCTGGGCGGTCCCACCGCGGGGTCGGCCGTCGGCGAGTTTGCACAGCCGGTTGGAGTCTACACCAGCCACTCCGGCCGCACCTACGTCGCGGACACCGGCAACAGCCGCATCGTGCGCTTCACCGGCATCGCGACAACCGGTTGGACGACCTTCGGCAGCGACGGTACCACCGACCGGCGGTACAAGACGCCGACCGGTATCTTCGTCCGTGAATCGCCGTTCGCGATCGGACGCGTGGAGCACGCACCGGTCGCGCCGCTCGGGGCGATGGTGGTCGGCAGGTAGGTGTGGACGATGAATCCTGAGGCGGCCCGGCGCGGCCGCATTCAGCGGCGTCGCACCAGCAGCGTCGCGCCCGCCAGCAGCGCACCACCCACCAGCGCCAACCACGGCCAGCGCGCCGCCGGCTCACGCGTCAGCGCCAACTCCACCTGCAGATCGCTGCCCTGTCCGCGCAGCACCAGCCCCTCGCCGTCCGTGGGCGGGATGAGGTCGATGCCGAGCAGGCTGGCGGTGGCGCTGGCGCGGTGGCCGGGGGCCGGTTCGCCTGCGCCGAGGGCCGCGCCGCCGGCCAGGGGCTGCGCGGACTGCCAGGGCAGGTCGCCGTCGTCGAGGCGCGTCAGGTAGTCGGCGAGCTGGGCGGGAGCGAGCACCTGCCGGCCGTTCCAGGTCTGCACACCATTCCACAGTCCGAGGGCCTTGCGCCGGCCGGCGCGCGTGCCGGCGAGTGCGTCGAGGCGCTGCAGGTCGCTCTGGATGTCGCGCCGGTTGCTGACCACGTCGGCGATCGCGGCCTTGGCTTCGCCCGCCGCTTCGGGAGTGCGCGCGCTCGCCGCCGCGGCGCTGAGGTCGGCGTCCTCGCCGCCCAGGCCCTTGAGGTCGACCAGATAGTCGTCGAGCTCGAGGTCGAGGACCTCGAGCTGCGCGTGCAGGCGTTGCACGCCGCTGTCGCTGAGCGTGCCCACGCCGCGCAGGCGCTTGAGGTCTTCAATGACGCGGCGTACGCGCTGTGCGGCGGCGTGCGTGGCGGGGATTTCGGCAAGGGTGCCGTCGCGGCGCGTCAGCGCGTGTCCGGGCGGTGGCACGAAGCGCCACAGCGTCTGCATGATGCGCAGCTCGCCGAGCAGGGGCGCCCCGGGCCGGAAGCGCGCGGTGTCGGCGACCTGCTGGCGCCAGGTCAGCTCGATGCGCAGCGTGGCCTCGCCGGGGCGCAGGGTGCGCACCGGTAGCAGCAGTTCCTGACCGGCGTCGGCGGCGCCGGCGCGCGCGGTGGCGTCGGCGAGGCGCGGCCGCACCACGGCGCCATCGACGCGCGCTTCCCACAGGGCAAGGCCGGACGGCACGTGCAGGGCAAGGACCTGGCGCGTGCGGTTGAGCACGTGCCAGGTGGCGCGTGAGCGCAGTTCGCCGTCGGGGGCGATGACGCTGAGCACGTCGACCAGGGTGGCGACGCCGTCAGCGCCGCCGCTGGCGGTGGCCGCCTCGCGCGCGATGCCCAGGCTCCAGCCCGGGCGCGCGGCGCGCCAACGCTGCTGCACGCGCGCGGCATCGACGCCGTCGGGGAGGTTGCCGGCGAGCTCGGCGCTGGCGATCGGCTCGAGGCCGTCGGGGTCGAGGTGGAGCAGGCCGAGCTCGTCCTCTTCGACCACCGCGACGGTCTGCGCGCTGAGCGCCTGGCCGGCGGGCGTGGCCAGGGCCATCAGGTGGCCGGCGTCGGCGAGCGGCACTTCCAGCGACAGGTCGAGGGCGACCGCGCGGCGTGCCGGCGCGGCCAGGGTTGCGATCAGCTCGGCCCCCTCCATGCGCCAGGAGCCGAGGTCGGCGGCGTGCAGTGCCACCAGGCGCGCGCCCGTGGGCAGGGTGCAGCGCAGTTCCTGCAGTGCGCCCTGGTCGATGCGCCAGGCGAGGCGCGCCCACCAGCGCACCTGCTCCTGGCCGATGACCAGGTAATGGCTGGCGATGACCTGCACCACCGTGCTGTCGGCGCGCAGCGACAGCAGCGGCGCGGGGCCGCTGCGACGCTCGCAGGCGCTGCGCCAGGATTCGCCCGGGCGCAGCGCGACGCCTTGCGCGGCGAGCACGCTGGCCAGCGCCTCGATGGAGAGCGGGGTGAAGCGCCCGGCATCCTCGAGGCGCAGACGGCGGTCGCCCGCGTCACCGAACAGCCACTCCTGGCGATCGAGGACCAGGGCGGGATCGGTGGGAGTCCCGTCGGGGACGCTGAAGGTGTCGCCGAGCCCGCCCCGTTCGGTTTCCAGCTGCAGGGTGACGCTGGTGCCGGCGCGCCACGGCTCGGCGGTGCGCAGCGTTACGGTGCGATCAGCGTTGGCAGCCGGGCCGTTGCCGGACTCGGGGAAGGTCGCGGTGACGCCGGCGGGCAGCACGGTGAGACGCCAGGGCGCGGGCAGGCGCAGGGTGAGGGCGTCGCATGAGCCGCGTCCGCTGAGCGTGGTGATGAGGGTGGCGCGCAGGCGGTCGAGGCCCGCGACCAGCGCGCCCTGCTGCACCACGCGCAACTCGTTGACCGCGGCTTCCCAGGCGATGGCGAGACCGTTCGGATGGTCGGACCAGCGCACCGCGAGCGCGGCGCCGGGGCGCGGCTCGGCGCGTTCGATCTCTGCCTGGTCCGGGCGCAGAAAATGTTCGTCGCTGGCATGGACCAGGTCGAGGCGGCCGGTGTTGCGTTCGGCGCCGGGCCATGACCACGCGGCGGGGGCGTGTCCGGGTGCGGCGCTGCGCGGCTGCAGACCCTGCGCGTGAACGGCGATGGCGCCGGTGCGCGGCTCGCTCCAGGAAATTTCCAAGTCGGCACCATCCTGCCGCCATGCGGCCAGCGCCGGGCCGCTGACCGTGGTGATGACCAGGCCGGCCGGCAGATGCAGGCGCGCCTCGCGCAGCGTGCCCCCCTGCGCGCCCAGCAGCAGGGTGATGTCCCATTCCACGCGGCCCGGCGCGAGGCTGGCGCGCAGCGTCTGGTCGAGGGTGCGGTGCAGTTCGTGGCTGGTTTCGGCCTCGGTCCGGCGCAGCTGCCAGGCCAGGGTCTGGACGCCAACGGGCAGGTCGAGCAACCACTCGCCGTCGTTGCCGGCCGGCGCGCGGACGGTGCCGCCAGCGCAGCTAGGCGTCCACCCGGAGGGCAGGCGTAGGCGCGCCTCGCCGCCGTGCGTGGGCAGCACCGGCAGTGCGAAGGACGAGGTCGCGGCCTCAGGGTGCAGCGGTAGCGCGAAAGCGACGCTCAGCAGGAACTGGCTGCGCGGGGGGCAGGCGACGATCAGCACGCCCCCCGCGCTGCGCGCCGCGAGCTCTGCGGGCGGGAGGACGCGGCCGAGGCGTTCGGCGCGCACGCTGCGCACCGTGCCGGTGCCGAGCGGGAGGTGCACCTCCTGCCAGGACTCGCCGGGCACCGCGACCGGCATGGTCAGCAGCACCTCGACTGCGGTGCTGCCGGCGTCGAGGGCATAACGCGCCGCGCCGGTGGCCAGCACGCATACCGGTGCGGGCGCGGCGGTCTCGCCGTGCGCGCGCTGCCACAGCGTGGTGAGCTGGTCACGGGTCAGGGCGACGCGCACGGCGATGGGTACGCCGGCAGCATCGAGGTGGTCGTAGCCCATCAGCACGCTGTCGGCGGCGGCGCCGTGCGTGGAGCAGGCGGCGACCATCAGGAGCGAAAGCGCGACCTGCAGGCGTGGCCGCCGCGCGGTCGCCAGGCGCAGCAGCCAGCGCAGCAGCGGCAGCACCAGCAGCGCCACCGGCAGCCCCTCGGCCAGGGCGAGCAGCGGGCCGGCGCCGATCTGCCACGTGTGCAGGCCCCAGGCGGTGAGCAGCGCCGCCGCAGCGAGCAGCAGGCGCTGGCGCCAGCCCACCGCGAACAACGCGACGCCGCACATCGCGGCCAGCGCCCAGCCGGTGCGGTCGGCGCCGCGCAGTCGTTCCAGATCGGCGAGACGCAGGCGCAGCACGGCGCCGTCTCCGCTGCGTTCGCCGGCGAGCAGCTGCCCGGCAAGGATGAGCGTGGGCTCACCGGGGGCAGCCGGCGCCGGGTCGGCGGCGACCAGCTGGCGCGCATCGTCGCCGGCCTGCTGGCCGAGGCCGGGCGGCGGCGGCACGTCGCTGCCGACGCCCGGCGTGCGCCAGGTGGCGAACCACGGTCGCAGCGGCGACCCGTCGACGAGCATCGTCAGCGGCAGTGCGTCCGGCGCGGCGACGGGGATGACGCGCCAGCGGTCATCGATTGCCACCTGCCAGCTGCAGGTGGTGATGGGCAGGCCGGCGAGGCGCGGCAGCGGCTGGACCAGTTCGCCGTCCGCATCCGGTAGGGCGGGCAGCGCGTAGAGCAGGACGATCCCGACCTGGGTGCGGCCGGGCAGCGGCAGCACCAGCTCGTGCCCATGGCGGCGCACCGCGGTCGCCTGGCCGTCGATGGTCGCGGCGAGCAGGGTCGATCCTTCGGGCAGGCCGAGTGGCAGCTCGGCCAGGCCCGGTGCGGCAAGGCGCAGGCGCAGCCAGGTCGAGACGCCACCGGCCGAGACCTGGGTGCGCGCACTGGCGCGGTCGATGAAGCCCGCCGGTACCGCGGCCAGGGCGCGCTGGACCAGGGTCAGGGTGCCGGGCGCGGCGCCCGCGGGCATGCGCCAGGCGCCCGCCAGCAGCGCACCGGGGATCGGCCGGCTCCACGCGGGCAGCTCGTCACCGTCGAGCGGCAGCGTCGCACGTCCGGGCACGATCGCGAGATCGAGGTCGGTGGGCGCCTGCACCGCGGTGATCTGGCGCAGCGGCACCGCGATCGCGTCAGCCCCCTCCGCGCCCGCGCTCAGGGTGAGCTGCGGCAGACGCCCCGCCTCGCCGGGTGCGAGCGGACCTTCGATGCGCAGCAAGTGCTCACCGCGCCACGGTGCGCGCGCTTCCAGCAGCACTGCGCCGGCGAGCGTGGTGACGGTGAACAGCGCATCCTCGGCATGCAGATGCGCGCCGGCAGCGACCGGCAGGGCGAGGCGCAGGCGGGTGAGCTCGCCCTCCTGTACTTGCAGGCGGAGGTCGATGCGCGCCCAGGTGTCGTCGGGGCCCCGCGGCAGCAGGTAGCACACCGCCTCGGCGGTGGCGGCGAGGCGACGCGGCGCGACCGCGAGGGCCAGTGGGGGCGTGCTGCCGGTGCAGAACAGTTCGGCGCGTACCTGATCGGCGCGGTCCGCAGGGAAAGCCACGGCGCGCTCGGCAAGGCGCCAGCCGCCGGCGGTGATGCCGACCTCCAGCCCCGGTGCAGCGAGCACCACCAGACGACTGCTGAGGCGCTGCGCGCTGGGGATGGCGGCGAGGCGCACCGGCACGGCCGTCGTATCGCCGCTCAGCGTCAGCGTGAGCGTGACCGACTCATTCGTGGGCCGGGGCGTGAGCAGCACCGTGACGCTGGCACCCGGCACCAGCGTGCCGGGATCGTCACTGCCCGCGAGCTCGGCGATGGCGCCCGGTGGTGTCGCGGCGAAGGCGGTGAGCTGCCAGCCGGCCGGCAGCTGGAGCGGCAAGGCGAAGCGCGGCCGGCCAGCGCCAGAGATGGTGAGCACCTGGGTGAGGCGCGCGCCGTGCGCTGTGGGGCCGATCGCGACGCTGGCGGTGCTGGCGACGGTCAGGCCGTCGGCCGCGGGCCGCAGCGCGACGCGCATGCCCGCGTCGGGTGCGGCGAGTGCGAAGCGGCGCACTACTGCGCCGCCCTCGGTGGTGGCCGGTGTCGCCAGCCAGCCGCCCGGCAGCGTGTAGGCGAGCGGGCTGGAGGCGCTGAGCGTCACCGTTCCGCCCTGGTAGGCGGCCCCCTGCACCAGCGGCAGGCCGACCGGCGCGGCGGCGGCGATGAAACCGTCGCAGGCGATCTCGCGCGCCTGCGCATCGAGGGTCAGGTGCACGGGATCGGCGGCGGTTCCAGGACCGGTCAGCGCGACCACGCCCGGGCCGGGACTGCCCATCGTCCAGCCAGCGGGCAGCACCAAGTCGAGCGAGGTCGGCAGGCTGCCGCGCCGCGCGGCGAGGCGCGCAACCCAGTGGAACGAGGATGGGCCGTCGACGACGGCGACCTGCACCGCCTGCTCGACGCCGAAGACCGCGCTGTCGCTTCCGGACAGGCGGCCGGGATGCCAGGAAAGCGCGAGCGCGCCACCGCGGCTGCCGGTGATGCGCCAACCCGGCGATGCGCCGGATTCCTCGATCACGCCGGATCCGCTGAAACCGCCCGGCGTGGTGGCGCGCAGGTGCACGTCGGCGCCCGCGGCGAGCGGCAGCACCAGCTGGCCGCGATGCACGCGCTCGTCGCCGTCGGCAAGGCGGGTGCCCCAGGCGATCGCCACGTGGTGGCGGCCGGGCGCGGGCACCACCAGCTCCAGGGCCGCGCCGAGCACGTAGAGCGCGGGCTGGCCATCGATGGTGACCGCGCCGAGGCTGGCCGGAGCGGTGGCGAAGAGCGGGCAGCGCGTCGCGCTGACGGCCACGCTGACCACGGTGAGTTCGGCGGTGCAGCGCAGCTCGCGGTCGCCCTGCAGTTCGCCGCTGACGGTGGCCTGCTCGATCCAGGCGCCGCCCGGTGCGCTGACGGCCGCATCCGCAGCATGGTGCGCCGCGTCGACCAGCGCGCGGTAGTCGGCGAGCGGCACGAACTGCCACTCGCGCTGAGGATCGAGCTGGCGCAGCAGCTCGACCATCGGCAGCACCAGGGGCTGGGTCGGCCGTTCCTCGGCGCGTAGCGTGGCGTTGGTGGCAAGCAGCAACGCGGCGAGCAGCGCAAGGCCGTGCGCAGCGCGGTTCACGGCTGCTTCCGGTCGTCGTCGGAGCCGTCCGGACGCTTGCCAAGAGCGGGCGGCTCAGCATCCGGGGCCGGTGGCGCGTCGGAATCAGCCGGCGCGCTGGCATCGGGGAGGGCGTCCGGGTTTTCGGCGGCCGCAGCAGGCATCGCCACGGGTGGCACCGCGGCCGGGCGCGGCGACTCAAGCCACGGATCGGGGGCGACCACCGGCATGGCGGGCGCACTCACGACGCGGCGCATCATGCCGCGCACCAGCAGCAGCAGCACCACCGCGCCCACGCCCAGGGCGAAGCCGGCGATCACCGCGAACCACGCGCCGGCAGCGGCCAGCGCGAGCACCAGCGCGGCGATGGTCAGCGCGCCGACCGCTTCCGTGCGCGCCCGCGCCAGCCACACCAGCACGCCGCCAACCAGCGCCGCGGCGAGCGCGAGCAGGGTGAGCAGGTCGCGGTCGATCCAGCGCAGATGCGCGCTGCCGCCATCACCAAGACGTACCAGCTGGTGCGGCGTGCCGGAGATGGGCAGGGGCACGGTCAGCCCATCGTCGCCGCCCGGCAGCGGCGCGAAGCCGGCGCTGCGCGGCTGCACGGTCGCGCCGATTCCGGCAAGCAGCCGCGACCACGCGTCACTGCTGGCCGCCACACGCTCCAGGTCGCCGGACCAGCCGTAGGCCGCGAGGCCGTCGGGCACGAACAGCACGCATTCGACCCGGCCGACCGGCAGCGGGCGCGCGCCCTTTTCACCCTTCTCGCCCTGTGGCGCGGTGCCGAGGTGCGGCAGCGCGATGGTCGCGCTGCCGCTGCGCCCGACCCGGCCGTCGCCCAGACGCTGCTCATAGACGAAGGCGACGCGTTGACTGCGCAGGCCGTTGCCGTCGCCCAGCGGCACCACCACGCTGCCGTCGGGGCGGCGGCTGGGCCGGCCCTGGCGGCGGTCGACGGCGACTTCGAGCAGCTCGGCACCCTCGGGCAGGCGCAGGTCCAACCACGGGCGCCCGCGCGTCGCCAGCACCAGATCGCCGCGCACGCGCAGCACCTGGTCGTCGCCCAGCACCGCGGTGTAGCGCGCGGCGGCGACGGCGCCGTCGGCCATCGCCACCAGATCGTGGCGCACCAGTTCGAGCGTGAGCGCGCCGGGCTTGGTGCCCTGGAAGCCAGCGACCACGCCCTGGCCCTGCAGGCCGGCGGGCAGGTCGGCGGCAGCGACGTTGTCGAGGCCTTCGGCGCTGGCGGTGACCTCGATGGTGCCGGTGCGCGCAACCGCGCACACGCGCGTCAGGCGCAGGCCTTGCTCGGCCACGCTCACGGCTGGCACGGTTACGGTGACCGACGTGCCGGCGGTGAGCACGGGTAGTTCCTGGGCGCTGTCGATGGTCAGGGTGAACGGACCCAGTACCGGCGCCTGGAAGCGCAGCTCCCAGGTGGTCAGGCCGCCCTCACGCGCGCCGGCGACGTGCTCGGCGAGCAGCGCGCCGCCGAACACCACCTGCGCGTCGAGCGCGCTGGGCAGGCGCACGTGCACCGCGGCGGCGGCGCTGTAGCGCACCTCGCCGCGCAGCGTGACCAGGCTGCGCACGCGGCCCTCGGCGACGCTGACCGCTTCCTCCTGCACCACGGCGAGCTCGCGGGCGCGCGGCGTCGCCATGATGGTCACACCGGCGGCGGGGCCGAGCACGGTGAAGGCGAGCGGCAGGTCCTCGTCCTCCTTGAGTTCGTGGGCGAGAGTGGCGAGCGGACCTTCGCGGCGCACCTGTTCGGCCTCGGCGCCGCCCAGCGCGCTGCGCACGCCGCTGGCCAGCGCCCAGCTGCGCGGGGCGGCGATGGCGAGGCTGCCGCGCACCTGGTGTGCGCCTTCCAGCTGCAGCAGCGCCAGGACGATCGGCGCGGCCGCGGTCGTGGCGTCGCGCGGGATCGAGGCCGGCGCGCGGAAGCGCAGCACCGCTTCACCGGCGCCAAGCAGCCGGCCGCGCAGGGCGAGGTCGAGGCGGCGCACGCCGCCCTCGGCCTTGCCCAGGCGCGTGTCGTCGACGCTCAAGCCGCTGAGGTCGGCGAGTTCCCAGCCGGCGGGCACGTCGAGGGCCAGGGCGAAGACCCCGGCCTTGCGCACATCGAGCTGCAGCACCACGGCGATGAGGTCCTCTTCGACGCCAAGGCGCACCAGCTGATGGACGGCGACGCGCAGGTCGCTCTGCAGGCGCGTCACCGCGATGGCGCTGGCGGGCGGGGGCGCCAGGAAGCGGAAGGCCGACACCGCGCCCTGACCGCCGGCGATTTCGGCGGGATCGACCTGGGCGAGGCCCTCGGCGCGCTCGACCGCGACCGCCAGCCCTTCGGCCTGGACCACGGCGACGCTGCCGGTGCTGCGCCCGGCGGCGGCGACCAGCGGCCAGGCGACCGCGACGGTGCGGCTGGCGCCGGGCGCCAGCGCGGGCAGCAGGCGCTCCAGGCGCAGCGCCACGGGATAGGTGCCCTCGACCGGCTCATGCAGGTGCAGCACCACGCTGTCGCCGCTCTTTTCCCAGGTGCGCAAGGTGCGCGCCTCGACCGCCAGCACCTGAGTGTCGGGCGGCAGGGCAACGGTGATGGTGTCGATCGGACGGCGCAGGATGGTGAGCTGGGCCGCGAGGTCATAGCGCAGGCTGCGCTCGGCCACGGTCAGGCGCAGCTGGTGGTCGGCCAGGATCAGCGCCTCGCCCGCGACCTGCTGCACCGGCGGCTGCCACGCCACCGCCAGGTTGGCGGCGCCGCCGAGCACCGCCTGCACGCGCGTGCCGCCCTTGCCGGGGATGGTGGTGGCGGCGACCACCGGGTCGAGGGTGACCTCCGCCTCGTTGTCGGCGATGAGCAGATCGAGGCGGCCTGCACCGGCGACCGGCAGGACCAGCGCCAAGGTGCGTCGCCCGCCGGCGTCGCGGCTGATCGGGAAGGAGAGGTGCGCGCTGAAGCGGTACGTGCCGGGTTCGGGCAGGTGCAGCTGCATGGCGTCGCCGCTGCGCTGCAGCACCACGCGCTTGTCGTCGGGGGTGAAATCGGTGAGCGCCAGGCCGCCCGGCAGCGCCAGCGTCGACCAGCCCTTGGCGAGCGCGGTGGCGGTGCCGTCCAGGACCAGCTCCGCGACGTCGCCATGAGTCTGCCCGGTGACGGTGAAGCCGGCGAGCACGGCGGCGACCGGCGGCGTGTCGACCACTGGGGTGGGCGGCTTGGGTTTGGCCGCCTCCCACAAGGTGATGAACTTGTCATAGGGCAGGAACACGCCCTGGCCCTTGGGGTCGAGCTGCGGCACCTCCTTGATCGGCACATAGACCAGCGGCGGCAGCTCCTCGGCCGGAGCGGTCGCGGCATACGCGGCCGGCGTGGTGGCCGCGCACAGGACGGCGAGCAGGACGGCGAAGGGCAGCAGGCGCATGGGATGTTCCGGTGGGGTCATGGCTTGGGGGCGGCCTGGTCGGTCGGCGCGGCGGCGTTGAGCGTGTTGGACTGCAGCGCATTGCGGTTCAGCGGGATCGGCACGGGCTGCGGCTGCAGCGCCGCGGCGCGCTGTACCAGCTCCTCCAGCTCGCGCGCCTCGGCCTGCGGGCAGTGCGCGAGCTCGCCGAGCAGGCGCGCCGGCGTGGTCGGGCGCACGTTGCTCCACCAGCCGCGCTGCAGCCACGCGGCGAATTCTGCGGCGCAGGCGACCAGGCGCAGACGTTCGCCCGGTTCGGCCTGCAGCACCGCACCGGCGAGCGGGCAGGACAGCTCGCGCACCTGCTGCAGGCGGGTGTCGAAGTAGCGCACCGCCGCGCTGCCCAGCGGGCCGGTGGCGCCGTCGACCAGCAGCACCTCGTACAGCGCGGTGACCTGGGTGTCGTGGCTGATCTCACCGGCGTCGACCGCGTCGTTGCGGAAGTCCTGGTGGGCAAGGCGGCGCTGTTCATAGCCGATCAGGCGGAAATGGCTCACGCGCTGCGGATTCCAGGTGACCTGCACCTTGGCGTCCTTGGCTAGCACGGCGAGGCGCTCGGGGAGCAGGCGGCTGGCGAAGGCGCTGACCGCATCGGCGTCGCTGCCGAGGAAGACATGCTGGCCGTCGGCGCGGTCGGCAAGCTGCTGCAGGGTGCGGCCCTGGTAGGCGCCGCCACCACAGCCGACCACCAGCAGCGAGATGCCGCGGCTGCGGTAGGCGGCGACGCGCTCGATCACCACCTGCGCATCGGCCCCGGCCAGGGTGCCGCCGTCGGTGGCGAACAGCACGCGGTTCTCGGTGCCGGGCTCGAGGTGCTCGGCCGCGAGCTGGTAGGCGAGGGCCAGGCCCTCGACCGCGTTGGTCGCGCCACCCGGGGTCAAGCCGGCGAGCGCGCGCGCGATCGGCGCGGAATCGCCGCCCGGGGTCGCGGGCAGCACCACGCGCGCCTGGTCGCTGAAGGCCACCACCGCCACGGTGTCGACCGGGCGCAGGTGGGTGAGCAGCTCCTCAAGCCCCAGGCGCACGCGGTCGAGGCCGCCGGGCTGCGCCATCGAGCCGGAGCAGTCGAGGGCCAGCGTCAGGTGCAGCGGACGGCGTTCGTCCGGAGCGGCGGGGCGCGCCACCGCGCCGATCGCCACCACCGCGGTGCGGCCGGCCCACGGTGCGCGCACCGCCGCATCGGCGGGGCCAAGCGCGAACGGTGAGGGCGCGGCTTCGGCGTAGAGCGCAAAGGCCTCGGGCCCGCGCGCCGCCGGGTAATCCATGGGCATGGCGTTGATGAAGTGCTCGGCCTGGATGGCGGCGGGATCGGGCAGCTGGCCGCTGCGCAGCTGCGAACGGGCGCGCTCGAACGAGGCGGTGTTGGCATCGAGCGCGAAGGTGCTGCGCGCGTCCTCGGCGGTGGCGACCATCGGCACGGTGCCGAAGGCGCTGGTGAAGCGTGCCCGGTCCAGGCCCTGGGTGTCGGTGGGGTCGAGCTGCCCGCGCGCGGTGTCGAGGGTCAGCACTCCACCCAACAGACGTGCCTGCAGGCCGGCGCCGCGCGCGAGCTGCAGCAACGCTTGGCCGCTGGTCAGGTCGTGGGTTTCGAGGTGCGCTGGCCGGGTGAGGACCTCATCGAGCGCAGGGCTGGCGGCCAGGGCGCCGTCGGGGCCGGCGGCGAGGCGCAGTATGGTGGCGAGCGGCGCGGTAGCATTCAGCGAGGTGGTGGTGAGCAGCGCGGCGACGCGGTCGCGCGGGGCACGCTGGGCATTGCCGGTGGCGAGGGCCTGGCTGGGGGAGGAGGACTGGTCGGACGTGGCGGGTCGTTCGACGTCGTCGGAGCCGCCCAGGCGGTTCTGGGCGAGGTCGCCCATCTGGATCTGCGCGCCGTTGGCGTTCCAGGATCCCGGGATCACCCTGCATGCGACCATGCCGTTCAGAACCTTCTCGGCGCGCACCTTGACGATGTACTGGCTGCCGCGGAAGACGATGAACTCGGTGCCTGCATCGACGGCGTCCTGCTTCCCGACGGTGAGCATGACCAGGTCGCCCTCGCCCTCGCCCTGAGGGTTGCTGCGGACGCTGGAGACGGTCGCCTGGAAGAAGGCGGCCGACTGGTGCTCGTCGGAGAAGGAGTTGAAGACCTTGGGATAGCGCTCCCTGACGATGTCGAGCTTGGCGATCGACCGGTCGTCGTCCGCTGTCTGCATGGCCTGCGCCTGCTCGTGCGACTCCGGCAGCGGCTCGCTGAAAGTGGCGAGCGGATCCGGGACATTGAGGTAGGGGAGGCGATCCTTGTTAGCGGAAGCGGAGAGCTGGCGATACTCCTGGTCTGCAAGTCCGATTTGCGCAGGAGCCGCGGACGGAGCCCCGTCCCGCTGTCCGTCGAGCCCCTGCTGCTTCGCGCGGTTGAGGCCATCCTCGACCTCGGCGAGCTTGCCATTGAGCTGGAAAGCGACCGCCCTCCCGACCTCGGCGATGTGGGTCTTCTCGGTATGCGCGGTCCGCGCCGCCTTCAGGTCCCCGGTTTTCGCCGCGGACTGCTCCGCAGAATAGGCAATGCCACCGACGGCTCCCGCAGACGATTTCGTGGAACCGGGCTTGGCTGGAAGTGCTATCGTGCTGGAGGCAGGCGGCGTGGCGACGACCGAGGTGGTGCCGTTGGCAGCGACGGCGGGCGGCGACGACGGGCGCGCAGGCGGCAGCTTGCCGTCACCACCGCCGACACTGCTCTTCTTGGCATCGTACATGGATTCGGCAGCGGCTTGACGCGACTGAAGCTCGCGGTTGCGGGTCTTGTCCTCGCTGGAGCGGCTTGCGTTCACTCCGGCGAGCGGCTGCGGCGCCCCGACCGGTGCAGGCAGATCGGTCGCACCATGGTGGCCGCTGGCGGCGACGAGGCGTTTACCGCCGCCGAAATGCCCTTCGGTCACCACGACTTGTTCCGGCTTGGCCGCGGCTGCAGGCGGTTCGACCGCTTGCGCCATCTCCTCAACCATGCGGTCTGATGCGCTGACCTCTCCAGCGTCCTTCTGCAACGGGGCGGCATGGCCCTGGAAATCACGTGCTTCGACGACCTGCTCGGCGCGCGCCAGCTGCTCGGTCGGTGCAGCCCCCGGCGCGGCGGGGGGCTCGCCGGGCTTGTGCTTGGAGCGCCGGCCGCCGCTGGTGCCACCGCCCGCGCCGAGGGCCATGAAGGCACCGTGTCCGGACGCCGTGTCGGCTTCGTTCAGCGTCTCTTCGCGTCCTTTTGCGACGTCGCCGTCCTCGTCGGCGGTAGTGGATCCGTCTCGATCCGGGACCGTTTCGAGTTGGTCGGTCTCGCGGCTCTCACCTGCGCTCGGGCGGTCGATGATCATCGCATACTCACCTGGGTCATAAACTCCACGTGGCGTCTCCAACTTCTGGATCGGCGCGGATGCCGGCTGGGAGGAGGCATAGGATCGGGTCCCGTGCACCACGCTGGCGGGAAGGCCGAACACCGCCGCCGCGGCCATGGCCGCGATGCCGATGGAGATCATCACCAGCGCCGCCTGCGCCCCGCGCTGGCGGAAGAACGGCCGGCCGCGCCGCGCCGCGTCCAGCACCTGCCCACGCGCGAATCCGCCGAGTTCCTCCGGCGCCGGGAAGCGCGCGAACTCCGCGCGCAGCGCGGCCTGCACGGCGCGGATCTCCTTGAGGCGCGCGCGCAGCTCGGGCCGTCGGTCGAGCTGCTCCTCGACCCAGGCCATGCCTTCGAGGGCCAGCTGGCCATCGGCGTAGGCGGTCAGCAGGTAGCCGAGATCGCCGTTCGCGTCGGCGGCGGTGGGCACGGTCTGGTCGTGCATGGCATCGTTCATGGCATCACCCCCGCGCGCAGGCGTTCGCTCTGGCGCAGCCGTCCGAGTCCCTGGTGGAGCAGCACGCCGATGTGCGTCGCGGTCTTGCCCAGGCGCACGGCGATATCCTGGTAGCTGAGACCGTCGCGGTAGCGCAGCACCACCGCGGCGCGCTCGAGCGGCGGCAGGGTGGCGACCGCGCGCCACAGCGATTCGCCGGCGTCGCTGGCGGCGACGGCAGCGCTGGGAGATGCGCCCTGGCCTTCCTGGTGCTCGGCGATGGTGGTCATGGGCGCGTAGCTCCGGCGGCGCAGGACATCGATGCAGGCGTTGCGCACGACGGTGCACAGCCAACCCCCCAGTGAGTCCTGGCCAGCGGCCCCCTGCCCCAGCCGGTGCGCCTCGCGGCACAGCCGGCAGAACGCCTCCTGGACGGCGTCCTGGGCGGCATGCGCGTCGCCGAGCAGGGAATGCGCGAAGCGCAGCAGGTCGCCCTGGTGCCGGTCGAGCAGGCTGCCGAAGGCCCCGACGTCGCCATGACGGCAGTAACGTTCAAGCAGTCGTCTGTCAGATGGCTCGGCATCGCCTGGACTCACAGCCACTCCTACGCACCGGGACGCGATTTCTTAGCCGCTCTACCCCTGGGTGGCAATGGTCGTGTGGGATCGTGACGAAGCTGTTACTGGCGCGGGGGATGCAGTCATCACCCCGACCGACTGTGCGGGTTCGCCCAGTTCCACTCGGCAGGTCGGCTGGTTCCGGCCGATGATACCTCGGCGATCCCAGGGTAGGTGGAGCCTCAGCCCCCCGCCCCCGCCATGAAGTCATCTACCGTCGGCAACCGATCCCGCCGCACGCCCAAGCGCGGCCGGCACGCGAGCAGTCCCTTGGTGTAGGGGTGCTGGGGATTGGTGAAGATCTCCTTTACGGGACCCTGCTCGACGATCGCGCCATGGCGCATCAACACCACGCGGTCGGCGAGCTCGGCGACCACGCCCAGGTCGTGGGTGATGAACAGCACCGCCAGGCCCTGCTCGCGCTGCAGGCGCTTGATCAGCTCAAGGATTTGCGCCTGGATGGTGACGTCGAGCGCCGTGGTGGGTTCGTCGGCGATCAGCAGCTGCGGCCGGCAGGCCAGCGCCATGCTGATGCAGACGCGCTGACGCATGCCGCCAGAAAGCTCGTGCGGGTATTGGTCGGCGCGCGTCTCGGGCTGCGGGATGCCGACCAGGCGGAACAGTTCGACGGTGCGCGCGCGGCGCGCCTTCTGGTCGAGCGCGGTGTGCAGGGCAAGTGCCTCGTCGACCTGGTCCCCGCAGGTCCAGGTCGGGTTGAGCGCGGTCATCGGCTCCTGGAAAATCATCCCCGCCTCGCCACCACGCAGCCGGCGCAGGCGCGCCTTGTCCATGTGCAGGATGTCCTCGCCCTTCCACAGGATGCGGCCGCGCGGGTAGGTTGCGGGCGGTTCCTGGAGGAGGCGCAGCACGGACATGGAGGAGACTGATTTGCCGGAGCCGGATTCGCCGACCAGGGCGACGACCTCGCCGGCGGATACCGAGAAGCTGATGCCCTTGACTGCCTCGACGTTGCGGTCGCGCAGTGCGAAGGTGACGTGCAGGTCGTCGAACTGCAGGAGGGCTGATGGCTGATGGCTGATGGCTGATGGCGCAGTGGGTTCAGGGGGCATGCGTCATTCCTGAGTTTCCATGAATCGACTTAGCATTCGTCCCAGGCGGGTGGTCATGAGAGATAATTCCACCATGTCCGCTGCAGAGATGAAGCCGAATTCGCAGCTGAGTTCGGCCTGTGTCTCGAGTTCGAAAAGCGATCCGCGCGCATGGCCGAGGTAGCTGAGGAAATGGGCGGCACTCGATTTGCCATGTCCTTCGGCGATATTGCTCGGGATGGATACGGCAGCGCGACGCATTTGCGATATAAGGCCGAATCGCTCCTCTTTGGGAAACACCTTGGTCACGACATAGATCCCTTTTGCTAGTGCCATTGCCTCCTGCCACACGAGAAGTTCCCGGTAAGTCTTGGCCATCGAGCCTTCCGACCTCCATCATGTTGCTTACCTTTTCCACGGAATCCTGTCTCCATCAGCCATCAGCCATCAGCCATCAGCCATCAGCCATCATTGCCGCTGCTTCGGATCAATCGCTTCGCGCAGATTGTTGCCCAGCAGATTCAACGTCATGACGATCGTGAAGATCGCGAGTCCCGGCGTGTAGATCAGCCACGGGTAGCGGATGTTCTCGCGGCCCTGCTCGAGGAGGACGCCCCAGCTGGGTGCGGTGGGGTCGCCGAGGCCGACGAAGGCGAGCGCGCTTTCCGCGCCCACCGAGCCGGCGATGCCGAAGGTCAGCGAGATCAGCAGCGGCGCGATCGCATTGGGCAGGATGTGCCGGAACATGATGCGCCAGCGCGGCAGGCCGAGGGCTTCGACGGCGGTGACGTAGTCGCGCACCGCATGCGCCAGGAATTCGCCGCGCACCAGGCGCGCCGTTCCGGCCCAGCTGGTGAGACCGATCACGGCCATGATGAAGAAGATGTCGCGGCTGTACATCGCCACCACGGTCAGGATGAGGATGAAGGTGGGGAAGCACATCATGATTTCGACGATGCGCTGCAGGACCAGGTCGACCCAGCCGCCGAAATAGCCGCTGACCGCGCCGACCACCAGTCCTATGAGGAACGACAACCCGGCCGCGACCAGCCCCACCGTCAGGCTGATGCGCGCGCCGAAAAACAGGTGGGTCAGGACATCGTGCCCGCCTGCGTCGGTGCCGAGCCAATAGTGCCCGCCGGTGACCGGATTGATGGTTCCAGGCGACTGTAATATTGCGCCGGGGTAGGTGGCGTCGAAGCGGTGCTTGACCGGGGTGAACACGGCGAAGGGGCGTTTGGCCTCGGGTAATGCGCTCCATTCCTGGATGCCGGACGCGGTGAAGGGGCGGTGGTCCCAGACCGCGACGCGGGCCCCATGCCCCGGGAACACCGGCAGCAAGCAGAAGGTGCCGATCAGCGCCAGGGACGCGACTCCGATCTTTAACCGGCCGGTCACACCGATGCGCCGGCCCAGCACGGCGAACACCACCGCGAGGATCGGCAGCAGCAGCGCCAGGACGTTGAAGTAGACGTCGTAGATCTTCTCGTAGATGCGCCGGTTGAAGAGGTCCCAGATCAGCGGGAAACGCAGCCCGTCCTGGTCCCACCACACCAGCGCCACCTCGTTGGAGAGGAACGGCGCGTAGATCCCGGTCAGCACGATCACGGCGAGCATGCCCAGTCCGTAGCGGGAGCTGCGCCGCGCCAGGAACCGGGACCACGCGAGTTGTGCCGGGGATCCGCCCTGCTCAGGCATAACGCCCCCGGATGCGCGGGTCGACGACCGCATAGAGCAGGTCGGAGATGAGGATGCCCATCAGCAGCAGGGACACGGTGATGACCGTCGAGCCCATCAGCAGTGGACCGTCCGACTGGATGGCGGCGTCGAGCATCAGCCAGCCCAGACCGGGGATGCTGAAGATCAGTTCGACAATCAGCGCGCCCGAAAACAGGTCGGCGAGCAGGCCGCCGCCGAGCGTGATCATGGTGATCAGGCTGTTGCCGACGGCATGCCGGTAGACCACAGCGTCGTCGTCGCAGCCTTTGGCGCGCGCGCTGCGCACGTAGTCGGCATCGAGCTGCTCAAGCAGGTTGGCGCGCATGTAACGCGAGAGCGCGGTGAAGCTGTTGTAACTGAGCACCACCAGCGGCAGGAAGGCGTGCCAGAGTAGATCCAGCAGATACTCCCCGGTGGGCAGCCACATCGAGCCATCGCTGGACAGCCCGCGGTTTGGGAACCAGGCCTTCGAACCACTCGTGTCGGTGCAGAAGTAGTACAGCAACAGCGTCCCGAAGAACATCGACGGCATCGACCAGGCCAGGAACAGCCCGCTGGTCGTCACCCGGTCTTCGAGCGAACCGCTGCGCCGCGCCGAACGGATGCCGAGCAGGATCGAGCCGGCCCAGGCGATGACGATCGAGATGGTGTTGAGCCAGAAGGTCACGTACCAGCGGTCAGCGATGACCGAGAACACGTAGTCCTTGCGGGATTCTGAATAGAGTTGGGCGGTGAAGAGCTTGGCCATGAAGTCGCAGAAGCCGGTGCGCAGCAGCGCGTCGCTCCAGCGCGTGGCGCGCGCCGCCGTGAATTCCGCCTGTGTGCCGGGAATGGCGAACAGGGCGAGCAGGTCAGCGCGCTTGGCCGCGGCCTCCGAATCGACGGTGGCGAAGCCCTTGGCGGTGTTGGTGTAGCGGATGCGGTCGTTGCGCAGGCGTTCGTTGCGCTCCTGGATCTGGTTGAGCCGCTCCGCCGGCATGCGCGCCAGGTCGCGTGCCGTCACCGTGACATAAGCGCAGTAGGTCAGGGCCAGCACCGCCGGCGCGTGCAGGGTGGCGAGACTGTCGTCGGCGACGACCGCCAGCAGCGGCTCGACCAGCTGCGGCCCGCCCAGCCAGAGATTCTTCTCGATGCCGTTGCGCACGCTGGGCCGCTCGCGGTTTGGCCCGTCGCCCGCGCTGTCGCGCAGTCGTGCGACGACTTCGTCGCGCCCGGTAAAGCCGCGCACATTGACCAGCGCTGGCAGGTCCAGCCCGGATCTGCGGAAGCGGTCTATGTAGTTCTCGACATCCTTGGCCGCCCCCTGCGCCTTGCGCTCGCCAGGTCCGCCCTCACCGCCACCCTTGCCCACGCCGGCCTGCATCTGGTCGACCAGGGTCGGCCCCTGCAGGCGCAGTACCGCGAAGTTGATGATCAGGATCCCGATGAAGGTCGGGATCATCAGCAGCAGGCGCCTGATGACGTAGGCGGTCATGGGTCAGACGGGCGCGCGGATCACGGGCGGAAGTGCCAGTACATGCGCCGCAGACTGGTCTTGATCAGCGGATTGAGGCGGTCGAGGCTCTCATCGACGCCGTCCAGGTACTGCTCCTTGGCGGCCTTGCCATGATTCTGCCAGATGAGGATGCCCTCGGAGCTGCGGAAGAAGGTATACGGCTGCTCCTCGTGAATGATCGCCTGGAGTTCCTTGACGATGGCGATGCGCGCGGGCGTCTCGAAGGTCTCGCGCAGCTTGACCGCCAGCTCGTCGACGCGCGCGTTGAGGAAGCCGCAGTGGTTGCTGCCGCCCTGCTGCTCGGCTTGGCTGGAGTGCCAGAGCTGGAAGTAATCGACGTCCCAGTCCGTCTGCCAGGACCCGACCAGCGCCTCGAAGTCGTGGTCCTCGTACACACGCATCATCTCTTTGAATTCGACGGTCTTCAGCTGCATATCGATGCCGATCTTGCGCAGCTCGTTCTTGTAGATCAGCAGCATGCTGTCGAGTTCTGCGACGTGCGAGCCGTAGACCATGGTGAAGCGGAAGTCCTTCTTGTTCCCGTCGACCAGCTTGTCGAGGGTGCCGTCACCATCGCTGTCCTTCCAGCCGGCTTCGGCGAGCAGGGCCTTGGCGCGCTCGAGGTCGAAGACGTAGGGCTTGAGGTCGGTGTTCTCGTACTGTGATCCAGGCGCCACGTCGGTCAGCACGGGCAGGCCAAGGCCGAAGAACACCTCGGAGATGATGCGGTCCTTTGGGAAGGCGTGGCTCATGGCCTTGCGTACGCGCTTGTCAGCGAACAACGGGTTGCGGATGTTCCAGCCCAGATACGAGAAGGCCATGCGCCGGACCCGCTCCCAGCCGAGCTCGCCCTTGCGGCCGGCCTTGGGATCTGCCTGGTCGAGTGCGGCGAAACGCGCCTCATGATGATCGAGCACCTCGCTCTTGTACTTCAAGGGCATCAGGCCGTGGTAGTGCACCTGGCCGTTCTTGAATGCGATCAGCTGGGCATCCTCATTCTTCACTTCGAGGTTCCACTCGATGGTGTCGAAGTGGTAGGGCACACCCCAGTAGTCCGGGTTGCGGCGCAGACGCAGCACCTTGTCCGGCACGTACTCGTCGAGCATATAGGCGCCGACGCCGGCGACCCCGCGCAACTCGTCGAACCAGTGCTGGTTGAAGGTCACGCCAAGCTTCTCCTTCGCGATCGGCGATCCGTCCGCGTTGCGGCCGTAGATGTGGCGCGGAATCGGCGACAGTCCCAGGCTGGCTGACAGGCTGTTGTAGGTCTTCTTCTTCCACACCATGCGGAAGGTGTACGGGTCGACGACCTCGGCGTGATCGATGTCCTCGTAATAGTTGCGCAGGCTGGGACAATCGACCGCCGGGTCGAGGATCAGATCAATGGCGAATTTGAAGTCGTCTGCCGTCAGCTCGACATCCTTGTCGAGCCAGGCAAAGGCAGGCTGCTTGGCGATCTTGGGGCGCTGCCACTTCACCCCGCGGCGCAGGATGAAGGTGTAGGTCTTGTAGTCGTCGCTGATGATGGCCTGAGTTGCCAGGCTCTCGCTCCACTGCTCCGGAGTGGTCGCGGGGCGATCGCAGAGCCCGTCCGTGGCGATTTCGTAGACGGCATGACTGATCGCGGAGTTGTCGGTCAGCGGATTGAGGCGGCGCGGAGTGTCGTAGAACAGCTTGAGCGTCCCGCCTTGCCATTCCGGGTGGTAAAAGGAGCGGTCGTATGGAATCAGGAAATTCACCCCGAGTTTGGGATTGCCGTCGCGTACCTTGCTATCGGCTGATTGCGCGACCGGGGTCGCAGGCACGGTACCGGTCTGCGGCGCGGTTCCGACTGTGGTTGGCGGACTCGGGACAAAGGCGGGCTTGCGCGCGATCTGCTCCGCCAAGTCCTTGTTCGTACGCTCAAGATCCTCCAGCGCCCGATTCAGCCGGTCGATGCTCTCGCTGACCTTCTCAAGCTGCTGCGGCTGCCGCCAGCGGTCGACCGCCATGTACACCAGCAGCAGGGCGGTGAGGACCAGCAGCGACCACTTGGCACCGTTCATGGGCAGACCTCGCGCGGGGAGAGTAAGGATGAAAGCGCCCGGGCCAAGGACCCACCCCGCCACATATCCGGCTGAGGCGAACCGGCGTATGAGCGGGGGCGTGGCCGCTTAGGCCTTGGGGAGACGTCACGCTGGCGGGTTGCTTCCGTCCAGAGGTGGTCGCGTGGTGGCCGCGCAGACTGCGATGCTTTTCCAGAGCGCCAACGGCGCGGCCAGAAGAGCGGCCCAGCGCAACGAGCTACCCATTACCCACACCTGCTCTCGACGGCGCGGAATGATCAGAAATTCGCCTATTCAACCGCTTTCTGAGCCTGCGGAGCAGGCGACATCGACTAGCCCAGGGCGTGAGCCCTGGGACGAGATGGCAGCAAACTCCCATCCCGTACGGTTCGCGGTTCCTGCCGATCAGCAACCAGCGATAACGTTTGGGATGCGAGCCGGCAGGAATCGCGAACCGTACGGGATTCCAGCGTGATCGCGGCATTCCTGGGCATTTCCCTGGGCTTACGCCCTGGGAAAAACCATGTCGGCCGCTCCGCGGGCTCGACCCTTCCATACGTTTGGATTCCCAGGGCTCACGCCCTGGGCGAGTCGATGTCGCCCGCTCCGCGGGCTCTAAACATCTGAATTCCGAGGTTTTTTCAGGGAATTGCGCCAAGATTCGAGTTGTGGGTAATGGGTAGGCCAATACCCTGGGTAACGCAAACTGCGTAACCGAGCCCTGAATGGGCGACCAAATCCAGGGACCTGGATTTTCGGCGGTATCGTGGATTGGTCGCCCCTTCAAGGCTCGGTTTTTCTTCCGCAGCAGCCCAGGGCGTTGCCCTACCCATTACCCACATGTCGCAGCACTCGGGCACTGACCCTCTTATCAGCGCAGTCCTGTCCACAGCCCGCGGAGCGGGCGACACATCGTAGCCCAGGGCGTGAGCCCTGGGAACCTCGGTTAGAGAGGAGGATCGGAGCCCGTGGAGCGGGCGGCACAGGTCCTGCCACCTCGAAATGAGGTGCATGCTGGGCGAATCGTGATGATCCACGGACATCCCCAGATCGGGTCCCAATGGTCGTGCATTGCCGCTGAGCCTGCTGTGTCGCCCACTCCGTGGGCTGGCCCGCAG
>JBBQSO010000018.1:0-73485 GCA_038213805.1 Planctomycetota bacterium | reverse complement strand
TCGGTCGCGGGTGCCGCATACTGGAGATAATATTTTCCGTTGTGCTTCGTCATCCACGTCCCCTCGACACAGGGGCGGCAGCCATCGTTGATGGTGCCATCTTTTTCCTTGAAGGAAGACCCGCGGTTATTGTTGCCGTTGACCTCCCATCCGCGATGTAGGTAGTCCGCTGCGATGATGCCGCTCAATCGCGCTCTCTGCCTGAACTTGTCCTTGGGGTCCAGTTCGGTGACACGGATGGGTCCGACGCATCCATCATAGATGAAAAAGCGCCCGTCATCGTCGACGAACATTGCCGGATCCGTATAATTTTCCGGGAAATCGGCCTCCTTGCGCCAGTGACCTCCAGCCGGATCGTCGGTGCTGAAGAGGCCGCATCCTCCTGCGGTATAGTAGATGCGTCCACCCATCGCTGTGACAGCGGGTGCATAGGCTTCTATGGCTTCCTCGGGAAGGCCATGCGGTTCAACCCGTTTCCATTCCACCATGTCGACAGAATGCCAATATCCTCCGCTCTTCGATGCAAAGAGCCAATATTCGCCCTTGAAGGCGATCATGGCCGGATCAGCAGCTTCGCGCCGGCTGGGCTTGGCCCACGACAGCTGATATCCAAAGCGGTAATCGAGATTGAGGGGATTACAGAAGGTGGCAGGGCGTCGTTCTCCCCCTGATTCGGCCGACAGGGCCATCCCAGCGAAAAGAACCATGAAGGAAATACAAGAAATCACGCCGATGAGTACAAACTTAGTTTTTTTCATTACGGTTGGTCCTAATTTACATTATTGATGATAAGCTATTTCATCCGAATCGCGCGTTCACGGCGCGTAATGGTTGAACGGTTATTCCTCCAGAAATTCCCCATCTCGCGCTCCAGTTACCTTATTCGAAACGGATGATGGTGAAGCTGTGCCCGGGAAAGGTATAGCGCGCTTGGCCATGAGTTAAGGCATGCGGCCACGTCGATTTTATTGGCGCATAGGCCATGGGCTGGTCTGGCGGATTGATTCCATCCAACGGTCCTGACAGCTCCGACACGGTCGCGTGCGGATGGATGGGGACGAAACCATGCAGCTGCAGATCGGTGACCATCGCCTGGTCGGACTGATTGACGATCTGCAGGACCAGCGTCTTGCCGTCCTCGCTGCGCTTCGCGCTGACGCCGAGGCGGCCACCTGGACTCTGCACGCTGCTCTGCACTCGAAGCGGAAGATAATTATCCGACACCATTTTTCCGACATAACCTGGCGGCTGGAGCCACACCTGGGATGGGTTGAAGAAGATCAAGCCCTGGTCGAACGGATTGTCGGTTGGTGGCGCGACATGGGCCTCGAAGCAATTTGCCGAGCAGGCCACCTGCATGTCCAGGCTTTCGCAGACGTTGATAGCCCAGGCATTGCACAGGGCGCGGCCGATGTCATGGCGGTCGGAATTGAACTCAAAGACGACGACCTCGTACTTCGCGCCAGGCACCAGTTTGCCGAGGTTCTCTTTGAGGCTACGCAGGCCGGGGAGATCCCCCGGATATTCGTCCGTGCCAGGATGCGGCCACCGCTCAGTGCTGACGTGCTCATCGAACCACACTTCGCGTCCGTGTTGCTTGGCGAGCCGGAGGATCTGCTCATGGATGGCGAGAGTCTTGTCCCATGAACCCGGGACATGGTACGGATCCGTGAAGGGTGATTGGAAGTACATGTCGCCTACTACCAGGATGATGCCCGGATCCTTGCTCCAGATGGCCTCCGCCAGAGGCTTAAACTTCGTGAAATAGCCGGCGTTGATGGTCTGTTCGTTGCCCAGTTCGAGATGCCTGAGTCCATACGGTTTCGCATGGCCATCGGCGACCCGGCGCTTGCCCCAAGGACTGTCTGGGGTGCCGTTCACGTATTCGATAAAATCCGCCATATCATTTGGCGTTTCGTCGATGTTGGTGCACGGGATGCCAAGGATACCGGTGGCCTCGCAGAGATCGAGGAAGTCGATGATGCCCCATCCCTGGGTGGTGTAGCGGTACCATTGCCAGCCGCCGCCATCGTAGCCGGGACGACGGTCGTGCGGGCCGATCTGGCGTTTCCACTTGTTGGCCCCGACATCCATCATCGAACCACCGTAGCGGATGACTCCGACGCCCTGTTCCAGCAGCTTCTCGACCATATCCTTGCGAACGCGCAGGCCCTTGTAGCGGCCCCATTCACCGGGCTGCAGGAAAACGCGGCCGAAATCTACCACGGCCGGCTTCTCGAGCAGGATGGTGAAGCGACCAGCGATATCCTCGGCCGTTGGAGTGAGCGTGAAATCCAAGCGCTTCCAACCGTGCTCGGCGGTTGCCGAGACCGCCGCGGTATTCAGCAATTGACTGGCGTAGGTTCGCGAACCGTCGGCACTCTGCAGTGCGACGGTGAGCGGCACCTGCTGGTCCGTGCGTATCCACATCAGACCCTCGTACGGTTTGCCGGCGCGGAAGCACAGCCCGGCGCGCCTCAGGCCGCGGTTCTCGATGCCGATGGTTCCCGCTCCGGCGGTGAAGGACATTCGCTGGCAGCGTCTCCCAGCGAATGGTTCCTCCTTGTTGATCCCAAAGCTGCCGGTCGCGGTTCCACTGCGCACCCCGCGCCACATGCCGCTCAGCTGAGCGGTCGACCAATTGTCGCCTTGGGGCTGCAAAGCGATGGACTTCCGCCCCGCTCCCGCATCGATCCACCAGTTCCGGAAACGCACCTTGGAAAATGCGCTGTAGAGACCCACCTTCCCGTTGGCCGCAGGTCGTTGCCCTTCGTCGAATTGAAAAACGCTCTTGCCGTCGATGAACAACCCGAGGGCTTTCCCGGTGGTCCTGACTTCAAGGGTGAACCATTGATCGAAGCCGGCCTTAAAAGGGAGCTGCTCGCTTTTAATGTCCTGCTTGCCGAATCCACGCAGGAACATCTGACCATCGCGGTTGAAGCAGACGCAGTAGGCGTTGAATTGATGCATGCGGTTGCCGGGTTCACTGAGCTTGATCAGCATGCCAGCCCACTCATCGCTGCCGCGCAAGATCTTCATCTCGACGCCTGTGGCGCCGTTGGCGAGTTCGGCACCATCATACATGAGGAATGATGGCTCGGTGAGCTCGTCCATTCCCAACTCGCCATCGGCGTTGAGATACCAGGCGCCATAATCCCGCGGGACGGCGGTGATGCCCGCCATCGGCTCGGGTGGCGGCGGTTCTTGGAAGGATTCGCCGAACAGCATCTGGCTGTACAGGCCCGGGTAGATCTCATGCTGGATGTCTTCCAGGCATGAACCGGTGAGGTATTGTGAGACCTTTCCTACCACCTGATCAGCATGGATGGTCATGGACGCGGATGGTGGTCGAGTTTCTGCGGCGGTCGCTGTTAGTCCGCACCCCATCAGTACGACGGTGCAAATGGATGCATAGCGACGGACGGCTGCAACGTAGGAGAGCATCGTGTGTCCTCGAGGTCTGCGTAGTTGCCCCGGTCCACTCATGCGCGGAAGGGGCAGGATGATGCACCGGGCGGTTCAATATGACGCTCACACTGCCCCTGAGAATTGGCCATGGCTCATAGGAGGATGTACACCGCTCGCCGCATTTACTGCAATTTTCGGACAACGCCCTGAGCAGGCTCATGGAAACGATCGACCGGCGCCTTGCCGGCCACCTGACGGGTGACGGTATCGAAAATGGGACCTCGGTGGTGCGGGTGACTTTGTTGTCATCTCCGATCTCAGTCGATCACGGCGCCTTCTGGCCCTGGACCTGGAGCTCGTGGATCGACAACGTTCCTATCGATCGCGGTGAACAGGATCAGGCTGGTCGCACATGAAATGGTCATGGGGTATCCTGGGCAGGAACGATTCACGGTGCATGTCGCCATGGCCGCATCAGCGGCTAGTGCCAGGCCGATAATTCGGCAGCGAATTGAACGGTGCCGCCGGCAAGCCCTCGCGGTTCACCAGATTTGGCGGCACCACCGGCTCCGGCGGTTGGGGATGGTGCCAGGTCCAGCCAAACCGCACGGCCGTCGGCTTCTCGACGGCGTCACTCCGAACGTCGATTCGTCCACCGGTTATGGTCGCGGAGGCTGGGACGAAGACCCCGTCAGCTCCAGCAACTTCGAAATGGGTCAAGGCCTTGCCATCACGCGAGGCCAAGCCGCTGCCAATGCTCTCGAATTCCACGTGGATGGTCCGCTCCTCGACGCTCATCGACTTATAGATCGGACCAGAATAAATGAGATCCTTGCAGCCATAGGTTTTGGCGAGGGCCCACAGAGCCAGGCGATGGCCGACCACATCCTTTCGGTAGGGGTGGAGATCCCACGGTTCACCGATGTCAGTGGTCACGACATAGCCGGTATCGGGAATGGATAGACCGGCCAGCTGCGACATCCAGTGCTTGGGCATCTCATCGCCCTTCCAATCACGGTAGGGGCCGGTCATAACATAATAGAACGGCAGGTCGCCGCGCCCCCACACGGCGCGCCATCCGCCGATCAGTGCCTTTAGCCCGTAATAGTAGTCCAGTTCCTTTCCGGCACCGACGTTGGATTCTCCCTGATGCCATAGGACCCCGCGTATAGCGAGTGGAACCATCGGATTGATCATGCCATTGAACTTCACCACCGGGAACCAGTCCATGATTGCAGGATGGGTTTGCTTGAAAATCTTGAAATTGGCGACGGTGTCCTTCTCATGTATCCCCTTGCGATCGGGGATCAGCGCATACCCCTCGAGCGGAATGAACGATTCGATGTCCGAACCGCCATAAGAGGCCTGGATCATACCCACCGGCACCTTCAAGCGCGTCTGGATGTCGAGGGCGAAGAAATAGGCAGCGCAGGAGAAGCCCTTCCACCCCACCATGGTAATGGTTTGCGGAGTGCAGGTGCGCCAGGCGCCAGCGTTCTTCTCAAGGTCCTTTTCGGCGGCGGGGATCTTCGGGGCGGCGGCTGCCGGGTTGAAATCGGACTCCACCGCGTAGCTGATCAGATGCGGGACCTTGAAGAGCCTGATCGTGGGGTGATCGGCGTGCGCGATGATGTCGGCGCCATTTGCCTCCAAGCCGACGCCCCATTCCATATTGGATTGGCCGGAGCAGAGCCACACCTCGCCCACCAGGATGCCGTGACGCACGACATGCGTGGGGCCGGAGGAGTCGCCGATCGTCAGGTCGCTCGGCTGGTCATTGGCGGGCATGGGGTCCAAGACCACCTGCCACTTCCCCTTAGCATCAGCGTGCGTCGCCATCATCTGGTGCCCGAAGCGTACCTCGATCGCCTCCCCGGCGGAAGCCCAGCCCCAGATTGGCACGGGCCGCTCGCGCTGCAGGACCATGTCATCGCCGAAAATGTGCGCCAGACTGGCTTCCGCGTGCAGCGCGGTGCCCATTCCGGCGAGGAGCAAGCCGAACACCAGCAGGCCCGCGTCGATGCGCGCCCGTCTCGCGAAACGCGCCCCTGGACGGCCAGTCATGCGATGGGGGAGGGCGCGATCATAAAGCGTGGCAGCCATAGTTCGTTCTTGCATGTCATCCTCATCGTTGATGAAAGTTTTATGGAAGTCTCTGCTGGTCATTTCAGACCTATGATGCTGAAGCTATGGGCTGGAAATGCATAGGAGGATTGGCCATTGATGATTTTGTGTTTCCTGTTTTTATTTTATGGACGATCTGATGTGGTTTTTAGGACATATTATAAATTTCGAGTGGAACGGATGTTTCGGCGACTTCGGCCTCGGACATCGCAGACAAGAAAATAGAAAAATGATGTAGGCAATCATGGCCACGTCCTTGTCCGATTGATTGACGACTTGCGAGACAAGCACCTTGCCCTCCTCACTTCGCTTCACACTTCCATCAAGCTTATTTTCAGGGCTTCTCTCCTCGCTCGCGACCAGCTATGCTGATCATTCATTATTGCCGTTGAATTTTCGTTGTGAAGTCGAGATCCAGATCATTGTCTCCGCTGCTCAGGATCATTGGGACAAAGAGGCCGTCGTTACCGATCACCTTGGTGCCGACTGGGGCATTGTCCGGGACAACAGTTCCTGAATGGTCCCCCCACAGCATGACGCCGTAGGGCAGCCATGAGCCAGCGAAGACCGGGTTCGGGTGGGCGTTGACATGGATATGGAGATGGAAACCACCCGGCCGAGGCGTCCGCTCGATATCCGCATCGGGGATGTGACGGCGAGTGTCGTACCAGTCCGACATTTCGGGAAGGATTGCTTCGCCGTACGAGTTAGGCGGGAGGCCCATGTAGGAGGTGATGCGTATCGGCCTCTGGTCACCTCGCGAGAAGACCAGCAGACCGTTGCGATCGTAGTACGTGAAGACGTCGGGTTGATCTTCGAACCGGATTCCTTGCGGCTGGTAGTAGTTCCGGATATCTCCTGTGCGATTGCAGGCATAGAACCCGTTGATGGTGGGTCCGGTACCGGTGGTGAAACGCTCGGCGCTAAGACGGAAGTGACCACAATCGCGGATGATCGGAAGCTTGCCGACATTGCCGAACAAAGCATAGGTGGGTGGCGTGCGTTCCGGGTAGGCCGCGCGGTAGCGGCGCACCGCTGCACCGACCGTCACCACGCGCAGGCCGCGCCGCTTAATGGTCTTGAAGAGATTCTCGAGGATGGCGGCGCCGTCGCGCTTCCAGGGATTCAGAGCGGAGAATTCGCTGAGCTCTTGCTGGATGACCAGCGGTACGACGCAGTTGAGCCGGACCTGGGCCTGGTATTGGTCCAGCTCCGCCTCCCAAAAAGTGGCATCGTCCGGCGTCGACACGCCGAGGTCCTGCGTATCATTGGGGTCGAAGGTGAAGGTGGGCTGCCAAGCCGTGCGGAAGCACAGATTCAGATCGTTCGACAGCCACGGGACACTGATGACGCCACCATCCACCGGGCTGGGCGCCTTGTAGCAGTCGCGCATGGCGTAATAGAATCCATGCGGGCAGCCACGGTCGGTGATGCCGTCGACAAAAGTCTGCTCGTAGCAGCGTCCCCAAACCGAAGCGATGCCGCCGCGACGGTAGAGATCCACCCATTCGGGACCGTATTTGGTGTTGCCGGTCGATTCGACTGGCGCCCAATCGACTATCTCGCGAAGGTCGGAGAGTTCGGCCTCCGCGCTGGCAAGCGGTGTGCCCTCGCTGAACCAGCCGACCTCGTCTCCATTGGCGCGGTGCCATTCACGCAGCTCGTCACGCGACGCGGCAGCCGCGAAGGGCTTGAGGTAGTAGGTTACCGGGAACCCATAGCGGTGCGCGAGCTCAGCCAGCCCTCGCAGGCCCTCGCGGTCTGCGGACTGCCCATTGGCGAACTGGCCTTTGGAAGCGATGCAGATGACCAATTCCCCTGCCCCATCAGCCTCGGCCGCGCAAAGCCCGCCTCCGGAGAACGAGCCGCATGCCAGGGCCAGCAGCGCGAGGATTGAACGGATGACCATGCAGAGCTCCACGAAACGGTCTTTGAAACAATTAGCTCCCGGCTCAGCGCGTCGCAGAGGACGAAGGCATCGTAAAGAGCGCGATCGGTCCGAGTTCGACGTGGAAACCCCACGTGACACCCGGATCAATGGTCAGGACGGCATCGGTGACTCCGGTCCATTTCGTCATCTTGGCCAAGTCGAAAGTGAAGACTCCCGGGGCACTGGTCTCGGCGAGCTGGACGTGGCGATCGCCATTGCTCACCCCGATGCACGTCTTGCTGAAGTTTGCAGGGAGATGGACTTCGAGGATGGGAAGACGCGCGAAATCCATTTTGCCGAGCGCAAAGGTGGCGCGTCCGTTGCTTTCCGGCGCCTTCTGCCGCCAGCTGTCTTGCACCACAGTGGCTGGGGTAATGACCACCCGTCCATCCCGCACGGCAAGTGCCGCGCCACCGCTTGCGTGCCACCCGGTCTGGCTGCTACCGTCGCTGAGCAAGCTCCCGTCCGGATGCGTGGATAGCCTCAGCGAACGGGTGACCGCGGGCACACGGCTGTCGGAGAAGGAAACCTGAGCGACCCCGCGTTCGGCGAAGCGCGGCGCTGTCAGTAACAAGCGATGGGACAGCGTGGTCCCTTTGGCGACGGGCCCGTGCGCCCACTGCTCTTCCTGCGCGCTCCAGCCCACCGGCAGATTCCAGCGTATCGCACCAGCGGCGCCGGTGGTTCCGCTGAGGTTGTGCAGCCGGATATCTACGGCGAGGGTGCCGTTCGAGCCGACGCCGGTCACCAAAGGACGGACAGCGAGCGCACCGGCCTCCTGCGCCAAGGCGATGAAATCCGGCATGCCCACGACGCGGAAGCGCCCGCGCGGCAGCAGGTCCATGACCATGCGATAGACCGTGGGCGACCAACGAATGTTCAAGGTGAGAAAATAAGGCAGCTCGTCGGCATGCTTGTCGGCTACGGAAACGATGCGCGCGGCGATAGCCTTGGCCATTGCCTGCTGTGAGCTGCAGTCGATCCCGGAGCTCGGCTCCTCCCAGAGTGAGAAGAGCGAGTGGTCGGGAAAGAATACTGGAGTCCCATCATCCATCCACTGGTTCAGGGGGTTGTGCTCGTCATTCCACACGCAGGGCGTAAACAGGCCGATCGGTGGAAATTGCGAATCAGCGATCTGAGTGAAGTGACGGTTGATATCATCGAAGTGAACACCCGGGACGGAATCCCACAGGTCGACCGCTGGGCTCATCCCGAGCTGCGCCATGTCGCTGCGAGTGACGTTCGCGAAGGCCGCCAGCTGCGCTGGGGACATCGCCGATGGCGAGGTATAACCGGACCCGCTGGGTCCCGCCCAGAAGGAATCCAGGGGCGTGGCGGTACGGGCGAAGTATTCCACCATCGCCGGGGCGAGCTGCGCCAAGCATGGGTTCAGTCCCCAGGTCACCGGCACCGTGCCCCGAGCCGGATCGAACCAGTAATGGCTCATCATCCCGGCGGGCTGGAGCACCACGTCCCCGGATGCGCCGCTGAAGTTCACATAGCAGATGCGCTCCATCTCAGCCACCTGGCGCGTTTGCGGCAGGTGCTTTCCCGGGTCGGCAGGCACATGTTTCCAGAAGGAGAGATTCTCGCACAGCCAAGCTTGGCGATGTCCGTACGACCCGAGCTTATGGATGTAATAGCTTTCGTCCTTCAGCCAGCCCGAGATGAGCGCCGGCGGCGTCAATCTCGCTAGGATCTCGTCCAAATGCGGGAAGGGCTGAGCGTACGGCGTGAGATCTTGATGAAAAATATAGGCGCGCTTGGCGATGGCCTCGTCGAGCGCATACAGGGTCCACTCCGGTGCGAAAAAGGCGCCGTGTCGATCGCAGAGCGGCAGCTGATGGGCGATGGACCACGCACATGCGTGCTCCTCGGTGTCCAGATCCGGATATGCGGTCTGATCGCGCAGGTCGTGGACGATCGGGAGCCCGGCGAGCCAATCTCGTGTGAGTGGCAGCGACGGTGACACGGGCTGGGCATTACCTGAGGCATCCAGCAGGCGAACGCGACTGACTGTGACCGTCGCCTTAGCCGTGGTCACGCACAGATGCAGGTCGGCCCGCCCGGCGGTGGGGTCGAACTTGCCGCTAGCGGCAAGATCAAAGACGAAGGTTCCGGTGTCCGTACGGTTAGCCGCTACCACGGTCCCGGTCGGATTCAGGTCCGTCCTGATCGTCGATCCCAGGTCGACCGCGAGTCCCCAGCTGCCGCCAGGCGACAACGCGGCAATGGTGATCTCGAGCTTGGGGGTGCGAGCGAGGTCGAGCTGGATCCATTTATGCCGGTAAGAGCCGAGCTTGCCGCAGCGGAACTGGTCGTCGCTGCCGCGGATCTCGAGCCCGTGGGGCGTGGCGGTCGCGCCAGCGAACATGTCATCCCATCCATGCATCGCGATGTCATCGCTCCAGCGGTCCCGACCCGACAGCAGGGAGGTTTCGCCAGCCATGATGCCAGGAGTGACCGGCAGCAGCCCCTCCTGCGCGGCGATATTCCCCGCGATCCAATGCAGGTAGGAGCGTCCATGGCCTGGATCGTATACCACCAGTCCCTTGATGAGCTTCTTGCCGTCGGCGCCAGTGGTCGCGGCGAAGCGCGTGACCGCTTCCTGCAGCGTGGGCAAGACACCAAAGACGATGCCTTTGCGTTCCTGCAGGAAGTGCGCGAACACGTTGCCCGCCCCGGCGCATTGTGGGCTCGCATGGTTGAGATAGAGCCGCGGGTGATCGCGGTTGACCAGCCCCTGCAGAGCTCCGACCAAGTACGATTCATCCTGACCGGCGATCCCGCCGGTATCGAGGGTCCAGACAGTTGGACCGACGTCTGCCGCACGGGCGCAGGCGAGCGGCGCAAGCCAGATCAACGTCGCTATCACCATGTTTTGCACGAGCGCTTGCGGTCGCGGGCATCCGGAGCGTGAACCTTGGCAGGCGTCCAAAGGAGTGCGACCGAGGTTCATGGCGTTTCCCTGATCAGAACGAAGCGGTGGCTGACAGGCCTGCATGCCTCGCGCATGGCGACGCTGAGCGCATCGTATTGTTTTTCCCACCGGCCGGGCTCCAGCAGCGGGCGTCGGCCATCAGCCAGGTAGCCCGGGACTTGACCACCGGACCGGGTGGCGATCGCGATGCGTTCATCGATATAGCGCGCAACCGCCTGCACGTCGCCCGGATCGAGTCCGTCCTTGGCCATGCCGTACTTCAGCGTCGCCAGCTCGCGCAGTTGCTCGCCGAGACGTCGGCGCTCGATGCACACCTGCAGCGCTCGACGGGACTGCTGATGCTGAGGCGTGCTGGTGTTCTCGGCGAGTTCGATGCCGACGGCCAATTGTGCCGCCGTCCAGGTCGCGATCTCCTGGTCGTCGATCGAGAGTTTCCAGCGGCCTTCGTCCAGGTTGGCGACCTGCAGCGTCTCACGGTCGAGGTCCGCCAGGAAGGGGACGAGGTCCATGGCGGCGCGGGCTGCCTCGGGAGCGACGAAGGGGATGCCCTCCTCTTTGCAGATAAATGCGATCCGCGTCGGCGTGGCGGTGGCGCCCTCGATCCGACAGCGCTGCGGGGCGGCGGGTGAGCCGGTGCGACCGTCGATGGAGATGCGCGCGACTTCCCGGGGCAGGCCCTGAGCCATTAGGAAGGCGTAGGCCATGACCAGATTCGCGACCGGTCCAGGATGCACGCGGTCGTTCCAGTCCTTGCCGGCGCCAATGAGCGAGAAGCGCGGATCGCGCGCCTGCTCCCTGCGGCTGATTGCGGTCATCGGCCCGTGCAGGTCGACCAGCCCGGTATGCAGGCTCGCTGACCAGCCCGTGACCAGCACGGAACACCGGGCCAGCGCCCCGTCGACGCCGACGATGGTTTCGCGCTGGGGGATCGCCGCCGTCTCGTCGTAGGGCGACGGGGTGAGCAGGATCGCGCGCGCGCCATCCGCCCTGAGCGCGGCGATGAGCGCGATCATCCCGGTTTCATAGTCCTGCATGCCCTGGCGCTGGCGATCGGTAGCCGGTGCGCCGGGGGTGAGGGCATAGGCGTTGCGATCGACATCGTTCATGCCGAGCATCACGACGACCACCGTCGGACGGTGCGTGAGGACGTCGGTTTCGATGCGATACCGCGCGACCTGCATCATGGCCTTGGCTCGGTCGCCCCCCACGCCGCAATTGTACCAAGCGATTGCCCGATCGGCGCAGCGCGTCGCATAGAAGAGCTCGATGAACGCGTGGAAGTCGCCACCCTTGGTGATGCTGTCACCGACGAAGCAGACGCGGTCACCGTCCACGAAGGGAGGCATGGTGACAACGGCGGCGCTGGCAACGTCATCGCCGTTGGCGCCGGCCACCAGAGCCAAGCAGGCCATGCACTGAAGAAAATTGGCACCGGCTGCGCTCATCGGCAGCCGGCCGCGAACTTGGCGGCTCATGGACGCGCTGCGACGGGTTCGGCGATCACGACTGCCGCATCGTCAATGAGGATGGAACCATGCATCCTCCCCGCGGTGTTCACCAGCACTTCGAAGAGCACCTGGTCGGTGCCGGGGGGCGCGACGGCGGACAGGCGCGACTGCAGGAAATGCTCAGCTTCATTGGATGCCACGGGCAGACGACGCTGCGCCCAGGCGTAGTGACCGGCATGATCTCGGAACGTCAGCTTAAGGATGGCATCCTGCGTGCCACGTAAGGGATTCTCGCGCGGCTGCGCCAGCCAGACACTGGCCTGGACCTCTCGGCCACCGACATCCCCGGTAGTAACCAGTTGTCTGACGAGCGGGTAGGTCAGCCCCATCGCCGAATCGATGCACGCGGCAACCGAGCCTGCGCGCCCACGGCCGGGCAGGCGGGCCGTGGCGCCAGCCGTTCCATGCCAAACCCCAGGGCCTGCGTCGCTCGCGATCAGCTGGTGGACCTCAAAGCCTGGATCGGCGAGCAGGTTGGCGCCGACGGCTGTTCCAGGTCTCTCCGCTTCGTCAATTCTGACGATGGGAAGAAAGCGATCGCGGAAGGGCGCATCGTATTCGACATGACCATCTAGGCTCACCGCAAAGGTCTGGCCGGTGCGCATGTGGAAGCGCTGGCCGTTGCGGGCGACGAGGACCTCACCCTGGATCACCGCGACGCGCGTCCTCTGCTCGCCGCCCGCATCCACCACGAACTCCGTGCCGAGGTCAGTGACCTCTATCGCCGGTGTAACGACGGTCAGGCGCGAAGGCTCAAGCGGGCACCGGCAAAGAACTTTGCCTGACAGCATCTCTATGCGGAGCGGCCCGCGCAGCGCGAATTCGGCCGGACCCTGGATGACGACGGTAGCGCCGCTGGCGAAGGTGAATTGCGCGCTGCCGGATACTAGGTGCACCAGATCAGTGGGCAGCGCGCCCGCCGCGAGCAGACGCGACAACGCATCATCGCCCCACCGAGCGTCGATCTCGCCGCTGAGCGCAGCAAAGGCTGCTGGCGCTGCTAAAGCTGCCGGAGCCGAGATAGGAAGGACGTGCAGGTTGATCCCCAGGACCGCAACTACCATCGCAGCAGCTACGGCGATGAATCTCCAACTCGACCGCAGGAAATGGCGTCCGGCGCGTGTCGGCACGAGCATTCCGCGCTTACTCGACGAAGGATCCTGAGCTGCCATGAGCGATTCTTCGATGGCAGTTCGAGAGCTGGCATGCACGGGTCGCGGTTGCGCAGCGGCCCAGGTATCGAGTCCGGCCTCGAGATCGTTGTAGATGAACCAAAGATGACGAGCCCGCGCATCGCTGGCGAGCAGGGCCTGCAGCCGCTCGTGATCAGCGTCATTGATGGTGCCGTCGCCGATGGCCCCGAAGAGCCGGAAGAGTTCTTGGCGCCGCAGCTCCGCTGCGTCTGGATCAGAACCGCCGTCGCCGTTCACGCGGGTTCCCCGATCCGATGCTCAATGCAAGCGACCAGGCTGCGACGTAGGGTATTGAGGCGGTTATACAAAGTTTGCGGCGCCTTGCCGAGGCGGGCGGCGAGATCAGCGATGGTAGAGTCCTGCTGGTAGGCCGACTCCAGAAGGGATCGGCTCGGTGGATCGAGCTCCCGCAGGCATTCATCGAGCGCGTCCAGCCGGTTATCCAGCAGAAGAAGGTCCGGGGCGCGCTCCTCCGCCAGCAGCTCCATCAGGTCATCGCCGAAACGCAGGCGCGAGCGGCCGGACACACGTTGGAAGTTACGGGCCTCGAAACGCGCGACGGTGATCGCCCAGGCCAGGAAATCGCTCCCCAACTCGAAGTCGGCAAACTTCCGCCAAAGAATGATGCTCACCCGCTGCAATGCATCCTCGGCGTCATGCCGATTGCCGAGTAGGGTCGCGAGGTAAGCCTGAAGACGACGCTGCGCCCCCTGAAGCAAAACCACGAACTGCTCATTGCGGTCGCTTGCCGCGGCACCGGTAGCGGGCGTGGGAAGAAGTGGCTCCATGAGGGAATACGTACACCAGGAAACATCTTTACCGGAGGATTCTTTGTGAAACGACGTGGAGGAGGGTGACGGTGTGCGTCTCCTACTGGTGGAGAGCAGGCCGATCATCGAGGAACGAGTTAGGCCCTCGGTCGCTAGCGAATGCAGAGGCTAGCTCGAACCAGCTTCCAATAGCCATCTCGGCCATGCGGGTGAGCTGGAACAGCATCACCATTCGATGCAGGCGCACGATGTGCACAGCCTATTACTCACTGAACGAACCCGGTAGCGGCGTGCTATGGCATGGGCATTGGTACCCATTGAGTCTGCTTGGGCACTGCCTGTTGCAGGATATGCTATCGTTTCTGGGAATAACGTCAACGCCTGGCGACGGATTTACTGGAAAACATACTTACACGAATTGGTAGACCTCCGTACTGCACCCGAACGATTCGGTGGCAATGCCGGTTTGCTGAAGGACGCGCGTATAGAGGTTGCTGAGAGGTACGTTCCGCATGCGGTCATGCAGGACATGGCCTTGATGACGGAACCCGCCGCCAGCGAGGATCACGGGAAGGTTTTCGCACGTATGGGCGGAGGCATTGCCCAGGTTGCTGACATGCACGATCGCAGTGTGATCAAATAGAGTCCCACCGACGCTGGCGCTCTGCTTCATAGTGGCAAGGAAGCGGCTGAAGACCTGGAGTTCCGCCTCCTCGATCAGTGCCAGTTGTGCGATTTTGCTGTCCTCCTTTCCATGATGGGAAGCGTCATGGTGTCCCATGGTGAGACCGTCGAGCTTCGCCCGGCCGACATCGCCCAGGGTGAGCAGAATCACGCGCGTGGAGTCGGTCTCGAATGCCAAGCGCACGAGATCAAGCCACAGGGTCTGGCGTTCCACCATGTGGTCGTTGGTTGGTTCCTGATCAGGCATTGCGAATGAGACCGCCGGCTTCGGCTTGTTCGCCCATTCCTGTGCGCGTTGCAGGCGACGTTCAGCGTCCCGGATGGAACTGAACATCAGATCAATGCGCTGACGATCCTCTGCTCCGAGTTGGCGCCCCAGGGCCGCCGCCTCGGATTGGATCTGATCCAGGATACTGCGACCATTAATGAGCCGCTGCACCTCGATGCCGACCTCGTCCGCGGAGCCTTCCATGAATAGCTGGTTGAAAACGTGGTGGTGTCGGCCTTCGCTGGGCACCGGCAGTCCGCGATCGGTCCATGAGAATGGCCACTGTACGGAGGAACCGATGACCAGATTTGAGAAGCGCGTATCGCCGCCGATGCGCTCAGAGGCGTACTGGTCGAGGGAAATGCTGTTGCGGTGCTCCTTGGCGGGATCCTTGATGCGATCCCAATCGACACCGGTGAACAGTCCGGGCTCGCTGTGGTGGTTGCTGTAGCGCAGGTGCGACATCCCCGAGAAGATCGTGAAGGTGCCGCGGTGCTCATTCAAATGCTTCAGGTAGCGGGTCGATTCATAGGTCAGGCCAGGTGTTTCCGGAAACAAGAATGGCGCGTGCAGACCAAGGTTGCGGGCGATCAACAATAGCCGCCGCGGGGCGGCGACGAGCGGGCCAGGCCGCGGCGGTTCCATGGCATGCAGGTAGGGAAGCGCGAGGCAGATGGCGCCGGCGCGCAGGAACGCGCGTCGAAAGAGCGGGGTGCGGAGATGGAAATTCACTACGTGCTCACTTGTTCAGGAAGGGGCGCGAGTTGATGATCTCGATGATGAGCGAGCGCAGGCCATAATCATGCGCGGCGATCCGCGACACGACCGCGTCGACATCGCTGCGATCTGCGAATTGGACAGGGGCACCGGTGGCAAAGGTGAGCAGTTTGCCTGCGAGCGAGCGGGCGATCCGTTGCGGCTCCTCCAGGAGCCGGCGCTTGTAATCGTCGACATCGCTGAACGCACGGCCATCAGGCAACATATACCCGAGTTCCACCGACATCCCCAGATGGACCAGCGTGCTGGTGGGCCCCGGATCAACGCTGGCATCGCCAGGGCTGCTGACGGTGACACTGCGCGCCGTCGGCTGGCGCACCCGGTAAGCATCGCGCCAGCCGCCGATGACATCGAAGGATTCCAGCGCGAACCCGGGCGGATCGATGACAGCATGGCAGCTCGCGCATGAAGGATTGGAACGGTGCTTATCCAGCTGCTGCCGGATGGTGGTCGCCCCGCGCGTGTCGGGCTCGAGCTTGGCGACATCCGGCGGCGGGGGCGGCGGTATGATGCCCAGGATACGCTCGCAGACCCAATGACCGCGCAGGATCGGCGAGGTTTTTGCCCCGTCGGCAGTGACCTTGAGCACACTGGCCTGGGTCAGCAGTCCGCCGCGACTGCTACCGGCCGGCAGCGTTACGCAGCGCAGCTCGGAACCAGTGACGGCCGGTAGCCCGTAATGGCGCGCCAGCCGCTCGTTGAGGAAGGTCCAATCCGATGAGATGCACTCCAGGAGGGGACGATCGCCATCGATTAATCTCTGGAAGAACAGCCGGGTTTCACGCAGCGACGATTCCTTGAGCATGCGGTCGTACTCGGGGTACAGCACGTCATCCGGAGCCGTGGCGTTGATCTTTTGTAGATCGAGCCACTGGTCGGTAAACGTCCGCACGAAGCGTTCGGCCAGCGGATGGCGCAGCATTCGCTCGACCTGCGCCCGACGACCGTCATCGCAATTCAGCTCGCCCGCCGCTGCGGCGCGCTGCAATTCGCCATCCGGCGGCGAGCACCAGATGAAATACGCCATCCGGTTCGCGATCGCAGCAGGGTCGAGCGGGCCTGGGCGTTCGTCGAAGAAGATCAAACGAGGCGAGCATAAGATGGCCTTGTAGGCGGTACGCATCGCCGAGTGGAACGCCACGCCGTGGTCGAGGTCAGCGCTCACGCGCCGAAAGTAGGGCTTCATCTCCTCCTCTGACACCGTGCGGCGGAAGGCCAACGGGATAAAGCGCCGGAGCAGCCGCTGCGCATCGGCTAGCGGCTGATCGGATACGGGAACCCAAGTATCAGCTTGCCCAGTTTGGCTCGCGCCCACGCGCGGCGGCACCTGGCGCAGGGGAAGCTGGTCGAAGAGCATACGATAGCTATCGGGAGGCCAGCTATCGACGGTGCCATCCTCCTTGAGTGGACCTTCAATGGCCAGATCGCCGAGTGCGAACGATGGCCCTGGCCAATGCCAACCAAGATCCGGATCCTTCGCTCTCTTCTTTAATTCGTCTTGGACGTGGTTGCGATGCGTCAACGTCCAGCCAAAGAGGTGCAGCCGATCACCTTGCTCGAGCGTATATTCAGCGGTCACGATCTTGGGCTGGTCAGCAGGGACGTCATGCCAGTCCACGGCTGACGGTGACCAGGGAATGCTCAAGCGGTTGTCGATGGACACAGCGATGGACAGCGGCTTCCCGTCGTTCTGGAGCGCCTGCGCGGTATAGGTCAGGCGGTACCGACCGTTGCGCGGTGCTGCTGGCAAGAGGATGGTCGTATAGGGAAAGCCCATCTGCGATGGCACCACGAGCGCGCCATCCTTCACCCAACATCCATAGTGACGGAACTCGTCGACCTTCTGGCTCATCAGTTGCTCGCCGGTGCGCAGCGTCTCGGTGCGCGTCAACGACGCGTATATGTTCGCGGCCATGGCTTCGTCCAGGGCGCGATCGGCGGCCTCCTGGTAAGCGATGAACAGCGCGGCCGAGAAACCCTGCCCGGCGGCCACGGTATCGAAGCCGGCATTGCACACCTCGCAGGGAAAGAATCCCGTCAGTGGCGTCTCGATCTTAAGCAGGCAGCGCACCGTGTTCTCATAGGCACCGTTCGACAGGCGGCGCACGGGAACGCGTCCCTCACGCTGTTGGTGCGCGAGCGAGGCCAGCGTCAACTGCTCTCCGAGTTCAGAGAGGTACGCGCGTCTCTGCAGAGGCTCCGGGCGCGACTTCTTGGCTGGCGGCATCCGTCCGCTCTCGACTTGGTCGTAGACTCGTTCCCACATCCTGGCATTGGCCGGATTCTCCAAGCGACGCTCGCATCCTTCCAGGACGATGCCACCCTTCCCGGTATCCTGATCATGACATTCGAGGCAATTATGTTGGATAAAACCAACATAATTACCTTCTTCCGCCATCGCTACTGCGGTGCTCATGAACAAACCCCATACGACGACAAACGAACAGCAGATCCGACGAGACATTCTTCGGACTGGCACCGTTGACGACCATGACCCGGACGAAACTTTTAATACGAGACGGGAGAGCCCAAGTCCAAGGTTGGCAGGAGTCCAACGGCATGCTTGCGATGCGATCATCGTTCCATCCAACGGGATCACTCGCCCGCTTCGTTCCTGCCCTAACGAACACCGAAGCCATCGCTACCCAGCGATTAACCGTGACCTCACAATCATATGTATGACCGAGGTGGGTTTTACCGATTACGGCTGGTTCTCTGAATTCTGGACGCTGTCTTGCGCGTGAGGCCGCCGTTCAATGAGCGATGGCCTTAGACGCTCAGTCGCATGCTCCGCATCAAGGAATCAGCCCATCTGCGCGTGGTGGAGACCATCAATGGTGTTTCGGCTGGCATCGTCGAAGCAATGCTCCCCGATCAGATTGATCATTGATCCACCCTCCAACCTGCGAGACCGCTTTAAGATATCGAACAATTACATACTGGCCGGCTCTTTGGGTAACATTGCATGACGCATTGCGCCCGCTGTACTCTGTGCGCCTAAAACCATCAATAACTGTACTTTAGACGATAACCCTTGATGGGTTATCATTGTCCATAGAGTTACTGTCGTGACCAACGCCCGGACCATCTCGGGGTCTGCTCACGAAACGGACAATATCGTACGCTAAGCATTTCCAGGTTCCCGTAGCTTTCGGAACCCATTTTTCTCAAGCGGCTTACGCTGCCGCCAGACGTAGTCGCCGGTCAGGTTGATGTGCTCCCAGCTCAGCGGCGACAGGTGCGGGAGGAGTTTCTCATCGATGTCACGGCCCGCCGCCCGAAGCGCCTGGATCGCCCGTTCCAGGTAGACTGTGTTCCACAACACGATGGCGGACACCACCAGGTTGAGGCCGCTGGCACGGTATCGCTGGTTCTCGAATCCGCGGTCACGGATCTCGCCCAGCCGGTTCAGAATCACAGCACGGGCCAGGGCATTTTTGGCCTCACCCTTGTTCAAGCCGGCCTGCACACGGCGTCGTAGTTCGACATGCTGCATCCAGTCCAGGGCAAATAGCGTCCGTTCTATGCGGCCCATATCCCGCAGTCGTACTGGTCAGAAATGTGGGTGTAGAATTGCACTCCCGGCTCCTGTCCGTACTTCAAATTGACCTGACCGGCGACCTGACCACGACCACGTAGTGCTCAGAAATTCACCCAGGCCGGATCCCGCCGCCCGAGCCATCCCGAATCCCCCTCTGCCTCATCACGCCGCCCGCCCCCAACGCTTGAGCCACCCGACCGGTTCTCCAGGCTCCATCGCCCTATGGATAGCCTTCCCTTTCTCGCCCGGCTCATCGCCGCCACCATCCTGGCCAAAAAGAACAAAACGCTCATCGCCGAGGTCGCGTACCTGCGCACCGAAATCGCCTACCTCCGTGAGCAAATCCCCATGGGACAGCCCTTGCGCTTCACTGACCGATGGCGCAAACGCCTGGCCAGAACCGCCAGCGGTGTTGGCTGGAAGCGCCTGGATGAGATCGCCACCATTGCCAAGGCGGCCACCATCCGTGGCTGGCATCGTCTGATGCTGACGGGGAAGCTCGGCACGAAGCGAGCCGGTCCCGGTCGGCCGCGTGTGGATACCGAGATCGAGCAGGTCGTCCTGCGCCTGGCCAAAGAGAACCCAACCTGGGGACAGCTGCGCATCGCCGGCATGCTGGTGCTGCTGCTGATTCCCCTCTCGCCGCGCACCATCGCCGCCATTCTGGATCGACATGGACTCACGCCAGCACCCGAGCGTAGCACCGATTGGTCCTGGAAACGGTTTGTGACCGAGAAGGCCGACGCCTTGGTGGCCACCGACTTCTTCACCGTCGATGTGATGGGTTGGCTGGGCAAGACGACCTACGACGTGCTGTTCGCCATCCACCACAAGACCAGACAGGTGAAGATCCTGGGCGTCACCGAGCACGCCAACGCTGAGTACATGACCCAGATCGCCCGGAATGAGACCATGGAAGGCACGGGCTGGCTGAAGCAGGCGGGCTGCCGCTACCTGATCCACGACCGGGACACCAAATTCTGCGGACGCTGGAAGGAGGTGCTCAATGCTGCCGGCATCGAGACAGTTCCCATCCCGCCGAGAAGTCCCAACTGCAATGCCATCGCCGAACGATGGGTGCGCACCGTCAAGCGGGAGTGCACGCGCCGCGTCTGGTTCCTGGGCTCTGCCGGACTCTGCCGGGTGCTGAACGAGTTCGTCGACGAGCATTACAGCCGGGAGCGGCCGCATCAGGGAATGGGCAACCGACCGCTGAACGGCGATTCTCAGGCTGCTCCTGCACCTGCGCAGAAACCCATCGCGGGATTTACGACCAGCCAGATCCGCTGCGTGACCCGCTGCGGCGGGGTCGTGCGGCACTACCACCGCGTCGCCGCCTGAATCTATCGGATTGATCGTTACTCGATCCGCCGACGCGATGTCGGGCGGCAGGCCGCGAGGTGATTTTTGATGGGCAGGCGGCGTCACAGTGACGGATTATTGAATCGGGGATACGCCGTCGAGGAATAATCTGCGGGGGAATCCGAAGAAAATGATCGCGATGGATATCTGCGCAGTACGGTTTTCGTACTGGGCCCGCATGGGTCTACCTCATGTTCTCGCCCTGCGTCTCACTCATGTGGAACACCTCGCGCAGGTCCACTGCCTGCGGGCTGCCGTCCAGGTTGGTCGGCATGAGCTCGGCCATTGTCGTCCACCAGCGCTGGCACACCAGGGTAGAGGCAATCGCTTGCCAGCGCTCCTCGCTCTCGATCTCGGCGTAAGCAAAGAGCTGGCGTGTAGGGGCGTGCAGAAAGATCGAATAGCCGCGTACGCCATGCGCGCGCAACACTGCCTCCAATTCTGGCCAAATCGGGCGGTGTCGGCTCTCGTACACGGCTTCGCAGCCGGGGTGAACTGCCATCACAAAGGCCTTGCGCAGCACGCGGGTTAGCCCGTCATTCCGGCGAGGCGTGCCTTGTGTTCCGCCTGTCCCTCGCGGACCGCCTCGGCGGAAATGGTCGTGCGCCCTGTTTCCGCCACGCTTACCACCAGTTCCGGGGACAGGAATTCGTGATCGGCGACCCGGCAGATCTCATCAATGATGACGCAGCGGCGCGCGTAGTGCAGTTGGGTAACCTTGGGGCGAGTGTGGCGGTCTCGGAGGTAGGCGGAGCGCATGAGGGAACTCGTAAGGGCGGGAGTAAAGAAGATAAAGGGCGGCGCGGTGACGTGTGTTACCATGGAACGGGTGCGGTCATTTTGTTCCCCTACGCCAACATGACCGGGATCACGTGCGAGGTGATCTCCGCCGTGATCGTTCGCATCGCAGCCAAGCTGGAGCATTTCAGTTCCTTGCCTGACCTTCTTTTGGTGGGCGGTATCATCTCGCTCGCGGTCCGGACGCAATCGCCGTCCGTCGCAAGCTCCAAGACCGTCCAAAGTGCACACGAGATTGCACAGACAGTGCGCCGGTATGAACAGTCAGAAAGTACTGAATGTTAAAAGTTACGTGGGAAACAGCTGGCCACGCATCCGGACTCCAAGGATTGTACAGACGACCGTAAGGTCAAACAACGAATCGTTGAGAAGCTGCCTGGAAGCCTCGAACGCCTGGGTGCGTTGATCTCTCAGTCGCCTGAGAGAATTCGCACAATGACCTTTCCGACAGCTCCTGGGGCCTGATTTACCGCCTTTTCCCTTCACTTGACCGAACTGGTCGTCCGCGTCAGCACACGACAAAGCGGTTGTTCGAGTCGGTCTTCAATCTGCTCGAAAGCGGTTGTCAGTGGCGCAATTTGCGCCCGAGTTCTCTCCATGGAAGACTGTCTATCGGCATTGGTCAGGCTGTGTCGCCGCCGGCATCACGGAGAAGGCTCTGCGCCGACTTCGTCGGGGTGAGCGCCGCCGCATCAAACGTCAGGCCGATCCGTCGGCGCTGATCATCGACAGCCAAAGTGTCAAAGGATCGAGCTCAGCCACGCGGGATTTCGGATATGATGCCGGGAGGAAGATCATGGGAGGAAATGGTCATTTGCTCGTGGATTCACAGGAAAATCTGGTCGATGTGGTGGTGCACGCCGCCGACTTCCAGGATCGCGACGGAGCGCAGCTGATACTCAAGGGCCTCGCCACCACCATGACCCGAGTCAGGCTCATCTGGGCCGACGGCGGGTATCGCGGCAAGCTCCTGCAGTGCGTAGCGTACACAACCTGCGCCAACGTCGCCGCCTCACCATGTGCATTGTCGACAAAGAACCAGGACAGCGCGGATTCGCCGTCCTATCAAGACGATGGGTGATTGAGCACACCACCGCATGGATGGTTGCATGTCGGCGACTGGCGCAGCGAATATGAGTGCTGCTCGAAGCATACAGAGGCTTTCATCCGACTCGCTATAATCCGAGTGTTCATCCGGCGTCAGCCATGAGCGTTTCCAGACAGCTTCTTACGGCTTGGGGCAGACCGAAGTTCGGTCCGCGGTGGGGAAGTCGGGTGAAAGCGGAAACGTCACGGGACGCTGGGTGAGCCATTGCCGGGCGCGAATAACCGTGGTCTGTACGCCGAAACCGAGGTCATCCTGGTGATGCTCTCAAGCGGCCCTAGCAAGAATGAAAGCGCGAGCCGTTGGAGCGTCCCGTGTCACCGCGCCCCGACGTGCACCGTCGCTGGAGGTGAGACCCCGCCGGCGTTTACCGCCGTCACCTGGTACGAGTAGTCGCCGGTCAGGTCGAGCCCCTTGACGCGTGCGTTCTTGTCGGTGTTGCCCCGGTCCGTGTAGGTGGTCTCCACCAGCGCCGTGAGGTAATCCCCGGGCCACGTGAAGGTCGTTCCGGACTTGGTGGAACGGTAAATGACGTACCCGGTCGCGCCGGGAACCGCGGACCAGGACAGCGTGATCGCCGGACCTCCGCGGGTCTTCGTCCAGGTGCCGCTGAGCCCCGACGTCGCTACCGTGGGTGGGGCGGGGAGCGGTATCGCCGCCACCGCGGGCGACGCCTGGCTGGCGCCGGCCGCGTTTACGGCCGTCAGGTGGTAAGAGTAGATGCGGCCATCGGACGGCGAGGTGTCGACGGACTCCATGGCGGTGGTGGTGTCGAGCAGGATGGTGCGCAGCGGATACGTCCCGCCCACCCCGTCGGTGTGCATGGTGGTGCGCCAGAGGCGGAAGCCGGTGGCTCCCGGGACGGCGCTCCAGCGCAGCGCGACGCGGTGGTGGCTTGACGCGGTGATGACCGGTGCGGCCGGCGCGGCCGGTGGTCCCGTCGGCGCCGTCGCCTGCGGCTGCGCCGCCCGGCTGGGAGCCGACGGCGCGCTCTGTCCGATCGGGTTACGCGAGCGCACGGTGTAGGTGTAGGACGCGCCGTTGGCGGCGGTGGTGTCGAGGTAGGTGGCCGGGCCCGTGCCGCTGCCGCAGACCGGCCCCGTGATCTCGGGCGCGAGCGCGACCGGGGCGCCGCCGCCCTCCGCGCGCAGGATCGCGTAGCTGGTCGCGCCGGGCACGGCAGGCCAGGTGACCACGACCCGCCCGTTGCCCGCACTCGCGCTGACCGCGGCCGGGGCCGGGGGCACGTGGCCGGTCAGCTCCAGGCGCAGGTAGTCCACCATCAGGTAGGCGACAAACTGGCGCGTGTCCATGGTGATACGCAGGGTGTTGCGCCCGGCCTTGAGCAATGACGCGGGGAAGGTGACGCGCTGGTCGCAGAACGGGCCGTGATCGCTGAAGTGGATGCTGCTGGTGTCGGAGTAGGGGGGCTTGAAGCCGTCGGGCGCGAGCGCGTTCGGCGCCGCCACCACATCGCTGGCGGCGCCCAGGTCGGTGTCGTTGACGGCGATACGGACGTGGTCGCCGTCGTTGCCGGCCAGGGCGAGGTAGAGCGAGGCCTTCGCCCCGGCGACGGGCGCCTGCGCCAGGGTGAAGGCGATAGTGCCCGAGCACGGCTGGTACTTGCCCTCCGGATCGGCCATCGCCGGCAGCACGTAGTTCCAGTCCCGGGGCCACTGACCGGTGCCGACCTCGTAGGTCATGCCGTCCGGGAAATCGACGGGAAACTCCATCTGACCGCCCCACACCGGGGTGGGGAAGCCGAGCTTGGGCGGGGTACCCGGGTTCCAGTAGTCCTCGCCGTGGCGGAACTCGCCGGCCTTGCGGTCGGGGACGCCGAGTTCGAAGACCGTCGCGCCGACGCGCTGCGGGACCCAGCGGATGGTTTCCAGTTGCGTGGTTTTTCCCGCCACCACCGCGACGGTGAAGGGCGCCTCCGGGAGGTCGCACGTGAACGGCGGGGCGCCTCCCGTCAGGGGGTGCGACATGAAGGTTCCGGCCGCGCCCGGTCCGAACGCCCACAGCGTGTAACCGCTGCCGGCGATGACGTCGGGGATGGTGAAGCTGCCGTCCGCCGCGGTCCGCGTCCAGAACTGGTAGGTCTTCGACCACTTCTGGAAATCATAGAAGCCCTTGTGGGTCTGCGGCTGGATCTGCAGGCCCACCCATAGCCCCTGCGCCGAGGCGCCGGGATCGCCGGGATCGGCGATGACGATCCGGCCGCTGACCCGTCCGCGCCCGGCGGGGGGCACGAAGCCGGCGTGGGTGAACCAGGGGTAGGGCCACGCCTTGGCTTCGGCCGCGGCGCGGGCGCGCGCGTCGGCGAAGAGCTGGTGCGCGGCTTCCTTGGGGTCGGCCACGGTCGCGGGGACGTGATTGAGGTAGGTGAACCAGGGGCCGCAGGTCTTGGTCCAGATTTCGCCCTTGTCCATGTATCCGTCCGAGCCCTGGCCGAGCTCACCGGTCAGGATCGAGTTGTTCAGCTCGCTGTACGCGTAGGCGGAGACGTCGCGCTTCAGCGGCCCGCCGTTGCTGAACTCCATCGTCGTCATCATCCAGCGGCCGACGTTCAATCCGCCCGGGCCCACGCTGCTCCAGCCCCAGGCGTCGAGGTCGCAGTGGTCCTGGCTGTAGATGAACTTGTCGGCGTACGCGCCCTGCTGAGTGCCGTCGAGGTTGAGGCTGATCTCGTGGGGCGCGTCGTTGCCCTTGCCGCCCTTCGAGGTGGGCACGCCGATGAAGAAGTCGCGCCGCGCGTCGGCGCTGATCCAGTTGAAGGCGCGCGGCACGCGGGTGACGACGCCCCAGGCGCCGACTTCGAAGGCTTCGTCCTGCGCGCGGTGAGTCATGGAAGCGGTTGAGTAGAAACCCGGCGAGCCGCGCAGCATCGAGAAGTGGATCTCCATGACGCCGTTCGTGGGGCTGGTGCTGAGTAGGCGGAGGTCGCCGTAATCGCCGCCGTTGGTGGCCGGGTCCGTGGCCAGGCTGTACTCGAACTCGCCACTGCCGAGCGAAAACCCGCCGTAGTAGTACTGGCCGTTGCCGAGCAGCGTCTCGGTGGTCGTTGCCGCTCCGGCGTGCTCGTAGGTGTACTTCACCGAGTTGAGACGGCCGGTTTTCTTCACCGCCACGATGGTGGCGATGCCGTTGGACATCGTCACCGTGCCGTCGCCGCGATCGGCCACCGTCACCGGCGCGCCGGTGCCGGTGACTTTGGTGGCCGGCTCGCCCGCAGGCTCGGCCGCCGCTCCCGCTCCGCGCAGCACGACGAGCAGCGCGGCGGTCGCCAGCATCTGCCAGCGCCGCGTCAGGGGGATCGGGTGCGCTGCGATGGGTGGGCTGGGGCGGGGCGGGACGGTCATGGAGGTTCCTGGGGAGCACGGCCTCCGGCGTCGAGCGAGTCCTCGGCCGACTGCCCGCTGGGGTGCGTGTACTACCATACACCAGGAGCGCGCGCTGACAGAACAGCTGTCACCGGAATCAGACTTTCGTCTCCGGGGGAGGGGGTCCGCCGCGGGGCGTCACGATTCTCCAGCGCCGGTGACAGAGGCGACGTGAACGGCGCAGGCGGCGTGCGGTACTGCTTGCGAATCGACGAGGCTGGGGCTCGCGGCGCATCGCACATGGGCCGTGGCAAGCCAGCCCGCCGCCCTGGAAAGGCCGGGGCGGCACCGACGCGACAGGGTACCCTCATCCCATGACCAGCCACTCCGATGCTCGCGGCGCGACGCCTCCTGACGCTCGTCCCCTCCGCCTCGCCATGGACGGAACCCGACGCGACTTCCTGCGCGGGCTGGCGCGGGGCGGTGCCGGCCTGGCGGTGCTCGCCACGCAGGGGCGGGTGCCGTGGGCTGCCGCCGCCGAGCCTCCCAGCGCCGGCGACGTCCCGCCGAGCGCGGAACTGTCCTGGCTGGACGGTGCGCCGCCGCAGACCCCGGCTGGCGTGAGCTGGGGCGTGCCCTGGGCGCGCGGCACGGTGGCGCGGGACGTGCAGATGGTGGTGCGCGACCGCACCGGCGCCGCGGTCCCGACTCAGACCTGGCCGCTGGCATTCTGGCCGGACGGTTCGCTCAAGTGGTGCGGAGTGGCGATCGCCGCCGATGCGCGGCTGGACGGACCGCTGCGCATCGCCGCCGGCGCCACTCCGACGCTGACCCAGCCGCTACGGGTGCGCGAGGATGCGGCGGCGGTCGAGATCGCGACCGGTCCGCTGACTTGTCGAATCGCGCGCCACGGCGCCAACCTCATCGAGTCGCTCAGCGTCGACGGCCGCGAGGTCGGCCGCGCGCTGCGCCTGGTGGCCAGCCGCGAGGACCGCAGCGCCCTCGCCAGCCAGGGCGTGCTGCGTGTGCTGGACTACGTCAGCCGCGTCACCGCGGTGACGGTGGAGCAGGCCGGTCCGTTGCGCGCGGTGGTGCGCATCGCCGGGGTGCACGCCGGCGCCGACCGCGCGTGGCTGCCCTTCACGGTGCGGCTCTACTTCACCGCCGGCCTGACCTCGTTGCGCGTGGTGCATTCCGTGGTTTTCGACGGCGACGCGCAGCAGGACTTCATCCGCGGTCTGGGCATCACGTGCACCGTGCCCTTCCGCGAAGAGCGGCAGAACCGCCACGCGCGCTTCGCCACCGACGACGACGGGGTGTGGGCCGAACCGGTGCTGATGGCTCCGGGCTACCGCGAGGTGCTGGTCAAGGGCGCGTTGCAGATGAACCGCGACCAGCTGCAGGGGCGGCGCATCCCGAACCTGGCTGCGCTCGACCCCAAAGTGCAGGACGGCTTCGCCGCGGTGCCGGTGTGGGACGGCTTCAAGCTCGACCAGCTCGCTCCGGATTCGTTCAGCATCGCCAAGCGCACCGGTGCGGCGAGCTCGTGGCTGCACCATCTCAACGGCCGGCGCGCGCGCGGGCTGGCCTTCCTCGGCGACGTCTCGGGTGGCCTGGCGGTCGGCGTGAAGGACTTCTGGGAGAAGTACCCGGCGGCGCTGGAGATCGGCGGCGCGGCGGGCGCGGCGGGCGAACTGACCGCATGGTTCTGGTCGCCGGACGCGCCGGCCATGGACCTGCGCCACTACGACACCGTCGGGCATGAGGGGAAGATCACGTACGAGGACCACCAGGAAGGCTACAGCACGCCGACGGGCGTGGCCAATACCCAGGAGCTGACCCTGTGGGCGGCGGGCGAGACCCCGGACAACACCACTCTCGCCGCCTGGGCTAAGAGCGCGGACGTGCCCCCGCTGCTGGTGTGCACTCCCGCGCACTACCACGCCACGCGCACCCTCGGCATCTGGAGCCTGCCCGACCGCGCCGATCCCGACGCCGCAGTGGTCGAGGAGCAGCTCGATCGTGCCTGGAACTTCTACGCTGGCGAGATCGAACGGCGGCGCTGGTACGGCTTCTGGGACTTTGGCGACGTCATGCGCACCTACAGCGACGTGCGCCACGGCTGGCTCTACGACATCGGCGGGCACGCCTGGAACAACACTGAGTTGATGCCGAACGCCTGGCTGTGGTTCGCGTTTCTGCGCAGCGGCCGCGGCGACGCGTTCCGCCTCGCCGCGGCGATGACGCGCAACACTGGTGAGGTCGACGTCTACCACAGCGGGCCGTTCATGGGCCTCGGCTCGCGGCACAACGTCAGCCATTGGGGCTGCGGCGCCAAGGAGGCGCGCATCAGCGAAGCGTGGCTCAAGCGCTGCTTCTACTACCTCACCACCGACGAGCGCACCGGCGACCTGATGCGCGAGGTGCTGACCGTCGACGAGACCATCGCCCGGGTCCAGCCGCTGCGCCACGAACTGACGCGCCCCGACGAGCCGGTGCTCTACCGCATCGCTCCGGACTGGCTCGCCATGGCGAGCAACTGGATGACCGAGTGGGAGCGCACCGGCGACCTGCGCTACCGCGACTTCGTCCTGGCCGGGATGAAGGCGATCGGTGCGATGCCCGAGGCCTTCGCGACCCGCCAGGCCTTCCGCCTCGATCCCGTCACCAAGCAGTTGACCGACGTCGGCGAGCCCAACCTGAAAGTCGGCGAGTTCCTGGTGCTGTTCGGCGGCGATCAGATCATGGTCGAGCTCGGCGAGCTCATCCCCTGCCCGGAGTTCACCGCGGCGTGGCTGGGCCTGTGCGGGCGGTGGGTGGCGGAGAAGCGCGACTTCTACTCGCGGATGCGCGTCACCGCGTTCCTCGCCAACGCCAAGCGCGACCCGGCGCTGAAGGCGCGGGCCTGGCAGCTGATGAAGGACAGCCTGGTGGTCGGCGGGCGGGCGCGCTTCCTGGCGGCTCCTGTGCTGATCACCGGTCCGGAGGTGGCGGAGCCGGTGCAGGAGATGCCCCCGCCGTTCGACACGCCGGGGGTCGCGCAGTGGGCGCTCAACGTGCTGACCACCATGCAGCTGGCCAAGGAATTCGCGCCGTAGCATCTTGCCGTCACCGCCGCATCCGGAAAGTCCATGACCTTCGCTCCCAAGCTTCCGCTCCTCGCCATGTTCCTGCTGTCGTCCTGGGCCGCCACGCTGCGCGCCGAGACGGCGCCGGTCCTGCCGCACGTGTTCGGCGACCACATGGTCCTGCAGACCGGGACGCCGGTGCCGATCTGGGGGACCGCCGCACCCGGCGCGACCGTCACCGTGACCTTCGCCGGCCAGCGCGCGCAGGCGACGGCGGCGTCAGGGAACGGCGCTTGGCGCGTCGTGCTCGAGCCCCTGGCGGTTTCCGCCCAGCCGGCCGACCTCACCATCGCCACCACCCAGGAGGTGGTCTTCCACGACGTGCTGGTCGGCGAGGTCTGGCTGTGCGCCGGCCAGTCGAACATGCAGAAGCCGGTGGGCACCTGGCGTGGGCAGCCGGTCACCACGGTCGATGCCGAGCGCGAACTGGCCGCCGCCGATCACCCGCTCATCCACCTGATGAACATCGAGATCGCCACCGTGGCTGCGCCCGCCTGGGACCTCGCCACCGCTGTCCGTCCCAAGCAGGACTACCCGTGGAAGGGCTGGGTGGCGTGCACACCCGCTTCGCTCGACGAGATCAAGTTCTCAGCCGTCGGCTATTTCTTCGCCTGCCGCCTGGCGCAGGAGTTGGGCGTGCCGATCGGCGTCATCGAGGCCAGCGCGGGCGGCACCTCGATCGAGAACTGGACTCCCGCCGGCGCCTTCGCCGCCGACCCCGCCCTGGCTGACTACGCGACCGCGGCGCTGACGCCCACGGTCAGGTTCCACGGCACGCCGCTGACCACGCTCTACAACGGCATGATCCACCCGCTGGTGCCGTTCGCGCTGCGCGGTCTGCTGTGGTACCAGGGCGAATCGAACCTGATCGCCGGGGACGGCGCGATCTACGCCAACAAGATGACGGCGCTGATCACCGGCTGGCGCGCGGCCTGGGGCCGGGAACTGCCGTTCTACTACGTGCAGCTGCCGCCGCTGCTCTACTCGGCGCGTACCGGACCGGCCAGCGCACCGCTGGCAGAACCGCTGTTCCGCGAGGCGCAGACCCAGGCGCTGAAGCTGCCCGGCACCGGCATGGTGGTGACCACCGACGTCGGTGACCTCACGAACATGCACCCGCCGCGCAAGAAGCAGGTCGGCGAGCGCCTCGCGCTGTGGGCCCTGGCGCGGGAATACGGGAAGAAGGACCTCACGCCCTCCGGCCCCATCTACCGTGCGGGCAGCATCGAGCGTGAAGGCCCGAAGGCCGTCCTGCACTTCGACCACGTCGGCAAGGGCCTCGCGTCGCGCGACGGCAAGCCGCTGACCTGGTTCAGCGCCGCGGGCGCCGATGGGAAGTTCCATCCCGCCAACGCCGAGATCTCCGGCGATGCCATCGTCGTCACCAGTGCCGAGGTGGCGGAGCCCACGGACGTGCGCTTCGCCTTCGACGAGACGGCCGACCCGAACTTCGGCAACCGCGACGGCCTGCCCGCGGCGCCGTTCCGCACCGACACCCTGCCGGTGCCGGCGCCGTGATGCGGGAGCGCGGGTGGAAGCCCTGATCGCGGCCATGATCGTCGCCGTCCGGGGCGACCATGCAGGCGTTGTCGGTGAACGTGCCATGAGCGGCGATCTCGCGCCATGAAGGCTGACGCATCTCCTGGGAACTAGGCCAGGACGCCCTTCACCACCTCGCCATGCACGTCCGTCAGCCGGAAGTCCCGGCCCTGGAAGCGGTAGGTCAGGCGCGTGTGGTCGATGCCGAGCAGGTGCAGGATGGTCGCGTTGAGATCGTGGACGTGCGCCTTCTGGTCCGGCGTGATGATGTTGTAGCTGAAGTCGTCGGTCTCGCCGAACACCGTGCCGGCCTTGATGCCAGCGCCGGCCAGCCACAGCGGGAAGCAGCGCGGGTGGTGGTCGCGCCCGTAGTTCGTCGCCGTCAGTTCGCCCTGCGAGTAGACGGTGCGGCCGAACTCGCCGCCCCACACGATCAGGGTGTCATCGAACATCCCGCGCTGCTTGAGGTCCGTGATCAGGGCCGCCGAGGGCTGGTCGATGTCCTGGCACTGGTTCTTGATGTCGTGCGGCAGGTTGGCGTGGTGGTCCCACCCGCGGTGGTAGAGCTGCACGAAGCGCACGCCGCGCTCGAGCAGGCGGCGGCCGAGCAGGCAGTTCGACGCGTAGGTCCCCGGCGTGCGCGCCTCCGGACCGTAGCTGTCCACCACCGCGGCCGGCTCCTTGCCGAGGTCCGTCAGTTCGGGGACCGCCGCCTGCATGCGGAAGGCGAGCTCGTACTGGGCGGTGCGCGTGGCGATCTCGGGGTCGCCCACCGCCTGCTGGCGCAGCCGGTTCAGGCCGCCGAGGTCGTCGAGCATGTCGCGGCGCAGCATGCGGTCGATGCCGGCCGGGTCGTTCAGGAACAGCACCGGATCGCCGGCGTTGCGGAACTTCACGCCCTGGAAGCGGCCGGGCAGGAAGCCGCTCGCCCACAGGCGGTCGTAGAGCGGCTGGTCGTTCTTGCGCCCGCTGCCGTTCGAGGTCAGCACCACGAAGGCCGGCAGGTCGCGGTTCTCACTGCCCAGCGCATACGCCACCCACGCGCCCAGGCTGGGCCGCCCCGCGATCTGCGAACCGGTCTGGAAGAAGGTGATGGCCGGGTCGTGGTTGATCGCCTCGGTGTACATGGTGCGGATGATGGCGATGTCGTCGACCACGCCTGCGGTGTGCGGCAGCAGCTCGCTCAGCCACACGCCGCTCTTGCCGGCGCGCGCGAAGCCGTAGGCGGACGGTGCCACCGGAAAGGACTTCTGCCCCGATGACATCCCGGTCAGCCGCTGGCCGTTCCGCACCGAATCAGGCAGGTCCTTGCCGCGCAATTTGAGCAGCTCCGGCTTGTAGTCGAAGGTCTCGAACTGCGAAGGCGCGCCAGACTGGAAGAGGTGGATGACGCGCTTGGCCTTCGCCGGGAAGTGCGGCAAGCCGGGCAGGCCGCCCGCGGCGTCGGCGGCGACAGCGCGGGTCGCCGGCAGGTCGCCTGCGTGCAGGGACGCGGCCAGGCCGCCGAGCGCGGTGAGACCGAGACCGCCGACCGCGCCAGTGAGGAACGCGCGGCGGTCGCAGGCGCCGCGCGGGAGGTGGGGATCGCGCATGGGCCTCATTCCTTGGTGATCGTCTCATCGAGGTTGAGGATGGTGCTGGCGACCGTGGCGTAGGCCGCGAGCTCGACGGGGTCCTGCCCGGGGTCGGCGGGGGTCGCGCCCTGCGCCACCAGGCGCTGCGCGGCCGCCGGATCGGCGCGGAAGCGGGCCAGGCGGCGCGCGAAGCCGGCGCGCAGGATGGCCAGCTCCTGGTCGCTGGGCGCGCGCGCCAGAGCGCGGCGGAAGCCGTAGGCCAGGCGCGTGTCGCTGCTGGTGCCGCCGGCGCCCAGCATCAGGCCGCCGAGGACGCGTGCGGCCTCGACAAAGGTCTCGTCATTGAGCAGCGCCAGCGCCTGCAGCGGAGTGTCGGTGCGCGCGCGGCGCACTTGGCAGTATTCGCGGCTGGGCATGTCGAACAGCACCATGTCGGGTGGCGGCGTGGTGCGCTTCCAGATGGTGTAGAGGCTGCGCTGGTAGAGGTCGGGCCCGGTGGCGTGCTGGTAGTTGTGAAGGTTGCCGTAGTTGCTGAGCTCGTCCCAGATGCCGGGCGGCTGGTAGGGCCGCACCGATGGCCCGCCGACGCGCTCGGTGAGCAGACCCGCGACCGCCAGCGCCTGGTCGCGGATGGTCTCCGCCTGCAGGCGGAAGCGCGGCCCGTGCGCGAGCAGGCGGTTTTCGGGATCGGCCGCCGCCTGCGCGGGGTCGATCACCGACGCCTGGCGGTAGGTGGCACTCATGACCATGATCTTGACCATCGCCTTCATGTCCCACTTCAGGCGCACGAACTCGATCGCCAGCCAGTCGAGCAATTCTGGGTGGCTGGGCAGGTCGCCCTGGGCGCCGAAGTTGTCGCTGCTCTTGACCAGGCCGGTGCCGAAGAGCCGCTCCCACATGCGGTTCACCGCCACGCGCGCAGTCAGGGGGTTGCCAGGGTCGGTGATCCAGCGCGCCAAGCCCAGGCGGTTGGCGGGTGCGCCCGGCGGCAGCGGCGCGAAGGCCGCTGGGGTGCCGGGCTCGACCGCGTCACCGTGCTTGTCGTACTGGCCACGCTGCAGGATCCACGTCGGCCGTGGCTTGGGCATGTCCTCCATGACCATCACTGTCGGCAGCGCGGTGTCGTAGGCGTCGCGCGCCGCTTCGGCGGCGGCCAGCTCGTGCTCAGCGGCGACCTGGTCGGGTGGCGCGACGAACGCGGCGCTGGGACTGAAGCCCAGGCGGAAGTGGCCGAGCAGGCGCCGCGCCTCCTTGCCTGCGAAACCGAGCGTCAGGGTGAGCGTCGTCCCCGCGGGCAGATCCAGCGGGGCGACCGGGGTGACCACGAGCTGATGCGCGGCGCCGCCCTTGGCCAGCGTCCACGCGGCGCTGGCCTGGCCCTCCTTGCCGGAGGCAGGTGCGACCCCGTCGAGCGACGCGACCGTGATCGGCACCGCCTGCTCGCCACCGGGACCAGCCCACGCCAGCGAGATCGCGCTGATTGCAAAGCCGCCGTCCCCGCCCGTCCCAGGACCCATGCCGGGCAGGCCCGGGTCGGTGAGCGCTTCGATGCGCAGCGCGTGCAGGCGGCCGGCGGGCGCGGTGACCTGGACGGTGAAGGTGTCGTGTTCCGCCGGCTTGGTGGCGAGCACGCTGCCATCCTTCTGCTTGGTCAGGCGCGTGTCCTTCCCGGCCTTGGCCGCGCTGATCGGCAGCGCCTGCCACGGCGAGGCGAAAGTTGCGGCGTGGCGCTGCGCTGCGACCGCCGCCGCGACCAACGTGGCGAGACGGGTGCGCTGCTCGGGAGTTGGCGCCTGCATCGTCGGCGGCGTGCCGGCCAGGACCTCCTTGCCCATGCCCGGTTCGGGCACGCGGTTGTAGTAGGCAAACAGCCGGTAGAAGTCGCGCTGCGAGATCGGGTCGTACTTGTGGTCGTGGCAGCGCGCGCAGCCCAGGGTCAGGCCCAGCCACACCTGGCCAGTGGTGTCGACGCGGTCGATGACGGTCTCAACCAGCCACTCCTCGGGGATGATGCCGCCCTCGGTGTTGATGCGGTGGTTGCGGTTGAAGCCGGTGGCGATGCGTTGGCCGTCAGTGGCGCTCGGCAGCAGGTCGCCGGCGAGCTGCTCGACGGTGAATTGGTCGAACGGCATGTTGCTGTTGCACGCGTCGATCACCCAGTCGCGCCAGCGCCACATCGCGCGCTCATGGTCGGCCTGATAGCCGTTGCTGTCGGCGTAGCGCGCCCCGTCCAGCCAGGCCATCGCCAGGCGCTCGCCGTAATGCGGCGATGCCAACAGCCGGTCGACCACCCGCTCATACGCCTGGGGCGAGGCGTCGGCGGCGAAACTCTCGACCTCTGCCGGCGTCGGCGGCAACCCGGTCAGATCCAGGCTGACGCGGCGCAGCAGCGTCGCCCGCGTGGCGGCCACCGCGTGGCGCAAAACCTCGCGCTCGAGGCGCGCGAGCACGAAGCGGTCGATGTCGTTGACCGGCCACCCCACCTCGGCGACGGCTGGGGCCGCAGCGCGCGCGGGCGGGACGAAGGCCCAATGCTGCTCCCAGGTCGCGCCCTGCTCGATCCAGCGCTTGATGGTGGCGACCTGCGCTGCGCTCGGGCGCTTGCCGGTCTTTTCCGGCGGCATGCGGTCGTCGAGGTCGCTGGCGCACAGGCGCTGATAGACCGCGCTGTGCGCGGGATCGCCGGCCACCACCGGGACGATGTCGTCGAGCTTTGCCGCCAGCCCTGCGCGGGTGTCGAGGCGCAGGTCGGTCTTCACCCGCTTGCGCTGCTCCTGGTCCGGGCCGTGGCAGGCGAAGCAGTACTCGGAGAGCACCGGCCGCACCTCGCGGTTGAAATCGACCTTGGCCTCGCCTGCGCAGGCCGGGCAGGGGGCCGCCATCACACCTGCGATGGCGGCAAGCAGCCCGGACGCGAAACGGCAGGCCCGACTCAGGTGTCGATGGAGGGCACGCGCGTCGGGCATGAGGGCTCTCGGTCGTGGGCGGCGGAATCCGGCGTCGACCGCTACGCCGTCGCCACACGGCATGCGGATAGGTCGCCACTCAATGTCCGTGATGGTGTCATGGATAGTGCGTTCGACGCCGATGTGCTTAGGATTTTCGTGACGTTCACGGTACTCTTGCGGGCGACCATTGCGGATCGCAGCGCAGGTCTTCCTGTGAAAGATCGGCACTATCGCATCAGAAACATCCAGTTCTCATGGCCGGATATCGCATCGTATCGGATCACGGTTCCTGGTGGCGACGCCTTTCCCATCGCGATGACAACAAAGCCGTTCCCCGCAGCGATGGCAACGCCAGGGTAGGGTGCTGCGCTGCGCCGTCCCAAGCGCGCTGGAAGACCACGCCATGTCCCGCCCGCCCGCGATCGCCCGCTTGTGCCGGGTCCTGCGCTGCGTCGCCGTCCTGGTCATCGCGGTGCTGGCGGGCAGCGGCGCCGATGACCTGGACAAGGTCTGGTTCGGGCGCCCCGCGGCCAGCTGGGACGAGGCCCTGCCCATCGGCAACGGCCACCTCGGGGCCATGGTCTTCGGCGATGCGGCCGAGGAGCACCTGCAGCTCAACGAGGACACCCTGACCTCGGGCCATCCCGGCTACCGCGACCTGCCGCTCGACATCCGCGCCGAGCTGCCGCTGGTCACCGGCATGCTGACGGAGCGGAAGTTCAAGGAGGCCGAGCAGCTGATGGACGCGCACTGGCTCGGCGCGTCGTGGGCCTGCTACCAGCCGCTCGGCGACCTGCGCCTGAGCTTCGCCCTGCCCGGGGCTACGAGTGGCTACCGGCGCGAATTGGACCTCGGTCATGCGCTGTGCCGGGTGCGCTTCACGAGCGGCGAGGTCACCTTCACCCGCGAGTGCTTCGTCAGCCATCCCGATGACGCCCTGGTCCTGCACTGCACGGCCAGCAGCCCGGGCAGCATCTCCTTCCGGCTGACGCTCGGCTCGCCGCACCCCGTGGCGGTCAGCGCCGGCGCCGACGGTGTGGCGATGACCGGGCGCCTGCCCGGCTTCGTGTTGCGCCGCACCCTCGACTGGGTCGAGCGGCGGCACGACACCTGGAAGTATCCCGCGCTGTGGGACGCCGCGGGCAAGCGCCGCGCGCAGGCGGCGCAGGTCCTGTACGACGGCCAGGGGCTGGCTTTCCACGCCGTCGCGCGGCTGCGCCTGAGTGGCGGCAGCGTCGCCGCCACCGCCGATGGTCTCGCCGTCACGGGCGCCGACGAGGCGACCATCATCCTCGCCGCGGCGTCCGGCTACGACGGTTACGGCAGGCCTGCGGTCGAGCCGGCGCCGCGCACCGCGACGGTGCTGGCCGCGGCCACGCAGCGCTCGTACGACGAACTGCGCGCGCGCCATGACGCCGACTACCGCGCCCTGTACGGTCGGGTACGCCTCGAGCTCGGCGATGCCGTCGCGGCGTCCACTGCGGCCGGGACTCCCACCGACCAGCGGTTGAAGGCCCCGGACCCGGCGCTCGAGGCGCTGCTCTTCCGCTTCGGCCGTTATCTGATGATCGCCGGCTCGCGCCCCGGCACCCAGCCGCTCAACCTGCAGGGCATCTGGAATGACCAGGTGATCCCGCCGTGGGCGTGCGGCTATACCCTCAACATCAACGCCGAGATGAACTATTGGCCGGCCGAGCCCTGCAACCTCGCGGAATGCTCCGAACCGTTGCTGCGCATGATCGGCGAGCTCGCCGTCGAGGGCAGTAAGGTCGCGCACGCCATGTACGGCTGTCGCGGCTGGGTTGCGCACCACAACACCACGCTGTGGCGCGACGCCCAACCGGTCGACAACCAGGCGCAGGTGGCCTTCTGGCCGTTGGGCAGCGGCTGGCTGTGCCGCCAATTGCACGAACACTGGCTGTTCAGCGGCGACCGCCGCTTCCTGGCTGAGGATGCCTATCCGCTGTTGAAGGATGCCTGCCTCTTCTACCTGGATTGGCTGGTCGACGACGGCAAGGGGCAGCTGATCACGCCGGTCAGCACCTCACCCGAGAACGCCTTCCGCTACCGCGACGCGGCCGGGAAGGAGCGCACCGCCGCAGTCAGCCGGGGCAGCACCATGGACCTCTCGATCATCCACGACCTGTTCGCAAACACCCTGGCCGACGCGGCGGCGCTGGGCGTCGACGACGCCTTCCGCGCCGACCTGCGCAGCGCCCTGGCGAAGCTCGCGCCCTGGCGCGTGGCCGCGGGCGGCCGGCTACAGGAATGGCGCGAGGACTTCGCCGAGACCGAGCCGCAGCATCGTCACGTCTCGCACCTCTTCGGGCTGTTCCCCGCCGCCGACATCACGGTGCGCGGAACCCCTGAGCTGGCCGCTGCGGCGCGCCGGTCGCTGGCCGCGCGCGGGGACGGCGGAACCGGTTGGAGCCGGGCGTGGAAGATCAGCCTGTGGGCGCGCCTGGAGGACGGTGACCATGCCGAGGCGCTGCTCCGCGGGGCGCTCGCCACCTCCACCCTGCCCAATCTGCTCGACACCTGCCCGCCCTTCCAGATCGACGGCAATTTCGGCGCCACCGCCGGCATCGCGGAGATGTTGTTGCAATCGCACGAGCCGATTCCGGCCCTGGATGGCTTTACCGACTCCGGTGCACAGCCCCGCGCGCCGTTCATCCTCTCGCTGCTTCCCGCCTTGCCGGCACGTTGGCGCAGTGGTTCTGTCTCCGGTCTGCGGGCGCGCGGCGGCATGTCGGTCGACGTCGCCTGGCAGGATGGGAAGGTGACGTCCTATGCGCTGATCAGCGCTCGGCCCCTGGCGGTGGTGGTACGCGTAGATGGCCGCGTCGAGATCACGCTCACTCGACCACCGTAGGCGGGGCCATGACCCCGGTCCCGATCCAGCGCGGACCTTCACCTCACCACTGAGCCGCCCTCCTGCGATCCACGTCGCCCCCCGCCGGGCGACGTGCCGGTGTGCTTGCGGAACCAGCGGCAGAAGTAGGCGACGTCGCGGAAACCGCATTGCCGCGCGATCGCCACCACCGGCTCCCGGGTGTGGTTCAGCAGGGCGCGGGCTTCGCGCAGGCGCACGCTGGTGAGGTGGCCGATGATGGTCTCGCCAGTCTCGCGCGTGAAGATGCGGCTCAGCGAGCCGCGGTGGTAGCCGGTGCGCTGTGCGATGCTCGCCGCCGACAGTTCCGGGTCGGCGAACTCCTGGGCGATGATCTCGGTGACGCGGCCGATGAGCGAGACGCGCGGCTGCACGCCGATGACGTCGGCGAGGCGGTGCCACTCCGCGATGACCAGCAGGCTGGCGCTGCGCCGTGCCGCGGTTGAGGGGTCGGCCAGACTCTCCGCCATCTGCCGCAGGCTTTCGGGGCTGGGCGGCGGTACGGTGTAGACGCCCGGGCGTAGCCCGAGCTCCAGCACCAGCTGCTCGGCGCACGGTCCATCGGTGGTGAACCAGCACATCTCGTTGCTGGCTTCGAGCGCCCAGAAGCGATGTGGACTGGTCGGCAGATAGATGGCCACCTGGCCGGGAAGGATCGGTAGACGCTCGCCGTCCAGCTCCATGACTGCGGCACCGGAGATGCACCATTTGGCCAGGACCAGACGCGGCGACCAGCTCGGACCGAAGCGCCCGCGCGTCACCCGCAGGTGCTGCACGGTGCGCAGCGCGACCATGACGCCCTCGGGCGGGTGGTCGCGGTGGCGCTCGGCGCGCAGTCCGGACAGGGCCAGGGCGAGGGGTTCGAGGTCGCCGTGCGGGGCAGGCAGGATCATGGTGCGATCACGTACAGGCGGAGCGGGCCACGAGGATGAGAAGCACGCCACCGAGGCCGGCGAGGCGGTTGTGCTCGAACCCGCGCGCCAAGCCGGGGCGAGCGATGGTTCCGCCCAGCCCCCACTGGTTGGTTCACGGCTGGCGGCCAAGCGCAGGCCGGGTCATCTGCCGCAAGGAGTGCGGCGAGCGCGGCGCAGGCGCACCAGTGCCACTTCTCGGGGGTTCGCCTTCGGGGTGACCAGTTCGGGGTCTGGGCCATGTGTAGTGGATACCCGTCCTGGCGGTGGGGTTGAGTGACGACATGTCGCAAAGAATGAGACTCCTGTCACTCGACGAAGTCTGCTTCCGAAACAGGTGACAAGGCGACCGTGGTGGGGGACCCAAGTCCTATAAACGGAAGCAGCCCGCATCCGGTACCTCGGTTGTGTGCGTGGTGTGACCGGCCGGCCCGCACCAACTTACAACCAAGGATCCATGCCATGTCCCGCGGCGCCCGTTCCTCTGCATCGCCCATCCACGCCCTCGCGTTGGCGACGGGTATGCTGTTCGCCCCCGGTGGTTGGGCGGCCGACGCGGCCGTAACCGTCCCGGCGCCCGCTGTCGCCGACCTGCCGCCGGCACTTCCAGCTGCGCCGTCGCAAGACGCGAAGATGGCGTGGTTCCGCGAGGCCAAATACGGCCTGTTCATCCACTGGGGCCTCTACGCCATTCCGGCCGGCGAGTGGCAGGGCAAGCGCGTGCGCCCGAGCAGCGAGTGGATCATGGCGCACGTGCCGATACCGGTGAAGGAGTACGAGCAGCTCGCGCCGCAGTTCAACCCCGTGCGCTTCGACGCCGACCAGTGGGCGCAGCTCGCCCAGGATGCGGGCATGCGCTACATCGTCATCACCGCCAAGCACGGCGATGGCTTCGCCATGTACCGTTCGCAGGCCTCCGCCTACAACATCTACGACGCCACACCCTTCCACCGTGATCCGCTCCGCGAGCTGGCGGTCGCATGCGCGAAGCACGGCCTGCGCCTCGGCTTCTACTATTCGCAAGCGGTGGATTGGCATGAACCCGGCGGCGAGGGCAATTCCTGGGACTTCGCCCGCGATTCCGAGAAGGACCGCGACGGCTCCTTCGACCACTACCTGCAGACCAAGGTCGAGCCGCAGGTCAAGGAGCTCCTCACCGGCTACGGTCCGGTGTGCGAACTCTTCTTCGACACGCCGGCGCTGATGAACGAGGCGCGTGGCCGGCGCATCAGTGATCTGGTGCACGCGCTCCAGCCCGCCTGTCTCATCGACGGGCGGCTGGGCGTGCCGGGGGACTATGCGACCATGGGCGACAACGGCATCCCCAGCGCGGCGGTGGGCGGGGATTGGGAGACCCCGGGCGAGCTGAACCACAATTGGGGTTTCGACCGGAACGACGGTGATTACAAGGCGCCCAGCCAGGTCCTACTCACCCTCATCGATGTGGCCAGCAAAGGCGGCAACTACCTGCTCGACGTGGGCCCGACCGCGCTCGGCACCATTCCCGAAGTCGCTGCCAGCAACCTCGTCACCGTCGGGCGCTGGCTCAAGGCCAACGGCGAGGCGGTCTACGGTCGGGGGACGTCGCCGTTCGGCGAAGGCTTCCCGACCTACGGGCGCACGCCCAAGGACGATGCGGCGCGGGTGCCGCACATCCCCTTCACCAACTGGCGTTGCACCACCGCGCCGGGGAAGCTGTACTTCAGCATTTTCCACTGGTCCGCGAGCGGTTTGCGGCTGCCGCGCTTCGCCAACGAGATTACCAAGGCGTATCTGCTCGGTGATCCTGGCCAGCCGCTGGCCGTCACCGGCGCCGCGGACGGCGAGCGGGTCGTGCAGCTGCCGCATTACGCCCCGGACGTGATGGCCACGGTCGTCGTGGTTGAGATCGCTGGCGAGCGGGTCGCCGTCACCGCGGCGACAAGGTAGCCGGGGCATCTCGTCACCAGATCCCTCGACCACGCTCTGCTTCCGTCATTTCCCCGCATCCGCTTCTGCCATGATCGTCGGCGGTCCTTGCACAAACCCGAGCGACATCAGGAACAGATCCGCCGCGCGGATCGCCTCCACCACCTGCGTCGCGGGTGCAGTGTAGCCGGCGATGATGAAGGCGTGCCGGGCGTTGGGGATCAGCGTCAGGTCGCAGCGGTTGCCGGCGGCGCGCGTGGCCGCGGCGAAACGGCGGGCCTGATCGGGATTGACGACATGGTCGTCGAGTCCATGCATGAGCAGGGTCGGCGGCAGTCCGGTGCGGACCGCTGATTGCGGTGAGAGCCGCTGCGCGAGCTGCGTCTGCGCGGGCGACGGGCGCAGTGCCGCGGGGTCCGCCCCACGTTGCAGCGCGGGGCCGCGGATGATGAATTGCATCCAGTCGCCCTCGGTCAGGTCGAGGATCGGGTTGCACAGGATCAGCGCATCCGGCAGCGCGCTCACCAGCGGATCACCGTGCTCGTCGTCGAAACCGCGGAGCGTGCCCAGAGCCGCGGCGAGGTGGCCACCCGCGGAGTCGCCGAGCACTGCGATGCGCCCAGGATCCACGCCCAGCGCTGCTGCGTGCGCTCGGATGTAGCGCACTGCCGAGGCGCAATCCGCCAGGCACTCGCCGATGCCGGGCCCGGTCGGGGTGAGCAGACGGTAGTCGACGCTGAACGTGGCCAGCCCGCGGGTGGCGAAATAGCGGGCATGCGGGAAGAAGACCTTGGCGTCGCCCGCGCGCCACGCTCCACCGTGGATCAGCAGCAGCGCCGCATGGCGCTCGTCGCCAGGCGCGCCCGCCGCCGGCAGCATCCATAGGTTCAGGGTCGCGCCGTCGACGGTCTTGTAGGGGATCGGCGTCGGTGCCTGCGTGCTGCGCACGTAGGTCTCGAGAGCGGCAGCGGCGAGCTGCGCGCCGCTGGTCATCGCGACGAGCAGCGCGGCTGCGTACAAGCGCAGTGCCGCCGCGTTCCAGGCTCCGATCCAGCGGCGCCACGTCCGGTCGTGGCGTGCGGACGGGCGGATCAATTCCTCTGCACAACGCTGTTCGCGACGCTGCTGATCGCCACACTCGTGAGGTGGTCGAGTCCGACCGCGAGGTGCAGCGCGTCGGCCTGGTCCTCTTGGCGGCGCGGTGGCGGCATCCGCCACCGCCTCTGCGAGCACCACGGTGCCGGAGTGCAGTGCACGCGCGATCCGGGAAAGGCTTGGCATGCGATCTCGCAGGAGAGCGGGCTTGAAATACGTAACATGATACAGAAATTGAAGGCCCCCGTTGAGCGTCGCATGGGCGCCGCATGCTGCATCCGCCACTGGACGCCTCGTCCACCATCCTCACGAGCTCCACCCTGATGCCCCGCTCTGCCCGACATCGTGCCGCACCGATCCGGCGCTGCCGATTGCCGGCTGGCGCGGTCACAGGCGTGCGGTCAGGGGCAGTCCCATGAGCGCGCGACCGCCATCCCCCCGGCGTCCCGCTACGCCCGCCGCCACGGACGCCCCGCGTCCCAAGCGCACCTCACGACCGCTGCCCCTGAGCGCTGTCGCCGCGCAGGCCGGAGTCTCGACCATGACGGTATCGCGCGTGATCAACGGCGACCCGCGTGTCAGCACCGCCACCGCCGCGGCGGTGCGTGCCGCCATGACCGCGCTCGGCTACGTGCCGCGCGCGACCAGCGATGGCCGGCGCCAGGGTTCGCGCGCACGGCGCGGCCTGCACACCGGGCGCATCGCCCTGCTGTTCCCGGACGTCACCCTCGCGGCGATGCGCACGCCGCTGAGCGCGCGCCTGATCGAGGGCATCGACCGGCGCATCGCCGACCAGCACCTGCAGCTGATCGTCACGCGCCTGCCAACGTTGGAGACGCTGCCCGACTGCCTCGATCCGCGCCAAGCCGACGGCGTGCTGATCCGCAGCGGTCCGGAGTGGGTGGTGCCCGCGCTGCGCGGCTTCCCCGCGGTGGTGATGTTCGAGACCGCGCGCACCCCGGCTTGCGACCTGGTCATGCCGGACAGCCCGCTGATCGGCCGACTTGCCGCCGAACGCCTGGCGCAGCGTGGCTGCCGCCACCTGTTGCTGATCGACGACACGCCGCACAACCCCGCGCACGCTGCGCGCCGCGTGGCCTTCGACCGGCGCGCCGCCGAGCTCGGCGTGTCGACCAGTTACCTCGCGGTGGCCGTCGCTGATCCCGAGCAGCTGCGCGGCCAGGTCACGGCGCACCTCGCCCCCGCCGGGCTCGGGGTGTTCATGCCCGGCACCGGCCTGGTCGTCAGTCTGGTCGTGCAGGTGGTGGCCGAGGCTGGACGCGCAGCCGGGAAGCGTCCGAAGATCGCGGTCGTCGCCTGCTGTCACGACCGCGACCTGCTCGCGGCCCTGCCGCACGCGATTGACAACATCGACATCGGCTGCGAGGCCATCGCCGCCGCAGCGGTGGACCTGCTCCTTGAACGCATCGCCGAGCCGCGACGGCCACGGCGCACGGTGGTGATCGCGCCCGAGATCTCGCCTGCTCCCTGACGGCTTCCGGACCGGCGGCCGCGCCGCAGCCTGGACGGCGCGGCTGAGCGTGTTCGTGACCCGCGACGGTGGGAAATGCCCAATTGCGGACGCCGCCGGGCTCCTCCATCCTCTCGCCCGCGCCACCGTGGCGCCGGTGGCTTCGAGCCGGCGCGCGGAGTAACCTTCCCCCGCCGCACCCCCGCCGCCTCCGGATCCTGCGCATGCACGTCTTCGGCCTGCACATCCTCGACATCGCGATCGTCGTCGCCTTCCTGATCGCCCTGCTGGTGATGGGTGCGGTGCTGGCGCGCGGCATCACCGGTGAGTCCGACTTCTTCGTCGGTGGGCGCAACCTCGGCGGCTGGCTGCAGTTCTTCCTCAATTTCGGCATGATGTCCGATTCCAACGGCGCGCCCACGGTAGCCACCGAGGTCGCCCGCCAGGGCGTGGGCGGGATGTGGATCTCGCTCCAGGTATTGTTCTGCACGCCCTTCTACTGGTTCAGCAGCATCTGGTTCCGTCGCACACGCGCGATGACGGTCGGCGATCTGCTTGCGGACCGCTTCGCCAACCGCGGTCTGGCCATGGGGTACGCCCTGCTGCAGATCGTCATCTCGATGCTGGTGCTGGGCATGGGCAACATCATCTCCTACAAGGTCTCCTCGGCGATGGTGGTCAAGGCCGAGGTGGAGTGGTCGCCGGCGGAGCGCACCTCGGTGGAGGGCTTCCGCGAGTTGCAGCAGCTCACGGCGCAGGCTGGCGCCGGCGCGCTTCCGGCGGTGGCACGCGAGCGTTATCACGCGCTGATCGCACAGAGCCGGCATGGCGACCTGCACTCCTACGTCTCGTGGCTGCAGCCGACGTGGTTCGCGGTGGCCTACGCGCTGGTGGTCTCGGTCTACATCATGCTGGGCGGTCTGCGCGCGGCGGCGCTCACCGATGCGGTGCAGGGTGTGCTCATCGTGGTGTTTTCGGTGGTCATGGTCCCCATCGGACTGGCCCGGATCGGTGGTTTCGCCGGCCTGCACCGTCTGGTCCCCGAGGAAAAGTTCGCGCTGTTCGGCAGCGCCGCGATGAGCGAGTACACGTGGTATTCGATCGGTGCGATGTTCTTCGTGGCGCTGGTGGTCACCCCCGGCGCGGCCGGCTCGGTTGGCCCGAGCGCGGCGGCGGGGCGCAATGAGCGCGCGCTGCGCACCGGCTCGCTGGGCGGCGCCCTCGCCAAACGCTTCGTGCTGATCGCGTGGATGCTCTGCGGGCTGCTGGTCGCGGCGCTGTTCCCCGCCGGACTCGCCGACCCGGACAGCGCCTGGGGAGTGCTCGCCGTGACCCTGCTCGCCCCTGGCCTGCTCGGGCTGATGATCTCCGGGATGCTCCTCGGGCACATGCCGCTGGTCGGTTTCAACGCCGTCAGCGCCTCGGCGCTGTTCACTCGCAACGTCTATGAGACCCTGCTGCCGGGACGCCCGCCCGCGCACTACCTGCGCGTCGCCAAGCTCTGCATCCCTGCGGTGCTCGCGGCCAGCGTGTTGATCAGCATGTTCTTCGCCAATGTCATCTCACTGCTCTCGACCATCATCACCTTCACCACGCTCTTCGGCGGCGTCTGCTTCCTGGTGTTCTTCTGGCGCCGGCTGCGGCCGCCGGCGATCTACGCGACCATGGCCGCGCACCTGGTGGTGATCGGGCTGCTGCCGTGGGTCCTGCCGCAGTTTGCTGATTTCCGCCGCGACCCGGCGCTGGTCGTGCAGAGCCCGCCGCGCAGCGTCGCGGTGGTCGGCGTCGCGACCGCCGCCGACGTCCAGGCCGGCCGCGCCGTGCGCGCGGGCGAGCGCATCACCCGGCAGCAGGAGCTCGCCCCATCCGCGGTGTTCTTCGAGAAGGTCGCGCGCAGCGACCCCGCCGATCCCGCCTCGCCGCCGGAGGGCATCGGCCGCTTCGTCATCGAGACCTGGCTGCTCGCCAAGGTCGGGGTTCCGGTGGCGGACTTCGGACCGGCCGGCCTGACCACCTGCCGGTGGATGTTCGACGCCTGCTTCCCTTATGTGCTGCTGCTGCTGATCAGTGCGCTGTGCTGCGGGCGCGACGGCCCGCGCGAGCGCGCGCAGCGGACGCGCGACGACCGCTTCTTCGCCAAGACCAAGACCTGCATCGGCGCAACACCCGAGGAGGACGCGCGCGCGGTCGCGGCCAGCGAGGCCGAGCCGTGGCGCTTCGACCATCTCAAGCTGTTCCCGCGGTCGTCGTGGGAATTCACGGTGTGGACGCGCTCCGACTGGCTCGGCTTCGGTCTCGGCTGGCTGATGGTCGCGGTGGTGCTGCTGGTGCTGTGGGCCGTGGTCACCGTTGGCGCATGATACCACGACCGGCGCTGGGAGGGTGGGGGAATTAGAGCGCAGGTCCTGCTGCTTCGCCGGCCTCGGCGCCGTGCCCGCGGGCGTGCACGTCGTCGCGGTCTGAACGCTGGCAGTCGTCCCGCTGATCGGGCTGCTGCCGCGGAAGGTCGGCATGCCGCCTGCTCGCATTGCCAGAAGGCTACGGAGCGGTGCTGGTCTCCCGCACCGCTGGCAGGTGGTATCCTGGGTCTGGCGCACCTGTGCACCGCTGCGGCCCCACAACGCTTCAGGGGATGTTCCGTACTCTTGAGATAAACGTATCATGTTACATTATACAGGGCGCGCGGATCCCGCCTCCGCCCGCCCCTCACGAGGTCATCCCATGCCCAGTCCCCGCAACGCCCTGCTCTTTTTTCTCTGGCTCATGGCCACGGGCCGAGTGGCCGCCGAGTCGCTGCCCCCGGAAGTCTATCCCAGCCTGCGCGAGGGTGACCACCTCATCGCCTGCGTGGCGCCCTTCCTGGGCCAGGACCTGAAGCCCTGCGTGCTGCCCATCGACCACGAGATGATCAAGCGCCACAAGAACTTCGGCTACACCGATGCGGAGCTGCAGAAGTGGTTCGGCGCGCCCGTCACCATCACCCTCGACGAGACCGGGATGCAGCGCAGCTTCATCCGTCCGCCGCCCGCACCGGGCGTACACCCGCGCGTCATCTTCAACCCCGACGATCTGCCGGAAATCCGTGAGCGTCTGGCGAAGACCGCCGCCGGCAAGGCGGTGATGGGCGACATCCGCGCGCACCTCAGTGCGACCCTGACCGGACTCAAGGCGGAGTGCCGCGCGGATTACGACAAGCTCATCGCCGGCGACCAGGGCGCCGCGGTGTGGACCAATGGCAACATCCCCTACTGCCTGATGTACGAGGCCTTCCGCTGCCTGGTCGACGACGACCAGGAGGGTGGGCGCAGGGTCGCAGCCGCGGTGACCACGCTCGCGCAGATGGACGAGGTGAAGCTCGCGGAAAACATCGCGAAGGAAAAAGCCAAGGGCGCGAAGGGTGCGCCGGATGACTGGCGGGTCGTCGGCCAAGGCCCGACCCACGAGGGCACCCTGGGCCTGGACTATGACTTCGCCTACGTCTGGATGACCGCAGAGCAGCGCGCCACGGTGCGCCAGACCATCGCCCACGCCTCCGCCGGCATGACCAACATCGGTTGCGAGACGCTGCGCGCGCTGCATTCGGGGACCAGCAACTGGATCTCGTGGTCGGCGCGGCTGATCTTTCTCGCCGCCGCCATCGAGGGCGAGCCGGGCGGCGACCCGGAGACCTATCGGCGCTGCGCGGACGCGCAGACCAACTTCATCGCGTCGATGTTCGCCACCGGCGAGGCCTATGAGGGCTGGGGCAAGAACTTCATGTTCATGGAGCACCTGATCATCATGGCCAAGCGCGGCCGCGAGGTCATCGCCAGCGCCGCCATCCGCGCCGCCTACAACGACTGCTTCGTCGCGTCGATGAACCCCTGGGGCGACGCCTTCACCTTCTGCGACTCCCTTGGTGGCACGGGCAACAAGATCAGCCGCAACGCCGACGTGATGATTTACCACGCGCTCTTCCCCAAGGACGTCAGCGGCGACTTCATGTACCGCAACCAGCTGGGTGGCGATTACGCGAACATCACCGGCGGCCGGGTCAACACCCACCACCCGTTCGCGGTCATGGACAGCCTGTGCTGCGCGATCTTCGCCACGGACTTCACGCCGGGGGCGACCTGGGACTCCGAGTTTGCGCAGGTCACGCGCGGACGGCCGCTGACCTACTTCAGCCAGGACACCTGCAACCTGGTGACGCGTTCGGCCTGGGACAAGGATGCGCTCTACCTGGACTACCTGACGCGTGCGATCCCCGGCGGCCACGTCTACTGCGACCGCTCGCACTTCAGCCTCTACGGGCTCGGCCGCTACTGGAGCATCTACCGCGTCATGCGCCAGGTGCACGAGCAGTACCTGCCGGCCAACCGTTCGGTGCTGCTCGCCGACGGCGAGGGTCCGTCGATCGCCGAGGGCAGGTGCGTGCAAATGACCGACCGGCCATTGGCCACCGTCATCGCCACCGATCTCGGCATCGCGTGGAACTGGCAGAGCAAGGGCTTCGCCAAGCCGCCCACGGGCGTCGCCACCGGCGCCCTGCCCTACACCTTCAACGATTTCCGCCTGCAGCCCTCGCCGATCGCGTGGATGGGCATGCCGCTCGGCGACCTGCCCAACTGGTACACGTCCGAGAAGCCGCCCGCCGATGACCACGAGCGCGCCGACTGGTACCGGCGCGCGGTGCAGGTGAAGAAGGCCTTCCGCACCGCGGTCCTGGTGCGCGGCACGCACCCCTACGCGTTGATCGTCGATGACCTGCAGAAGGACGACCAGCCGCACGCCTACGACTGGGGGATGATCCTCGCCGACGACCTCGCCCTGGGCTCAGCGCAGCGTACCGGCGACGCCGCCCACCCGCAGGCCGACATCATTCTGGACGAACGGCCGAAGCCGCCCGCCAAGGGCCAGCCCGCGCCTGCCGCCGACCGCCACCTGCTGGTGCGCGTCCTTGAGGCCGCGCAGCTCGACGCGGCCGCGCCAGCGACGGTCGACCTGATGAGCGTGCCCAACCCGCCCCAGAAGGACATGCAGATCACCAAGCTCCATATTCCCAGCCAGGCGGTGAGCGCTGATTTCAAGCTGCTCCTGCTGCCCTACCGGCAGGGCCAGGCGCTGCCGGAGACGACATGGAGCGTCGACCACCGCACCGTGACCGTCGCCTGGCAGGACCAGGTCGACCAGATCACGTTCGCCCCCGGCAAGGACGGTCGCACGCGCGTTGCCATCGCCCGTGATCACCAGGCGCTGCTCGGGGCGGAGTAGCTTCGCCCCTGGACGCCGCACGGTGCGGCGTGCGCTGCACGACATGTGCAGCGGCGTTCCTGCGGCCGCCCGGGACGTTTACCGCAGGCTCATCACGTACGCGATCGCATCGCGAAGCTCATACCGGTTCAGGATCTCCCCCATCGGGGGCATCGGCGACACCGGCGGTGAGATATGCGCGACCCTGGCCATCGGCAGGGTCTGCCGCGTGCCGTCAGGCATGCGCAGCACCACCGCGTTCGCGTCCTGGTTGAGCACACCCCCGACCATGCTGGTGCCGTCGGTGAGGGTGAGCGTCGCGAGGCCATAGCCTGGGGCGATCTCGGCGCTGGGCATGATCAGTGATTCGAGGATCTTGTCGCGGCTCAGGCGGTTGGGAGCGCCGCGCAGGTCCGGGCCGACGGTGCCACCCTCGCCGTCGACGGCGTGGCAGCGGATGCACTGTGCGGCGTGCTGGGTGAAAATGGCGCGGCCGCGCTCGCTGTCTCCGCCCAGCAGCGCATCGCGGTAGAGGGCGAGCGCATCGCCCGCTTTCCATGCGGAGCGGTACTTCTCGAGTTTGGCGGCCAGCGCCGGGTCGCCCTGCGCCTTGGCCGCGTCGGTGATTTCAAGCGCCAGGCCGGCCGGTGCGGTACCGGCAACCAGACGGTCGAACCACGTCCCGATGAGTGCACCGGCCGCAGGCGTCTTGGACGCGCCGAGTGCAAGCAGCGCGTGCTGCCGGGTCGGCATGATGGCGCGGTCGGCCCCGGGGTTGGCGAGGACCGCCTGCTCATGGCCCTTCGCGAAGACGTCTATCTGCGCATAGAATGTGCCGGTGGTGCCACGCGGCAAGTTCTGCCACATCAGCCAGCGGAAGCGCCCGAGACCATCGCCGCCCTCGCCCCGCACGGCGCTGCCGTGCTTGCCGCCGTCGCCCAGCGGGCTGGTGTCGACCTTGGCCAGGGACGTCCAGCCCGCCTTGCCGGGCTCGCCGCTGGTGGCCGGCTGGTGATCGCCGCCGGCGCCCCACAGCACGAACATCTGCTGGGCGCGGTTGGACTTGTGCCACGAATAGGTGTCGACCTGCGCCACGGCGATGGGCTTGCTGAGGTCGAGTACGAAACGGCTCTCGCCGCCGTCGGCCCACACGGCGCGCTCGCCGTCGTTTTCGGTGCGCGGCAGTGCGGCGCTGGTGAGACGGGGCAGGTCGTGGCCCGCGGCGCCGGCATCGCGGCCCGGCTTCGCGAAGCCATCCACCCACTGCATCAGGTGGGCACCCTTCGCCGGATCGCTATCGGCCTCCCCCTTGGCCGCAGGCGCGTGCATCGCGAGTTCTTCCCAACCGCCGGCTGCGCGGTCGACCACCACCACGGCCGCGTTTGACGGCGGAGTGGCGGCGGGTTCAAGGACGTGCTGCGCGCTCGGCAGCAGCGCCGCGGGGTCCGCGGCGACCAGCGCGTCGAAGGCGGCGATGCGCATCTCGGCGCTTGCATCGTCAAGTAGCCGCCCGAGGCGCTTCGCGTAATCCACAGGGGGGTGGACCGCGAGCTGCCGCAGCGCTTCGGTCCGCACAGCTGCGGGCATCCCGCGATCCTCGAGCAGCGCGAGCAGCGTCTTGGCGTCGAGCCCGTAACCAAGCTGAGCCGCGAGCATCACCGCGGGCTTGAGCAGTTCGCGCTCACCACTCGCGATGATGCGCAGGATCGGCTCCTTGAGCGCTGCGGCATCGAGCGGGTGCTCATGCGGCGGGCCCGGGCGGTAGAGGCCGATGACCGGGTCGACCGTGGTCGGGTGCGGCCACCTCGCGACCGCGACGAGTGCTTGCGCGCGCAGTGCCGGCGGCGCCGCAGTGCCCGCGGCGAAGGCGACCAGCGCGGCCGGGGCGCCGTCATCCCCATAACGTTGCGTAGCATTGATCAGGCGCAGGGTCAGCATTTTCGCGAGCTCGGGTGGGACGCTGGCGTCAAGCGGCTTGGCAAGCCCTGCGATCAGCGCAGGCATGGCCCCGGCGATCGGCACGTCGTAGATGGCGCGCACGGCTTCGGCGCGGATCCCCGGATCGGTATCAGCGAGCAGGGTCGCGATGTGCGCGTCGCCCAGGCGGCGCAGTGCCAGCAGCACGCCCATCCGTACCGCCTTGGAGCCCTCGCCGGCGTAGCGCGCGAGCGCTGCACCGTCGCCGCCGCTGGCGCCGACCAGGCCCATCACCGCCGCGTGGCGCAGCCAGGCGTCCTGGTCGTCGTTCACGGAAAGTACGTGGAGCAGCTCGGGGATCGCCGCCTGGGCCTTGATCCGGCCGAGCGCGATGCAGGCGAAGGCGCGCACCCGCGCGCTCGGGTCTTTGAGCAGGCCGATCAGTCCGCTGGCGGCAGGTGCGCAGCGGTCGTCGCCAAGCATTTTGGCGGCCTGCTCGCGCACGTGCGGCTCAGCGTCACGCAGCAGCGGCAGCAGCGCGGTCAGCGCCGCCGCATCGTGGCGGCCGATCTGGCCGATCCCCCAGATGCCATGCAAGCGCGGGTAGACCGGACCGTTGGCGGTGGCGGCCGCGATCAGCGCCGTCAAGCCATCCTGACCGCGGCGCGCGAGTTCGAACTGGGCGAACTGGCGCACGCGCTGGTCGGCGTGGCCAAGATACGCGCGCAGCTCGGTCACTGGCCGCGCTCCAAAGCCCGCAGCGACCAGGGCGCGCACGGCCTCGACCGCGGCGTCCTGGGCCTTGTCGCCCTTCGCGCGGATGGCGATGATCGCACCCTTGTCGGCCTGCGCCCAGCCGCCGAGGTAGTCGCTGACGAAACAGTTGCCGGCGTAGTCGAAGGTCACGTCGGTAGCGCCCAGGCCCCACACGAAGCGCTTGGGCTTGTCCATGGTGAAGCCGGCGCCCTGTTCGACGGGCAGGAAGGACAGCACGCCCGAGCCGGTGCCGCCGTGGTAGTCGGCGACCAGGAAGCGGCCCTGCAGATCCGCCGGCCAGCCGGTCGCGGGCACTACCGCCAGGCCGCACGGCCCGTTGGTGGCGAAGCCGACCGGCGGAAGGAGGTGGGCTGGCTGGCCGACGAAGCGCTCCTTCCACATGCCCTCCTCCAGCCACGGGTCGGGCTGCGTGCCGTCAAGCAGCGCCGCCTTCGCCAGCGCGCCGCCACGCAGCAGCTGCCAGCCATGCGTCCAGCCAGAGGTGCCGCCCTCCAAGATGTAGTTCACCCGCGAGGCGTCGCCCATATCGGCGTTGTTGTCGACGGTGAAGAGGTCGCCAGAGGCGTTGAAGGCGAGTTCCTCCGGATTGCGCAGGCCGGTGTAGTAGAGTTCGACGTCGCTGCCGTCGGGCTCGGAGCGGAACACCGCCCCGGAGGTCGGATCGCTGAGGTGGCCGCCCTCCTTGGTGGTGACGTCGTAACCGCGGTCGCCCACCGACCAGTACACGCGCCCATCGGGGCCGCGCACCAGGCCATGCAGATCGTGGCCGCTGAAGCTGAAGCGTGGTCCATAGCCGTCGCTGAGCGCCACGCGCTGGTCCGCGACGCCGGTGCCCGTGCTGTCGGTCAGCGCCCAGACCTTGGGGATGCAGGCGAGGTAGACCGTGGTGCGGCTCCCGACGGTGTCTCCGACCAGGATGCCGGACGCGGTGCCGTCGAGCGGGTCATTGAAGCCGCCGGCGAAGATGCCGATGCGATCGGCGGCGCCCTGTCCCTTGGTGTCCTGGAGCAGTGAGACGCGCTCGGCGTACTTGGTGAAGTAGTCGGGCTTGAACATGCCCTGGTCGGTCCACTTCTTCATGAACGCCGCGCGGTCCGCGAGGGTGCGCGCGCGCAGGTCGTCGCGGTACAGGAACAGCGCCTCGCGCACGTCGACCACGCCCTTGATGCGGAAGCGGAAGGTCTGCGCGGCGTAGAGGCGGTTCTGGTGGTCGACGTCCATCGCGACGATGTTGGCCACCGGCTCGCCCGCGGCCCACACCCGTGCGCTGAATGCCTGGTCGAGTTCCAGCGGCTTGATGAAGTCCCTGGGGTCGGTGATGGTGATGCTGTGCATGACCGCGTCACCTGTGTTGGCGGTGTGCCCGGAGTCCTCGGCGGCGGCGCAGGCCGCGGCGCAGAACAGGGTCGGAAGGAAGAGATTGGGCTTCACGGGTGATGGCCTTTGCGACGTGGAGAGGGAGCGTCGGGGTAGTCGGTTCCGGCTGCGCGGTCGCGGTGCTATTCCCGATATCATCACGGCCATTACCACAATTCGCGGTGCCCGTTCGACGTCGGTAAACCAGTGCGATGAGAGTCCAACGTCTGGAGCGGATCGTCCAATGGATCGGCGTCGCCATCGCGAGGATCCGCATCCAGACGGGCACTGCGGGTGGAACTGTCGCAGCGCACCAGACGTCGCGGACAGCGTCGCTTGGCGACGGGAGTGCAACTGCCGGTGACGCGCATGCCCTCAGCGTCGATCTGGAATACCCGTACCATCGTGTGAGCGGCGACGGGCGTGTGCTCGCGCCTGCGTTGGAAACTCGCGGAGCCACTTCGCATGCGCATATTCAGAGTGGTCATCCAACTGGCGCTCGCCTGCCACCTGATCGCTGCAGTGGCGCAGGACGTCGCACCATCGGCTCCACTGACACCGTCGGCGACGGAGGCGACCACGCAGCCGGTCCCCAACCCGCGGTACCAGTCGAAACCCGGCCCGTACAACGCGTGCTGCGCGCGCCTGGCCGCGGCCGCCGGCAAGCCGTGCGATCTGATCTTCATCGGCGACTCTATCACCGACCGCTGGCTCGGCCCGGGCAAGGACATCTGGGAGCGGAGGTACGTGCCGCGCCACGCGTTGAATTTCGGCTGCTTCGCGGACCAGACCCAGAACGTCCTTTGGCGCCTGGACCATATGGACCTCGCCGCGCTCAGGCCACGGGTGGCCGTGCTGCTCATCGGCACGAACAATGCCAAAGACAGTCCCGTGGCGATCGCCGCCGGCATCAAGGCCATCATCCTGCGCACCCAGGGCCTGTTCCCCGGCATCACGACGATCCTGGTCAGCATCATGCCCAACCAGCGGGCTGACGCGGTGATGATGGCCACCAACGCGATCATCAGCGGCTATGCCGATGGGCGGACCGTCTTCTGGCTCGACCTGGTGCCGGCGATGGCGCCGGTCACGACCACGGCGGCAGATGGGACGGTCGCGAGCTCGTGGAAAGGACTGGGCAGCGATCGGCTCCATCCGGATGCATCCGGGTACACGCTGTGGAGCGACGCGATGGAGCCGCTGCTTACCAGCATGCTGGACGAAAAGCCGATGCAGCAGAAATGATGGTGACGGTCCAGGAGCGCTAGCGGTGGTGCCGGCGGTAGGCGGCACACCGCGCAGTGCACGGTCCGCACCGCTGGGCTGCGGGTGCCGAGGGGAATGGGTGCTCCCTGGGCCCAAAGTGATTCTCCGGTTCCGTGCAGGCGCTTTCGCCGATTGCGCCAATGTGCGTTTCGTGCATCAGGGTCCGCGTGCCGAATGGCTCATTTTCCAGCTGGCGCCGGCGCGGTGATCGCCGCCTTCACCGTGGTCGCGATGAGCAGCTTGCCGGCATCGTTGGGGTGCACGCCGTCGCTGAACTTGTCCGCCTGGCCCAGCGCTGCGGCGTGCACGTCGATGAGCGGGCAGCCTTGCGCGGCGGCGAGGGTGCGGGTGATGCCGACCATCTCCTCGACGTTCTTGGCTGAAAAGCCACCGCCACCCTCAGCCTTGAACACCGGCGGCGACAGCGAGATCCAGACCTTGGGATGGGAGTGCAGGCTCTTGAACGAGGCGATGATCGCGCCGTAGTCCGCCGCGAACTCGTCGCGGTGCGTGCTCCAGCTCTCCACCTTCGCGTCGTTGGTGCCGAGCATGATCACGACGATGTCGGCGTCGTCGCGGCGCGGGTCCGCATCCGGGTATGAGCGGGTGCCGGCGTGTTTCATCGCGGTGGTGCCGCTGTGGCCGACGTTGCGCACGGTGTAGCCGGCGCCCAGCAATGTCTGCAGGACCTCGGGGTAGCCGCGCTGGGTGATGCTGTCTCCGGCGCAGAGCACCCGGATCGTCTTCTCCCCGACCGGCGGCTCGGCTGCGGTCAGTGGCCGCAGCATGACTGCGGTCAGCACGGCGATCAGCACGAGTGGGTTGGTGGAGCGGAGCAGGATGGCGTGCATCGGTGGTTCCATGAGCGTGGAGTTTAGCAGGAATCGGAGCGCACGGACAGGGCGGGTCGGCAGTCGCGATCGCAGGGGTCGGTCGAGGCGATGCGGTGGCCCCTGACATCGCGCACCGCCATGGGCTGTAGGAGGTGCGCGCATCGCGCCTGCGCCGCTTGCAAGGCTGCCTGCTGTGTTGTCAGCAGGCATGGCAACGGTCCGTGCAGGGGGGCTTGGGGGATCAGTACGCAACGCCATGGTCTTTCTGACGTCATTATTAACTGTCAGGGTGTACGGCGAACCTCCTGCAACGCTGCAGGAAAAAACCACCACTCCTCATACCCTCCACAGGGTATGAGGAGAAGGGGCAGAAAAGTGAGCAATACCGGCATTGTGCAGCAATGACTCTGCCCTGGCAGGTCAGCGTGGAGGTCGTGCGCTGCGCGCAGCGCCGGGTCGCCACCGATCTGGTGCAGCCGCTCCTCACCCATTGGCGGTTGCACTGGTATGGCGATCCGGGCGCCGCTCTGCACTGGCGGCACCGTCAGTTCACGATGGACGCCGGGGTGCTGGCCATCATCGCCCCACAAACCCCATTCGTGAGGCGCGTGGTGCGACCGGTCGATCGCCACGTGTTCGTGCACTTCCGTCCGGATCACGCTCGCGACCGCCTCACCGACCGCGTGTGGCTGCTCCCGTGCGGCGCGGCGCAGCGCGCACTCATCGATGATCTGGTGCGCGACCTGCCCGGTCATGGCCAGCCCCAGATCAGCGCGCCGTGGCGGGGCGCGGCCCTGGTGCTGACCGCGCTCGAGGCCTTCACGGCCGATGACTGGCCGACGCGCATCGCCGACCCGCGGGTGCTCGCGGCGCTGAGTAGCATCGACCAGGATCCCGCGGCAGCGCATGGCAACGCGCACCTCGCTGAAGCCGCCGGGATGAGCGAGAGCGGCTTCCTGCGGTTGTTCCTCCGCCACGTCGGGATCGCCCCACAACGCTGGGCCGCGCAGCGCCGCATCGCCGCCGCCTGCAGGCTGCTACAGGAGGGCGCCCTGCCGATCACCGCGATCGCCGCGCGCTGCGGTTATTGCGACCGCACCTACTTCACCGCCGCCTTCACGCGCGCCGTCGGCATGGGCCCGGGCGCCTACCGCCGGCGTGCGGCTGGGCTCGGTGAATGAGCGATCAGGGTGCCGCGGCGTTGCGGGAGAAATCCGCGGTGGCGCTCGCACATCAGGGAATGGTCAGAGTCCGGACGGCCCCACGTGCAATCGCAAGCCATGCGCGGTCGACCTCGCGGACTTCTACGGGATCCCTCCGGCGTGCGCCACGGTCCTGGCGACCGGGGAAGTCGAGGTGCAGACGATGATGCCCAACCACATCGCGCATCTCCCCGGCGAAGCGCTGCGCCACGATCACTGCCCAGCTGTCAAGATCAGGGCGCTAAAACCTGGCGATGGCATCATTCCTGCTAAAAAGATGCAAAAATTCGTGGCCCATGCGCATAGCTGAACCACGAACTGCCCGACGATCCCGGGACGGCCGCAGGAAGCACCATTAAGGCCCAGAAGCTCGGTGATTCCCGGGTCGGCTGGTCGCGTTCTGCGCGCAGTCCAGCGCTCCGCTCAAGGCTTTTTTGGCCCACGCTGCGCAAGTAACTGCTTGGTATACAGCATGAACCCGGCATTGATGCAGGTCTCCGAGCCGCCGTCGACCACATGCGGATCCTTGAGCAGGTTCGACTCCCCGGCCAGGGCGAGCAGCGAGGGCTCCCACTGCGCGAGCGGGATGAGATCGGCCTTGAGATTGGAGCGGTCGGGGCCGCTGCCGTGGACATTGTCGGACCACTGGTGCGGGCCCCGATACATCGCGTGGCGCGCAGTGGCGGCGAAGATCCGCATCTGCTCGGTGGTGACGGTGGTGTAGCCAGAGGTGAACGCGGTGATCAGGCCGCGGATGTCGTGCTGGGCGTGGCCCTGGTTCTCTTTGCGCTGCTGATCGGGCGGCACCAGATAGAACCAGCGCGCGACTTTGGTGCCGTCGGCGGCCGCATCATATTGGGCCGAGGCGACGAACCATGTGGCATAGCGTTCGACCACGCCTTTCCACAGCGCCAACTCCGGCGGGTGGTCGCCGAGCAGGTCGTGGCAGCGTGCCGCGTAGAGGTGCGGCAGCATGTACATCGCCTGGATGTTCCAGGGCGGCGGGCTGCCGCTCTCGGGCGTCTTGGTCGGGTTCACGATGGTGAAGGTGCCGGGAATGACGCAGTATTTGCTCAGGTAGCGCCGCAGGACTTCTTCGGTCATGCGCAGGTAGGTCAGCCCGCGTTCCTTGTAGGTCGCACCGTAGCCGTAGGGATCCCCACCCGGCACCGTCGCTGTCCACAACGCTGGGGTGTCGAAGATCAACCAGGCGATGCAGGCGACGTGGCCCGCGACCATCGCGCTCTCGCCGCCCGCACCGTCGGCTTCTGCGGACATCGGCCACACCGGCTCGACCGCACCGGTCCATTGCACGGTGTGCCCGCCCTTTGGCTGATCGTTGCGGTAGGCGCAGAAGGCATCGGCGAAGCGCACCGCCTGCGCCAGGATGCGGGGATCGCGGGTCGCCTCGAAGACCCTGCTGATACCCGCGATCTCGGTGCCGCTCTTGTGCGTCGCCATGGCGTTGCCGGCGTTCGAGGTCTGCGGCTGCAGGCCGCGGATCTCTGTGAGGAAGCTGTCCAGTTCCTTTGCCGTGATCGGACCGTCCATGCTCTCGATCACGTAGGCGGCGAGGCGCACCGGAGCGCACCACAACGTGCACGCGCAGAGCACCAGCAGCGCGATCCGGCGCTGCGCCCTGCCCTGCGCACACGCCGCGTGGCGGGACGTCGCCGGGTACGGTGATAGGCTGAAGAGGCGCATCATGGGATTCCTTCTGCCGGGCCCGGTGCGGGCTCGCTGGTCTGGAACGGGGAAGCAGGCAGGCCTTCCGCATTGAAGAGATTGAAGAGCGGGTTTGCCGCCCAGGCATAGCGCACCTGGGTCGGGGCGGCGACCGCGGGACTCGTGACCGTGACGGTGTCGCCCGCTATGGTCGCCTCTCCCCACACCCAGTGCCCGTCCGCGCCGGCGATGGCGAAGCCGGTCAGCGCGCCGCCCTTGGCGACGAGACCGCCGCCGACCTGGGTGAAGCGCACGCGCACCGTGCGCCCGGCGATGGTTGCCGAAGCGTAGAGCGGACCGGCGTAAACCAGCCCTTTTTCGCCATAGGCGAGGGCGCGCGCGGCCAGGCTCAGACGGTAGCCGAAAGGTTGCTTGTGCGTCGGGTGCACCTTCCCGTCGCCGATGTCGATCCCCACCGCCAGCGCGGTTTCCGGCAGGGCCAGCGCCAGGCGCTGCGCATTGCGCACCACGGGCCAGCCTGCGGTTTCCTGGTCGACGTCAGTCTGCAGCGGACCGGTGTTGGGGAGCTGCACGATCAGGAATGGCAGTTGGGGCCGTTGCCAGGTGCGCCGCCAATAGCGGATCAGCGCCGTCAGACGCTGCTGGTACACGTGGTCGTAACCAGCGCGCGCATCTGCCTCGCCCTGGTACCAGATCGCGCCGCGCACCCCGTACGGCACCACGGCGGCCAGGTAGCCCTGAAACAGGTCGCCGCCGCGCTTCATGCCGGGATCCGCGGGCTCGACCTGCGGATCGAACCAGCGCTGGATGAATACCGAGCCCTGCGCTCCGATGACCATGCCGATCGGCACGCGCAGCTTTTCCTGAAGCTCGTGGGCGAAATGGAACGCGACCGCCGACATGGCGGGACCATCCGTCGGCGTGAAGCTCTTCCACTCCCCGGTCGTACCACCCTTGCCGGGATGGGTGGTCAGGAAGCGCAGCGTCGGGTGTTCGGTCGTGCGCGCAGTATCGCCTTCGTCACCAAGGGTGCGCGCCATGTTCGACTGACCGCTGGCCAGCCACACCTCGCCCACCAGAACGTCGGCGATGGTCAGCAGCGCGGTGCCCTGCACCGTCATGATATGCGGTCCGCCCGCCGGCAGCGGTGCGAGCATGACCTGCCAGTGGCCGTCCTTGTCCACCACCGTCCGCTGCGTCTGCCCGGCGATGGTGACGACGATGGACTCGCCCACGCTGCCCGTGCCCCAGATCGGATCCGGCTGGTCCCTCTGCAGCACCAGGTGGTCGCTGAATGGCAGGGCGACGGTGGCCGCAGCGGCATGGTGGGTCAAGGCTGCCAGCACCAGCGCGCAGAACCGGGAGAGCTGAGTGCTTGCACGCATCGACTGGGCTCCGGCGGTGACCGCGGCGAGCGGCGACGACATGGCTCCCCATCATACCGTCCGGCAGGTCGCGGGACAACAGTGGACGCAGTGTGAAATCCGGGCTTGGAGGTGAGTTTCCGCGGCGTTCCAACCGCACGCCGAGGCGTGGGGCACGCTCATGGGAAAATGGGCTCGCGCAGCACCGGGCAGTGATCGCTATCCGCCCGGCCTTTAGGCAGGTGCGGGGGTCGATAGGGCATTTCTTGCGTAGGACGGATTTTAGGTCAGCGGTTGTCGCGATTGAGGAACGCGTAGCTGGTGACGAAGCCTACCAGCACGGTGTGCGGGCGGTCGCGGTCCCGCGCTGTGGCGGAGGACTCCTGCGGATATTCCCTGGGCTGACGCGACAGCCGCTCATTTCCGACGCCGTTCGGAGCGCAGGCCTCCGTCGCAGGCGATTGTACACGTGGGCCGAAGCCGCTCGAACCCGCTCAGAGGGTAGTAAAGGATGGCGAGCGCTCGTGACAGAAAACGCCAACCGCGGGTTGGTAAGTTGCGTCGTGGTGATGGATATCTGGATGCTGCAGACGTGGTCGAGGCGATCGATACGGAGGAACTCGGCCCCGTGTCCGCGCACGATCACCCTGATCGTGAAAACGATTTCCCAGTCAGGTCAAAGAAATTCACGGACATGCACCGGGCTTTCCCATCATGGATGTCGCCCGTCAATGTCGGCCAGGGGATCATCGATGCTGCGCACGCTCCTTCTCCTCAGCCTGCTCGTGCGTGCCGTCGCGGCCGAGCACGCGGTGCCTGCCGATGCTGCCGACGGCAGCGTCTCGGCGCTGGTCGCCGCGGCGGCGCGCGCCGCGTCCGGTGACCGCCTCGTACTGATGCGCGGTGGCGTCTACCGCGTGCCGGATGGTCTCGAGTTCCATGCCGGGGTCGCGGTCGGCGCGGATGGACCGGCCGCCTCGCCGCCGCCGTTGCTGACCACCAGCATCATCGTCCCCGTGCTGACCCCGTGGGCGAAGAACCCCAAGGTGCTGACTGCCCGGGTCGACCGGCCCGTGCTGGAATGCTATGTGGCGGGCCGCTTCCTGGTCCAGGCGCGGTATCCCAATCGCGGCTGGCTGCGCGCGCAGCAGGGCAGTACGCCGGACCTGTTGGCAGTCGCGGATGCGGCCGTCACCGGGGCGCCGCGCTGGACGGGCGCCCAGGTGCGCTGGCGTCGTTGGAGCTGGTGGTGGGAGACCCGGCCGATCACCGCGGACAACGGCAAGGGGCAGCTGACGCTGGGCGCCGAAGGACGCTACTCCGACCCGTTCACCGGTATCGGCTCGGCATTCTGCATCGATAACTGCTTGTCCGAGCTGGATGCGCCGGGCGAGTGGGTGTGGGACCGGGCCACCAGCACCTTGTACGTTTATCCGCCGGAGGACGCCGCCGCCCATGCGCCGGTCGAGGTGGTGTTGGAGGGGAAGGGGTTCCAGTGCAGCGGCGCCACGCTGGATGGGATCGCGTTCGCGCGCATCGGCGGCACGGCGCTGCGCATCGGGCGCGCGTCGGTCATCTCCGGCTGCTCGTTCAGCGACATCGGCGAGGATGCTATCGGGGGCACGTTCGATGCCGCAGGCACGCGTATCACGGGATGCACCTTCCACGATGTGCGCAACGTCGCCATCTCCTGGATCGAGAACCCTGCCGGTGTCGGCGGGACGGTCATCGAAGGCAACCGCTTCGAGCGCATCGGCATGCAGTTCGGCTACGGTGGCAGCGGCTCGTGGCACGCCGCGGGCGTGATTCTGCACGCCGGCAAGGGCGTGGTGGTGCGCGGCAACCGCTTCGTCGACATCGGCTACGCCGGCGTGCTCCTCGGCTCGCCGGGGCAGGTGGTCGAGCGCAACGTGCTGGTGCGCTGCATGGGGTCGCTCAACGACGGCGCGGCGATCTACGCCAACTGCAGCGAATGCGTGATCCGCGACAACATCATCCTGGACTGCATCGGCAACCTCGACACCTCCCATCCCTGGTATCCGCTCGGCCACGGCATCTGGCCGGAATTCCTCTCCGATTTCCACGATCAGGTGATCACCGGCAATACCGTATTCGGCAGCGGCGGGAATGGCTTGTTCCTGACCAACAACTACCACTGCCGCATCGCCGACAACGTCCTGATCGGCAACCGCATCGCCGGCCTTCACCTCAGCGGCAAGAAGAACGTGCAGGACAACACCTTCACCGGCAATCTGCTCGGGGCCATGGATCCGCCCCGCCGCTTGCGTCTGGCGGAGAACATTCCCGCGGATTGGAAGGGCAATGACATCGCACGCTGCATCGATGCCGAGGAGGGTACCCAGTATGGACATATGTCAGGTACCCAGCTGGTGGCGTCGCCGACCCTGGCCCTGGTCCAGGTCGGAGGCCGCCGTGCCGATGACGTGGCCGCGTGGCAGCAACTCGCGCCGTGGGCCGACGCCGGCGCACGTGTCGAACGCGCCACCATCCTGCTGCTCATCAACGACACCATGCGTGAGCACGCCTTCCCCACCCCGGCCGGCGGGTGGGCGCTGTCCGGGGGCGGCACGCTTGGCAAGACCATCCCGGTGGCGGCATTCCGCAGCGCGGTGCTGGTCCGGGCGGGTGGCGCGGACGGCGTGCCGCCCTACGTGCTGGCCTCTGGAGAGGACTACCGCGCGCCCGCGGTGGCGAAGTCGCACGCTGCGGCTGCCCGTCCGGCGACGACGGCCCCGCGCCCGGCCGCGCCGGCTTCACCCCCGGTCGCCCGTGGGGCGACCCTGCCGCCCGCGATCAGCGCGGCCTGGGACCAGCGCTTGCGGCTGCGCGTCGGGCGCAGCGTGGCCGCTGGACGTCCGGCCCGCTACCGTTCATCCGCGTTCCATGCGCCGGTCACAGTCACCGGGGTGGATGGGGATGCCACGCTGCGCGCGGTCCTCAATGGCGGCGCCATCTCACTGCCGTGGAAAGCGCTGGCCCAGGCCGATCTCGCCGATCTCGCCTGCGACGTGGCGGGCGATGACGCCGAAGGCCAGGCGCTGGCGGCGTTCCACCTCTATGCCGCGGGGCGCCGCCAGGAAGCCGAGGACCGCGTTGCGAAGGCTGGCCCGGAAGGGGCGCAGGTGCGTGCACTCTTCGCACCCACGACTCCGGCCGCTGCCGCCCCTTAAGAGCAGTGTGGTGCTCGTGACAGAGCGATCCGGATGCGCCATTTCTGCCCTCGCTAGACCCTCGGAAAATCGCCTGTAATCCCTGGTCAACGCACAGGGACTACGTGGTGACATGGATGAGGATGAGATCAACCGCCTGGTGCCCCTGGCCCAGCAGGGCGATCATGGCGCCTTCCAGCGTCTGGTGGAGATCATCCACTATGACGTGCGGGTATTTGTCGCCGTGCGCTGCGCCACCGACGATCTGGTCGAAGAGGTCGTGCAGTCGGCGCTGATCACCTGCTGGCGGGTGCTGCCCAAGTACGAATCCCGCGGTACGTTCGTGTCGTGGGTCAAGGGCATCGCACTCAATCACCTGCGCAAGGAGCTGAGCAACCGCTCCCGCTCGGCTGGACGCGATCTGGGTACGCTGCTGGCGCGTCACGATGCGGCTGCGCTCGATGCCCAGCTCGACCAGGGCGAAGACCCACGTCTGGAACGGCTACGCGTATGTATCGGAAGGCTGAGCGAGGCGCTGCGCACGTTGATCGATCTGCGCTACCGCGATGACCTCGACCTGGACGCGCTCGCGGCGCGCCTGGGCAAGACGGCAGGAACCTTGGCCGTGCAGTTCCATCGCCTGCGCAAGACCCTGCGGGCCTGCGTCGACACCCAGGGGCCGACCGCATGACGCCCGATGACCTGGAAAACCTGGAACGTTGGTGTGACGGCACCCTGGTCGGCGAAGCCTTGGCCACGTGGACCGCCCGCGTCGCCCGTGACCAGGATTTGCAGGCGGCGCTCGCCGCCGAACGCCGCTTCGTCCATCACCTGAGCGCCATCTCTACTGCGGAGAATGTGCGTGCCGCTGCCGCGCGGGACGCTGCCGTACGGACCTGCGCCCTGATCATCGCGGACCGCCAATCCAGTCGCACCCAGACCGTGGCGCAGGTCATGGCCGGGGCGCGGCGCCGCTCGCCACGGCGCTGGTGGTCGGCATGTGCCAGTGCGGCCGCGGCCTGCGTGCTGGTCGCTTGGTGGTGGTCGATCGGCAGCACGGTGGCGCGGGGCGATGGCGTCGCCCTGGCGGTTGGCGCCGACATCCCCCCTGCGGTACGCGATGTGCGTTTCGCTGATCACAGCCTGGTCATCGTCGCACCGCGCAGCCACGTGCGCCTGGGTGGCGATGCCCGACGCAAGCGTCTTGATCTGACCGCGGGCAGCGTCGAGGCGCAGGTGGCGCCACAGACCGGTGGTACCAGTTTCGCCATCGCCACACCCCATGGCGAAGCCACGGTGCTGGGCACGCGATTCCGTGTCGATGTCGAGGATGACTGCAGCGTGGTGACCGTCAGTGAAGGCCGCGTCGCGCTGCGCAGCGGTGACCATGCGCAGTTCGCCACCGCGGGTCAGCGGATGATCGCCGCCGACGGCACGGTCGTGCTTGGGCCGCCGCCATGGAACGACCACCGTCCGCTCGGCTGCGTGGTGCTCAGTGGTCTGATGGGACCGCCTGGACACCAGCCAGCGAACAACCCCAGCGGCTGGCTGTTCGATCCGGTGCTCGATCTGCAGCCGGCTGCATTTTCCGCACGCATGACGGATGCGATCGACCAGGCGATCGCCGGACTGCGCCGGGCGGATGCCCAGGGCGTCATGCTCTACGGCATCGAAGGCGGAGTCCATCAACACACCATCGGATTTCTTGGTGATCCACGCCGCGTGGCTGAATTCGCACCGGAGTTCGACGCCATTGCGGATGCGCTGTTCGCACGCATCCGCGCAGCCGGGTTCCGTGTCGGCGTCACCATCTCACCGTGGCGACTCGAACAGCGGGGGGCCGCGTGGCACAAGGACGTCGAGCATGCCGACAATGCGAGCGCCGAGGCTGAAATCGACAGCCGCATCGTCTATGCGCGCAAGCGCTGGGATTGCACGGTGTTCTTCATCAACACCGCCGGACCCGGGATCCCCTCGCCCGCCCGCGTTCCCGCCGCCGCGCTGCGCGCCGTCGCGTTGCGCCATCCGGACGTGCTGTTGATCGTCGAAAATGCCACCATCGCCCATACCGCGGTCGCCGCAGGCCACGCCCTGGGTGATGAAGCGGTACCACCCGGCCGCACAGTGGTCCGCTTGCCGTGGTTCGGCGCCAACCCGACGCCCGCGGTGCTGGCCGCGGCCAAGGCCAATGGCGATGTGCTGGTTTTCGATCCCCTGAACGTCACGAAGGTCGATGCGCTGCACGCGCTGATCCAGCCACCCACCCCGTAGAGCGACCGGCTCATCGCCCGCCCGCTGAGGAGCAGGCGGACATCCCGTGTGGACACAGACACACGGAGGGCGGAACGCGAGGCGTGGAGATGCAGGATACAGCCGGGTTGGGAGTGCCGCTCACGGCATCCGCTGACTTGCGTCTACTTATCCACGCTCTGCGTCGCTGGTTCCGTCAGCCCAGGCGCCCGTTGGCTGCCAAATGGCTGAAGCCCTGCCAGCGGCGACGCACCTGCATCTCGGTGCAGGTGCACGCAGTGCGCATTGCCGCGCAAGTTCCTGTAATGTCCCGGAAGCCAGACGGGACTACGGCAAAGCACCGAGGAATGACCATGCGTGGCACGAAAATGCTGCTGTCGGTATTGATGCTCTGCGTGATCACGCCGATGGTGCGGGCGGGCGATGTCCCGGCGGCGACGCGGACGCTGTTCAAGCAGCACTGCACGGAATGTCATGACGCTGAGACGAAAAAGGGAAATCTCGATCTGGGGGTTCTGACCGAGGATTTTGCCAAGCCCGACAACGTAGCGCGCTGGCTGCAGGTCTACGATCGCGTCGCATCAGGAGAGATGCCCCCGAAAAAAAAGGCCCGTCCAGCGGAGGCGGAACGCGGCGCCTTCCTCGCGGCGCTCGGCAAGGAGTTGACCGCCGCCGATGGCAACGTGATCAAGGCCGCCGGTGGACGGACGACCGTGCGCCGCATGAATCGCGTGGAGTATGAATGCGCGTTACGCGATCTGTTGGCGTTGCCGTTGTTGCGGGTCAGGGAGCTCCTGCCAGAAGACGGGCAGCAGTTCGGTTTCGACAAGGTGGCGGGGGCGCTCGACATCTCGTACATCCAGATGACCAAATACCTGCAGGCCGCCGACGTCGCCCTGCGCCAGGCAATGGTCCCTGGCGCGAACAAGCCAGAGTCCACGGTCTGGCGCGAACCAGCCATGCGCCAGGACACGGCGCGCGCATCGGTGGCACAGAAATGCGCTGTTCCGATCAATGGCCGTGACGTTGCGCCTGGACTCAAGAGCCAGATCGCCGGGAATCCGGTGGAGGATTACGGGAATTCCTACCGGGCGCCGTGGTTTGACGGCGAAGCAGAGTCTCTGGTGCAGTTGTCAGGCGTCATCGGCGCCCACCAGCCGGAAGGGCTCCAGATCGATCGCTTCCATCCGACCGTGCCCGGCTGGTACCGCGTGCGTTTTTCCACCTGGGGCCTGCGCTGGGAGCGCACGCATGCAGTGGCCGCGGTGCGTGGGATGGTGCGGTACTATGAGCCGTTCGGCCTGCCGTTCATCAAGGATGCGGACGGACGCTGGCAAGCCACGCCGCTGTCGGCCGAAAAGCTCGCGGCCAAGGGCGGAGTCGTCGGCGAATGGCAGGAGAACGTCGAGTTCTACGGGCCTGGCGAGTCCACCCATATCGTGCGCGCGTCGCTGAATGGCGTGCCGCTCGGCTATTTCAACGCGCCATCGCTGCAGCCGACGACACATGAGTTCAAGGCCTGGCTGAATCCCGGTGAACGCATCTCGTTCCATGTGATGACCCTGCCGGGCAATGGCGCGCCGGGAGGCGGATTCAGCCAGGGCGTGCTCGATTACGATGGGCCGGGCGTGGCGTTCGACTGGTTCGAAGTCGAAGGCCCGCTGATCGCGCAGTGGCCGCCCGAAAGCCAGCGGCGACTGTTCGGGGAGAGCGCCGCCAACGCCTATCCGCGACCTCCGGTGGCTGGGGCACCGCTGGTCGAAGCCGGGACGACGGTGACGCTTCCGCTCACCGCGTTCGCGGGCACCGGCCAGATGTCCGGGGAGGATCGCCTCCTCAATAGCAACGGAACCGTGTCGATGGTCGTCAATTGCACGGTGCCGGGAGACCATGAGCTGGAAGTGACCGCGTTTGAGACCCATGCGGGCGACGAGCCGGCACAGATGTACCTGATGGTGGAGGGCCATGAAATGCCGCATGCGCGCTTCGCGGTCACTGCTTTACGTGCGTCCCCGCAGAAATTCAGCGCACGCTTCAGCGTGGCGAGCGTCGGTCCGGTGACGGTGGGCGTGCAGTTCGTCAATGACTTCTACGATGGGAAGAATGCCGATCCGCAGTTGCGTGATCGCAATCTGTTCCTGAGCCACATCACCATGAAGGCACCGCCGGCGCTGACCGTCGCGGCGCAGCCGGAAAAGCTGACCGATTACCGCACGCTGCTGCTGCAATTTGCGACACGGGCATTCCGGCGGCCGGTGACCAGCGCTGAACTTACACCGTATGCGGAGATCGTCGACCTGCGGCTGGGCCGCGGTGCAGCCTTCGACGAAGCGATGATCGCCGGCTACAAAGCCATCCTCTGCGCGCCGGACTTCCTCTTCATCGGTCTCGAAGCGGGCATTCCCAAAGCCGGAGACGCACACTTGGGCGACCTCGCCCTGGCGTCCCGGCTGTCGTTCTTTCTGTGGAATTCAGCCCCGGATGCCGAGTTGCTGGCGCTGGCGGAGGAGCGCGCCCTGTCCCGGACCGCGACGCTGCGCGCACAGACGGAACGGTTGCTGCTCGATGCGCGTGCCGAACGCTTCATCGAGCACTTCCTCGATGAATGGCTGGAACTGAAGAAGATCGATTTCACCACGCCAGATCCCAACCTGTATCCCGAGTTCGATCCGTGGTTGCGCGACTCGATGCTTGCCGAATCGCGTGGCTATTTCAGCACCTTACTGAACCGGAACCTCAGCGTCACCCGTCTGGTCGCGGCGGATACGCTGCTGATCAACCAGCGCTTGGCCGAATTATATGGCATCCACGGCGTCAGCGGCGCCGAACTGCGCGAAATTCCGCTGCCGACCGGTTCGCCACGCGGTGGATTCCTGACCCAGGCGGCGGTGCTCAAGGTGACGGCCAACGGCACCGCCACCTCGCCGGTCCTGCGTGGCGTCTGGGTGATGGAGCGCCTGCTTGGCATTCCGCGTCAGCCACCGCCGCCAAACATCCCGGCGGTCGAGCCCGATGCGACCGGCGCGGTCACCATCCGCCAGATGATCGAAAAGCACCGCGCCGACAGCGCCTGCGCCTCCTGTCACGCCAAGATGGACCCTCCAGGACTGGCGCTGGAAAGCTTTGATGTCATCGGCGGCTGGCGTGACCGCTACCGCTTGGAAGGCGCACCGCGGAAGATCCAAAAGGGCAATGAGTCGGTCGACGAACCATCGATCATGGTCGTGAGTTCCACCGCCGTGAACTACCTCAGTCGCATCCGCATGCGCCTGGGATCGGAGGTCGATGCCAGCGGCATATTGGCTGACGGCCGCACCTTCACCGATGTGCAGGGCCTGCGCGCCCTGTTGTTGCAGGACGAAGACGCCCTGGCGCGCAACCTGGTGCGCCAACTGCTGATCTACGCCACCGGGACCGGCATCCGCTTCTCTGATCGGGCCGCTATCGAAGCGATCATCGCCCGCACCCGGCCGACCCACCACGGGGTTCGGGATCTGCTGCTGGGCGTCGTCGCCAGCCCCTTGTTCCAAAGCAAATAGATCGGAAGCGCCATGATCAACCGTCCCGCATCCGTGTTGTTGCGTCGCACCTTCCTGCGTGCTGCCGGGGTGTCGCTCGCGCTGCCGTTCCTGCATGCGATGAATCCGCCGGCTGGGGCTGCTGCGCCGACGATCCCGCGACGGATCATCGCCATCTGCACCAACCTCGGCGTATTGGAGCGGTACTTCTTTCCGGCAGAAACCGGTCGCGGGTATGCGCTCTCCCCGTATCTGGAGACGCTCAAGGAATTCCGCGACCAGTTCACGGTCTTTTCCGGAACGTCCCATCCGAACGTGACGGGCGGCCATTCGGCGGAGGCCACCTTCCTGACTGCCGCGCCGCATCCTGGCTCGGCGTCGTTCCGCAACAGCATCTCGCTCGACCAGTTCGCGGCTGAACGCATCGGCCACCTGACGCGCGTTCCGGCACTGTCGCTGGTCGTGGCGAAAAGCGGCAACCAGTCGCTCTCATTCACCTCCAGCGGCGTGATGCTGCCAGCCGAAAACAGCGCCGCGCAGGTATTCAAGGCGCTGTTCGTCGCCGGTGACACCACGGCGATCGAACGCCAGGTCGAAGACCTGCGTACCGGCCGCAGCATCCTGGATGCCGTGGCGCAGCGCGCCGCCGCATTGCAGCAACAGCTGGGCGTTGCCGACCGCCAGCGCGTGGACCAGTACTTCACGTCGGTCCGCGAGGTGGAGCGCCGCCTGGTCATCGCCGAGGAATGGGAGCGCAAGCCCAAGCCGACGGTCACGGCACCGGTGCCCAAGGACGCGGAGTACCTGCTCGAAAAGCTTGCCGCGATGTACGACCTGGCGCACCTGGCCGTCGCCACCGACAGCACGCGACTGATCACGCTGATGGTCCGTCTCGACGGCTTCAGCGAGCACATTCCCGGCGTCGGCAGTGAGAGCCACAACCTGTCCCACCACGTCGGACGCGAAGACAAGATCGAGCAGCTCAAGAACCTCGAACTCGCCCAGTTCCGCCAGCTCGCTGGATTGCTGAAAAAACTCAGCGCCACCACCGAGGGCGAAGCCACCCTGCTGGATCGCACCCAGGTGCTCTACGGCAGCAATCTCGGTAATGGCAACAATCACGATACCCACAACCTGCCCGTCCTCCTCGCTGGTGGTGGCTTCAAGCACGGCCAGCACCTGGCATTCGACAAGACCAACAACTACCCGCTGCCCGATCTCTTCGTTTCCATGCTCCAGCGCCTGGGCGTTGAATGCTCCGCATTTGCGTCATCTCAGAAAACGATGCGTGGATTGGAGATGACCTGATGGCGCCGGGGCATTGCGGGACCGGAACCGCAGCAGCGCTTTTCCTCGCCATGGCATCACACCCCTGGACGACGTCGCGCCGGAAGTCTGCTTGGGGCGTCAGTGCACCATCCGGCAGCGTGCCGTTGTTCAGGATGGTCGCGCCGCTGCCCGACCAGGCCCATTCTGCGGGGTGGCTGAGCCTGCCCCGGTGATGATGGTGCAACCGCGCCCGCAAGATCGCGGGGCGCCAGCTGCGGACGCGCACCACGTATCTGGCAGGTGCCACTGACTTTCCTCCAGTTTTTTGCCAACCTGGGCCCAGGCGGCCTGAGCGACAGACATCCGCTTGTCTGATCCCTGGTCCCTGTCGACAAAGAGCACATGGACGAGCCTGGCCACGAGGACTTCCTACGCCTGTTGACCGCTGCGCAGCCCGATCTGCGGGCCTTTGTCGCCGCCTGCGTGCGCGAGCCGGCCGGGCGTGATGACGTGGTGCAGGAGGTGACCCTGGTGCTGTGGCGGCGCTTTGCCGACTACGACCGCAGCCGACCCTTCGGGGCCTGGGCGCGGGGGGTCGCGTGCCTGGTGCTGAAGGCCTGGTGGCGGCGGGCGCGGCAGCACCAGGCCCTGGAGCCCGCGGCCATCGAGGCATTGACGGCGGCCTGGGAGGACCCCGACGGTTCGCACGAGGAGGAGTTGGAGGCCTTGCGCCGCTGTCTGGACGAGGTCGACGGGCGGCAGCGCCGCTGGCTGGAGCTGCGCTATGCCGAGGGCCTCGACTGCGCCGCGGTGGCCAAGCGCCTGGGCGGCAGTGCAACCGCCGTGCAGCGGGCCCTGCATCGTCTGCGCGAACGGCTGGGGGACTGCCTGCGGCGGCGCCTGGCGCAGGCCGGTGGTGCATGAGCGGGCTGCTCGACCGCTGGCGCGATGGCGAGGCCCAGGCCGCGGAGGAGCTGAACTCCCGCCTGGCTGCCGATGTCGCATTCGCCCGTGACCACGCTCGCCAGGCGCGGCTCGATGGACTGTTGCGCGAAGTCCTGCGCGAACGTGCGGCGCGTCCCGGCCGCCGCCAGCCGGCCCGCGCGCGCGCGGCTTGGCGGCCCTGGCTGGTGGCAGCGGGGCTGCTGCTGGCCAGCACGCTGGGCGTGACGGTCTGGCGCGACGAGGCCCGCGCGGCGCTGACGCCCTGGCGCGATGGCCAGGCGATGCCCGCCGGTGACTGGACGGCGGAGAGGGGAGGCGAGCTGCGCTGGCGCGATGGCAGCCGTCTCAACCTGGCTGCGGGGACGCGCGTACGCTGGGAAATCCCCGCCTGGCCCTGGGGCGCGGACATCGGGGTCGAACTGCTCGAGGGCCGCGTCGATGCCGAGATCGCTCATCAGACGGCGGGGCGCAGCTTCTGCGTGCAGGCGGGAGTGGCGCGGGTGCGGGTGCTCGGCACCGCCTTCGCGCTCGCGCAGCAAGCCGGGCGCAGCCGCTTGGTGGTGGGCGCGGGCCGCGTCGCCTTCTCCGCCGGCGGCAGTGAGCGGATCTGCTCCGCCGGCTCCTGGTGCGAAGTGGTTGATGGTGCCTTGAGCCACCTGCGCGCCGGCACACCCGCTGCCGATGGGCCACCGAGCGGTTTCCGCTGGCCGAATACCGCGCTGCGCCTGCAGGCCGGTCGGCGACAGGGGGATATTCTGCTTGGTGACGACTACCATCCGACCAGTCACGGAATCTTCCTGGTCCGGGACGGCGGCCTCGCCCTGCTCAGCCCCGGCTGCCGCCTGCGCCTGCGTTGGCGGATCCTGGGCGCCGAGCAGGCGCCGGTCATTTGCTGGTTTGGCAGCTCCCGGCCCTCGTCCGGCGGCGTCGCCCTCGCGCCTGGGCCGGCTGGAGTGTGGCAGGAAAGCGTGGTCGACCCCTTCGCCGTCACCGAACAAGGCAATGAGGCCGAACGCCTACCCCTGCCCCTCGACCGCCTGCTGGTGCTGGTGATCAGCACGCCGCCGCAGCCCGGCGTCCAGCTTGAGGTGTCGGCCCTGGAACTCAGCCCCGCGCCCTGAGCTCGCTGTCTGATGTGGGCGCAGCGACGCAATGAGTGGCGGAGGTCCTATGATCCGCATCCTCGTGCTCTGCTGTCTGACTTTCGCGGCGCATGCCGCCACCATCACCTACAGCGCCGACCATGGCATCATCGCCAATCCCGAGCGCGGCTATTGGGCATTCAACTCCAATAATTTCGGTTCACAGGGACTGCCGTCGCCACTTTCCGACATGACCGCCTTCCTGAGCGGTTTGCGGACGAGCCGTGGGGTGACGACCGTGGTGTGCACCTACGGCCTGAGCCAATGGAAGACCACCGCCCAGCTTCCGCAGCACGTCATTGATCTGATTGATGCGGATTTCGCCACGGCGCGCGCCAACGGCTACAAGCTCATTCCTCGCTTCAATTACTGTTTGAGTTCATTCGATGTGCTTGGTGTATTTCCACCGCCCCCCGGCTGGGACGCCACTCCGGCGATCATGGTCGGGCACCTTGCCCAGCTCAAGCCGATCTTTGTCAAGAATGTGGACGTGATGGCCTTGGGGGGACTGGGCATGTACGGTTTCTGGGGCGAGCAGTGGGGAACCGAGAATACCGCGAGCGTCAATGGCAGGTCTTCGGACGTCAACGACAACACGCGGCGGATCTGTGCCGCCATGCTCGATGCGGTGCCGCGCAACCGTATGATGTTGATGCGTTACATGCCGGCAGTCCGGCAGTTGCTGGGTGATGCGCCGTGCCCCGAGAGTGAGGCGTTCACCGGTACCGATCGCTCCAGAGTTGGCCACTACAACGACTGTTTTCTGGCCGAAGGCTCGTCGGAATTCAATGCGGATGAGGGCCCTTGGTCTTACACCGCGGTGCAGGGGTCATACACGCCCGATCTGGCCGTGGACATGAGTTGCGCCAGCGGTTACAGCGACCAGCTGGTCATTGATAATCTCGATAGGCAGCACTTCGACTTCGCGTCTCTCGACAATGGCACACTTAGCAGCGCAGCCCTTGGCATCATCGACACGAACGTCGGCTACCGGTACCGACTGATTTCTGCTGCGATCCCCGATGCGGTCAGGCCTGGCGATACCATGTCGCTCAGCATTTCCATGATCAACGACGGATACGGCAACATCTTCAATGAGCGCAAGATCGAGATTATTCTGCGCAATCAGTCGGATGGCGCCAAGTACATCCTGCATGTCATTGGTGACGATGCCGTCCGCTACAATCGCCTCTACCTGCCGAAGTCGCACGAAACGAAGACCTTGACCATCACCGGTGGCATTTTGTCGTCCATGCCAGCCGGAACCTACGATGTGATCCTCAATCTGCCCGATCCTTACCCCTCGATCTACGCCCGGCCAGAGTACAGCATCCACCTTGCCAACACGGGCGTCTGGGAGGCGACCACCGGCTACAACACGCTGAATCATGCGGTGCAGGTGCGTTCCTCGGGAACAGGTACGGTGTATACGGGCTCGGAATGGTTCGGACTCAATGGGGAGACGCCTGCGAGCACGCCGACCATCACCGCGCAACCCGAAAATCAGAGCGTAGCAGCCGGTGCCGCCGCCCTGTTCAGCGTGAGCGCGACCGGTATGCCTGCGCCCACGTATCAATGGCAGAAGGACACCGTCGCCATCAGTGGTGCGACCAGCGCCAGCTACACCACCCCAGCGACGGTGATCGGCGACCATGGTTCGACCTTCCGCTGCGTGGTCAGCAACAGTGCGGGCAACGTCATATCGCATGCGGCGACGCTGACGGTGAACGCCGTGGTCGTGGCCCCAGCCATCACCACCCAGCCAGGGAACCAGACGGTGTCTGCCGGTCAGACGGCGACGCTCACGGTTGCGGCGACCGGTACCGGCCCGCTCAGCTACCAGTGGAAGCGCGGGTCGACCAATGTCGGCACCGACAGCGCGACGTTGACCATCACCACCCCACAGAGCGCGGACGCAGGATCGTACACCGTCACCGTGACCAACAGCGCGGGCAATGTCGTGTCGAGCGCCGCGACGCTGACGGTCACCGTGGCTTCCGGAGTCGGCACGGGCCCAGCTGCGCCGGTCGCTGGGTCGAGCAACGGTGGTGGCAGCTCAGGGAAATGCGGTTTGGGCTCAATGTTCGTCTTCCTGGTGGCGGTCGCCCTGATGGCAGGTCTGCGGCGGCGGTGTCGCGAGGGCTAGTCCATCTTCCGTAACATTCGCATGACATGCGATCTGGTATTCGTAACCGTTCATGTCGGCCAAGCGTCGCATTCTCGGTGTGCGTTCAACCATGAGTACTAGAGGACGGAAAACCCTAGCGCTATAATCGCGCGCTAAGGAGGTCCCATGCAGACCAAACCTACCAGCGCAAAGCGCGGTCAGAAACCAAATCCCTCGATCCGAGGCCGCGCCCTC
>JBBQSO010000017.1:0-74392 GCA_038213805.1 Planctomycetota bacterium | reverse complement strand
ATCTGATGGGCGAGTGGGTCGCAGCCCCCCCGCGCCAACGGCGCGGCCAGATCACCAGCCCTGGGCGACGCCCTGGGTATTGGAAAAAATAGGATTCTGCGCCCTGTAAGGGCAAAGATCCCTATTTTTTCCACTACCCAGGGCTTCGCCCTGGGCTGGTCCTCTGGCCGCGCCGTTGGCGCTCTGGGCATGCGACCGACTCGCCCATCGGGCCTCTGCACAAACCTCCACATGTGGTCAAAGAACCGCCATAACACCACAGAGGATGTTGAGGCGTCCCCGATCACCGCTCCCCCAGCACCCGCACCGCATTCCCGCGGTAGAGGTCCTGCAGGGTCTGGTCGCTGAGCGCGAGCCCCTGCAGGGGCCAGTGGTAGCCGAAGATGCGGTGTTCGTAGAAATGCTCATCCGCGCTTTCCAGGATGCGGAATGTCACCGGATAGACGCCCACGGTGTAGTGGTTGTCCGTGCCATAGAACAGGCGCTTGCTGTATTTTTCCATGAAGGCGTGAACGAAGCGCGGGATGGGCGCGATCTCGCCGTAGCGCGCCCCGGTGTCCGCGTAGAGGTTCGGATAGAGCTCGAACAACCGTCCCAGGCTGTCGAGGTCCGCACAGCAGTTCGCGAAGTGGCAGGCGATGAAGGTGGTCGCGGGGTTGTCCCGGACGGCCTCTTCGAGCATGCCGAGGAGCTGCGCGTGGTCCGCGAGCCCGGTCCTGGTCTGATCCACGCGCCACTTGGCCGCGTTCATCAGGCCATCGTTGGTCGCATCCGGCGCCTGGTACATCCACGCGTCCTCGCCGATGTGCAGGTTGATCGGCATGTGCAGCTCCCCGCACTTGGCGAGCAGCGGCTTCATACGCGCGTCGTTGATATGCATCCCAACCGTGGTGTCGAAGATGGCCTTGCTGGTCAGGCTCGCGGATATGGGTTTGTAGCCCATGCCCTTGTCCATCAGCTCGCCGACCCCGCGCGCGCCCATGCGGTGGCTGCGCTCAAGGTCGGCGACCGCGCGCGCACTCCAGCCGGGCTCGTCCCAGCCGGCGAAGTCGAAGTAGCACCACAGTTCGAAGCGCTCCGGGTAGCGGCCATAGCGGGTGACCAGCGTCTGGAATTCCTCGCCGGTCGCGAAGCTCAGGATGATGGAACGGGCGATGTTCGCGGCATCCATGGCGGCGACCCACGCATCGACCTCCTCTGCGGTCTTGGCGTAGTCGTGGGTGTGCACGTCGATGGCCGGGTACTTCGCTTTCGGCACGTCGGTGTGCGGAATGTGGTAGATCGAGACCGGACGGTAGTCCTTGAGCAGGATGCCCGCGGAGAGGTCGTGCACGGGCTCGCGGGCGGGTTCGACCGCACCCAGCCCGACAGCGATCAGGATGAGACTGACGAGTGCTGCGATGCGCATGCGGACTCCGTGCTGGACGCTGGGGCGGCGCTGGTGCCGCACAGGATCGTCGTCGGCCGCCCCGGCGCCACTCCGTCCGCCACGGACGGGCGCGACGCTGCGCCGGGTCCGCGTGCGGGCCTCGACCACCGGCAAGGGTGGCGCAGTGGGGATGGCGGCAAGCGGGTGAGTTTAGTGGCGGATCCGAATCGTCTGCTCGCGAAGAGACACTTTCCCTGCACCGCGTGCGAACCGGTCGACCGTGGTCTGAACCCGGTTCCCACTGGTCCCGACTCCGGCGGCTTCCCGCTAGATGGCCGCCGTGCTCATCCCCGGCTCCAGTCGCACCGGCAGGCACCGCGCCGGCAACGGGCGCGTCGGTGCGGCGATGCGCTCCAGCAGCAGCTCCACCGCCACCGCGCCGAGTTCGTAGCGCGGCAGCAGGACGGTGGTGAGCTGCACGCCGCAGGGATCGACCGGGTGGTCCTCGATGGCGACGATGCTGAGCTCGCGCGGCACCGCGATGCCGAGCAGCGCAGCGGCGTAGAGCGCGGCGCCGGCCTCGCGCCCGCAGTAGGTGACCAGCGCGGTCGGGCGGTCGGCCGCGGCCAGCCAGGCGCGCACCGTCGGCAGGTACTCGGCGGCGCCCAGCTGGTGGACTGAGCCGATGATGCGCGGTGCCAGCTTGGCGCTGCGCATCGCCTGCGTGTAACCGGCCTGACGGTCGGCGGCGCTGTAGTGCTGATCGGGCTGCGCGCTGGCGTGGCTGTAATCGACGTAGGCGATGCGCCGGTGGCCGAGCGCCAGCAGATGTTCGGTCGCGAGGCGGCCGGCGCCCTCGTCATCGGGATGGACGCAGTCGTGCTCGCGCCGCACGTTCATCCAGATCGCCGGCAGGCGGTGCTGGGCCATGACTCGCTCGAGTGGGATGGGGATGCCGGTGTTGTAGTTGATCAGCAGGCCATCCGCCATCAGCTCGCCAAGGATCTTCGGGACCCGCCCATGCTCGCGCAGGTCGTGATCTGGGATGAGCGCGTGCGCCAGGTGCATGCCGGCGGCCAGCAACGCGTGGTCCATGCCGGCGACCTGCTCGCGGAACAGCGTGCTGCGCCAGGGATTGTCGCTCAGCACCAGGGCCGCGCAGTTGAAGCGGCCGCTGCGCATCGCCTTGGCCGCGCTGTTGGGACGGTAGCCCAGCTGCGCGGCCGCGCGCAGCACCCGCTCGCGGGTCTCGGGGCGGAAGAGGTGGGCGCGACTGCCCAGCACGGCGCCCACCGTCTGCAGCGACAGGCCGCACTGCTCGGCGATATGCTTGAGCGTGACGCTCATGGGTGCGGTTCCGGGGCGGCGGTGCGCGCGTGGTCGCGGTGCGGGCTCATTTGCGGGTGACCTCGACCGCATCGATGCGCACCGTCGCGGCGTTGTGCCAGTGCGGCATCAGCGGCAGCAGCAGCAGTTCGTGCCCGTCGGTGAGATCAACCTCGACATCGAAGGCGACCGGCGTGTCGTCGCGCGGCAGGTCGATGCGCTTCACCTCGGCGGCCCGCTGGGTGTCCTTCTTGAGCACCACCAGGGGGAACGACTTCGCGTCGCCTTCCCAAGGCTTGCAGTGCGCACTGCCACGCACGCGGTAGGTGCCGGCGCTGGGGGCGATGAACACCAGCGCCGCGGTGCGTGGCAGCTGACCGTCCACGCCGCTCCAGGCGCCGCGCGCGGCGATCGACACCGCGCCGTCGGCGACGCGCATGGCCGGCTGGCCGCCCTGGCCGTGGGTCTCGGCGATCCACTCGGTGCCGGACCACACCAGGGGCTTGTAGTTGGCGGCGATGATGACCTGGTCGGACGGCCACAGCTGGTCCAGGCGCCACACCGGCGTGTCGCCGGCAGCGATGGGATTGCCCTCGGCGGCGCCGGTGCGGGTGCCCTCCCACACCGTGGGCAGGCGCCAGCTCGGCGTGGCGGCGCCCGGGCTGACGGTCAGGTCGCGCAGCGTCACGTCACCGCCGGTGAACATGCCGTCGATGCGCGGCAGCAGCACCAGTTCGTCGCCAGCCGCCAGCGTGGTGCTCCAGGCGGAGAGGTCGAAGCGCTCGCCGTTCTTCATGGGCGTGCTGGCGATCTGCTGCGCATCCTTGTGCGTCTTGCGCCACAACGTCAGGCGCGTGGGGTTGCCGCCATCCCACAGATGCAGTTCGGCGCTGCCCGCCAAGCGGTAGTCACCAGCTGTCGCCGCGATGAACACCAGCCCGCACAATTTCTCGCCGGGCGAGGAGCTGTGCGAGGCGCGGAATTCCATACGCACGCCGCGGTCGCGCATCTCGGTCTTGGGCTGGCCGCCGAAGCCGTCCTTGGCCGCGATCCACCAGCCGTCCTGCCAGGTCAGCGGATGGTAGTTGGCGACCTGCGCGGGTTCCGGCGGGCAGACCTGGTCGAGGCGCCACACCGCGCGACCGCCGGTCTGCACCGGATTGCCGTCGGCCGAGCCGTTGGCGGTGCCCGCCCACGCCTGCGGCAGGGTGACGGCGCCGCCGGCGCCGACGAAGCTGTCGTGGCGCCGGTCCAGCGGCTCGACCGCCGCGAGAAAAGCGCTGCCGGCGGTGCCCTTGGCGTCATAGAGGAACAGCGGCCGGCCGCTCCTGGCCAGAAGCAGGCGACGGCCGCCCAGGGGCTGCGCGCGACCCATGGCATCTTCGGCGATGAGGCCGTCGCAGGGCAGCTCGACGGTGACGTCGGTGGGCGCCTCGCGATCGGCATACGCGACCATCACGCCGCGCTTGTTGCGCAGGTCTTGGAACACGCACAGGTTCGCGCCGAGCGGCCGCACCTGGCCGAGCGCCTGCGACAGTCCGAGGTGATGACCCATCACGTTCCACGCCGCCACCAGCGGCAGCGGGTTGCCGTACCAGTCCCACAGCATGGTCCCGGGACCGCTGTAGTCCCAGAAACTCATGCCATGCTCTTCGTAGCCGTTGTGGAAGAGGATGGTCTTGTCCTGGCCGGCGATGGTCAGTTCGGCGATGCTGTCGACCAGCGCGTTGGTGCTCTGCGCGCCGGTCTCGTGGGTGCAGGCGAGCGGCTCGTCGACCGCGGTGTTGGTGAAGGCCCAGCCCTCGTTGAACCAGATCTCGATGTGCTCGGCGCCGAACGCCTTGAGGTTGGCCTTCATGCGCCGCATCGCCATGCCGTCGGCGAGCCAGCCTTCGTGGTAGTCGTGCCAGGAGATGATGTCGATGTCTTTGCCGCCGCCGAGCTCGAGCAGGCGCCCATTCAGGCCGCTGGGGATGCCGTAGACGTTGTTGACCATCACCCGCGCCTTGGGATCGGCGCGCTTGATCAGCTTCGCGGTGCGCATGGTGAAGCGCGCGTACTCGTCCTTGAACTGGTCCCAGCGATCGAATTCCGGCTCGTTCTCGATCTCGTAGACCAGCGGGCGGCCGCGGTAGTGGCCGACGGTACTGGTGACGTAGTGGTCCCACGAAGTGTCCAGCGCCAAGTCGTTCCAGCGCGGGTCGTCAGCCTTCCAGCGCATGTCCTTCGGCAGCGGATTCGCCACTTTGCCTTCCGCATCCATCGCCCACGTCGGCCAGCCGTAGAGCACCACGTGTGAGCTGATGCCGAGTCCTTCGAGAGTGTCGAGCTCATGGTCGTACCAGTGGAAAGCGTCGCGGCCGTCGGGCTGGACGTCCTGCCACTTGCTGCGCGGGAACCAGCGGCTCCAGGCCATGCCCATGCGGCTGGCCAGGGTGGCGGTATGCGGCCCCATGAACGAGGCGCCGAAGCGCTCACGCGGATCCGGACGGCGCGGCGCGCACGGGTACGGCAGCGACGTCAGCGGCTGGTCGCTGCTGTCGATCAGCTTTCCGGCGACCAGAACGCTCGCGCGCGCCAGCACCATGCCGGGGGACTCCAGATTCAGTTCCGCGGTCTCGTGGACGGTGTGGCCCGGCGCGATGGTGACCGTGCGCTCGACCAGCGGGCCGCGCGCCTCACCGCCCTCGTAGTCGATCAGCTGCCAGCGCAGCGTGACGGTCGCGGGATCCTTGCCGGGATTGGACGCGTGGGCCGTGAGGTGCACCGTCTGGCCGCGCTCCAGCAGGTTGCCGTCGGTGGTGTAGCCCTTGAGGTCGGCGCAGGTGGCGACCACCTCGATGGCGCGGCGCGGAATGTAGTCGGCCGCGCCCTGCGCCTCCTGGTTCACCACCACGCCGTCGAGGACCATCGGCACGGTGCCCTCGAACTGCACCAGGTAGTGCGGCTCGGGCCAGAAGCCGTCCTGCGGCACGTCGGCCGGCATGGTGACCGTGGCGCGCTGCCATTCGGTACCGATCTTCACCACCCGGGTGGCTTCAGACGTCCACAGGCGGCCGTGGGCGCTGCCCACCTCGCGCGCACTGGGCGGCAGCTGCACGCGGACCTCGCCGACGCGATCGCCCTTCACCCAGAAACTGCACGTGATCGGTTTCCCGCGCTCGCACACGAAGGGCGCGCTCATCACCCCGTCGCGCTCGATGCGCAGGGCCTGCGCGCCGTTGTGCACCTGATCGCTCACCAGCGTGTGCACCGCGGGATTGATATTGTGCCAGTAGAGCAGCCCGCCCTCGAAGGAGCCATTGCGCAGCAGGTTGTCGGCGGCCGGCGCCACGGCACCGAGCGCGAGCATCGAGACGGTAAGGGCATGGCGCAGCATGGCGGATGGTCCTGGTGCGAGGTGGGCGGCGGCCGGGGCGGGATATCCGGGCTGCGGTCAGCAAATTAGAAGCTTATAAACTAAGACAAGACGGGACCCGCCGACCCTGTTGGATGCACGCGGCGGCCGCTCGCAGGCGGTCCGGTGCAGGCAGCGGACCTTCCGTATCACTCGACCAGGCGTACTGGCGGATGGTCGGCCAGGTCGCCACCCGTGAGGCGCTGATATTCCACCCGCGGCATGACATTCCACCGCCGCAGGAGTCCACCATGCCGCTGCGCGCCGTGCTGCTGCCGCTCGTCCTCTGCCTGTCCCTGGCCGCCACGGCCGAGGCCGAGCAGCTGGTGCTGTTCGATGAGGTCTTCACGTTCGCAGAGAAGGACGCGGTGCCCACGCAGGGGCACCTCAAGATCCCGGCGGCGCGCTTTTCCAAAGACACCCCGAAGGACTGGACGCAGCCGATCGACTACCGCCACGGCACCGTGCACATCCGCTTCGAGGTGCTTGAGAAGCCGCCGGGCGAGACGCCGGTGATGTGGAGCGTCTGCTACATCCCCAACAAAGGGCAGAAGAACAACTACGGGTGCGCCAGTTCACCGACCTACACCAAGCCGGGGGTCTATGAACGTGAGGAGCAGATGACCGGCTTCTGGGAGAACGACTCGATCGTGTGGACGGAGGGCGTGCAGATGATGACCCTGGTGATGAAGGCCGCCAAGGTGAGCGGCGACAACCACGCCTCTGCCCAGCCGGACCTGGGCAAATTCTTCCCGACCAAGGTCCACGTCACCATCGTCCAGGTGTCCAAGGGCGCGACCTACGATGCGAGCAAGGTGCCGGGGCTGGTGGGCGCGAAGGGCAAGTGACCTGATGGATGGGATCGCGGTTCACTTCAGCTTGTAATACTTCACCTCATCGATGGTCACCTGGTTCGACACCAGCAGGCGCAGGACCTGCTTGGTCTCGTGCGCGATGCCGGGCGAGCTGAAGCTGCCGACCGGCTTGCCGTCGACCGCAGCGGTCATGGTGTCGCCGGCGATGGTGACGCTGAGCGCGTGCCACGTGTCCACGCCGAGGTCGTCATAGGGAAAGGATTTCTGCTTGGTCTTGATCAGCGCCTCGTCCTCGGCGCTGAGCTTGGTCCCCGCCTTGCGCGCGTCCCAGTACTTGAGCAGCATGCCGCCGGTCTTCATGTCCTGCAGGTTGACCTTCTTCGCGGCGAAGGTCGCGGCGCAGATGTGGCCGGCGTGGACCTCTTTGCAGGACAGGTCGGCGAAGTTCAGCATGAGGGTGTCCTTCGCCTCGTGGAACTTGAAACGCATCGTCGCGGTGCCGTCGGTGAAGGCGAAGGCGTGACCGACGTCCACGGCATGGATCGCCTCCGGGTGGATGTAGATGTGCAGCGTGCCGTCCACCAGGGCGACCTCCTTGTTGCCCTTGGCGCTCCACGAGCTGCTGGTGTTCCAGCCGTTGCCGGGCTCGTCCTTCAGCGCCTGGGTCTCAGTGCGCGCGAAGTCGTCGGAGAAGACCAGGGTGCCGAGGTTGTCCACGGCCATGAGCGGCGCGGCAGAACACAGGGCGAGCAGGAGCAGGGAGCGCATGGCAGGACCTTTACCGGGTTGCGGCGCCGCAAGAATGGGGCGCCATGCCGCGTGATACCCTGGAAACCACCGACCGTTGTCAACGTGGGGTCGGGGAAACAGAACCCCGGCAGCGCCGTAACACCTGGTGGATCCATTCATTCCGGCAGTGACCGGCCCATCCATGCCCGCGCCTGTACCCCGGCTGCACGCCCGTGCGTTGACGCCGCGCGTGCGACCGCCTCTACTCGACAGCCCCCATCTGGAGCAGCGATGTCCCCGAGAATCATCCTGGCGAGCATGCTCGCCATCGCTTCGACCGCCTTCGCAGCCGACGCGCCGCCGGCGCCGAAGAAGGACAACGGTCCGCCGACGCGTCCCTTCGACATGCCGGGTGCGCCGACCTTCACGCGCCTGGACGGCAAGCCGGGCGCCAACCCGCCGGTCGACGTGGACGGCGATTTCCTGATCGGCCCCGACTACGTCCAGGCGCCTGAGTTCACGGTCGTCGATGGCGTCCCGCAGGGAAAAGTCCAGCAGTTCACCCTGAATTCGAAGGACGGTACGCTGCTGAACCCGGGCATCGCCCGCAACGTCTTCGGCACCGTCGACCCCAAGAACCCGAAGACGCTGATCGTCGAGACCCATCCGATCGACTACACGCGCACCATCACCGTATACGTTCCGGCGCAGTACGTGCCGGGCACCGCCGCGCCCTTCATCGTCACCCACGATGGCCCCGGCATGGGGCACCCGGACCTGGGCCTGGCGCACGTGCTGGACAACCTCATCGCGCAGAAGCGCGTGCCGGCGCAGATCGCCATCATGATCAGCAACGGCGGCGGCGACGCCCAGGGGCACGAGCGCGGCCGCGAGTACGACACCATGTCGGGTCTGTACGCGGAATACATCGAGACCCACGTGCTGCCCCGCGTCGCGAAGGAGTACGGCGTCACCCTGACCAAGGACCCGGAAGGCCGCGCGACCCTGGGTACCAGCTCTGGCGGTTCCGCCGCGCTGATCATGGCGTGGTACCACCCGGACCTGTACCACCGCGTGCTGACCTTTTCGGGCACCTTCGTGAATCAGCAGTGGCCCTTCGATCCGGCGACGCCCGACGGCGCCTGGGACTTCCACGAGAAACTCATCCCGGAGAGCGCGCCGAAGCCGATCCGCATGTTCATGGCCGTCGGTGACCACGACCTGCTCAATCCCAACGTGATGCGCGACGGCATGCACGACTGGGTCGAGGCGAACAACCGCATGGCCAAGGTGCTGAAAGCGAAGGGCTACCACTACCAGTACCTGTTCTGCCAGCACGTCGGCCACGGACTGGGACCCGCGCACGGGCAGATCCTGCCGCACGCGCTGGAGTGGCTGTGGCAGGGGTACGTGCCGGCGAAGGCGCCCTGAACCCAGGGATCTCCGCTTCTGGATCCATCCGCAAGATTGAATCGCCAAAAGGCCACGTCGCCACGGTGACAGCCCACCTGGACCGGGAAACCGATTGTCTAGGTGGGCGAGCAGTGGCGACGAGTGCGTCCACGGTCGAGATCCTCTGGTCTTTGGAGTCTTGGCGATTCCATCCGTCTGATGTCATCCCGCATGACGCTACGCTCCGGGTGCGGTGCGGTCGGATGATCGGATCGGGCAAATGGGGAATCGTCCGCGGCAACCCGGGGCGGAATAGGCGGGTAACCGCGGCTGCCCCAGCGCCAATCTGCTACGACGTGGAAACAGGGCCACCTTCAGGGCGTACAGCATCGTCCGGATGCCCTGGTAGAGTCCGTCGACCGCTGCGCCCGCCCGTGACCCAAGGAAGCCTCATGACCTCCCTCCGCTCGCCCCTCCTCCGCAGCGCGCTCGCTGGCGGCTTCCTCATTTGCCTGCCCGGGCTCGACGGTGCGGAAGCCAAGGAGGGCCACCTGATCGCCACTACCGTCGCCGCGGCCGGCGCGGACTATCTGGTGCAGGGCGAGTACCTTGGCACCGCCGGCGGCAAGCAGCTCGCCGTGCAGGTGATCGCGCAGGGCGATGGCACATTCCTCGCGGTGTTCGAGCCAGGCGGCCTGCCCGGCGACGGCTGGAACGGCACCGAACGCTTCGAGGTCGAAGGCAAGGCCAGCGGCGACACCGCCACCTTCGGGCAGGTTGGCTGGCACGGCGTCCTCACCGGACCGACGTTCACCGGCACCACCGACGCCGGCGCGGCCTTCACCCTCAAGAAGGTCACGCGCGTCAGCCCAACCATGGGCGCGAAGGCGCCGGCGGGCGCGGACGTGCTGTTCGACGGCGCCAACACCGACGCGTGGAAGGACGGCAAGATCGAAACCATCGAGGGCGAGAAGTGCCTGACCATCGGCGCCGAGACCAAGAAGAACTTCACCAGCTACCACCTACACGTCGAGTTCCGCCTGCCGTTCAAGCCGTTCGCACGCAGCCAGGAGCGCGGCAACAGCGGCATCTACATCCATCACACCTACGAGATCCAGGTGCTGGATTCCTTCGGACTCAAGCCGCAGGCCAACGACATCGGTTCGCTGTACACCGTGGTGCCGCCGCTGGTCAACGCCTGCTACCCGCCGCTGACCTGGCAGACCTATGACATCGACTGGCAGGGACCCATGTTCGACGCCGCCGGCAAGAAGACCGGCAACGCCGCGGTCACCGTGCGCCTGAACGGGGTCATGGTCCAGGACCACACCGAGGTGAAGTCCGGTACCGGCGCGAACAAGAAGAAGGCCGAGACCGCGCAGGGCGGTCCGCTGTGGCTGCAGGATCACCAGAACCCGGTGTACTACCGCAACGTGTGGCTTGAGCAAAAGCCGTGATGCACGGCGCTTGCACCGCCGCCTTCGGCGCCGCCCTGCTGATAAGCGGCGCCGCTTGGACCGAAGAATAGGTCGAGGTCAAGCCGGGCAAAGAGGTGCACAGCCTCTGCGGGCGCATGGACTACGGGCAGGTGTGCACTACTTCCTGCACAACCCTGCCGATCCGGCGAAGGCCGACGTCGTCCTCACGGGCATCAGCATCGACCTCGGCGGCGGCAACGCCGTGTGCTACGACGCCGAGACCATGCGGCTGGCGGCCGCGTGGAGCGGCGGCTTCGTCGACATGACCGCCACCACCCCGGCCAAGGGCGGCCTGGGTGCCGGGCCCGCGACGGCCACGGGCACGGCGGTCTGCGGCACGCGCCCCGGTCCCGGCTGGGGCGGTATGGCCGACACGCTCGCCGATCCACGCAGCCGCGGCATCGGCAACCTGCCGCTGCACTGGACGCAGTACCGCGGCCTCAACCGCAACGGCGCGCAGGCGTGCTCAGCTACGCAGGTGGCGATCACCTAGCAGCTCAAGGACGCGGCTCACCAGCCGGCGGTCAACGAGATCTACGGCACCTTCAATGTGATGCCGAAGTAGGAAGCGCGCGCAGCGGGCGGCTGCGAGGAAAAATGGCGTGGCCTCGATCCCACGGGTTGGGCACGCACAGCGCGTTCTTCACCCATCCACCTGCACCATGGGTGAAAGCCGCTTCCCGCATCCGCCCCGTGCGCCACGGGCGGGAAGGTGGCGATGGACGGATGCCACCGCCGCCGAAACATCTGAAGCCAAGCCGCACGTGGGTCACAGCGCAGGCTGCCTGGCGTTTGGATCTGCCCAAGGAGTCCCGATGCGCCACGCCGCCCTGCTGTCCTGCGCAGTCACGATTTCCGCCATACTGCTGAGTGTGATGACCAGCGCTGCGCCGGCCGCCGAGGGCACCGCCGCGAAGCCGCAGCCGGTCGCCACCGCGAGCAGCTTCCAGGGCGGCAACGAGCCCGGTCGCGCGCTTGACGGCGACGGCGGCAGCCTGTGGCACAGCCGCTGGGGCGAGCCGCGCGCGACCCTGCCGCAGTGGCTGATGATCGACCAGGGTGAGGTGGCCACGGTCGCGTGCCTGCTGTACCAGCCGCGGCCGGATGGCGGCAACGGCACCGTGACCCGCTACAATGTCGCGGTCAGCAGCGACGGGTTGGCCTTCACCGTGGTCGCGAAGGACGGCCAGTGGGCCGCGACGCCCAAGCGCAAGGTCGCGGTGTTCGCGCCCGTCCAGGCGCGCTACGTCCGCCTCGAGGTGCTGGAGGGCGTGGGCGGCTTCGCGAGCGCCGCCGAGGTCGCGGTCACGCCGGTGGCGATCGATCCGAATGTCGAGCGCGGCGTGGTCGCGATGACCGCGCCCGCGTACGGTGCCGACATCCAGGGCGACACTCCGCTCAGCATCGTCGCGCCGGGTCTGGCCACGGCGACGGTGAGCTGCTGGAAGCAGGGCGCCGGCGCCGGTGCCGAAGCCACGGTCGGGACCATCACCCTCGACGCCGCGGGCAAGGGTTCGGTGACCTTCCCGGCGAACGACTTCCCGCACGGGCCGCTGTGCGTGCGCATCACCGCCAGCAACGGCAGTCTGCACGACACCTGCTGGCTGCAGCTCTTCAACCGCGGCGGCGTGCCGTTCCTGGAGGGCATGCCCAGGACCGCGCCGCCCGCGGCCGCCGACATGACCCTGCTGTTCGCGGACGACTTCGCGAAGCTGCCGTCCATCTCGGCCAGCGACGCGACGGCCACGTATTTCAGCCACAAGCCGCCGGACGGCGGCCAGGATTTCAGCAGCCTGCGCTTCACCGACCTGGCCGAGCCGGGCAATCCCTTCACCCAGGTCGGCACCTGGCTGCGCATCCGCGCCGACGAGGGTAAGCACAGCGCCGGCCTGCTCTCGGCGCTGAAGAAGGACGGCTCTGGCGTGGTGGCGAGCGCGCCGTGCTACTTCGAGTGCCGCCTGCTGGGCGCCAACGCCACCGGCGCGTGGCCGGCGTTCTGGCTGCTGAACAAGCCCGCCGCCTACCCGGACCAGCGCGCGCCCTGCGACGAACTCGACATCATCGAGGCTTACGGCGGCGAGGGCGCGGGCCGCCCCAACGCCGGCGACAAGTTCTGCATCACCCCGCACGCCTGGAACCAGGGCGGGGCCGGCAAGCGCGCCGAGGACGCCGCGCTGAAGGCCATCGGCCCGGGCGCGCCCGTGGTGTCGATGCGCGCCAAGGGCATCGCGTCCACGTGGTTCCAGACCTTCCACACCTACGGCTGCAAGATCACCGCGACCGACACCATCTATTACTGCGACGATGTCGAGATGGGCCGCCACCCGACCATGGAGGTCTCGAAGAAGACCCCCTTCTACTTCCTGATCAACCTCGCCACCGGCGGCGGCTGGCCGGTCGATCTCTCGCGCTACGGCGGCATCGCCGACATGTACGTCGACTACGTGCGCGTCTATAGCGCGAACGCAGGCGATGTGGAGCGGGCGAAGCAGACGAAGTAGTGGATGCGGGCCGAGCGCGGCGCGGCCGGACGATCAGGGCGACGGCTGCTCAGCGCATCTGGTCGGTCTTCTTAAAGTAGGTCTCCGCATAGGCGATGATCTGCCGGTCGGTGGGATGGTCGACGGTCTCGACGCCGACGATCTTCGGCTCTAGCGCGTGCTCGTGGAGGTGCAGGTAGCGAATGAACTGCAGCTTCGCCGACGACGGGCCCACGATCAGGATGTCAGTAGCTGAATCGATGGCGCGCGCGATCTCGTGAAAGAACCGGCGATCGTCCTCGGGATGGGCAATGCCGCCATCCGGACCGCGCTGGTGCTGGTGGTGCACCGGGCGGTGCGCCTTCAGGGTTTCCTCTTCAGTGCGCTCGCGGGTGATGTGGAAGACCCGCGCTTCGCGGTGGTCCATCCAGATGGCGATGTGGTTGGATTGCATGGGCTGGTCCTTCTGGGAGGTCTGCGGGAGCGGACCGCATGGCGGTTCCGCCGGGTCCTGGCGTCACGTGCGGCGATGGTGTCGAGGTACTCATTCTAGGGCGGGCCAAGTTGTTTCCTTATAAAAAGACCTTTTTATCCCATTACTCCACTGAACTCTGGTGCCGCCTCGGCGGATCCCGCATGCATGGACGCCACCGTGTGACCTTGCGGGCCGGGCCACCGCCACCTATGAGGTGGTCGCCGGAACCGGCCACGGCGCGCCAGCAGCCGTGCCCTTCCCGGTAGCCCACGGGAGCCCACGTGATGTCAGCGACCACCCACCGCCTCGCCGCGCTGGCTATGCTCATCGTGCTCCAGCACCCTGCCACCGCAGCGGAGCCGCCGCTGCCCGCCGACGCGCCCGACGTGGTGGTGGTCGGCGCCGGCATCGCGGGCCTGTGCACCGCGCTGGAGGCGGCGCGCCACGGCCTGAGCGTACAGGTGGTCGACATGTGGTCGGTGTTCGGCGGGCACGCGGTCATGGCCACCGGCGGCGTGTGCATCGTCGGCACCGCCTTCCAGGAGCAGAAAGGCATCGCCGACTCGCCCGCGCTGGCGCGCCGCGACGTGCTCGCCTGGGGCGAGGACAACAACGTGCCGTGGGTCGACTACTACGTCGAACACTCGCGCGTCGAGCTCTACGACTGGCTGGTCGCTCAGGGCGTGCAGTTCGAGGGCTTCCTCAAGCCTCCCGGCAATTCGGTGCCGCGCATGCACATCCCCAAGGATCGCGGCATCGGCCTGGTGGTGCCGCTCTACCAGCAGTGCCTGCACGAGCCGCTGATCGCCTTCCGCTGGAACACCCGCGTCGACGCGCTGGTGGTCGAGCAGGGCCGCGTCAGCGGCGTGAAGGGCGTCGCGATCCGCACCGGCACGGCGGTGGCGTGGCGCGCGCGCCTGGCGGTGGTGATCGCCACCGGCGGCTTCCAGAGCAACCTCGCCTGGGTGCAGGAGAACTGGCCGCAGGGCCAGCCCTTCCCGCAGCGGCTGCTGATCGGCTCGGGCATCAACGCGCGCGGCTCGGGCCTGGATCTGGCGCGCAGCGTCGGCGCCGCGGTCAGCAGGCTCGACCACCAATGGAACTACCCGACCGGACTGCCTGATCCGCGCTATCCCGACGGCACGCGCGGCATCCATGCACGCAACCCCAATGCGATCTGGCTCGATCTCGACGGCCAGCGCTTCACCAACGAGGTGTCCGGCCCAAAGTTCACCCTGCCGGCGGTGCTGCGCGTGCGCCAGACGACGTACTTCATGCTCTTCGACCAGGCCGGCCGCAAGGATCTGCTGGTCGCGGGCAGCGACTTCACCAACCCGGAGAAGATCCAGAAACTGCTCTACGACAATCCCGCCCTGATGAAGTCGGCGCCGACCCTGGCCGGGCTGGCCACCGCCTGGGGCTTGCCGCCGGCGGCGGTCGAGGGCGCGGTCGCGCGCTACAACGCCGCCATCGACGCGGGTGACGACGCCGACTTCAAGCGCTTTGAGCCGGGCGGCGCAGCACCGCCGCAGCGCATCGCCACGCCACCGTTCTACGCCGCCCAGTTCTTCCCGGTGACGCGCAAGAGCATGGGTGGCATCCGCGTCGACCTTGACTGCCGGGTGCTGGATGCCGGGCAGCAGCCGATCGCGAACCTCTACGCGGTGGGCGAGGTCACCGGCCAGGGCGGCTTCAACGGCAAGGCCGCGCTGGAAGGCACCTTCCTCGGTCCGGCGATCCTGCAGGGCCGCCTCGCCGGCCGCGCCATCGCGGCGCTGCCGGGCGCCGCGCCGCACGCGCTGCCACCGGCGCCCGCCGTTGTCGTCGCGGATCCCGCGGCCGTACGCACGCCGCAGGCGGCCTGCCTGGTCTGCCACGACCTCGCCACCCTGGTCGGCGCGCAGCGCACCGGCTTCCAGCACTTCGAACGCGTCCACACCGTGGTGCTGCGCGATGCGCTGGCCTGCAGCGCATGCCACGCGGAACTTTCGCCCTACCAGCCGGGGCGCCATACCATCGACCGCCTCAACCAGAGCACGGTCTGCCGCACCTGTCACGTCGGCAAGGATTGACGGCGGGCGCTATTTCCCCGCGACCGTCTTGCCACCGGTGGTCGTGCTGCGCACGCTGAACCAGGTGCGCCACGCCTCGATCGGCGCCTTGCGCGCCGGGGCCGCGGCCAGCGGATCGTAGCCCAGGCCGTCCACCACCGCCGGCTTGATGGGCGCGAAGATGGTGGTGCGGATGTCGTCGACGTCGCTGTCGAGCAGCGCCACCGCGCCCTCGAACAGGGCGGGGTCATCGGTCCAGGTGCCGAGCATGGGCAGGGCAAGAACCTGGGCCAGACCGGTGCTGGCGGACATGCGATCCTCGCCGCTGCGCTTCTTGTTCATCGCCAGTTTGACCAGCACGGTCTGGGCCGCCTGGTCGTGCCAGTTCGCGTGCACGGTCAGGGCGGCGATGGCGGCGGTGCGCACGCCGGCGTCGGCGTCGTCGGACAGCTTCGCCAGTGCGGCCACCGCCTCGTCATCGTCGAAGCGGACACGTGCGCAGGCCTGGGCGAGGGCCAGGCGCACGGCCGGCTCCTTGGCTTTCGCGGCGCGACCGGCGACCTGCCAGGCGAGCGCGCCGCCGATGCGCACCAGCTCCGTCCAGGTCTCGGGCTTGGCCAGCGGGTCGCCGGTGTGGTCGGTGAGTACGCCCTTGAGCCAGATGCGCTCGCTCTCGGTGGGCGCGACGGTCTTGTGGCGCAGGCCGTCGATCCAGCGTGCCGCGTCGTCGCGCAGCGGCTTGATGGCGAAGAAATTGCCGTGGTCGGCGCCCTTGATCTCGCGGTAGACGTAGTGGAAGCCGTGCATGAGGCGGTCGCGCAGGGTGCGCGACTGGTCGACCTTCACGGTCGGGTCGGCCTCGCCGTGGACGACGTAGTATTCCAGGCCCATGCCGGCCTTGTCGGGCACGTCCTGGGCGTAGCCACTGAAGCGCACCAGGCCGGCGAAGCGGTCGGCGTGGCGGCTGCCGAACCAGCTCGACATGAAGCCGCCGTTGGAGTGGCCCCAGATGAACATGCGCCGCTTGTCGATCGGGTAGACGGTCTGCAGCCAGTCGACGAACTGCTGCAGCGCCGCCTCGTCGCCGGAAGACCAGCCGGTGCCCAGCGACTTGCCGCCGGCGATGACGTAGCCCTCGGCCAGCGCGCTCTCGGCGAAGCTCTGGTGCGCCATCCCGGTCTGGGAGTCCTCGTTGCCGTTCAGGCCGTGGAAGGCGAGGATCAGCCCGAGGATCGGCTTGTCAGGCAGGACCGCCGGCGCGAAGATGTGCCAGCGCATGATCGAGGAGTTCTTGACCGGGTGCTTGAGCTCGCCGTGGAGGTCGCCGGACTGGCCCTTGGGCGCCTTCGACCAGTCGATCACCTCGTAGGCGGGCTTGGCAGCCTCGCCGGCGCGCAGCAGGGTGAGAGCAGACAACAGGAGCAGGAGGAGGGTGCGCATACGGCGGTCCTTTGCGGCGGAGCCGTCGCTGGGGCGAGGACGGCGGAGACGCGGGCATGGGGAGACGGAGCCGAGGGCGGCGACGTTGGCCCGGGCGCGACCCGGAGCGGGGATCATCTTCGCCCGCGTGAACTTCAGGGGCAACGCTTTTTTGAGGGAAAATCACCATTCTTCCTCCTCGGATGACCCTGCGGAATGCATGACGACGGTGGGTGGCGCTGCTCAGCGCACCGGTCGACGGACGACGCCCTGCGTCGGCTGGCCTGCGGGGTCGAGGCCGAGATCCTGGCCCGCCGCTGGCTACGGCGGCGGGCCGACCACGGCGCATCCGCCTAATCCTTGTGCGCGCCACACTTCATGCGCCCTTCATCACCACCGCGAACATCGGCAGCGCTTGGGGGCACGGTGCCGGTGCCCCGCGCGCCACCTTCCGGACCGCGGGTTAATCATACCCTTGGCCCACCATGTTTCAGAGTGGCGATCCCGACGGCTCATGCCCGCACACACCCGAGGATGCGCAGCGACCATGGTGAGTGTTGAGTTGGCAGATGAAGCGCCAGTCGCGGCAGCTGCCGAGGCGATCCCGCCGCGCAGCGGCGCCGAGCTGGTGCGCGCGTCGCAGGGCTTCCAGGCCGAGAACCGCTGGACGAGCTGGCGACTGCTGCTCGAGACCCTGATCGTGCTGGGTACCGGCCTGTGGCTGGTCTTCCATTTCCAGTCCTGGCCGTTGCAGATCGCGGCCGGATTGCTGGTTGGTCTGGTCCAGGTGCGGCTGTTCATCTTCTACCACGACACCCTCCACGGGGCGCTGTTCGCCCGCGATGTGCTGGCACAGGCGCTGATGTCGTTGGTCGGCATCTACCTGCTGACCATCCGCTCGGTGTGGAAGGAGACCCACGACCACCACCACCAGAACAATGCCCGCCAGCTCGGCTCGATGGTCGGCACCTTTCCCATCCTGTCGGTGGCGATGGCCGCGCGCCTGACGCCCGGGGCGTTGCTCCGCTACCGCTTCGCCCGCCACGGGCTCACCATGCTCGCCGGCTATCTGACGCTGATCCTGGGCGGAATGGTCGGCGCCGCCTTCATCCGCCAGCCACGGCGCCACTGGGGCGCGCTGATCACGGCGCTGCTGCACGCCCTGGTGTTCACCGCCCTGGCCTGGCAGTGGGGCTGGGTGACCGCGCTGTGCGTGCAGGTCGTGCCCAGCCTGCTGTCGATGGCGATCGGCTCGTACCTGTTCTACGCGCAGCACAATTTCCCGGGCCTCAAGCTCGCGCGGCGCCACGACTGGTCGTACGCTGGCGCCGCGCTGACCTCATCGAGCATGTTCGAGATGAGTCCGATGATGCACTGGTTCACCGGTTCGATCGGCTTCCACCACGTCCACCACCTCAACCACCGCATCCCCTTCTACCGCCTGCGCGAGGCGATGGAGGGCATGCCCGAGCTGCAGAGCCCCGGACGCACCTCGTGGCGCCTGCGCGACATCCGCGCCTGCCTCGCGCTGTACCTGTGGGACCCGCAGCTGGACCGCATGGTGACGTACGCCGAAGCGCGGGTGACGGCCTGAGTCAGCGCTGCAGGTCGCCTGGCCGCTCGGGCATGCCCGGCTCATCGAGCATCTGTACCGCGGTCGCAGGGCCGAAATTCTTCCAGTCGTAGAGCGCCCAGGTCACCTGTTTGGCGGGCGTGATCTCGACCAGCTGGCAGCCCTTGCCGTTCGCGCCGCGCGAACACAGCACGGTGTTGCCGTTGGCCAGGCGCACGCAGGTCTGCGAGTCGGGGAAGGGGATGCCGGGCGGCAGGTCGGCGAGTTTGAATTCCCAGGCGGTAGCGCCGGCGGGCGTCACCTCGCGCACCAGGCGCAGGCTCTCGTCGCTGATCAAGGTGTTGCCGTTGTGCAGGCGGATCGCCGCCCACGGGCGCGGCGTGGCGTAGGACCAGATCTCGTGGAAATCCCGGTCATATTCGACGACCTTCCCGAGTCCCAACCACGAGACCAGATAGGTGCCCGCCGCGGTGGCGCGGATGCGGCGGAACTGGCCGTGGACTCCGCCGGGGGGCGCACCGCCGGGCGGGACCAGGATGTGCTCCTCACGCACCGCGCCCGATTTCGCGTCGATGATCATGACCGTCGGCGCGGGGCCGTTCACGAGCATCAGGATGCGGTCGAGGCCGAGCGGCTGCAGCGAGTGGATCTCGGTGCCGGGCGCCGCGTCGCGGTGCCAGATCTCCTGCTTCTGCGGGGTGATCTCCGCCGCGTAGCCCATGCGCGAGAACAGCACGTTGCCGTTGCTGAGCAGCCAGATGTCGTCGTATTCCCACCCCTTGCCGGTGGAGTAGGTCCACATCACCTTGCCGCCCGCGACCAGCAGCATGGTGTTGTGCCCTTCGCCGATGTAGAGCATCGGGTGCTCGGCCAGACCCGCGCCGGGCAGGGTCGCGGCAAGGTTCGGATCGATGGTGGCCTTGAGCGGCTCGACCGGCTGCTCGGCGGGGCCGGTCGCGGGCACGTCGGACGCCGTGAACGCTGACAGGATGGCGAGGGCCGGGGTGGCGCTGGGCGCAGCGCCGGTGTCGTCGCGCTGGCAGCCACTGACGAACAGGGTGGCGAAGAGGAGAAGAGCGAGGCGGTTCATAGGCGGTCTCGAAGCTGCGGGGGTTCGGAAGATCGGGATGGTCGGCAGGATCCGCGCAGGGTCGATGCGGCGCGGAGGGATGAACCGGTCGCTCCGTACCCAGCTGGTGCGCAGCGCGCATGCGCGATAGTGGCGCCAGAAGGCCCAGGTGTAACGGCAACTCCCGCCCTGCGCCTGGCGATGAGCGCCAAAGGACGATCCCGGCTGTAACAGATCGGTCCCGATGCGGTCGGGCTGGCGCTCGACCCCCAAAGCGGACGCCCGTGCACCGGACGTACGCGGTGCATCGCTCCAGCCGCTGGGGGCGCCGATCGGCAGCTCGACCATGCGCATGCCGTCAGCGCATGGTCAACGCGCCGATTCCGGTCGGATCCCATACTCCGGCACCGTCGCCCCCAGCTCAAACGCCCCCAGATCCGGCCCCTTCCCCGCGCAGCCGTCGTTGAACCCGGGCAGCGGCGCGCCGGCGTCGATCGCCGCGCTGCCAGCGTGCAGGCGCAGGTCGAGCTTGGCCGCGTCGAAGATCAGCCCGTCGGCGGTCGGCGCGGCCAAGCCACTGGCGAACAGGCCGGCGGTCGGCAGCGCGATGGCGTGGCGGTAGATCGTGGCCTTGGCGCGGACCTCGGCGATGGTGGCGTACTTCTCGCCGCACCACTTCAGAAAAACATCACCGGAAAAACCAGCGAAGCCGTCGTAGTCGAAATCGCAGCGGACCATCGGTGGTTCGTAGTTGGCGGCGCGGCCCTCGGTGCCGACGAAGAGGTTATTGCGCAGCACGCAGTCGACCGGACTGTCCTCGGTGCTGACCCACGACGGCGCGCCGAAGCGCACCGCGGTGTTGTGGAAGATGACCGCACCGGTCGGGGAGTTGTGCAGCTTGAACGGCTCGCCGCGGATGTTGTAGATGGCGTTGCGGAAGGCGTAGACCGGGCCGCCGTAGACCGGCTGGAAGGACACCCCGACCAGCACGTCGGTGTAGCGGTTCTCGAAGCAGCGCACGTTGCGCTCGCTGCCGTCCAGCTCGCTGCCGTCATCGAAGCACTCGCTGATGTCGTTGCCGTGGATGTCGATGTTGTCGCAGCGGGCGCCATCGCCGGTATCGATGCCGTCCTTGACGTGGTGGATACGGTTCCAGGCGATGACGTGGCCGCTGCCGGTCAGCCACACCGCGCGCGATTCCAGGCCGACCGCGTACTCGGCGCCGGTCTTCGGCCACGTCTGCACCCCCTCCATGAGATTGTCGGTGACGAACCAGCCGCTCTGCGGGCGCTGCGGGTCGGGGCTGACCCCGACCACGCCGCAGATGAAGGCGGTGAAGTGGCAGCGCCGGATGACCAGGCGGTCGGCGCCGTGCGCGCGGATGCCGTTGAAGGCGTTGCGGATGGCGAGGTGTTCGAACCACACGTCGTGGGCACCGTCGGCCTTGATCGCCGCGCCATCGAGGTGGTCCGACGCGCGCCCGCCGTCGATCACCGCCTCGCCGTCACCGGCGGCGCCCCAGATGATCGGCTTGCCGGGTTCGCCGCTGCGCGTGATCTCCCACGTACCGTGCGCGTAGGTGCCGGCGTGCAGCAGGAAATGATCGCCGGGCTGCGCGGCCGCCTGCGCCGCCTGCACGCCCTTGAAGGGGTCCGCGCTGGTGCCGCTGCCGCCGCCGTCGCCAGGCACCACGTGGCGCAGTGGCGCCGCGGGATCGACCTGCGGCTCGACCGCGGTGCGACCGGTCAGCAGGTGCTCGGCCCGGCCGCCGTCAGGATCGCTGAGGGTGAGCTTGAACTCGTACGCGGTGCCAGGCTGGAGCTGCACCGCGCTGCCGGCGAACAGTTCGCCGCCGGGCGGGATGACCAGCAGGCTGGTGCGCGGCTGGCCGCCCTGGTCCTTGTAAGGCTTGGGACGACGCTCGTTGCGGAACAGCGGCGCGCCCGGGCGCCAGGCGTGCTCGCCAACCACGCGCAGCTGCAGGTCGATGCGCGCATTGGCGTTGGCGTCGCCGTCGATCAGCCAGTGGAAGCCGACGCTGCGCAGGGTCGCGACCTCGAGCACCGGCTCGCCGTGCGGCGTGGCGGCATCCGCGGCGGTAAGCGCGGGGACGAAGGCGAGGGTGGTGCACGCGTGCAGGATGGATGCGACGATGGCGCGGATCATGGGCAGGCATCCTCGGGGCGGATTGTGGACGGAGGAACGTGGACGGAGGAACGTGGAGTGACAGGTGCGGAGCGTGAATCCGGTCGGTGCATACGGCCGCGGCCAGGTTCGCGCGCGCTACGGGACCACGAACACCACCGCGTCGCGGATCCAGAAGCGCGCCGGCGGCACCGCCGCGCCCACGGCGTGCATGGCGGCCCACACCGCGCCGTGGATGCGCTCGCCGATGGCGAGCGGCACCTGGGCGCGGTCGACCGGCAGAAAGGCGCCATCCACGCGCAGCAGGGCCTGGTGCCAGCCGTCGCCGGGATCGGGCACCAGGCGCTGGGAATAGTTCGACTCGTCACCCGGCTTGAGATGCACGACCAGCTCAAGCTCCGGCGCAAAGCGCTCGACGTGGTAGCGGAAGCGCAGCCAGGTGCCGGCCTCGACCGCCCAACCGCCGCGGTCCTGGGGCGTGCGCAGTTCGGCGCAGGCCCAGGCGTCGCCGGGCAGCGCGGCCACCGAGCGCCAGGCCGGTCCGCCGTCCGCCGCGTCGGCGATGGTGCCGCGCCAACCGGTCGCATCCGCGGGGCCCCAGCGCCACAGCACGCGGCTTCCCGCGGGCAGCGGCCGGTCGGCGTCCGCCGTCGCGGGCACCAGACTGGCAAGAGCCTCGCTCACGATGCCGGTGCGCCCGGCGGCGATCACAACGCCAGGGTCCCCGGGCGTGGCCAAGCGTACTGCGCCATGATCGACGACGAGGCGCGCACCAGTGACGGCGGTGGCGAAGGTGAAGCCGGTGCCCACCACCTCGGCGCTGGCGAGCGGCGCGGCGATCAGGAACGGCGCGCCGGCGGGCCGCGGTGTGACCTCGGCGTGGACCGTGCCGTTGGCGAGTTCGAGCCGCACCGCCCTGGTGGCGGGGTCGGCGGAGCCGGCCGGCAGTCCGAGGCTGGACCCGGCGGCCAGCTCCAGCCGCGCGGCGTCGCCGCGCAGGACCAGCACCGCGGCCTGCGCGCCGGCCACCACGGTCTCGCCGGGTGCGAGCGCCTCGCCGTCGCGCCCGGTGCGTTCGCGGCCATCGGCGGCGCGGATGCGCGCGTCGCCCGCGCTCGCGAGGCGCGCGAACGCCAGCGTGACGGGCGTGGGCACCGGCGCCGGAGGCTGGACGGCGACCGCCGGCCGGTGAGCGGCTCCCGACTGCTCGTGATCCGGCATCGACCGCATCAGGAAGGCGCCCAGCGCGACGCTCAGCAGCACACTGGCGGCGATCGCCCAGCGCGGTCCGGCGGACGGGCGCTCGCGGCGCAGGCGCAGCGCCTTAGCGCGGCGCGGCATGATGGTGGGCGCCGGCACCTCGGCCACGGCCGCCGGCGCGCCGAGCGCCGCGGCGATCCGCGCGTTGCGGACGAAAGCACGCCGTGCTGCAGGATCGCGCAGCAGCTCAGCCAGCGCCGCCTCGTCCGCAGCGTCGGCCTGGCCCAGTTCCCAGCGCTGAATGAGCTCGTCGCGGTCACCCATGCGCGGACTCCGCCAAGCGCAGAGCGATGCACTCCATCAGGCGCCGGCGGATCAACGCCAGGGCGGTGATCACCGCGCGCTCGCTGCGCCCCGAGCGCGCGGCGATGGCGCGCATCGGCAGGTCGTGCACGTACTTGAGGTCGAGCAGCGCGCTGGCCGGGGCGCCCAGGCCAGCGCGGCAGGTGGCGAGCGCGGCGAGCAGCGCCTCATCGTCCTCACCCTCCTCGTCCGCCTCCGCGAACGCGCGCTCGATGCCGTCGAGCAGCGCGGCCGCGGGCAGCCGCGCCACGCGCTCGCGCTCCTGCCAGTGGCGCAGCGCCAGGTTGCGCACCACGCCGCGGCACCACGCCGGCAGATCGGCGATGACGTCGCCACGTTCGACCGCCTTCACCAGCGCCAGGTAGGAGTCCTGGAAGATGTCCTCGGCCACGGCGCGCGTGCGTACCAGCGCCAGGGCGTAGGCGAACAGCCGCTCGCGGCCGGCCAGGAAACGCGCGGAGATGAGGGCGAGGTCGCTGTCCATATGCCTGTCCATGAAAGAGTCGTGCCTCTCCATCATCAGTCACCCAGGTGCCGCCGCGGTCAGGGGTCGGCCGTGGATGGGCGGGGGCGGCGTGTCACATGCGGACGTCGCCTGCAGGATACCCCGCCTTACCGCGCGCCGCCGCGGCCGACCGAGCTGCAGTGGAGATCTTCGCCATGCCGCCGACGCCCCTCGTCCCACGTCCCCTTGTCCACCTGGGTCTCGGCCTCACCGCCGCACTGGCCGGTCTGGGGCGCCTGGAAGCCAGCGACCCCACCGTGTCTGGCACCATCAGCGCGCCCAATCCGACCACCTGCGGCATCGCAGTGATCTGGCCGTTCAGCGGCGACGACAACGGCAACGGCCGGGTCACCCTGCGCTACCGCCCGGTCGGCGGCAGCTTCGTCACCGGCATGCCGCTGTTCCGCGTCGCGGCAGGGTCGACCAGCGACGGGGTAAGCTGGACCACCCGCCACGCCGGCAGCCTGTTCGATCTGCAGCCGGCGACGACCTACGAGATCGAGCTGACCTTGAGCGATCCCGACGGCGGCGGTACCGTCCGCACCCTGGTCGTGAGCACGCGCGCCGTCCCTGCGCCGATGACGGGCGCGCCGGTGAAGGCGGTGACGCCGACGACCTTCAACGCGGTGGCCGCGGGCGCGCAGCCCGGCGACATCCTGCAGCTGGCCGATGGCACCTACGCACCATTCACCTGGAATGTGGATGGCGAAGCGGCGCGGCCGATCGTGCTGCGCGGCGGAAACGGCGCGGTGGTCGACGGGAACATCGACCTGTTCGGCCGCTCCTACGTGCAGGTCGATGGCCTGACCATCGAGGGGCGCCTGCGCATCAACCAATGCGTGGACGTCGCTGTGCAGCGCTGCGCCGTGCACGCGCACGCCGACCGCGGCGGCGGCGATGGCATCGTCAGCTACACGCGCAGCGCGGGCACCTACATCGCCGACAACACCGTGATCGGCACTACGGTGTGGGCGGAGTCGTCGCTGGGCGCCGGCGGCGCCAACCAGGGCCAAGGCATCGACGTCACCGGCCCAGGCCTGGTCATTCGCAACAACCGCGTGCACCATTTCCGCGACGGCGTAGCGCTGCTCGAAGGCGATCTCGCGGTCGAGCAGTTCAGCATCGACATCGTCGAGAACGACATCAGCGAATGCGCGGACGACGGCATCCAGGCCGATTCCGCCCTGCACAATGTGCGCGTACTGCGCAACCGCCTGACCAATTGTTTCATGGGCCTGTCTTCGCAGCCGAGCTACGGCGGCCCGCTCTACGTGGTCCGCAACGTCCTCTACAACATCGTCTTCGAGTCCTTCAAACTGCACAACGGCACCACCGGCGACGTGCTGCTGAACAACACCGTGGTCAAGTCGGGCGACGCCTTCGGCGTGTTCTCGGGCAACCCCATCCTGCACACCTTCACGCGCAATAATCTGCTCATCGGTGGACCGGGGCATGTGTGGAATGGTTACGACAGCGGCGATGGCCGGGTGATGGATCTCGTCGATCTCGACACCGCCACAGCCAGCCTCGACTATGATGGGTTCGGTTCGACCAACGGCCTGATGAGCGGAAAATTCGGGCCGGCGGTGCACTTCGCCACCCTCGCGGAGCTGCGCAGCCTGACCACCGAGGCGCACGCGACCCAAGTCGGACTGGGCGGGTTCGCCGCGACCGTCACGATTCCCGAGGCCGCGCTGACCAGCTTCACCGCGCCGGATCTGCGCCTGGCCGCGGGTGCGTCGGCCATCGATGCGGGCATCGCCATCGCGGGCATCACGGACGGCTTCAGCGGGGCCGCGCCGGATCTGGGTGCCTATGAATTCGGCCAAGCGATTCCGACCTACGGACCGCGCAGTGGCGGTGGCGGTGGCGGTGGCGACGTCACGCCTCCCGCCACGCCAGCGGCGCCGACGGTCAGCAATGGCACCACCGCCACGCCGACGCTGTCGGGCACCACCGAAACAGGCGCCACCATCCACGTCTTCGACGACGGCGTACTGGTCGCCACCGCCACCGCGGATGGCAGCGGGCACTGGAGCGTGGTGCTGCCGACGCTCGCTCCAGGCGACCACGGCCTGACGGTCACCGCCAGCGATGCGTCCGGCAACACCAGCGGCCCATCGCCGGCGGTCGTGCTCACCGTCGCCGGCGCAGCGACGCCTCCGACGGCAGTTGGGCCGTCAACGCCGGTGTCGTCCGGCGGCGGTGGTGGCGGCGCGGGCTGCGGGATGGGCGCCATGACGGCACTCGTGGTGCTGCTGTCGCTGGCCGGGGGCCTCCGGCAGCGCACGCCGACGGCGAAGTCCCGCAGATAGCCACGGCCTGCGCGCGACGTCGGGCACCCCACCCATGGTCTGAGGGCCCTCTCCCGCTATCCTGGTGCGCTCGTCGCTCCCCCCGGACGCGTCCACCGCCCCCGAGGCATCGCCATGCGCACGCTCCTGCCCGCCGTCCTGATCGCAGCCATACTCGCCTCCTGCGCCAGCGATCCCGCTCCGGCGTCGCCGCGCGCACCGGCGACCGCCGACGCCGTGGTGGCGGCACCCGCAGCGAGCCCTGCGGCCGCTCCCGCCCCGGCGCCGCCTGCGACGGCAGCATCCTCCGCAGCGGCCACGCCGTCACCCTCCCCCTACCGTCCCGTGGGCTATCACCCCGGCGTCAACCTCGCCGTCGCCGAATTCGGCAAGGGCGATGAGCTCGGCAAGACCTACGCCTATCCGGGCACGGCGGAGTTCGCCTACTTCCACAGCAAGGGCATGCGCGTGGTGCGCATCCCCTTCCTGTGGGAACGCGTGCAGCCGGTCGTGCGCGGCGACCTGCGGCCGGCCGACGTGGCTGAACTCGACCGCTGCGTCGCCCAGGCCAACCAGCTTGGCCTGGCGGTGCTGCTCGATGTGCACAACTACGGCGGCCGCACGGTCGCCGGCAAGCACTGCTTCGTGGGCATGGATGCGGAACTCAGCGGCGCGGATTTCAACGACCTGTGGGTGCGCCTGGCAAAGCGCTACCAGGACCGGCCGCTGGTGTGGTTCGGCCTGATGAACGAGCCGCACCAGCACAGCGCGCAGCTGAACGCCCAGCTCATGCAGGCGGCGGTCGACGCCATCCGCGCCACCGGCGCGCGCAACCTGATCACCGTGCCGGGCACCGCGTACACCGGCGCGCACTCGTGGATCTCGTCAGGCAACGCGGCGGCCTTCGAGACCTTCAAGGACCCCGGCGACAATGTCGTCTTCGAGGTCCACCAGTACCTCGACCAGGACCATTCCGGTTCGCACGCCGAGGCGGTGCCCGGCGCCGGTGCCAAGCGCCTGACCGCCTTCACCGCCTGGGCGAAGGCGCACCACGTGCGCGCCCTGCTCGGCGAGACCGGCTGGAGCCAGCAGCCCGCCGCCATGCAGGAAGGCGAAGCCGAACTCGCCGCCATGGACCACGACCGCGACGTGTGGCTGGGCTTCACCTACTGGGCCGCCGGTCCCTGGTGGGGCACGTACATGTACTCGCTGGAGCCCGAATTCCCCAAGGGCGGCGCGCCCGTCGACAAGCCGCAGATGAGCGTGGTGGCGAATCATCTGCAGTGAGGCCCCGCACCGGCGCGCCGCCGGGCGTCCCGTTCACGGAGTGCTGATGAACGCGCCGGCGGTGACGATCGCCGTCAAACGCCGGCCCGCGAGATCGCGCCCGCCAAGGTCGCCACCCAGCAAGGCGCGCAGGTCGATCGCCGCGGTGCCTGCCGGCGAACCTGCCGGTGGTACCAGGCCGTGCACATTGGCGCAGCGCGGCACATCGGCCACATCGCCCCGCGCAGCCGCCAGGTCCAGATGCGGATCGGCGAAAGCGCCGCACGGCCGGCCGGCCTGCATCTCCTTCCCGAGTGCGCGCCAGGCCGCCAGATCGGCGACGTCGTGGTCGCCGCTACGCGCGAGCGCCGCATTGTGGTTCCAGTAAAGATTTCCGGTGAAGGAAACGGTCGGTAGATCGCGCTCCATGCGCACCAGCGGGGCCGCCGCGGCGATGAGCAGATTGTTGCGGAAGGCGGCGCCGATCCCCGCGCCACGGACGTTGATCAACGCCACCCCAGCCCCGCTGCCGATGCAGGTGTTCTGATAGATCTCGACGCCATCCATGCCCGCGCCGTCATTGCCGACGAAGATCGCGCCATAGGATGGCAACGTACGCGCATCGTCGCAGCTCAGATTCCAGCGCACCACATTGCCGCGATCCGTGTGCGGCGCGCCGCGGTAGGTGTAGATCAGGAATCCGGCGCCGTCGTTGTCGTGGCTGAAATCGTACTGCAGCACGCACTCCGTGCAGCCGCCGTCAAGGTCGAAGCCGTCGCCATCCAACCCGTTGCCGGTGTGGTTCGCGTAGGCTTCGCAGTCCTGGATGGTGACGCGATGGCACGAGGCGGCCCAGATCCCGCACGGCCCGCCCGGGGCCGCGGGGCACTGCGCGCCGTTGTTCCAGGCGGTGCAGCCTTCGACTAGGCCGCCGCTGCAGTCCTCGACCAGGATGCCACTGCCCGAGTGGTTCTCGTGATAGAGCGGATCGCCGGGGTTGTCGTGCGCGCGGCAGCCGGCGATGCGCAGTCCGGTGTTGGCGTAGCCGGTCGCGTGGGCATCCCAGGCGCCGGTGATGAGCATGCCGTAGTAGGCGTTGTCGTGCAGGTCGCAGGCAGTGATCGCAATGTCGTCGAAGCCGCTCTGCGACCCGTCGCGCGCATCACCGCCGACCATGATGCCGCAGCCCTGCGGGCTCTGCTGCCCTTCCGGCCTGGTCCCGGGCGCGGCCAGTGCGCGGCCGAAGCCGCTGGCCTCGACATGGTCGATGCGCACGTGCGCCAGGCGCGCGTCGCCCGGCAGGGTGTTGACGATGGCCACGCCACTGCCGTGGCTGCGCACGCGGTCGGTGCCGCGGCAGATCAGGTCGCGCACCTCGATACCACCGGCATCGCTGACCAGCACCCCGAAGCCAAGCCCCGCATCGATGGTGGCGCGCCCCGTGCCGAAAGAAGCGACCTCCACCGGCGCCGCGGCGCTGCCGGCATCCTCAGCGGTGAGCAGCAGCGGACCCGCGAACGTCGCGCCGCCCTGCAGCAACACGTGGTCGCCGGGCAGCAGACGCTGGCGACTGACGCGCGCCAAGGTCGCCCAGGCCTGGGCGGGCGACGTGCCGGGGGTGGCATCGTCGCCTGTAGGAGAAACGTAATAGGTGATCCCGACCCGCGCAGGCTCGTCCGCGCCCGCGGCGGCGCCAGCACACGCCAGGATTAGAGCGAGCCGGCAGATCATGTGGAAGTGCGGGTGCATGGTGGGCCCTGCGGGTGGCCTACCGTAGCCGCGCTCGTTGCATCGTACAGGGGCGGCGGCACGGCGGCGGCGCGCACCCGCGGAAGACCTGGGATCTGGACCCAAGCTGGGACAAACCGCACGCGGCGGACATGCCGGTCTCAAGACGTCTTTTTTGCCGCTTTCCGCAGTTCCTTGCCATTGGATCGGCGATGCATGCGCCGACCGCGAGCAAGCCGCGTAGAACCGCTCCATGACCATCGCATCTGGCACTCCGAGGGCGCCAGCATCCCGGCGCCACCGCATCGTCCCCCAGCAGCTCGGCCTCGCTCTTACTGCGCAGCTGCAGGCTGCTGCGCCCGGCAATCTGAGGAGACGGAACGCGCGAGAGGTAAGGCTGCCGCGCACATCGAACTCCGAGCACTCGGAGCCGAACCCGCCTGCGACCGGTCCGCCCAGACCCTGTGCTCACCCCGCCGTCGTGCGCGGCAGCGTGACGGTGAACGTCGACCCGCGCCCCAGCTCGGACTCCAGGGTCAGCGTTCCGCCGTGCCGCTGCACGATGCCTTTGCAGATGGCCAGCCCCAGACCAGCGCCGCCGTATTCCCCGCGCCCATGGACGCGCTCGAACGCATCGAAGATGCGCGCCTGGTCGGCGGGCGAGACGCCGATGCCGTTGTCGGTGATGCGGATCGCGAGCATGCCGGAGAGATCCTGCGCCGAGACCTGCACACGGGGATGCTGCCCCGTGGCGACATACTTGAGAGCGTTGCCGACCAGATTCTGGAACAGGCGGACCAGCATGTCCTTGTCCGCATACACCGTGCCCAGACGGCCGCACGCGATGGTGGCACCGGTCTCGGCCACCACCTGCTGGAGGTTCTTCTGCGCCTCCTCGAACGCCAGGTCGGCGCTGACCTCGTGCAGGGCCACCTCGCCATGGTCGATGCGCGCGATGTCGAGCAGGCTGCGGATCAGGCGGCCCATGCGCTGGGCCCCGGCGATCGCGAATTCCATGTATTCGCTGGCCTTGGCGTCGAGGCTGTCGCCGAACCGGGAGCGCAGCAGCGTGAGGTAGCTCGTCACCATGCGCAGCGGTTCCTGCATGTCGTGCGAGGCGACCGCCGCGAACTGCTCGAGGTTGGTGTTCGCGGTGGTAAGGGTCGCGATGGCTTCCTTGCGCTCGGTGCTGAGCCGCGCCAGCCGTTCGGTCTCGCGCACCTCGTGGGTGGTGTCGCGGAAGGCCACCGTGAAGCATGGCAGCTCATCGGGCAGGACGTGGGCGGTGATGGTGCCGTTCGCGAAGTAGCGCGCACCGTCCGTGCGTTCGTGCCAGCGCACGTGGGCGACGCTGCCCGCGCTCGCGGCGGTCCGCCATTCCTGTTCCGGCACCCCGGCAACCATGTCGTCGCGGGTGTAGATCACCGAGATCGGCTTGCCGACCAGGTCCTCCTTGGGGATCCCGGTGATCAGCGCGGCGCCGGCATTGCACGCCGTGATGCGACCACGTACGTCCGTCACGATCAGTGCATGATCGAGCACCGCTTCAGAGAACAGCCGCAGGCTCTTCTCTGTGGCGGCGATGGTCATCTTGGCCTGCTCGCGCTCGGTGACATCGATCAGGGTCAGCAGCGCGCCCTTCTGCGTGGCCATCTCCATGGGGCGCACTTCCCAATCCACGAAGCGCTGCCCGCCCCCCGCCGTCAGGCGGCACGAATTCCATGCCGTGGGCTTGCCGCTCTGGATCACCCCGGCCGCGTGACCGCGAAGATTCTGTGCCGCTTCCTCACCCAGGGCCCTGGCGATCGCATCATGGAGGGGGATACCGACCAGATCGCGATCCGTGAAGTCGAGCATCGCGGTCGCATGCCGGCTCGCACCGATCACCATCAGGGTGGCATCGAATGCCACCACGCCGATGGGCACGTGCTCCATGATGCTCTGGACCGCCGAGGGCGGCGGCAGGATGGTCGACATGGCGCAACTCCCGTGGCGTTATAGCCAGCACACCAAAATTGCATGCGTTCAATGACAGCAGGGCACGAGTCATGGGGCCCGCGTCAGCTGGTTCGGTGGCATCCCTGGGAACCGCACACCTGGTGCCTGCACCGGTATGTGCCTGCGACCTCCGCCAACACCCCATTCACCTGCATGCGGGCATGGCAGCGCCCTCCGCCGCGCGCCCGGCGCTGATCAGGGCGCACGCCTGCGCGCTGGCATGCCAGGTGCGAAAATCCTTGGCGGTGAAATAGGTCGCGCTGCCCAGCACTCACGTCACAGGGCTGCTGATGCGGCGTTTGACCATGTCCTGGTGGTGTCCAGGTCATGTCCCGCGCTGCGCAAGCACTGAGCCATGCACCTCCTGCGCACGCGTCTGCACGGATCCGTCCTGCATGGCGGTCGCAGTCCTTGTCGCCGCACCGACAGGCCCTGCCCCCACGGATTGGTGTCAAAAATCGGAAGCGTGAGTCTCGCCTCAGCACATGAGCCCGCTGGCGGTACCTTTATTCTTGTCGCCCAGCCATGTCGTCCCAAGGTTGAACCAATGAAGATCTACCAATCCGTTGCCCTGCTGTCCGCACTGGTCCTTTCCGCCTGGTCCCAGGACGTGGACGCCGTTTCGGAAGGCAGGACGGCGTTCGCCCTCTACGGCTGCGTGGTCTGCCACGCCGTCGACAAGACCGACACCGCCCCTCGCATAGGCCCGAACCTGCACGGCCTCTTCCTCAGCGACCCTCGCGATCGCGAAGTCCTCGACCCGAAGTCCGGCGAGAAGCGGAAGCTGAAGGCAGACAAGGCCTACTATCTCGATTCGGTGCGCAAATCCTGGGACGCGCTGGCGATCGCTGAGAGCGGCCCGACCACGGGCACGGCCTTCGTGGCGGCGATGCCGTTGTTCACCAAAGAGGTGCTGCCCGATCAGGCGGTGGAGCACATCTGGCACTACCTGCGCACGCTGAACGATGCAGGACAGGCCGGACCGGCGGTGGTGACCGTGCAGGTCGAACAGAAGGCCGTGCCCAAGAACATCATCGACATCGCGAATGAGGAGCCGGTGACCAAGCGTACGCGCGTCTTCCGCGCTCCGCTGAACGGATCGAGCGGGCGGGCGCTGCACGTGGGGCTGCCGAACGGCATGAACTACACCTTCGACGCGCGTTTCCTGGCGGTGCGCAGCATCTGGGGTGGCGGCTTCCTGAACCTGAGCAAGGAGCGCGAAGGCCGTGGCACGCCGGGCTCGGCGCGGGGTCACGGAGCGCAGGCCTTCATCGAGGGCGGCGCCATCCTGCAGCCACTGACGCCGGCCGGTGTGCCGGTCGATTTCGAATTCATGGAACCGGACATCAACGACGAGAAGGCGGTCGAGAAGTGGCTGTGGGACGACCGTGATTTCCCCACGCTGCTCGCCTCGGTGGATGCGGCGTTCCTGGGCCACACGCTCGATCCGGCCAGCGGCGACCCGACCTTCCACGTGCGGGTCGGCACGAATGACATCCTCGAGAAGGTGACGCTCTCCAGCGACGGGCGGATCGAGTTTGCGATTTCCGGAACCGTGAAAGAGGCGCAGAAATTCGCCCTGTCCGCGAACGGACTCTCAGCGGTCACGGTCGCGGGCGGCACCTTCGCCAACGGCGTGTGGACCATCGGCCCGGCGAAGGGGACGGTCCACACCCTGAGCGCGCGCCTCGCTGGCGGCCTGGTGGCGCGTCCGGTCCTGGACCGCGACGAGAACTGGGCCGCGCAGCCGGTGGTGAGGACGGCCACGAAGGACGACAAGAAGAAACTGGAGCTGCCCGCGGGGTACGTGATCGAGGACTGGGAGGCACCGAAGGACCTGTTCGGCCGGAATCAGCTGTTCGAGCCCACCGGCATCGCGGTCGCCAAGGACGGCACCATCGTGGTCGGCACGCGCACCGCGGGCGTGTGGCGCATCCGCGACGACAAGTGGACGCTGTTCGCCGAGGGTCTTTATGAATGCCTGGGCGTCGTGATCGAGGACGACAAGGGCGACCGGATCGTGGTGACCCAGAAGCCCGAGCTGACCCGCCTGGTCGACACCAATGGCGATGGGCGCGCGGACCGCTTCGAAACGGTGAGCGATGCCTTCGGGTTCCACGGGAACTATCATGAGTTCAATCATGGGCCGGCGCGCGATGCCCAGGGGAACTACTACTACGCCCTCAACCTGTCGCACAGCGGCAACAATCGCGCCTCGTGGCGCGCGGGTGGGCCGTACATGGGAACGATGGGTGGTTACCGCGGCTGGGCCATGCGCGTGACCCCGGACGGCAAGACCGAACCGTTCGCCTATGGACTGCGCAGTCCGGCGGGCATCGGCTTCGATCCGGATGGGCGACTGTGGTACGCCGAGAACCAGGGCGAGTACGTCGGCTCGTCGAAAGTCGTGCCGCTCGAGCAGGGCAAATTCTATGGCCACATCTCCAGCCTGGTGGACCTGCCGGGCAAGTTGAAGCCCGACTCCAAAGAGGTGAACTTCGACCTGTGGAAGGACAAGCGCCGGCTGGGCGCAGTCTGGCTGCCGCACGGAAAGCTTGCGAATTCGCCCGGAAATCCGGCGTGGGATACGACCGGTGGCAGGTTCGGAGTATACCAGAAGCAGATGTTCATCGGCGACCAGACGCTCTCGACCATGCTGCGCGTGGTGACCGAGCAGACCAATGGCATCGACCAGGGCTGCGTGATGCCATTCGCTCGCGGGCTGGCCTCAGGGGCGATGCGGCCGTGCTTCCTGCCGGATGGCAGCCTGATCATCGGGCAGACCGGGCGTGGGTGGGCGGCGAACGGCGGCGTGCAGGATCGCCTGCAGCGGATCAGCTATGACGGGAAGACCGTCGGCGCGGACATCCTGCGCGTCGCGGTGGCCAAGAATGGGTTCGTGATCCATTTCACCCGGCCGGTAGATGGCGCGGTGAAGGATGCGGATCTGGTAGGCGCGCTGAAGGTCAGTTCATATTTCTATGCGGACACCGGGAATTACGGATCACCGGAGCATGATCAGCGGGAGGATGCGCTCGTGGGCGTGAAGGTGCGTGCGGATCGCATGGCGATGGACGTGGAGGTGAACGGGTTCGGTACGGGGGACAAGTGGCTCAACCGGATCTATCATCTGCAAATCGCCGATACGAAGGGACTTTTTGGGGATGCGCAGGCGTGGAAGATGTTGGAGGCGTATTATACGTTGCGGGCGATTCCGTGATGGGGGATGGCGTTGGCGGATCCAGGGCTCACGCCCCGAACTCATTTCTGCCGCCTGCTCCGCAGGCTCAGTATCGCTGATGACGTGCTGTTTGACGTTGACCAAGCGACGGATTTTTTCGCATTTTGAGCAGGCCGCCTGCCTTGAGCGTGAACGTCGCGATCGGACAGTCTCCCTGGGCTGCGTGTCTGTGCGCGCCGTTGGCGCGCTGAGCTGACAGCACCGCGCGCACCACATTCTGGCTCGTCCCGGCAACGCTTGCCCCCTCCCCAGGTTCCGCAGTCGAGGCCCCCATGCCCAGCCGCTTGTCCATCGCCATCGCCGCCACGCTCATCGCCAACGCTTGCCACACCACCGCGGCCGAGACGCCGCTCCCGGTGGCCAAGTTCCAGGGCGACGCCTTCAATGAGATGGCGCGCGCCTTCGGCTGCGTGGTGTCCACCGACGCGACGGCGCACACCATGACGCTGGTGCTCGACAAGGATGGCAGCCAGGTGACGGTGCCGATCCGCATGGATACCGAACTGCACTACCGCGATTCGTGGGGCGAGCTGGGGGACTTCTTCGCCGGGCAGCGCGTGATGCTGTTCATGTACGTTGACGACGAGCGGAAGTGGACATGGCCGCGCGCGGTGCAGGACGAGCTGCACATGACGGCGCGCCATGGGTTCTTCGACAAGGTCGTCGCCATCGAGCCCGAGGGGCGCAGCTTCGTGACGGCGCGTCCGCTGAAGAATCCCGACGGCAGCAAAGGCAAGGATCTTTATAACCGCTTCCACTACGATGCGGCGGTAAAGGTCTGGAAGGGTGCCACGGCGACGGGCATCGACGGGCTGGCGGTCGGTGACGAGGTCATTCTGCAGCAGGTTTTGAAGGACGGGGTCAAGGTCACGGTGGAAATCGCCGATCGCAACGGCGACAAGGAGATCGCAGCGCTGCAGGACGCCAAGCACCACCAGGACGAGGATCGCCTGGGTCTGCCGTGCTATGTCACGGATGTCGACGTGCTGACCGGCGCGGTGTCGTTCACGGTGCCGTGGTGCAGCGCGGCGCGGGCGAAACAGCTGACCCCAGGGGCGGTGACAGCGGTCGTGCCAGGCGATGGCAGCAAGACGTTCGCGGCGGCGCTCATCACCCTGCAGGAGGTCGACCAGCGCGAGCGTCTGCAGATGGTGGTGAATGCACGCGTGGCGAGCCGACTGGCGTATGGGCAGGCGCTCCGCCTGTTCGTGCCGGGGACGGGTCCGGCGGTGCCGACAGGGAAGCTGGGGCTGCCGGAGGCACGTAAGTAAGGACGCTTCGCCGGAAACATCGCCAGGCAGCCGGGAGAAACGAGCCCCAGCTCGCTGTGCCGTCCACTCCGCGCACCAGCGACGCGGGATCTTGCCGCTCGACCCCAGGTCCTGACGCCCTCGATGTGCCCCAGGCGAATGGGACTCATCCTGTCCGGCGAGCGCTCAGCCATCGACCTCCGGCTTGGCATTGCCACCGGCACGTGCATGCTCCCTCACCAGGAAGCTCCTGACGCTGCCGGCGCGATCATGATCGCCTGGTATGTGCAGGATTGGTTAGCGCGGGCGGGCACGAACGCCCGACTCCGACGAGCCCACCGCAAAGGACCACCCCCATGCACAAGACCATCATCAGCATCGCCTGCCTGATCGTCAGCGTCGCAGCGCTGCTGATCGCGGTCGGGACCTTCAGGCTGCTGGGCGCGTACCAGGAATCGGTTGCGAAGCAGTCGAAGCTGACGGAGAAATCCGCGCATGTCATCGACGGGGTGATGTCGACTCTGCTGATGAAGGTGATGAAGAAGGGCGAGGACCTCGATCCGGCGGCCTACGACCGGATCATGGCCGACATCAGGAGCAACGCGGATAACGGCTACATCTTCGAACGCCTGCTGCTGGCCATGAAGTACCATCCGAAGCAGAAGAAGTCGGACACGAGCGAGTTTCTCACCGGCGTGATCGACGGGTATACGGGTGCTGCCAAGGCGGCCGCAGCCGAAGCGGACAAGGACAAGGACAAGGATCCCGAGTCGCAGAAGGACACGGAGACTGACAAGGATCAGAGAGCGGATCCGGTGAAGAACCCCCCGGAGGCCGACCCTGCCGGAGACGGGCAGGGGAAGTGAGAACAACGATGCCAGGCACCACCAAAACGAGGACCACCGGGGCCGTCGCCCTATGATGCGCGATGGTTGCGCTGGTCCTTGGCGTCTTGGCGCCTTGGCGTTCTTTTGTGCTCCCCAGGACGTCCGTCCTTACTCCACGCCCAGCGTCTTGAACACCGGGTGCAGGGCAGCGGCCCAGCGCTCGTAGCCGGGGGGCGCGAGGTGGAGCAGGTCGTCGGCGTAGTAGGCCGGCGTGGGCGCGTCGAGGGCGGTGCCGAGCACCGGGGGCAGGTCGAGCAGCGCGAGGTGCTGCTGGTCCTTGGCGAATGCGGTGATGCGCGCGTTGAGGTCGGCGTGGGCGCCGGGCTTGGTCGGGGCTACCGCCGAGCGGCGCGGGGCGAGGGTGCACAGCACGATGGGCATGGTCGCGCTGTGCGCGCGCGCCTTGGCGATGATCGCGGCGATGTTGGCCATGGCGCCGGCGGTGTCCGCATGCGCGCTGAGATCATTGGAGCCGATGCACACCACCAGCGCCTTGGGATCAAGGTCGAGGGCGTCTTCCTGGAGGCGGAAAAGCACGCCACGACTGACATCACCGCCGATGCCGCGGTTGGCGATCTTCATCCCGGGGAAGAGCGTTGCCATCTGCTTGGCGTCCCAGTTGCCGGTCAGCGAGTCGCCGATGAACACCACCGCGCCGTGCGCCGCCTGGCGCTGCGTCCAGAAATAATTGCGGTTGTCGACCATCCAGCCGAACACGCGGATGGGGCCGGTACCGGGCCAGCTCTTCTCGTCCTGCGCATCGGGGAAGGGCGTCGGACCGGTGGCGTCGGCCGCCATGAGCGGCGCGCAGGCGCCGACCATGCACGCCAGCGCGGCGAGGGCGCAGATGGCGGAGTGGCGGATGCGAGTGGCGGGAGCGCGGCGGAGCGCCGGTGCGTCGGGAGTGCGGAACATGGGTTCTTCCTGGGGTTCTGGTAATGGGTGTGGGATGGGGCGCGGCGGATTCAAGTGGTGTCGCCGGGGCGCAGCTCGACCGGCAGTGCGGTCAGCGCCGGCAGCGCACCACCGTCGATCATGCGGCTGAGCAGTTCGACCGCCATGCAGCCGACGCGCTGCCAATGGCAGCGCACGGTGGTCACGCGCCGCCATGGGCGCGGCTGATGGACGAGCTCGATGCCGTCGAAGCCGGCGATGGCGAGGTCGCCGGGAATCGACCAGCCGAGCTGCTGGGCGTCGTCGCACAGCGCTTCGGCCACGTAGTCGGCGTAGCAGACCACCGCGCTGGCGCGACCTTTGCGGCCGGGGCGCAGCAGGTCGCGTTCGCGCGCGGTGAAGGGCCGCGGCAGGTAGCCGCCGTCGCCGATGACCACGGCGACATCGAGCGCGGCGCACGCACGGCGCAGACCGTCAAGGCGGCGCGTCACCGAGTCGCACTCGCCGACCGATGGGCGCCACAGGATGCGGCGGTGGCCGCGGTCGGCGAGATGGGTGGCCAGCAAGCGCGCACCGTCGGCCTCGTCGGCGACGATGGAAGGCATGCCCGGGATGGCGTCGACGATCGCCACGGCCGCGAGCGGCGACCCGGCGAGCTGCGCGACCAGCGGCGCGTCGGGCGCCGCCAGCACCACCGCGCCGTCGAGGCGGCCGTCGACCAGCTCGCCGTAGCTGACGCCCCAGCGTTCGGGCTGGGCAAAGCCACCCCGCAGCAGCAGGTCCTTGCCCGCGGCGGCGCAGCCCTTCTGCAGGCCAGCCAGGATGGCCGCGCCGAACGTCACGTCGGCGGTGAGCGTGCCGGCGCCGGTGTAGATGCCGATGGCGTCGGTGCGCTTGCGCGCCAGCGAGCGCGCCACCGCGTTCGGCTGGTAACCGAGCCGCGCCGCGGCGGCCTGGATGCGCAGACGGGTCGCGGCAGCGACGCGCGTGGAAGTCTGCGCGCCATTGAGCACCGCGGAGGCGGCCATGGCGCTGACGTTGGCGAGGCGGGCCACGTCGGCGAGGGTGGCCCGCTCGCCGGGGCGAGCAAGAATCCTGTGATTTAGTGATAAATCAGGCGATTTCATCAAGGGGTGATACCTGGGATGGCAGCGCGCGTTGAGCTGACCGGGGCGCCACCAGGAGGCGGGGACCTCGTCACATCCCCGCGTGCAGGACATTGCCGCGGGCCGTGGAGCGGGGCCGTCATGGAGTCGCAAGGGGCGCGCGGGACGTGGGTTGGAGGCTCCCGAGAAGAACGCCTCGTGGCTGACGGGTGATGCGGCCCAACGAGGCGGCAGGACGCGCCCGGGCCGGAGGTTGCCGCGGTGAATCCAGCGCCGACGGACGCAGATGTGATCGGCTGCCCCTCAGACTCGCCTCTCGCCTCTCACGCCTCTCACGCCTCTCACGCCTCTCACGCCTCTCGCCCCTCCCGCCTCACCCGTCATGCACCCGGATCGGCCGCAGCCCGGCGGCGAGTCGCAGGTCGTTGGCGGCGTGCATGACCTCTTTGTCGGCGGCGAGCACCTTGGTGAATTGGCTGGTGGACAGTGCCAGCGCGCGCGCCGCCTCGCCGATTACGGCCTTGGCATTGGCGAGGGCGTCGAGGCAGCACGCCACCGCCAGCGCGTACCCCGGTGCGTGCGGCGCGATTGCCAAGCCGTTGCCGCGGCGCATGGGCTGCAGCCATGCCACGTCAGCGACGCCGCGCTCGCGCAGCGCGAGGCGGATGCGCAGGCGCAGCAGCGCCGCGGCGCGGTTGTCGGCGCGGTCGCGGTGTTCTTCGCATTGCGCGACCAGCCCGCTCGGCCGATGCCGGAAACGCACTGACGACTCGGTCTTGTTGCGGTGCTGTCCACCGGGACTGTGCGTCGACGAATTCGAAATCTCGCACTCCGCGATCAGGGCGGCATCGGCAATGGCGTAGCTGGGCATGGCGAAGTGGTAGGCCTGCCCTACTCGCGGACAAGCCACCCGACGCGGCACCCCACACCGCGGATCCCCTCCGGCTCGTGCTTCAGGATGGTCGGTGCGTGCACGGTCAAGCTGGGGCCGCCCTCTGACAGCCCCTGATCGCGCGCCATCGACCGATGCATCGACAACGGACGAGCTCGACCCTTCCGGCGGGTCAGCGTTTGGCCGCACTGCTCCTTGGTCGTGAGCGAGCGGCCGCTGCAGCTGTCGAACGGACACGGGCGCCGTGGCGCTGGAACACGCGTTGCACGGATCCGCTTGGTCTCTACAGAGGCGTGCGGTCAGAACCTGGCCAGAGCGGACATCACCATGCGCAGACCCTCACCCGCCACCGTCATCCGCCTGCTCGTCCTGACCACCGTCTGCCTGCGCCTGGGCGCGGACGACGCCATCACCATCTTTGCCGCTGCCAGCACCGCCGACACCCTGCAGGTGGCGGTGACGGCCTACGAGCTGGAGCGGCACGTGCACGTGGTGTGCAGCTTTGCCAGCTCGTCGACGCTCGCCAAGCAGATCGAACAGGGCGCGCCCGCCGACCTCTTCCTGTCGGCTGACGAGACGTGGATGGATTGGCTGGCGCAGCGGCAGGCGATCGCGCCCGCTTCGCGGGTCGACCTGCTGGGCAACCGTCTGGTGCTGATCGCTCCGGCCGGCACGGCGCCGGCGATCACCGTGGAAAAGGGCTTCGCCATCGGCGCCGCCTTCCGTGGGCGGTTGGCGATCGGCGATCCGAGCAACGTGCCGGCCGGCGTCTATGCCAAGGAGGCGTTCATCCGCCTGGGCTGGTGGGACGCCCTGGTCGGGCGCCTAGCGCCGGCCGCGGACGTGCGCGCTGCGCTGCGCCTGGTTGAACTCGGCGAGGCGGATCTCGGCGTGGTGTACGCCACCGACATCCGCGGTGATGCCAAGGTCGTGCAGGTGGCCGGTATCCCGCCAGACCTGCATGCCCCGATCCGCTACCCGCTGGCCCTGACGGCGACCGCCAAGCCGGCCGCCGCGGTCTTCGCCACCTGGCTGCAGGGCGCCGTGGCGCGCAAGATCTTCAATGCTGCCGGCTTCACCACACCGAGCACGCCCGCTCCGTAAGCGCGCCCGATGTTCTCGATCTCGTCACACGTCGGTCACTGAGATTTTACCGCCAGGACTCCCAGAGGAGAGGCGTGGAATCGCCGAGACCGGCTGAAAAAAATCCGCATCACTGCAGCGGCAGCGCCTGCCCGTTCTTCGCCGCGTTCCACCACATGCCCATCACCGGATAGAAAGGCCCATGGTCGCCCATGTGCCCGGCAAGGGGCATGATCACCAGGCGCTTGGGCGCGGTGAGCTGGTTGATCATCGCAAACACCCCGGCCGGCGGACAGGTGGTGTCGACCAGGCCCAGTCCGATCAGCGCCGGGCATTTCACGCGCTTGGCGAAGTTGACGACGTCGTAGTATGCGCTGGCGGTGACCAGCTTCTGGAGATTCGCGCCGGCCCATACCCAGTGCGGCCAGCCCGGCTCGCGGTGCAGCGCGGCGCCATCCATGTCGCACCCCGCCGGGACGTTGGCGGTGATGACGGTGACCGCGGGATGCAACCCGGCGGTGACCACGGTCTGCAGGCCGCCCTGACTGCCACCCTCCACCAGCAACGTCTTGTGGTTCCAGTCCGGGCGCTTCGCCAGGTAATCGGCAGCGCGGAAGCACGACAGGTACATGCGCAGGAAGTAGCTGGTCTCGCGGTCCTCGGCGCCGATCGACGCGTAGTTCTTGAGCGGCCCGTCGGACTGCTGGGCGTAGAACTCTTTCGGCTGATCAACCGGCAGGTCGTGGGCGATGATGTTGAGCACCAGCCAGCCTTCTTTGGCGCGGTCGAGCGACCAGTGCTTCTCAAGCGGGTAGACGCCTGCGTACTGCACCTGCAGCAGCGCCGGGCACGGCGCCTCGCCGTCGGGCCGCGCGACATAGCCGTGGATCGACGTGCCGTGGATGTTGCCCATGGTGATCTTCCACAGCTTCACCCCGGCCACATCGGATTCGACCGGCTCGAGCCGAGCATCGACCGGAACTTTCGCGAGCTCGGCGAGCTTGGCTTTCCAGAAGGCGTCGAAGTCCTTGGGTTCGGGCAGCGCGACCGGGATGTGCGTCCAGTCGCAGGCCGCGCCGCCGAAGGACGTCTTGCCGTCGTGCGGGATCTCGAGCAGCAGCGTGCCGGCCTGCGCGAGAGTGGCCTGGACCGTTGCCTTGCCGTCGGCGAAGACCAGGACGCCCTTGGCGACCTCGACCGTTCCGCCAGATTTCACCGTGTATTTCAGGTCCGCTGGGGCCTGGTCCTTGGAACCGATGGTCCAGGTCACGGTCTCACCTGCAGCATATAGGCCAGTGGGATGGTCGGGGATGACGCTGATCTCCACCGCCGGCAGGGCAGCGCCGACGAGCAGGAAGGCGAAGGCGTGGAGCAAGCAGGTCGGCATGGGTGCACCGGCAGGGCAGAGGGGTGATGGGGAGACGCGTGACTCTGGTCCAGAGCCTCGACGCTCGCAAGAGCATACGCCTCAGAGGCGCTGGAGTTGCCAGCAGGCGCGTGGCGATGCTTGTAGCGCCGCCGCGCACCCTGAACCTGTCCGCTGTTCCGCCACGGCGGCAATGAAACCCCTGCGGAGCGCCGGTCGTGACACCTTCCCATCGACACTCCGGTCACGGCCGCGCGCAGGCGGCGCGCGCACGACCGGCGCCAGTGGGACGGCGATGACCGTGACGGGAATCGCCGTCTGTCCGCCGTCCCTGCCCTACCGGAGCGACATCGATGGCTTGCGGGCGGTCGCCGTCCTGGCGGTGGTGATCTGCCACGCGTTCCCCGAGGTCCTGGGCGGTGGCTTCGTCGGCGTCGACATCTTCTTCGTGATCTCCGGCTTCCTCATCACCGGGATCATCGCCTCCGGGTTCGACGGCGCGCATTTCTCACTGCTCGGTTTCTACCGGCGCCGGATGCATCGCCTGCTCCCGGCGCTGATCACCGTCCTGGCCGCCTGCCTGGCCTTCGGCCGGCTCTTCCTCCTGTCGGACGAGTTCCGGCAGCTCGGCACGCACACGCTCGCCGGGGCGCTATTCGTGCAGAACTTGGTGCTATGGGGCGAGGGCGGCTACTTTGATGCCGCGGCCACGGCCAAGCCACTGCTGCACCTGTGGTCCCTGGCGATCGAAGAGCAGTTCTACCTCGCCTTCCCCCTTATCCTGATCGCCATGCGGCGCTGCGGCCTGCCGCTGCCCGCCGGCATCGCGATCCTGGGTGCGCTCTCGTTCGCCTGCAACGTCACGCTGGTCGAAGCGCAGCCGGCCGCGGTGTTCTATGGCGCCGGCACGCGGGCGTGGGAGCTGTTCGCGGGTGGCGCCCTGGCCCTCATCCCCACCGTGGCCTGGCCGTCGTCGGTGCGCCGCCTGGCAGATCCGCTGGGGCGGCACGTGGCGTCCACGGTCGGGCTGACGCTGATCGGCTACGCGTTGTGCACGCTGGACGGCAGCCTCCCCTATCCCGGGTGGTGGGCGACGGTGCCGGTACTGGGTGCGCTGCTGACGATCGCCGCAGGGCCGCAGGCGCTTCCTGGACGCTGGCTGCTCGGCAATCCCGCTGCTGCCGCCATCGGGCGGATCAGCTACCCGCTCTACCTATGGCACTGGCCGCTGCTGTCATTGTGGAGCATCGTCGAGCCCGACGACCACGCCGTCTCCAGCCGCTTGATCCTGGTGGCGGGCGCGGTCGTGCTCGCGGCCATCACCCAGCGGTTCGTCGAGCGCCGCCTGCGCTTCTCGCCCGACTGGCGGGTCACCACGGCGCTGGGCGCGGCCCTCGGCGTGGTCGCCGTCCTCGGCCTGCTCGCCGGCCGCGGCGCCATCCCGGCGCGCCAGGCCGCGACCACCCCTGATGCGCTCGTGCAGCGCGCGATCGCGGATTGGCGCTATCCCAGGGTCCTGCGCCCCGGGCCCATGGTCGGTGCGCGCCGGTGCCATGTCGCAGGCGGGCAGGGCGCACAGACGCTGTTCTGGGGCGACAGCCACATGGAGCAGTACGCGCCGCGCATCGCCGCCCTGGTGAGCGGCAACAATGCGCATGGTCGCGGCGCCATCTTCCTGGCTGGTGAGGGCGTTCCGCCCCTTCCGGGGGTGCGCAACCTCGCCGATCCCACGAGGAATGCCGGCTTCGCCGAAGACTTCCTGACCCTGGCCGACCGTCCGGACGTCGACCGCGTGGTCATCGCGGCGCACTGGAACGCCTACTTCTCCAAACATTTCGACGTGGACGCCGGCGCCGGCGGCGGCGCGCTGACCTTGGACGGCGCACCGGGCCGGGCGCGCGCCGACGCCCTGTTCGCCGCATTGGTGACGCGCGTGGCCGCTGCGGGGAAGCGCGTGTACCTGGTCCTGGACAACCCGTCCGGCGACGAGATGGATCCGCATTACATCTTCAAGCGCTCCTTCGGCCAGGACGGCGTCCGGGGAGCGGGCGTCAGCCGCACGCGCATCCTGGCCCAGGAGGGCGCCACGCGCACCTTCCTCGCCGCGCTCGCGCGCCCGGATTCGATCATCGTCATCGATGCGCTCGCCGAGCTCGCGGTGGGGGACACCTGCCCGGCCATCACTGCGGACGGCGAGCCGATCTACACGGACACGCACCACCTGCGCGCCTCATTCGTGCGCGAGCACGTGCACTTCCTCGACGCGACCGTGCGCGACGGGGCGCCCTGAAACCGGTCCGCGCACGGCTGGCGGCGAGCCTCCACGCAGCGGCGGTCAGGTCTGTGCCGCTCGCCTTCCAGCCGCCGTCGCCGGCGTGCACGACACCGGTCAGGAGCGCGCCAGGATCGGGCACGCTCCACCGCCGGGAATCCCGCATGAAAACGCCCATCCTGCTCGCCGCGCTGCTCGTCCTGGCCGCCGGCCACACGCCGCGGCTCGCCGCCGCCGACGACGACCTTCTCACCACCGGCAACCTCGCCGCGTGGTGCGTGGTGCCCTTCGATCCGCGCAAGCGCGGCCCGGAGGAGCGCGCGCAGATGTTGGAGCACCTGGGCATCACCAGGCTCGCCTACGACTGGCGCGAGGAGCACGTCGCGACCTTCGACGCCGAGATCGAGGCGATGGCGCGCCACCACATCGCCATCAGCGCCTGGTGGTACCCCGGCCACCGCCAGGAGGTGCTGGACGCCGCGCTGCGCCACGGCATCCACCCCCAGCTGTGGGTGGCCGGCGCACCCGAGCCACAGCCGAGCGCGCCGGGTGATCCGGCGCGGATCACGCGCGAGGCGGCGCGCATTATGCCACTGGCGCGCGACGCCGCCGCGATCGGCAGCCAGGTCGGGCTGTACAACCACCGCGAACCGTGGTGCGAGGATCAGGACAACCAGCTGGCGGTGATCGAGCGCCTACGCCAGGACGGCATCACCAACGTCGGCATCGTCTTCAATTTCCACCACTGGCGCGGCCCCCTCACCGATTTCGCCGCGCGGTTCGCGCGCATGCAGACGCACCTGCTGGCGGTCAATCTCAACGGCATGCCAGCGGATTCTGCGCAGTACCCCAGCGTGCGCTTCGTCGGCACCGATGCGGGAGAACTGGCGATGCTGCGCGTGATCCGCGCGAGCGGCTGGCATGGCCCGGTCGGCCTGCTGCACGAGCGCCCGTCCGTCGACGCCGAAACCAGCCTGGCCTGCAGCCTCGCGGGGCTGGCGTGGTTGCGCAAGGAACTCGACCAGCCCGGGTCGGGCGGGCCACAGCCGACGGAGGCCAGGCTGCTGGCGCTGGCGAAGCCCTAGGCGCGGCGTGGCCCGGGCAGTGCGCCCCCGCCGCTGATGACGCACGCGGGGCGCCGCACCGATGCTGGCTTCACTCCAGCGGATGCGCCTTCAGCAGGTCCTCGGGCTTCCAGAACGTGGTCTGGCCCTTGGTCGCCTCCCGGACCTTGCCGACCGCCTCGGGCAGCACGGGAGCAGCCTTGTTGCCCCACGAGTTGCGCACATAGGTCAGCACCGCGGCGACCTCCTCGTCCTTGAGGATCGAGCGGAACGCCGTCATCGGCGGGATGCCGCGCGCCGGGTCGTAGGTGGTGCCATTGACCTGAAGTGGCCCCCACAGGCCGCTCAGCACCACCTTGATCAGGCGCTCCTCGTTGCCGATCACCCACGGGCTGCCGGCGAGCGGCGGGTAGATGCCGGCCAGGCCGGCGCCGGTGGGCTGATGGCAGGTGGTGCAGTGACTGTCGCGGGCAAAGACCGCCGCGCCCAGGGTGTAGAGCTTGGCCGCCTGGCCGGTGAGGTGCGCGGGCACCACCACCTGCGGCACTTTAGGCGTCGCGGCCACGGTGGTGTCGGCCATGCGCCCCTTGGTGGGATCCGCGGGCCCCCACAGGTGCTTCACCGTCGCGGCGGCGATGCGCGCGTGCGGCTCGGGCGAGGCCAGCACCAGGTCAAGCAGCGCCAGGTCGCGCACGTTGTGCTGCTGGTGCAGCCACAGCGCCTCGAGCAGGTGGTGGGCGTCCTCGGGCTTCTTCGCGTCGAACTGCCGCATCCACTGGCGCGTCGCGGCGATGACCTCCTGCGAGTCGCGGCCACTGAGCTCGATGCGGGCACGCTGGCGGATGCCGTCGATCGGGTTCTTCAGGTCGTCCAGCAGGGCGCGGATCGGCTGCCCGGCGATGTCGACCTTGGCCTGCAGCGGGCGGCCCTTGTAGGCCAACCGGTAGATGCGGCCGTGCGAGTGGTCGCGCTTGGGGTCGCGGATGTTGTGCTGCATGTGGCCGATGATGGTGTTCTGCCAGTCGGCGATGTAGAGCGCGCCGTCGGCGCCGAACACCGCGCTGGTCGGGCGGAAGTTGGGATCATCGCTGCGCAGGAAGTCCGGGGTCGGGGTGCCCCAGACCTGGCCGGTCTGGAAGTCCTTGCCGTCCTCCTTGAAGCCGTCGCGGTGCAGCTGGTAGCGTTTGATGCCCAGGTAGCCGATGGTGTTCAGGACCAGGAAGTCGCCCTGCATCTCGGGCGGGAAGTTGGCGCTCGAGATGATCGCGTCGGCGGGCACTGGCCGGCACTCGGTCTTGGTCAGCGGGAACATCTTGAAGCCGTTGCCGTCGGGGCGGACCTGGAAGCACGCGCCGCCGGTGCCGTCATTGGCGTACATGTAGCCCCAGTAGTCGAAGGACGTGCCGTGCGAGTTCGGACTGTTGGCGGCGTGGAACGAGATCGCCGAGCTGCGCGGATCGAAGCGGTACATGCCGGCCTGGGTCGAGTGCAACACCGGTCCCCACGGGCTCTCAAAGCTGTTCTGCATGAATATGCCGCTCTGCCAGTAGATCGCGCCGTCGGGGCCGTAGATCAGATTGTTGGCCGAGTGGTGGGTATCGGCCGAGTCGATGCCCTGCAGCAGCACGGTGCGCTGGTCGGCGTGGTCGTCGCCGTCGGTGTCCTTGAGGAACAGCAGGTTCGGCTGTGAGGTGACGATCACCCCGCCGTTCCAGAATTCGAAGCCCAACGGATTGTCGACGTGGTCGAAGACCACCGCCTTGTCGGCGACGCCGGATCCGGTGGAGTCGCTGAGGATCAGCAGGGTGTCGTTCTTCGGCTTGAGCGGTTCCCACTTGGGGTAGGTGCCCCAGCAGGCGGCCCACAGCCGCCCCTTGGCGTCGACGTGCAGCTGCACCGGCTTGGTCAGCGCGGGAAAGCGCGATTCGTCGGCGAACAGCGTCAGCTCGAAGCCCTCGGGGACGCGGATTTTCGCCAGCGCATCGCTGCCGGACAGGTAGCCGTCCTCGCTGGGCGGCTTGACCGGATCGCTGCTCTTGGTCTTGTTGTCGACGTTCGAGATCACTTCGATCGGCTTGGCGACGTTGGCGTCGGAAACCGGCGCGTCGTGGCCGGAGGCGACCGCCCAGATGCGCGCGTCGCGGTTGGCGGTCATGACGTCGAGCATGCTCAGCTCGTGCGTGAGGACCTCGCCGTTGGACTGATTGTTGACGAAGCGCAGGCCGGAGCGGTTGCCCCAGATGTCGTTGCCGTCGGGCGCGCGGTAGCGGCAGTGCCAGTGGTAGTCCTTGTCCAGCACCGCCTGGCGCAACGGTTCGAGGGCGCGGGTCGCGCCCGCCGCCGGGCCGACCACGGCGCTGGCGATGACTTCGCCGATCTGCCGGTCGCCGTCCGGCAGCAGGTGCACGCCGTTCAGCGTCAGTGGCGTTCGCGACTGCACATACAGCGCCTGCGAGGTGCTGAACAGGTCGACGAAGCCGACCTGCTTGTCGGCCGCGACCTGCGCGATCGCGGCGGTGTACAATGCCAGATTGGCGTTGTCCGCCGCGCCGTTGGGCAGGTTGGGGGTGTGCAGGTCCTCGTGCGCGATGGGCGAGAACAGCACCAGACGGGGCGCGGAATGGCCATTGAACATGGTGCCGCGGTAACGGTCGACCATCTCGCCCAGGTCCTTCTTGAAACCAGCGACGCCGGCCTCGCCGGCGAAGGACTCGTTGTAGCCGAAGAAGGCGAAGATGACGTCCGCCTTGCACAGCTTGAGGTAGTCCTCGGGCGAGGCGAAGCCCTCTTGGCGCGGGCGCTTGGCGACCATGTCGCCAGTGATGGCGAGGTTGCGGAAGACCAGCTTCCTGTCGGCCGCGCGGCTCTGGATCAACGTCTCGACCCAGCCGTCGTGCTGCATGCGATCGGCCAGGCCGTCGCCGATCTCGCAGATCACCTCGTCCTTCTGCAGCGCGATCGGGGTCGTCGTCGGCTCGCTGGCCGGGACCAGTCCCGCGAGCATCAGCAGCAGTGGGCAGGCGGACCAGACGGCGCGCGGCCGCTGCACGTGGACGGAGGCGTGGCGGTGGCGCATGGTGGTCACTTGGTGCTGTTGTTCGCGGGGATCGGGCTCGCCAAATCGGCGTACATCGCGGGCTTGACGCCGCGGGCGAAGGCGTGCTCGCCAAAGGTGTTGGGCTTGTACGGCCCGACGAAGCTGACCGCCAGCTGCGGCGTGATGGCCGACTCCAGGCCCAGCGCCCAGAAGCAGCCGTTGACGACCAGGCGGCGATAACCGTCGTTGAGGAGGTCTTCCGAGGCGCCGTAGAGCGAGGTGAAGACCCGCGCCTGGTGCCCATCCGCCGCAGCATAGCTGCGCGTCCACTCCGAGGGCATCGGCGGCTTGCTGGCATCGGGCGGCGCGTCCTGCTTCATGCCGTTCAACGGCTGGGCCACGGTCAGCACCGTGCCGCTGGTCGGCTTGCCGACGTAGCCGCCGGCCTGCACCCAGACGTCCGCGACGCCACGCAGGATGGGGTGGTCCTTCTGGGCGTCGCTCACGCTGATGCGCGTGCTCTGCGCGTGGTTGGTGCCGTAATGACCGACCCAGGTCTGGCCCAGCACCTGGTGGCCGAAGCCGAGCTCGTAGCCAGCGACCTTGCTGTCGAAGGAGTACTTGGCGAAAGCATCGTCAGCGGCGGTGCGGAAGGCGTGCGTCGCGGTGCGCAGGCCGACCACCGGGCCGCCGCGCGCGAGGTAGTCGTCGACGTGCCGCATCTGCTCCTTGGGAAAAGCCTGGAAGCGCAGGAACACCACCGCCAGGTCGGCGTGGTCGAGCGCCTCCAGCCCTGGCATGTTGGAATTGCCGGGCTCGATGGTGCCGGTGGTCTGGTCGATGTTGAACAGCACGGTGCAGGTGAAGCCCTGGCGCACCGCCAGGATGCGCGCGAGCGCCGGCAGGCTCTCCTCCGAGCGGTACTCGTGGTCGCCCGCCAGGAAGACGATGTGCTTGCCCTTGCCCGGACCCTCGCCGCCCGCGAAGGTTAGCGGCGCAGGCTCCGCGGCCGCCGCTCCCTGGTCAACCGCCGCCGCGGCCAGCAGCAACAGCGTGGGGATGAGCGCGCCGCGGATCATCGGCGCAGGATGGCGGGGCGGCGTCGAGATGGCTGTCATGGGTGCGGTTCCTATGGTTCTGGGCGCGGCATTGCCACGCGCTGGCAAAACTACCGTAGGCCCTGGAAATCGTTGCATTCATTGTGCGGAAATCTTGTGACAGCACGGGCTTGGCGCATATCCGCAGGCGACATGGCGACGCTCTCGTCCATATTGTATCCATATCCTCCATGGCAGCGGATGCGTACGACCGAGCGTTAGCGTCGTGGAGGCTCACTTCCCCACGAATCACGTGGTAACCGCAGCGCCCCTGGCGCTATCCCTGGCAACCGTCCGTCGTCCGCGAGGTATCTTTGACCATGCCCTCCGTCTGCCTGCGGCTGGTCGTCGCGCTGTCCCTGATGGGCGCTGCGGCCGCCGCTTCCGCGCCCGATCCGGCTATCGCCAAGCGCCTCGAGAGCAGCTGCGTCGAGTGCCACGACGCCGATACGCGCAAGGGCGGCCTGCGCCTCGACACCCTGGCGCCGATCGAGCACGATCCGTCCACTCTCGCCACCTGGACGCTGGTCCACGACCGCGTCGCGGCCGGCGAGATGCCGCCGAAGAAAAAGCTGGCGGCATCCGACGCCAGCTCCTTCGCGGCCAGCCTGGCCACGGCGCTGACCGCCGCGGACGAGCAGCGCCAGCGCCAGGGCGGCCGCACCGTCTACCGCCGCCTCAACCGCGTCGAGTACGAGAACACCCTGCGCGACCTGCTCGCGATCCCCGCGCTCGAGGTCAAGGACATCCTCCCAGCCGACCCGCTGGCGGGCGGCTTTGATGACGTCGCGTCCGCGCAGGAGCTGTCCTACGTCCAAATCGCGCGCTACCTCGAGGCGGCCGACGCGGCGCTCGACGCGGCGATGGCGCTGCGCCCGCAGCCCGAGAGCCGCGTCGACCGCCAGCTGTTCACCGCCAACGGACGCTTCTTCGAAGACTTCGCGCGCGACCGCAAACTCGGGCGTAGCGAGTCGCGCGTAGTCGGCGACTGGATGGTGCTGCTGCGCCAGCCCAACAACGCGCAGTCGCCGTGGACGCTCGAGAACCGCTTTGACGAGCCCGGGCTCTACCGCTTCCGCCTGCGCTGCCGCGGCGTCACCCTCGACAGCCCCGGCACCGGCGACACCGCCGACGACCAGCTGCTGCCGCCGACCGTCCAGCACGTCGCGGCCATCCAGGTCAAGGACGGGCGCTATCTGCAGTTCTTCGACGTCCCGGCCGAAGCCGGCGAGATCGAGTTCACCGCCTGGCTGCACGGCAACGAGCAGCTGGTCATCACCTGCGCCTCGCTCGACGACCGCACCCTGCCCGGCGATTCCAGCCCGCCGGCGAAGAAGCCCTGGCGCGGCCCAGGCATCGCCTGCCAGTGGCTCGACATGGAAGGGCCGCTGCTGGCCCAGTGGCCGCCGGAGGCGCACCGCCGCCTGTTCGGCGAGCTGCCGCTGGCCAAATGGTCGAAGGCCAGCGGCTTGCGCGAACCCGAACGCACCACCATCGGCACCGGCGTGGCCCGCCGCGCCTGGCGCCCGCCTGGCGGCCCATTCGTGGTCGAGTCGCAGGATCCCGTCGCAGACAGCGCCCAGCTGCTGCGCACCTTCATGGAGCGCGCCTGGCGTCGCCCGGTCGAGCCCACTGAAGTCGCGCGCATGCAGGGCCTGGCGCTGGCCGCGCTGGCGCAGCAGCGCTGCTTCCAGGACGCCATGCGCATCGCCTACAAGGCGGTGCTGTGCTCGCCCGACTTCCTGTTCTTCCACGAGCGCCCGGGGCGGCTCGACGCCTGGGCGCTCGCATCCCGGCTGTCCTACTTCCTGTGGCGGTCGATGCCGGACGATGCGCTGCTGCGCCAGGCGCGCAGCGGTGCGCTGCTGCGGCCCGAGGTGCTGCGCGCCGAGACCGCGCGCCTGCTGCGCGACCCGCGCGCCCAGCGCCTGGTCGCGGACTTCACCGCGCAGTGGCTGAGCCTGGACCAGCTCTACGCCACGGTGCCCGACCGGGCGCTGTATCCGGAATACTTCTGCGACGTGCACCTGGTCGAGTCGCTGGCCGCGGAGACCCGCGCCTATTTCACGGAGATGCTTGATAACGACCTCCCTGCGAGCGCGGTCATCACCAGCGATTTCGCGATGCTCAATCAACCGCTCGCGCGGCTCTACGGCGTGCCCGGGGTCGCAGGCTGCGCCATCCGCCGCGTCGCGCTGTCCGCGGGCGGCGCGCGCGGCGGCATCCTCACCCAGGGCAGCGTGATGAAGGTCACCGCCAACGGCCTGACCACCTCGCCGGTGAAGCGCGGCGCCTGGGTGCTGGACCGGCTGCTGGGCACGCCGGTGCCGCCGCCGCCGCCCGACGCCGGCGCGATCGAGCCGGACACGCGCGGGGCCACCACCATCCGCGAGCAGCTCGTCAAGCACCGCGCGAGCGCCGTGTGCGCGTCGTGCCACGCCAAGCTCGACCCGCCGGGTTTCGCCCTCGAGTCGTTCGACGTGATGGGCGCCCAGCGCACGCGCTACCGCAGCAGCGGCGCGGGCGACAGCGTGCCCCTGGTCAGCGGCGTCCGCGAGGTCCACGTGCGCCTCGGCCCCGCGGTGGACTGCAGCGGCGAACTCGCCGGCAAGCCCTTCGCCGGCATCGCCGAACTGCGCGCGCTGCTGCTCGCCGACGAGCGCCAGGTCGCGCGCAATCTCGCCCGCCGCCTGCTGGTCTACGCCACCGGTGCAACCATCAGTTTCGCCGACCGCGCCGCGGTCGAAGGCCTGCTCGACGCGACCAAGGCCTCTGGCCACGGCCTGCGCGACCTGGTGCACGCCGTGGTCCAGTGCGACCAGTTCCGCTGCAAATGACCACGGCCGTCCCCTCCCTGACCAGTCCTGCTCCCACGGTGGTGACCCGATGAACCCGCTCCGCAACCGACCGCTGTCGCGCCGCACCATGCTCAAGGGCCTGGGCGTGGCGCTCGCGCTGCCCTTCCTCGACGCCATGGTCCCCGCGTTCTCCGCCGAGCCGGCGCCGCCCGCCACCGCGGTGCCGCGTCGCATGTTCTGCATCGAGACCAACCAGGGCATCCTGCCCCAGCACTTCTTCCCCGAGGCCGCGGGCCGCGACTACCAGGCCCCGCCCTATCTCGACATCCTCAAGGACACGCGCGCGCAGATGACCGTGCTGTCCGGCGTGTCGCTGCCCGAGGTCGACGGCGGCCACGGCGCCGAACTGTGCTTCCTAACCGGCGCCAGTCATCCCGGCCGCGGCGGCTTCCGCAATTCGATCTCGCTCGACCAGTTCGCGGCCGAGCGCGTCGGCCTGCTCACCCGTCACCCTTCGCTGTCGCTCGCGGTCGACACCCAGCGCAGCCTGTCGTTCACCGGCGCCGGGGTGATGCTGCCGGGCGAGGACCGGCCATCGCAGCTGTTCAAGCGTCTGTTCGTGCAGGGCACCCCCGACGATGTCGACGCCCAGGTCGCACGCCTGCGCGAAGAGCGCAGCATCCTCGATCAGGTGGGCGAGCGGGCCAAGAACCTGTCCGCGCAAATCGGTGCCGACGACCGCGCCAAGGTCGACCAGTACTGCACGGCACTGCGCGAGCTCGAGCGCCGCCTGGTGGTGGCGGAAGAGTGGGAGCACAAGCCCAAGCCGCGCATCGACGCGCCTGCACCGTCCGACAGCAACGACCGCGGCGCGGTGATCCCGCGCACCCGCACCATGTTCGAGCTCGCGCGCCTGGCCCTGGCCAGCGACGCGACGCGCATCATCACCATGTACATCAGTCAGGACTTCGTGCGCCCGGACATCGCCGGCGTCAACGAAGGCACCCACCAGCTCACCCACCACGGCAACCGCCCCGAGAAGCTGGCGATGCTGAAACTCATCGAAGAGGCGCAATTCCGCGAACTTGCCACGCTGCTGCGCGGCCTGGCTGCGACGCACGAGCCGCACGGCTCGCTGCTCGACACCACCATGGTGCTGTACGGCACCAACATGGGCTCGGCCAACTCGCACGCGAACGACAATTTGCCGGTGCTGCTCGCGGGTGGTGGCTTCAAGCACGGGCAGCACCTGGCGTTCGACCGGAAGAAGAATTATCCGCTGACCAATCTGCACGTGAGCATGCTGCAGCGTCTGGGTATTCAGGTGGACGCATTCTCGTCGGGCACCGGGACGATGAAGGGCCTGGAGTTCGCGTAGGGCGCGGCGCCTAACGCAATCCGCTCCGCCGCATCCGGCTGGGCATCACCAGGCGCGTGTCGCCGGCGAGGCCGCCGAGGATGCCCAGCGGGGCGCCCTGGTCAGTCCTGATCAGATCGCCGGCCTTGCCGATCAACGCGCCGGTTTCGCCGGCCCACAACCTGCACGCCTGCGCGTGGGCGATGATCTGCGCGGGTGCACCCCGCGTGATGAGCGCCTGCGCGGCCCAGGGTTCAAGATGGAACCCGGCGCCGCTCCCGTGGCCGAGGAGCAGGCCGCGCGCCTCGGCGGGCAGCGCGCAGGCGGCGACCAGCGGAGTGGCGGCGAGCAGGGCATTGCCGCGCCGCCAGGTGTGCAGCGTCGAGCCGGGCAGCCACTGCCCGAGCGCCGGATCCCCCGCCGGCAGCACACCGGCCAGGGGCAGGGCCGCCGGTGGCGCCTCGGCGCGCACCAGGCGGCAGGCGAAGAACGGCTCGGTGCCCTGCCGCTGCGGCCACAAGCGCAGCGCTCCCAGACCGGCGAGATCGGCGTCGATCCCGGGCAGCGCCACCGCCTCCGCCCGCCACTGCGGATGCGCGGCCAGGAAAGCCGCGATCACGCCCTCGTCCTCCTCGCGGTAGGGCGTGCAGGTGCTGTAGACCAGGCGGCCGCCGGCGCGCACCAGCGGCGCGGCGGCAGTGAGCAGTGCGAGCTGGCGCTCGGCCATGCGCGCAACCTGGCGCGGTGAGCGCGATTCGTGGCCGCTGCACGGCGCGTCGACGAGCAGCGCGTCGGCGCACCCGCCATGACGCTCGGCCAGCGCGTGCACCGGCAGCGGCGTGACCAGCGCGCAGGCCACGCCCTGGCGCGCCAGGTTCTCGGTCAGCACCGCGCGGCGCGGCGCCGAGGCGTCGCAGCAGATGAGCAGCCCGCTGTCGCCGAGCGCCAGCCCGATCTGCGTGCTTTTCGAGCCCGGCGCGGCGCAGGCATCGACCACTACCTCACCCGGCCGCGGCGCGAGCAGCAGCACCGGCACCTGGCTGGCCGCGTCCTGCGGATACGCGAGACCGGTGTGGTAGTCGAGGAACCCAGCGGGATCCGCACTGCCCACCGTGAAACGCCCCGCCCCATGCCACGGCACCGCCGTCAGCTCTCCCCACCCAGTCGGCGTACCGCGCAGCGGATGCAACCGGATGGAACGCCGGAACGGTAACGCGAGCGCCGCGAGCAGCGCCGGCCCGTCCGGCAGTTCCGCTGCGAGCAGCGCCAAGGCGTCCTCGCGCATGCTCATGCGCGCCCGCTCATCAGCATGCGCTGTTCAAGGCTGGCCGATCATTGAGGTCCATCGCCGCGCTCCTCGCCTCTCGCCGTCCGTTGCCCGCATCCAAGTCCTGGCGTCCCGCCTCACAGCACCCCATGCACCGCCCGGGCCAGACGCGGCAGTTCCGGATCGCGCGCGCCCATGATCAGCACGGTATCGCCGCTCTGCGCGGTCTCGGCGAGCCAACCGAGCAGCGCGGTGTGGTTTACGGCGTGCCCGCAGCGCAGCTCCGCGGGCAGGTCGCGGGCCAGGTCGCGGCTGCTGATGTCCTGCGCGACCGTGCCGCCGGCGTAGAAGATCTCGGCGTAGCAGAAGCGGTCCTGCGGGCGCAGCACGCGCGGCAGCAGTTCCTTGAGCTCGTCGCGCAGGAAGCGCGCGGGACCGTAGCCGTGCGGCTGGAAGACCGCGACCAGGCGCTCGCAGCCGGCCTGCGCGGCGGTCAGCACGGCGCGGATCTTTTCGCCGTTGTGCGCGTAGTCGTCGACCACGCGGATGCCGGTGTCGGTGGTGCCGATGACCTCGAAGCGGCGCGCCACCCCCGGAAAGGTGGCGAGCGCGGTGGCGATCACCGGCGGCGCCACGCCCAGCTCCAGGGCGATGGCCGCCGCGGCCGCGGCATTCTCAAGGTTGTGCGCGCCGGGATGCGGCAAGGTGAATACCAGCTCGCCGGCGGCACCCAGTCCGAGCACGCCCTGGCTGGTGCGCGGGCCGGTGCTGATGATTTCGAGCGGCAGATCCGCGGCCGCACCCACGCCATAGCGGCGCACACGCGGATGGCCCACCGCGGCCTTGAGCGCCTCCGCACAACCGGCATTCACCAGCAGCGTGCCGCTCTGCACGGCGAAAGCGTCGAACTGGCGGTGCAGCGCGTCGAGTTCGGCGTGGTCGCGGCTGATGTTGTGGATCAGGCCGATGGCTGGCCGGTAGTCGGCGAGGGCATTGCTCGCCTCGCAGGCCTCGGCGATCACCGGGCCGCCCAGCGGGCCGGCGACGAAGCCGGCGCCCGCGTCCTCGCCGGCAAGCGCTGCGCCGCCGAGCACGGTCGCGCCCACGCCGGCCTGACGCAGGATCCACGCCACCATGCCGGTGATGGTGCTCTTGCCCGAGGTTCCGGCGATGGCCACGCCCGGCGTGGCGGCATTGACGACCTCCGCGAGCAGCTGCGGGCGCGCGACCAGCGGCACCCCGGCGGCGCGCGCCGCACGCACCTCAGGCGTGTCTTGCTCCACCGCGGTCGAATAGATGAAGCGCTGGACCTGCGCACCCACCGCGGCGCCGTCCTGCGGCACCAGCTCAATGCCCTGGGCGCGCAGCCGCGCGGCCAGCTCCGCATGCTTGCCCTGGTCGAGCGAGCGGTCGGAACCCTGCACCGCGTGCCCCCAGGCGCGCATCAGCTGCGCGAGCGGATTCATCCCGGCGCCGGCGATCCCGGAGAAATGGTAGCGCACGCTGGTCATGCCCGCGTCGTACCGGAGAGCGGCGGACTAACCAGGGGCGAGGGTCCGGACTTCCGGACTTCCGGACCACCTCCCACGCCCTACCGTCCCGCCCATGGACAGCCTTCCCGATCCCGCCCCCGGTTTCGTGCGCATCTCGGTGCACCTGCCGCGCGGCGAGAGCTACACGCCGGGCGAACTGGCCCGACTGTCCGGCATGGAGGCAGCGAGCCTCGGCCCGGTCGCCGTGCTTGAAGGCGAAGGCTTCGTCGACGTCCCAGCCGACCTTGGCAAGCAGGCGCGCGAGCGCCTCGAACGCATCGGCCCAACCCGCCTGATCGGCTGGCAATGGCAGTGGTTGAAGCTGGCCATCGGCCGCAATCACGGCCTGAGCATCGGCCAGCTGCGCAAGATCATGGCCACCGCCGACGCGCTGCCGCTCGGTCGCATCTCGATCAACAACACCCACACCATGATCGGCCTGCAGGACTTCAAACTGCCCGCGGTGGTGGCCCGCCTGACCAGCCTGAAGATCAACGGCTTCCTGGCCCGGCCCGAGGTCCTGCCGCTCGGCAAGGGGCCCGGCTCGCCGGCCTACGTCCCGGGCAAGCCGGCCTGAAAACTTAGGGCGGCGCCCAATCGGCGCTCTTCCACGTGATCGCCTTTTCCCAGTCGTGGTCGGCCGGGGCGCGCACCACCGCGCGCGAGTGGCCGTCGGCGTAGAGCACGTTCACCCGCCCCTGATGACGCCGATCGTCGACCCCGGTCGGGTGCGCATCACCCCATTGGCCCATGCCGGTCTCGCCCGCCACGCCGTCGATGAACAGCATCAGCGACGAGGCATCGCTGACGCTGTCCAGCAGGAAGCACCAGGGCCGACCCTCGTCGTCGAGCCGGCAATTCATCTTCAGGCTCTTCGGCGACGCGCTGGTGAAATAGCGGGGCTCCCGGTGAGCGTACGCGGCGCATTGGAAGATGCTGCGCCGCGTGCGCATCCCGACCTGGCCAAGGAAGGCCGGCAGCCGATAGAACCAGGCGGGACTGCTGGCCGCGTCGGTGATGCCGTGGTTCGCGGACGCGGGGATGACGTTGGCGTGGTCGTCGGCGTAGGCCAGCAGCACGCCGCTGAGCTGCTCGAGATTGCCCATGCACGCGACGCGCATCGACAACACGCGCACCCAGCCGACCACCGGCAGCACCAGGGCGGCGAGGAGGCCGACGATGGCCACGACCATGAGCAGTTCGATGAGCGTGAAGGCGCGCCGGCGTATTGGGCTCCGCCGACACCCGCCACTTCCACCGCAGTACGCTGCGCGACGCATTCCGCCATCGTGCGTAGCTGCATGCTCTGCGGAAGGGTGGCGCAAACGAAAGTCTGCGCATGCCGGCGCCACCAACGGAAACAGGGAAGCGGTCTCCCGCTCCCCTGTCCCTGTTCACCCGCTGGCCAGGTGTCGGATGCAGCGGCCTAGGCCGCTGCACTTGACACCGCGTCGCTCAGGCGAAGTGGCTGAAAGCCTTGTTGGCCTCGGCCATGCGGTGCGTGTTCTCACGCTTCTGCACAGTGGTGCCGGTCTTGTTGTAGCAGTCGATCAGCTCCTGGGCGAGCTTCTCGGCGATGGGACGACCCTTGCGGCCGCGGATCGCCTCGAGGATCCAGCGGATCGCGAGGGTCTGCTGACGCTTGCGGTTGACCTCGACCGGGACCTGGTAGTTGGCGCCGCCGATGCGCTTGGAGCGCACTTCGACGAGCGGCTTCGCGTTCTCGATGCCCTGCTCGAACACCGGCAGTGGATCAACCTTGAGCTTGTCGGCGATCTGCGTCATGGCGCTGTAGAAGACGCCTTCAGCGAGGCTCTTCTTGCCGTCGTACATCAGGCAGTTGATGAATTTCGAGACCAGCAGGCTGCCGTAGCGGGCGTCGGGTTTGACGCCGATACCGGTCCAGCGCTGGGGCGCCGGACCCTTGGGCACGCCGCTCTCGGCGAGGGTGATCGAACCATCCTCATTGACGATGGTCTCGACGGCACCCGCGTCGGGCCCCTGCTCGAGCTGGGGGGGAACGGCTTCATCGCGAGGCTTGCGCGGGGGGAACGGCATGGTTTTTTCCCTATTTCCCGGGAACTGGTCCCGGAGGTACTGCGGCTAGGCCGCGTGTTTGGAAGCAGATTTGTAAAGATTGGCACCGGAAGCAGCTGTCGAAGACCCTGCCGAAGTCCGTGTCGGGGGGCAGGCCGAAGGCCGTTCTTGGGGGGCCGTAGCCCCCCAAGTGAAAGTCACTTCTTCTTCGGACGCTTGGTGCCGTACTGCGAACGGGCCTGGTTGCGGCCCTGGACGCCCTGGCAGTCGAGCTTGCCGCGCACGATGTGGTAGCGCACGCCGGGCAGATCGTGGACGCGGCCGCCACGGATGAGCACCAGCGAGTGCTCCTGCAGGTTGTGCTTCTCACCACCGATGTAGGCGGTGATCTCCTTGCCGTTCGAGAGCCGCACGCGCGCGATCTTGCGCAGCGCCGAGTTCGGCTTCTTCGGGGTCATGGTCTTGACCTGCAAGCACACGCCGCGCTTGAACGGGTTGGACTCGAGCTGCGGGCTCTTGCTCTTGCTGCGCTGGGCCTGCCGCCCCTTGCGGATCAGCTGATTAATCGTGGGCACTGACGGACTCCTGAACGGGGGGGCGGATGCTAGCGGGGATTTCGGACATGGCAACAGGCGGCGCGTTCTTGTCGATCTTGACACCCTTGTAGGTGACGAACCCGGTCCCGCAGGGGATCAGGTGGCCGAGGATGACGTTCTCCTTGAGGCCGAGCAGCGGGTCGCGTCGGCCAGCCAGGGCGGCGTCGGCCAGGACCTTGGTGGTCTCCTGGAAGGAGGCCGCCGAGATGAACGACTCCGACTGCAGGGCGGCGCGGGTGATGCCCATGAGCTTGGGCTCGTAGGTCGCCGGGCGCTTGCCCTCGGCCAAGGCGCGCTGGTTCTCCTCGCGCACCCGGGTCTTGTCGACCAGCTGGCCCTGCAGGTAGGGCAGGTCGCCCGGATCGATGATCTCGATCTTGCGCAGCATCTGCCTGATGATCGTCTCGATGTGCTTATCGTCGATCTTCACGTTCTGGGCGCGGTACACGGCCTGGATCTCGGCGAGCAGGTAGTCCTGCAGCGCCTCTTCGCCGCACACGCGCAGCAGGTCCTTGGGGACGAGCACGCCGTCGACCAGCGCATCGCCGGCCTTGACGCGGTCACCCTTGTGCACGCGGTAGTGCTTGCCCTGGGGGATCGAGTGCTCGACCTCGGTGCCCGAGTCGCCGCGCACCACGATGGTGCGCTTGCCGCGCTTGCGCTCGCCGAAGTCGACCAGGCCGTCGATCTCGGCCATGACCGCGGGCTCCTTGGGCGGACGCGCCTCGAAGAGCTCGGTCACGCGCGGCAGACCGCCGGTGATGTCGTGGGTGCCCGCGATCTCGCGCGGGGTCGACGCCAGCAGCGTACCGCCGGAAATCTTCTGACCCTCGATGACGCGCAGGGTCGCCTTCTCGGGGATCGGATAGTGGGCGACCGGCTTGCCGTCGTCATCCTCAAGCAGCACCTGGGGGTGAAGGTCGCCCTTACCCTCGAGGATGATGCGGTTGATGATGCCGGTGGCCGGATCGCGCTCCTCGCGCATGGTCACGTCGGGGATGATGTGCTCGAAGCGCACCGTACCGCCGAGTTCGGAGAGGATCGGGATGTTGGCCGCCTCCCACTCGGCGAGCAGCGCGCCCTTCTCGATGATCTTGCCGTCGACCACGTTCAGGGTCGAACCGACCGGCACCTTGAAGCGCTCGATGGTGCGGCCGTTCTTGTCGGCGATGGCGAGCTCACCGTTGCGGTTCAGCACGACGACCTTGTTGTCGCCGTTCAGCACGGTGCGCAGGTTCTCGTAGATCAACTTGCCCGGCTTGCGCGCCTTGTAGTTGGTGTCCTCGGTCTTCACGCCGGCGACGCCACCGATGTGGAAGGTACGCATGGTGAGCGGGGTGCCCGGCTCGCCGATCGACTGCGCGGCGATGATGCCGGCCGCGACGCCGAGCTCGACGACCATGCCGCGGCTCAGATCCATGCCGTAGCACTTCTGGCAGATGCCCGACCGGCTCTCGCAGGTCAGCGGGCTGCGCACGCGGATCTTCTCGAAGCCCATCGCCTCGACGGCCTTGGCATTCTCGCGTATGACGATCTCGTTCTCACGCACGATCACCTCGTCGGTGATGATGTCGACGATGGTGTCGCGGGCGGTGCGGCCCGTGATCGCATCGGCGAGCGAGACCTTGATGACGTCGCCTTCGTAGACCACCGACTTGGTGATGCCGCCGACGGTGCCGCAGTCGAGTTCGCTGACGATGACGTCCTGCGAGACGTCGACCAGCTTGCGCGTCAGGTAGCCCGAGTCTGCGGTCTTGAGCGCGGTGTCGGCGAGACCCTTGCGGGCGCCGTGCGTCGAGGTGAAGTACTCGAGCACCTTCAGACCCTCGCGGAAGTTCGCGCGGATCGGGGTCTCGATGATCTCGCCGTTGGGCTTGGCCATCAGGCCGCGGATGCCGGCGAGCTGGCGGATCTGCGCGACCGAGCCGCGCGCGCCCGAGGTCGCCATGACGTACACCGGGTTGATGTAGTCGGCGCCGTAACGGTCGTCGTTGCGCAGGCGCTCCATGAGGGCCTTCGACAGCTCCTCAGTGGCGTGCGTCCAGGTCTCGACGATGTTGCGGTGCTTCTCCGACGCGGTGATCAGACCGCGCTGGTAGGCCTTCTGGTACTTCTGCGCCTTCTTGTCGGCCTCAGCGACGATCGCCGCCTTCTCCTGAGGGACGTAGAGGTCGCTGGCGCCGAAGGACATGCCGGACTGGGTCGAGAACTTGAAGCCGAGCTCCTTGATCGAGTCGAGCACGGTGATGGTGCTGCGGCGGTCGAGGTATTCGAAGCAGTCGGCGATCACGCGGCGCAGGCCGCCCTTGTCCTGGACCTTGTTGTAGAAGGGCATGCCCTTGGGCAGCGCGTCGTTGAAGATCATGCGCCCGGGCGTGGTCTCGACCAGGGTGGTCTCGGCCAGGACCTTCTTCACCGGGCCGCCGTCATCGAGGCGGTGGCCCTTCGGCATCTGGATGCGGATCAGGGTGTGCAGGCCGACGCACTTGGTGTCGATGGCCATCAGGACTTCGTTGAAGCCCGAGAACACCTTGCCCTCGCCGATCTGATTCTCCTTCGCCAGGGTCAGGAAGTAGCAGCCCAGGACGATGTCCTGGTCGGCCGAGATGATCGGGTTGCCGTTGGAGGGCGAGAAGATGTTGTTGGTCGACAGCATCAGCACGCGCGCCTCGGTCTGCGCCTCGATCGAGAGCGGCAGGTGGACGGCCATCTGGTCGCCGTCGAAGTCGGCGTTGAAGCCCTGGCAGACCAGCGGGTGGAGCTGGATGGCCGAGCCATCGATCATCACCACTTCGAAGGCCTGGATGCCCATGCGGTGCAGCGTGGGCGCGCGGTTCAGCATCACCACGCGGCCCTTGATGACGTCATCGAGGACTTCCCACACCTCTTCATCGCGGCGCTCGAGCTTGCGCTTGGCGGCCTTGACGGTCTCGGCGTAGCCGCGCTCCTTGAGGGCGCGGATGATGAACGGCTGGAAGAGCTCGAGGATGATCGACTTGGGCAGGCCGCACTGGTGCAGCTTGAGCTGCGGGCCGACGACGATGACCGAACGCGCCGAGTAGTCGACGCGCTTGCCGAGCAGGTTCTCGCGGAAACGACCCTGCTTGCCCTTGATCAGGTCGGTCAGGGACTTGAGCGGGCGGTTGCCCGAGCCGAACACGGCGCGCTGGCAGCGGCCGTTGTCGAACAGCGCGTCGACCGCCTGCTGGAGCATCCGCTTCTCGTTGCGGATGATGATGCTGGGGGCGTTGAGCTCGACCAGCTTCTTGAGGCGGTTGTTGCGGTAGATGACGCGGCGGTAGAGGTCGTTGAGGTCGCTGGTCGCGAAGTTGCCGTTCTCGAGTGGCACGAGCGGGCGCAGGTCGGGCGGGATGACGGGGACGACCGTCATCACCATCCACTGCGGATCGTTGCCGCTGGAGCGCAGCTCTTCAGCGAGCTTGAGGCGCTTGATGATCTTCTCGATCTTCTGCTTGGCCTTGGTGCCGCCGAGCTCTTCGCGCAGCTCGCTGATCAGGCGCTCGATGTCGAGGTGGCGGATCAGCTCCTGGGCCGCCTCGGCGCCCATCATGGCCTTGAAGTCGTCGCCGTACTTCTCCTGCGCCTTGCGGTACTGCTCCTCGGTGAGCACTTCCATGTACTCGAGCGGGGTGGTGCCGGGGTCGGTGACGATGTACTTCTGGAAGTAGACGACCTGCTGCAGGTTCGACGACTTCATGCCGAGCAGGATGCCGAGGCGCGACGGCATGGTCTTGAAGAACCAGATGTGCGCGACCGGGCTGACCAGGTTGATGTGGCCCATGCGCTCGCGGCGCACGCGGCTGTGGGTGACCAGCACGCCGCACTTCTCACAGACGATGCCCTTGTACTTCACGCCGGAGTACTTGCCGCAGAAGCACTCCCAGTCCTTGGTCGGTCCGAAGATCTTCTCGCAGAACAGGCCGTCGCGCTCCGCCTTGTAGTTGCGGTAGTTGATGGTCTCGGGCCGCTTCACCTCGCCCTGGCTCCAGGAGCGGATGACTTCGGGCGACGCCAAGCGGATGGAGACCGCGTTGTAGTCGGGGCTCTGCAGGGTCGTCGGGTCGAGCAGGTCGATCATGAGCTAGGCTTTCCCGGGAAGAGAGACGTCAGGATTGGAGTAGAGGAGAAGCGCGGCCGGGCCCGCAGGCCCGGCCTTCAGGAGCCGCCCGTGCGTCAGGCGCCGCCCTTGTCGGGTGCCGGCGCCGGCACCAGGTCCGCGTCGGGCGCGGCCGCTTCCGGCGCGCGCGCCGGGGCGCCGAAGTCGAGGGTCGCCGGCGCCGCGTCGAAGGACATGTCCTCCGGGCGGTGCAGGCGGATGTCGAGACCGAGACCGCGGATCTCGTTCATCAGCACCTCGAAGGCCATCGGCGTGCCGTAGGTCAGCGAGCCATCGCCCTTGACCATCGACTCGTAGATGCGCGTGCGTCCGTCGACGTCGTCGGACTTGACGGTGAGGATCTCCTGCAGCACGTGTGCCGCGCCGTAGGCCTCGAGCGCCCAGACCTCCATTTCACCGAAGCGCTGGCCGCCGAAGCGCGCCTTGCCACCGAGCGGCTGCTGGGTGATCAGCGAGTACGAGCCGGTCGCGCGGGCGTGCAGCTTGTCCTCGACGAGGTGATGCAGCTTGAGCATGTAGAGCACGCCGACCGTGGTCTTCTGGTGCATGCGCTCGCCGGTGCGGCCATCGAAGAGGTGGACCTTGCCCTCGGGCGGCAGACCCGCCTCGAGCAGCATGGCCTTGATGTCGCCTTCGCTGGCGCCGTCGAACACCGGGGTGACGCACTGCACGCCGAGCGCGCGGGCCGCCCAACCGAGGTGGGTCTCAAGCACCTGCCCGACGTTCATGCGCGAGGGCACGCCGAGCGGGTTGAGCAGGATGTCGATGGTCTGACCGCCCTCGATGAAGGGCATGTTCTCCTCGGGCACGATCGTCGAGATCACGCCCTTGTTGCCGTGGCGGCCGGCCATCTTGTCACCGACCTTGAGGGTCAGCTTGCGCGCCACGAACACCTTGACCATCTCGAGCACGCCGGTGGGCAGGTCGTCGCCGCGCTTGGCGTTGACGATCTCCTTCTCGCAGGCGGCCTTGATCTCGTCGATCTTGGGGTCGCTCTCGTCGTAGATGGCGCGCGCGCGGCGGCGCTTCGAACCGACGAAGTTGAGCGCCGTCACCGGCAGCTCACGGTGCAGCTTTAGCACCTCGTCGTCGGTCATCCCGGCGCTGTACTCGACGACCTCGCCGGTCTCGATGTTGACGACGTTGGCGCCCGAGACCTCCCAGATCTGGTTGAACTTCTCACGCGCGATGTCGGCCATCTGCTTGGTGAAGCGGTCTTCGATGATCTTGATGCGGGCCGCCTCCTCCTTGCGGTCCTTCTCGGTCAGCGCGGCGCGGCGCTGGAAGCGCTTGACCGCGGTGACGACGCCGCGGATGCCGGGCTTCATCACCATCGAGTCGTCGCGCACGTCTTCGCCGGCGCGGCCGAAGATCGCGTGCAGCAATTTCTCTTCAGGAGAGAGCTCGGACTTGTTCTTCGGAGTGACCTTGCCGACCAGCACGTCGCCCGGGCGCACCGAGGTGCCGACGCGCACGAAGCCGCGTTCGTCGAGGTTGCGCAGGGATTCCTCGCTGCGGCCGGGGATCTCGCGGGTGAACTCCTCCTTGCCGAGCTTGGTCTCGCGGATCTCGACCTTGAATTCCTCGATGTGGATCGAGGTGAAGCGGTCTTCGGCGAGCAGGCGCTCGTTGACCACGATCGCGTCCTCGAAGTTGTAGCCGTCGTACGGCATGAACGCGACGAGGATGTTCTTGCCGAGGGCGAGCTGACCGTTGTCGGTGCCGCCGCCGTCGGCGATGATCTGGCCCTTGGCGACCTTGTCGCCGAGGTTGACGATCGGGGTCTGGTTGAGGCAGGTGCGCTCGTTGAGGCCGTGGAACTTGCGCATCTCGTAGCGGTGACCCGCGACGGTGATGTGCTTGGCGTCGACCGAGGTGACCTCGCCGTCCTCGCTGGCGATGACCACCATCGACGACGAGCGCGGGATATCGATCTCCATGCCGGTGGCGATGCGCGGCGCCTCATTGATGAGCAGCGGCACCGCCTGGCGCATCATGTTGGCGCCCATCAGCGCGCGGTTGGCGTCGTCGTGCTCAAGGAAGGGGATGAGCGCGGCGGACACGCCGATCATCTGCTTCGGGCTGACGTCGGCGTAGGTCACCTCTTCCGTGGGGATTTCGGTGAACTGGCCGGCGAACCGTACCTGGCAGATCTCCTGGATGATCTTGCCGTTCTTGTCGAGGTCGACGGTCGCCTGGGCGATCTTCGCCTCGGCCTCTTCGTCGGCCATGAGGTAGACGATCTCGTCGCTGACCTTGCCCTTGGTGACCTTGCGGTAGGGCGTGACCAGGAAGCCGTACTCGTTGACTGCGGAGTAGATGGCGAGCGAGACGATCAGGCCGATGTTGGCGCCTTCGGGGGTCTCGATCGGACAGATGCGGCCGTAGTGCGAGGTGTGCACGTCACGCACCTCGAAGCCGGCGCGCTTGCGGTTCAACCCGCCCGGTCCGAGGGCGGACAGGCGGCGCTCGTGGGTCAGCTGGCTGAGCAGGTTCGACTGATCGACCACCTGCGAGAGCTCGCCGCGCTGGAAGAAGTTCTGCACCGCGCTGTCGACGGCCTGGTTGTTGAACAGGTTGCGGGGTGCGAGCGCCTGGGCGAGGTCCTCGGCCTGGAGGTCGCGGGAGAGCTTCTCCTTGACCGCGCGGCGCAGCTTGAGCATGGCGGCGCGCAGCTCGTCGCTGAGCAGGTCGGCGATCGGGCGCACGCGGCGGTTGCCGAGATGGTCGATGTCGTCGGTCTCGCCGGCCGAGCTGTTCGAGCGGATCAGGGTGAGCAGATACTCAAGCGCACGCAGGTAGTCGTCGACCGCGAGCACGCGGCCCTCGGCCGAGCCCTTGAGCTTGCGGTTGATACGGAAGCGGCCGACCGCGCCGAGGTTGTAGCGCTGCTCGTTCAGGAAGCGGTCCTGGAAGAACTCGCGGACCTTCTGCTCGTCGGTGGGGTTGCCGGGGCGCAGGCGACGGTAGATGCGCAGCAGCGCCTCGTCGTGACTCGACGCCTCGTCCTCACGCAGAGTGTTGAGCAGGATGTCGTCGGGCTTGGTGCCGGCGATGATCAGCTGGACGTTCTCGACGCCGAGCCCCTTGAGGTTCTCGAAGCTGTTTTCGCTCAGTTCCTCGCACGCCTTGGCGAGGGCCTCGCCCGACTCCTTGTCGAAGACGTCGTCGGCGAGGATGCGGCCGACGGCCTTCTCCTTGGCGCCCTTGGCGGCCAGCGAGACGGTGTCGGTCTTGAAGAAGTGCTTGATGATCGCGGCGGTGGTGCCGAAATCCTTGTTGAGGGCGCGCAGGAAGCAGGTCGCGACGACCTTGGCGCTCTTGTCGATCTTGACCTGGAGGATGTCCTTGGAGGTCTGCTCGACCTGGATCCAGGAACCGCGCTCAGGAATGATGCGGCAGGAGTAGTTGCGGCGGCCGCTGGCGCCGGTCTCGCTTGAGAAGTCGACGCCCGGCGAGCGCTGGATCTGGGTGACGATGGTGCGCTCGGCACCGTTGATGATGAACTCACCGCCGCCGATGCGGATGGGGAAGTAGCCGATGTGGACGTCTTCTTCTAGGACGTCCTTGAAGGTCGGGTGGTTCTGGCCACTGACGCGGATCTTCAGCTTCAGGCCGCGCTGGTAGGTGAGGCCCAGGTCGCGGCACTCGTCGATGTTGTGCTGCGGCGGGGTGAACAGGTAGCCGTGGTAGCTGACCACCACCTGGTCATCGTAGCCGGTGACCGGGAAGAATTCCTGGAAGATCGCCTCCAGGCCCTTGACCTTGTTCCGCACATCGGGGGCCGCCTCGGTGTCGAGGAAGTCGTCGTAGCTCTTCGACTGGAGATTCACCAAGCTGGGGACGGGGATGACTTCCTTGGTGTTGCCGAAGGAGCGGATCTGCATGGAACCTCCCGAAGAAGCGTACAGCTGGACAGCACAACCCCTGACGCGCTCGACCCGGGTGTCCGCCGCCTGGACTCCGCACTGCCTGGACGCATCCAGGAGACAGCGCCGAGTCGGCGGCCGTGACAGTGCACGGCGAGGCTGAAAGGGGTTGGGACGTTAGCGAGTTTAGGGCCTAGGGCAAGCATCCCAGCCAGAACATCTGGCTGGGAACTTCCCCTCGGACCGCCGGCAGTCTTTCAACTGACGACGGGACAGGGACTTGCGAACAGAGGCGAGTTTGCGGAAGGTTCCGCTCACGCGCCTTCGATCTTGGCCTTGGCACCGGCATCGGTGATCTTCTTGGCCAGCTCGTCGGCGGCCGGCTTCTCGAGGCCGTCCTTGACCATCTTGGGCGCACCCTCGACGAAGGCCTTGGCGTCGGCGAGGCCGAGGCCGAGGACTTCGCGGATGAGCTTGATGGCCTGGATCTTCTTGTCGGCCGGATACTCGACGAGGGTCACCTTGAAGGTGGTGGGCTCGGCCTCGGCGACCGGGGCGGCGGGACCGCTGTTGCCGGCGACGGCGACGGCCGCGGCGCTGACGCCGAATTCCTTCTCGAGCGCGTGCACCAGGTCGGCGAGCTCGATGACGGTGAGGGACTTGACGGTCTCGATGACCTGGGCCAGCTTGTCGGACATGGGATGTTCCTTTGGAAAGCGGATGGGAGGTTGATCAGCGGCAGATGAGCGCCGCGGTCAGCCGGTGGTTTGAGGGGTGTTTCAGGCCGGAGGGGCTTCGGGAGCCGCGGGAGCTTCAGCAGCTTCCGTAGCTGCGGGTGCTTCGGTAGCCCCGCCCTTTTTCTTGGCGATTTCGGCGATGACGCGCGCGAAGCCGACGAGCGGCGCCGCGAGGACATTGACGAGCATGCCGCGCAGCTGCTGCTTGCTGGGCAGGCCGGCGAGGCGCGCGACCACGGCCTTGTCGATGGACTGGCCGTCCATGACGCCGCCCTTGACCGAGACCTTGTCGTCCTTGGCCAGATCCTCGAGGATCTTGGCGGCGGCGACCATGTCGGTGGCCGCGACCAAGCCGATCGAGCAGGTGCCGGTGATGAGCTTGGCCGCCTCGGGCAGGATGGCGCGCTTGATGATGGCGACCTTGGCCACCTTCATCTTCGCGCCGACGCCGCGCAGGTCCTTGCGCAGCTTGAGGGTCTCGTGGCTCTTGAGCTTGGACGAGTCGACGATGATGAAGGCGGGGCTGGCGTCGACCAGGACCTGGACTTCGCTGAGCATGAGCTCGTTGATGAAGTTCGGCATGGTGGGCCTCAGCTCTCTTTACCGGTGTAGGAGACCTTCACGCCGGGTCCCATCGTGGACGACAGCGAGATGTTGCGCACGAATTCGCCCTTCACCGACGAGGGGCGGTGCTCACCGACGTGGCGCAGGAACGAGGTGATATTCTCGGCCAGCTTGGCCTCTTCGAACTTCACGGTACCCACGCGGATCTGGACGTTGCCCGCGGCGTCGGCGCGGTACTCGATCTTGCCGCCCTTGAATTCGCTGACCGCCTTGGCGACGTCGTCAGTGACGCTGCCGGCCTTCGGCGAGGGCATCAGGCCGCGCGGGCCGAGCACCTTGCCGAGCTTGCCGACCAAGCGCATCATCTTCGGCGTCGCGATGGCGATGTCGAAGTCCATGAAGCCGCCGAGCACCTCGTTGACGAGGTCCTCGCCGCCGGCCTTGATGGCGCCGTTGTCGAGCGAAGCCTTGATCTTGTCGCCATCATCGACGAAGGCGATGACGCGCACGTCGCGACCGGTTCCGTGCGGCAGCGAGAAGCTGCCGCGGAACTGCTGGTCGGCCTTCTTGGTGTCGAGATTGAGGTGCACCGAGAGATCGATCGACTCGGTGAACTTGGCCTTGGCCAGCTTCTTGACAGTGCCGACCGCGGCGGGGACCGGGTGGGCCGCCTCGAAGTCGATACCGGCGCTGGTGACGAGGGCGCGGTAACGTTTGCTGCGGAAACGCATGATGTTCCTTCTGGTGGTCTGCGACGCTCCCCGGCTTTGCCGGGTCGGCCTTCCGGCCAGCGTCTCCCACGTGCGTGAGGGTGAAAGGAAAGAGCCTAGAGGTTCAGTCGACGACTTTGACGCCCATTGAGCGGGCGGTGCCGGCCACGGTCTTCATCGCCGCTTCGATCGAGCCCGCGGTCATCTCCGCGATCTTCTTCTCGGCGATCGCGCGGACCTGGGCCTTGGTGATCTTGCCGGCGTCGGCGACCGGATTGGGCGAGGTGGCGCCCTTCTCAATGCCGGCGGCCTTGCGCACCTGGGCGCTGACCGGGGGCTGCTTGAGGACGAAGGTGAAGGTCTTGTCTTTGAAGACCGTGATCACCACCGGGATGGTCTCGCCCTTGAGGGCGGCGGTGGCGTCGTTGAACTGCTTGACGAAAGCGCCGATGTTGACGCCCTTGGCGCCGAGCGCGGGACCGACCGGGGGCGCGGGGGTCGCGCCGCCGCCGGGGATCACCAGCTTGATTTCAGCGACGATTTCTTTGACCTTGGCCATGAGCGACTCGATTGCAGTTCCGCCCCGACGGACGGATGAGGGAATGAAAAGCGGGGCGCGGAGTATGTGGCCCGCCGTAAAAAGGAAAGAGGATTTCTTCGCACTGAGCGGAGAGCCCCTCCCCGAAGGCTCCGCCGGTTTTGTGGCAGGGCTCGGTCCGATAGCCTAAGATATTGTCAGACTGCGGCTTCTGCCTGCCAGACTTCGAGCCATACCGGGGTCTGGCGACCGAAGACGGTGATCATGACGCGCATTTCGCCCTTCTGCGGGTTGATCTCGGCGACCACACCCTCCATGCCGGCGAAGGTGCCCTCCTTGACCTTGACGCGATCGTCGAGGTTGAAGGGGATTTGGACCAGCGCCTGGCGCTGCTCCTCGGGCGATTGGGCCTTGGCGACCTTGATGATCTGCTCGGCCTCGGCGACGCTGAGCGGATCCGGGTTGCGCGAGTCGGCGCCGAGGAAGCCGGTGACGCCGTCGACCTCGTTGACCACGTCAAGGATGGGCTGCTTGAGCTCCATCTCGATATAGATGTAGCCGGGGTACAGCTTGCGCTCGGTCGAGACCTTCTTGCCGCGCTTCACCTCGGTGATGCGCTCGGCCGGGATCAGCAGCTCGCCGACGTGGTCGGTGAGGTGCTTGGCGCGCAGCTGGCCGAGGATGAGTTCCTTGATCGAGCTCTCGCGTCCGGAGACGGCCTTGATCACATACCAGCGTTTGGCCATTACATGGGTCTCCCGAAGCTGCTCTGCACCCAGCCGAGCAGCCTGATGTTGATGAAGTCGACGCCGAAGATCAGGAAGCCGAGGATGACGATGGCGATGGCGATGATGATGGTGCTCTTCACCAACGCGTTGGGCTTGGGCCACTCGACGTTGACCATCTCCTGCTCGACTTCGATGAGGAAGTCGACGGCGCGGCGATGGAAGCCGATGGCGACCAGGCCGGCGAGCAGTGCCGAGACCGCAACCACGGCGAAGAAGATGCCGAGCGCGAGCTGCTTGCCGGCGCCCTCCTTGCCCTCGAAATAGAAGCTGAACGGGCCGTAGGCGCCGTTGTAGGCCAGATCGAGCGCGATCAGCAGCGTGAGCACCAGGCAGGCGGTGCGGATCACCCGCCCTTGCGGCCATTTGTACATCGTGATTCCAGGAAAGGTGGGCCGGAGAAGACGGAAGAATGGCACGGGAGGAGGGATTTGAACCCCCGACCGGCGGATTTGGAATCCGCTGCTCTACCAGCTGAGCTACCCCCGTATGCGGGATTGCCCCGGCCGATGGCCGATGGCTGATGGCTGATGGCCCGGATTCCGGTCGCCATCAGCCATCAGCCATCAGCCATCAGCGAGGCCGATCTGGTTACTTGCGCTTCTTCTCTTTGTGCAGCGTGTGCTTGCGCAGCTGCGGATTGTACTTCTTGAGCTCGAGCTTGGTCGAGGTCTTGGAGCGGCTGGTGTAATAGTTGATGTCTCCGCTTTCGGAGCACACCAGCATCACGTGTTCGCGTTTCTCTTTGGCCATTGGTCATCTCCTTGGCTTGACGCCGCGAGCTTCGCACTGCGGATGTAGCCATCCGCGGCACGAAGCTCGAAGCCGTCCTGCGCATGCTGGATCCGGACGCGCGGCGTCCGGATCCATGGTGTTCACTCGAGGATCTTCGAAACCACGCCCGAACCGACGGTGTGGCCGCCCTCGCGGATGGCGAAGCGCAGGCCTTCCTCCATGGCGATCTTGCTGATCAGGGTGACCGTGAAGCGCAGGTTGTCGCCCGGCATCACGAGTTCCTTGTCCTTGGGCAGCTCGACCGAACCGGTGACGTCGGTGGTACGGAAGTAGAACTGCGGGCGGTAGCCGTTCTGGAACGGCGTCTTGCGACCGCCTTCCTCGCCCTTGAGGATGTACACCTCGGCCTCGAACTTCTTGTGCGTGTTCACCGACTTCGGCTTGCAGATGACCATGCCGCGCTCGATCGCATCCTTATCGACGCCGCGCAGCAGCAGGCCGGCGTTGTCGCCCGCCTGGGTCTCGTCCATCTCCTTGCGGAACATCTCGATGCCGGTGACGACCGACACGATCGGCTCATCGCGCAGGCCGATGATCTCGACCGGGTCACCGATCTTGGCACGGCCGCGCTCGACACGACCGGTGGCGACGGTGCCACGGCCGGAGATCGAGAAGATGTCCTCGATCGGCATCAGGAAGGGCTTGGCCTCGTCGCGGACCGGCTCGGGGATGAACGAGTCGAGCGCGTTCTGCAGATCGATGATCGGCTTGGCGTCGGCGCTGTTCGGATCGGTCGCGGCCAGCGCGGCGTTGGAGCGGCCGCGGATGATCGGGGTGGTGTCGCCGGGGAAGCCGTACTTCTTGAGCAGGTCGCGGATCTCCTCCTCGACGAGGTCGAGCAGGTCGGGATCATCGACGAGATCGATCTTGTTGAGGAACACCACCATGTGGCCGACGCCGACCTGGCGGGCGAGCAGGACGTGCTCCTTGGTCTGGGGCATGGGGCCGTCGCCGGCGGAAACCACCAGGATCGCGCCGTCCATCTGGGCGGCGCCGGTGATCATGTTCTTGACGAAGTCGGCGTGTCCCGGGCAGTCGACGTGCGCGTAGTGGCGCTTGTCGCTGGAGTACTCGACGTGCGAGGCCGCGATGGTCACGGTCTTGTTGGCGTCGCGCACGGTACCACCCTTGGTGATCTCCGCGTACGAGCGCTTCTCGGCCAGGCCGCGCAGCGCCGAGACGTGGACCAGGGCCGCAGTCAGGGTGCTCTTGCCGTGGTCGATGTGACCGATGGTGCCGACGTTGACGTGCGGCTTATTGCGGACGAACTTTTCCTTGGCCATGTCAGGCTCCTGGGACTGGTGGCCGCGAGCGCGACCTGATGAGGGTGAAGACGGGGACCGGGATATGGAGCTACCTTTGGGATTCGAACCCAAGACCTCGTCCTTACCAAGGACGTGCTCTACCAGCTGAGCTAAGGCAGCAACCGAAGGCGAAACGCAGGTTGTGGGGCAGGTGGTCGTGGAACTCGCGAAGCGGGTGAAGGGAATCGAACCCTCGTCGTCAGCTTGGAAGGCTGTCGCTCTACCATTGAGCTACACCCGCATGGGAGTGGCGTGATGGTGGGCAGAGAAGGATTCGAACCTTCGAAGGCGTGAGCCAGCAGATTTACAGTCTGCCCCGTTTGGCCACTTCGGTATCTACCCGCATGCCCGATTTCAAAATACCACGACCGGATGCCAAAGAGCGCGAAGCCGAAACAGAAGCAGAAACACGAACCGAAACGAAACCGAGCGGATGGAGCCACCGGCCGGTCTCGAACCGGCGACCTACGGTTTACAAAACCGTTGCTCTACCAGCTGAGCTACGGAGGCGGGTCACCGGCCGATGCCGCAGGACACGCTACCGCGAAGGCGGCGAAACCTTCGCCCCTACAGGAAAGGGACGGAGAGGCTAGGCCGCACCCCCAGGGTGTCAAGCCTTCCCTCCGGGGCTTCCGTGCGCCGACCGGTGGCGCAGGCGGGGGGCCCGCCCCACCCCGGGTCGACGTCCGGCGTTGCGGAGCGCGGCGGACCGAGACCATAGCCACGCGTGCGGACAGCGCCATGAGACTCCTTGCCCAGGTCGGCCTCTGCGCCTGCGCCCTGACCGCCTGCGCCACCCGTGGCCAGCGCCAGGAGCCGCAGGCCCATCCGGTACCGGCGGTCATCGCACCGGCACCGGCGCCGGTCGCCGTGATCGCCGCCCCCGAGCCGCCCCGTTCGGCACCGGCACTGGTGGTGCCGCCGCCCGCACCCCTGCCGGTGCCGGTGCCGGTCTCGCGTCCAGCGCCGGTGGCCACCATTCCGAGCGCGCCGCGCGTCCACCCGGCTCCGCCAACCGCGCCGCACGTACCCACCGTTCTGGAAACCGCCCAAGAGCTGTTCGCTTCGCTATCGCCGGCGCAGCGCGCCCGCGCCATGGTCGCCGGTGACGACGCGCCACGCGGTGATGAGCGCGGGCCGCGCTCGGGCCTGCCGATCCGCGACCTTGATGGCCGCCAGCAGGGGCTGGTGCACGCACTGATCGACGATTTCACCTCGCCATCCGGTCTCGGTCTGTGCGAGCAGATCGCTTCGCAGGCTGGCGCCGACGGTCTCGGCCACTATCTGCTGGCCTTCATGGATCCCCCCAGCGCCAGCGGGCCATGGAGCTGGCGGGTCTCCGAGCAGCACCTCACCCTGGTCGACAGCGAGCGCGACGATGGCCAGCCCACCACGGTCGGCCCGGTGCTGCTCGGCACCAACCCGCCGGTCGGCTTCGAGGCTTGGGAGGACCGCCTCATCGCCCTCTACAGCACACTCAGTCCCGACGATCGCGCCAAGGTCTGCCTGGTCGGCAAGGCCGACAGCGGCGCACCCATCGCCGGCTCCGGCGCGTTGGTCGGTGGGCTGAGCGCCGCCGCGCAGGCCAAGGTCGACGAGGTGGTCGAGCAGCGCCTCGCCTTCTTCGCGCCGAGCATCGCGCGGCGCATGCGCGCGCTGCTGGTCGCGCAGGGCGGCAACGCCGGCCTGCGCCTGGCCTTCTGGGGCAGCGCCGACAAGCGCTGCGCTGATGGCGGCAAGTGGGACTGGAAGCTGGGCTCGGAGAAAGTGCTGATCGATTACGAGAACAACCGCGGGCACATCCATACGACGCTCAAGGCTTCGCCTTGAAGCGGGCTGATAGCTGATAGCTGATAGCTGATAGCTGATAGCTGACGGCGCAGGACGAGATGGTTGTCGGCGGGACAATCAGCGGCAAAGCCAACCACGGGACTGCTTGGAACTGCAATTCATAAAAAAAACCGGCGCGAAGCGCCGGTTTTTTCAGCCATCAGCCATCAGCCATCAGCCATCAGCCATCAGCCATCAGCCATCAGCCATCAGCCATCAGCCATCAGCCATCAGCCATCAGCCATCAGCCATCAGCCATCAGCCATCAGCCATC
>JBBQSO010000016.1:0-75570 GCA_038213805.1 Planctomycetota bacterium | reverse complement strand
GCGCCCGGGCCCGTAAGCCCGTAAGGCCGTACGGCCGGACGCCCGGGGTGGCGACAGCCGTTACCGATGCCACGGCGGCCGGCCGCGCCAGCGGGCCTGTGCCCAGGGGACTGCGGGAATTCCGCACTTCCGGACTTCCGGACGCACCTTCCGCCCCGCCCGCCAACCGCATCGCGCAACGGTTCAGTGAGCTGCGGGCGCACGGGCGGAAGGCCTTCATCGCCTACATCTGCGCCGGCGACCCACACCTTGACGCCACCGTCGAGCTGGTGGTGGCCATGGCGGAGGCCGGCGTCGACATCATCGAGCTTGGCATCCCGTACTCGGATCCGATGGCGGATGGTCCAGCCAACCAGGCGGCCTGCGAGCGCGCGTTGAAGGCCGGGACCACCGTGCGCGGGGTGCTTGCGGCGGTGCAGCGCATCCGTGCGCGCACCAACGTGCCGCTGCTGTTCTTCACCTACGTCAACCCGGTGCTGGCGTACGGCATGGAGGCCTTCGCGCGCGATGCGGTCGCGGCCGGGGTCGACGGGTTGCTGCCGCTCGACCTGCCGCCGGAAGAGGGTGCGGAGTTCCTGGTCACGATGCGCGCCGCCGGCCTGGCCACGGTGTGCCTGTCCGCGCCGACCACGCCGCTGGCGCGCAAGCGCATGCTGATGCGCGAGAGCCGCGGCTTCCTCTATTACGTCTGCCGTCTTGGCGTCACCGGCGAACGCGCCGACCTGCCTGCCGACCTGGCAAAGCAGGTGGCGGCGCTGAAGAAGGTCGCGGACGCGCCGGTATGCATCGGCTTCGGCATCTCGACGCCGGAGCAGGCCGCGCTCGCCGCCGGTTTCGGCGACGGTGTGATCGTCGGCAGCCACCTGGTGCGGCTGATCGAGAAGCATGGCGCTGCACGCGACCTGGCCCGGATCGTGGCGGCGCGCGCCGGGGTGCTGGCGGCGGCCGTCCATGCGGTGGGGGCGTGAGCTGATGGCGATCGCCGGGCCGGTCCGTACGCGGGCTCCAGCGCAGAGCGCGGGCTTCGTGACGCAGGGGGGCGCATGGTCCGCCTGAACCCGCTGCCGCACCTGATCGACATGCCGATGAGCCTCGGCGACCACCTGCACGAGCTGCGCAAGCGGCTGATGGTGCCGATCGCGGTGCTGGTGGTGGGCTTCCTGGCGGGCTTCGCCTACAACAAGGAGCTCAAGGTCGTCTACGTGCAGCCGCTGATCCACGCGATCCACATCCTCGGGCCCGAGCAGGCGCGGGCGCTGGGTCTGGATTCGGGCGATGGCAGGGTGCATGCCACGCCGCTGGTCAGCGAAGCGAAGGCGGAGGCCGGCAAGCCGCTGCCGGGCGACGGTGGGCCGGCGCTCGAGGCTGCGCTCAACAATCCGGCGGCGCTCGCCGTCGATGGCGCAGGAAACGTGTACATTGCCGACCAGTTCCATTCGCGCATCCGCAAGATCGACAAGGCCACTGGCGTCGTGACCACCGTGGCGGGCACAGCCATGGCCGGCTTCTCCGGCGATGGCGGCCCGGCGATCGAGGCGCAGCTGGATTGCCCGGGTGCGGTCAGCGTCGACGCCGCCGGCAATCTCTACATCGCCGACACCAACAATCAGCGCATCCGCAAGGTCGACGCCGCGACCGGCATCATCAGCACCGTCGCTGGCAGCGGTGCGGGAGCCGCACGCAATCCTGCACGCGTGCTGGTCAGCATGAATCTATCCGAGAGCGCGATGGTGTCGATGTCGGTCAGCTTCTACGCGGCGCTGGTGGTGGCCATCCCCTTCCTGGTCTACCAGATCTGGCGGTTCGTCAGCGTCGGCCTGCTGCACAAGGAACGCCAGCTCGCCTTCCTGTTCGTGCCCGCCGGCATCCTGTTCTTCTACGCCGGGGCGGTGCTCGGCTATTTCTGGGGCCTGCCTTATTACTTCGCGTGGCTGCTCGAATGGTCGGCGGGCGATCCGACGCTCAAGGAGCAGATGGTGCCGCAGGCCATCTACCAGGCGTCGTTCACCATGATGACGGTGTGCTTCGGCCTGATGATGGACATCCCGTGGCTGGTGATGATCCTCGTCCGGCTCGGTTTCGTCACCACGGCCAAGCTCGCGAAGATGCGCAAGTTCGTCATTCTGATCAACACCGTGATCGCCTCGCTGGTCACGCCGCCGGACGGTACCAGCATGATCGTGATGATGATCCCGCTGCAGATGCTCTTCGAGGGCGGTCTGCTCGCCAGCCGCCTGATGATGTGGTACAACGCCCGCCACGCGCCGGTGGCTGCAGCGGCGCAACAGTTCCCACCGCCCGCGCCGGCGGCCTGGGATGCGCCGGGTGCGACCGTGCCGCGCAGTGCCTACGACCACGGCGCGGCCCAGGCTGCGAACGTCAGCGGCCATCACGACGTCCACGTCGACGAGGAGCATCACCACGCCATCACCGGCGAGGTGCCGCCGGAGGCGTCGCGCAGCGAGGACGACCACCACTTCGGCCGCGATCACGACGAGAGTTCGCATGCGCAGGAGGCGCTGGGCGATGAGATCGTCCCTGCCGATACCCTGAGCGATCCGCCCGCGGATCCGCCCGTGACTGCGGCCGAACCCCTGGCCGACGCGCCCGTTGCGGCGCCTGAAACTACGGCCGAACCTGTGGCAGATGCACCTGTCTTACCTACGGCAGCGCCCGAGACCACTCCAGAAGCTCCGGCCAAGGGCCCGGGCAAGCTGGACGCCGGCACCACGGACAAGGAGCCTGGCGATGGCCGCTGACGCGCGCTGCGTGGTGGTGGTGAAGATCGGCTCGAACAGCCTGGTGGACCGCGCTGGCCGCATCGATCTGCCCTACCTCGATGCAGTCGCGGCGCAGCTCGCGGCGATCGCGCGCGGCGGCGCTCAGCCCGTGCTGGTGTCGAGCGGCGCGGTCGCCAGTGGCGTCGGCATCCTCGGCCTGGCCGAACGGCCGCCCGGCCTGCCCGAGCGCCAGGCGCTGGCCGCGATCGGCCAGGCCACGCTCGCGCACCGCTGGGAAGTCGCGCTTGCAGCGCACGGACTCGTCGCTGCGCAGGTGCTGCTGACCTACGACGACTTCACCGAGCGCGAGCGCTACCTCAACCTCACCGCCACCTTTCAGGCGTTGTTCGAGTTCGGTGCGGTGCCGGTGATCAACGAGAACGACACCGTCGCCGTCGAGGAGCTGACCGTCGGCGACAACGACCGGCTTTCGGCCCTGGTCGCCACCCAGCTCGGCGCCGAGCGCCTGATCCTGCTCACCGACATCGACGGCGTCTACGATGCCGACCCGCGCACCAACCCCGACGCCAAGCGCCTGGACGAGATCCCACTGGTCACCGCGCGCATGGTCGCCGCCGCCGGCGGCGCCGGCGCGCGCGGGCGCGGCGGCATGCGTTCGAAGATCGAGGCCGCGCGCCTGGCCAGCGGTGCAGCCGTGACCACCACCATCGCCCTGGCGCGCGAAGCGCGCGTCATCGAGCGCATCGTCGCCGGCGAATCCATCGGCACGCGCGTACCCGGCCACGGCGAGCGCGCCGATGGCCGCCGCCGCTGGCTGGCAGTCGCACGCCGCGTGAAGGGCCACCTGCACGTCGACGCCGGCGCCGCCCAGGCGCTGATGCGCGGCGGGCGCAGCCTGCTGCCCGCCGGCATCCTGCGCTGCGACGGACGCTTCGAACGCGGCGACACGGTGGCCATCGTCGATCCCGCCGGGGACGAGGTCGCGCGCGGACTGGTGTCGCTGTCCGCGGCGGAGCTCGGACCGATCTGCGGCAAGCGCCTCGATGCGGCGAGCAACGCGCTCGGTTATGCGCTGCCCAAGGCGGCAGTGCATCGGGACAACATGCTGGTGTTGATGCGGGGCGAGGCTGGGTAGCGCTGAATTACGCTGAAATGCTTGCGGACTTGGCTTAGAAACGAGCCAACTCGCCAGCACGGCTACAGCATTGGAGGATCGTCCCGGCGCGATGAGACGATTGGCGTCCTCACTTCGTGCTGCGCGTCTCAGCAACGGCCTACTGATGCTAGCGTAGGCGTTCTATGCGCACCGTCCTTACATCCGCCCTGTACGCGTTTGCGATCCTCACGTTCTCCATCCGTAGCTGGTCCGCCGAGGCGGACAGCGGCGTGCTCCTGGCACACTTCGCAGTCCCTGAGGACCTCCAAGGCGTGGATTGGGACCACGACCACGTGACGTTGTCGGTCGGCCCGCGTTCGGTCACGGAGCGCGACACCGCCCTGAAGATGGTGGCGGTGAGCGGTGACTACCCGGCGCTGACGCTGCACGGCGCGCGCGTGCCGCGCGATTGGTCGCATCACGAGGCGCTGTCGTTCTCGGTGTGGTCGACCAGCGAGCGCACCTTGGCGGTGCGCGTTGACGATGCGAAGAGCGCGGGCTACGCCTCGCGCTACAACGGCGAGGTGCGCGTGGCGGCGGGGCGGACGCGGGTGCAGATCCCGGTCGCGGCGATCGGCAAGAGCATCGACCTGCACGCCGTCACCTCCATGACCCTGTTCTTCGATCACCCGCCGGCCGGGTTGACGGTGTGGTTCGACGACATTCGGTTGGGGAGGATGGAGGCCGAGAAAGTGCCATTCATCCCCTATGCGGAGCGCCTCGACCATCAGCCGACCATGACAGTGTCGTCGCCGCACCTGCCGTTCGCGCATGGGCTCGCCGGTGGGCCGCTGCGCGCCTTCGCCCTGGCCGGAGTGCGTACCGGCCGCGAAGTGGTCGAGTTGATGGAGCGCATCGATCTGCAGCCGAGCGTGTTGTCGTGGGACCGCGAGTGGGGGGATAACACCTGGGGCTTTGGCGACGCGTACGGCGAACGCGGCCATGGGCTGGACTGCGCGCTGATGCAGCGCTACCTGGCGAGCTCGCTGCTTGGCCCGGAGCACTTCGAGGTCCTGGTGATGTCGACGCCGATGGGCTGGAACCGCTTTGGCCTGGCCGCACGCCAGGCCCTGCTGGCGCGGGTGCGCGACCAGGGCGAGGGCCTGGTGCTGATCAATCCTTTCCCCGGTGAGCGCGGGCAACCCTGGCCAGAGGACCTGCGCGCGCTCAGCGCCCTGATCGACGGCGCCAGCGACTGGGCCGACGACGGCGGCGGCATGCACGCGCCCAGCGAAGGCCGCGAATTCGGCGGGCGCTGGGTCGCGCAGGGCGCGCATCCGCTCACCGCGGGTGTGCCGCTCGACGCCCTGCCCACCGGGCAGATGGAGACCCAGCGCTGCGTGGTCGCGCCTGGCGCGCAGGTGCTGATCGCCCTGGCCAATGGCACCCCGGTGCTGGCGGTGCGCCAGGTCGGCAAGGGTCGGGTGGTGACGATCGCCGCGCGCAGCCCATCGCTGACGCCCTATATGGCGGTGCCCGACGACTTCGTGGCCCGCCCGGAGCACCGCTACTGGGAGGCGTGGTACGCGCTGCTGGCGCGCGCCGCGGCCTGGGCCGGCAACCGGCCGCTCAGCCGCCAGGGCGAGCCGCAGGTCCTGGCCGTGAAGGGCGACGACGCAGATCCCTGGTACAGCGTGCGGCAGTGGAAGGACGCGGCCGGCGCGGTCACCGACTGGGAGCTGGGCTTCGCCGATCCGGATCCGGCCTTCCTGCGCTTCCCGGTGCAGGCGCCGGTGTCGGTCATGCCGGGGACGTCGATCACGCTGACCTTCGCCGCCCCGGAAAAATCTGCGGGCGCGACCTGGAGCGCGGTGCTCGGTGAACTCGGCGACGGCCGTTGGCGTACGCTCGCCACCGTCCCGGTCACGGCTGCGACCGGCACCGTGACCCTGCCGACCGCGCGCGTGCGCCAAGCGGTGGCGCTGGTGCGCCTGCAGGCGCGTCGCGATGGCCGTCTGATCGCTGAGGGACGGGCCGAGGTGGTGGTCACGCCGACGCCGCGCTGGAACGACTACGAGGTCTTCACCTGGGACGAGCGTGGCCTGCCCTTCCTCGCCGATCTCGAGATGGCGCGCATGCGCGAGTTCGGCCTGACCGGCAATACCGCCAGTCCGGGCGATCCCGACGAGTGGCGGCGGCTGCTGCGCGGTGGCATGCGCCTGCAGGTGGTCGGCTTCGCCAACGGTCTGCATGTCGACGATCTCGAGGGGCAGATGCGCATCTGGCGCGAGCACAAGGAGCGCAGCGCACTGGTGCGCAAGCCGTCATTCGCCGATCCCGAATTCGCCGCCAAGGAGCGCGCGCGCGTCACCGCGCTGGCGAAGGACATGGTCCCGTATGCGCCGCTCTCACTGATCACCTCGGACGAGACCTCGCTGACCAGTTACACCACCGAGTTTGACCTCGACGAGCACCCCGCCAACGTCGCAGCCTTCCGCGCCCATCTGCAGACGCAGTTCGGGAGCATCGCCGCGCTGAACGCCGCCTTCGGCACCGCCTTCGCCAGCTTCGAGCAGGTCGGTCCTCAGACCGGCCAGGAGGCCAAGGACAGCGGCCACCTCGGCCTGTGGAACGCCTGGCGCGACCACAACGATGATGCCTGGGCCGGGGTCTTCCGCCTCTATGGCGAGGCGGTGCACGCCGGCTATCCGGAGGCGCGCCTGAGCGTCTCGGGCACCCAGGAACAGGCGGTGTTCAATGGCATCGACTGGGCCAAGCTCACGCCCACCCTGGGCGCGGTGTGCGGCTACGGCGGCCGCCACCAGGAGCTGCAGCGGCACTGCTGGGGAGGACCGGAACTGCGCGCCACGCCGTGGTGCGCCTACGGCCGCAGCGGCCCGTCGGTGGCCCACCAGCTATGGTCTGACCTGCTTGACGGCGCCGCCGGCGCGGCGCTGTTCTGGTGGCCGAGCCTGCACGACCCCGATCTGACCTTCTGCCGTTCTGGCCGCGACTACCAGCGGGCGCTCGCCGAGCTGCGCGCCGGGGTGGGCATGCAGTACCAGCAGGCCACGCGGGTGTTCTCGCCGGTGGCGGTACTGTGGAGTGCGCCCAGTCAGCGCGCCGCCTGGGCGCGCGGCCGTTTCGAGGAGTTCAAAAAGGCTGAGGAGACGCTGCTGGCAGCGCTCACCGCCGCCGGCCTGGATCCGTTCCTGGTCAGCGACGCCGAGGTCGCGGCCGGGGTGCTTGAGAAGCGCGGAGTGCGCGTGCTCGCCTTGCCCATGACGCTGGCCGTCGGCCGCGGTGCAGGGCCCGGTGGCGTGGCGGTTCTGCCGGCGATCGCCGCGCTGCTCGACCATGGTGGTATGGCGCTGGTCACGGACGAACCCGAGCTCGATGAGTTCCTGCGGCCAGTGCCGCTGGCGCCGGCGCTGGCCCAGCGCCTGACCCGTTTCGCGGCAGTGAAGGGGGACTTGCGAGCAGCGCTGGCCAAGGCCGGGGCGAAGCCCCAGGTGCCGCTCACCGTTGGCCCCGGCACCACCGCGGTCGTGCACGCCCTGTCCGGAACCGTGCCGGCATATCTGCTCACCCTGCTGCGCGCGCCCATCGGCATGCACGAGGTGGTCGGCGCCGACGGCGTCGCCCATCAGGAGAAGGACGCCACCGCCGGCGCCGAGGTCGAGAGCGTGCGCGTGGATCTGTCCGGCTTTGGCGCAGTGACCTGCATCGACTGCCGCAGCGGTGCAGTGTTGAGCGGCGATGGTCAGGTGATCAGCGTGCCCATGCGCGCCGGCGAGGGCCATCCACTCGCGCTGCTGCCCTACGCCAGTACCGGGTTCACGGTCACCGCGGCGATCGCCGACGGCGACCTGCGCATCGCCTGGCAGCTGCACGCGCCGGTCACGGCCTTCGCCCCGCACGTGGTACACATCGAGGTGCTGGATGCGGCCGGCGCGCCGCTGCGCCACCTCGTGCGCAACGCGCTCAGCGGCGCCGATGGGCGCGGCACGCTCAGCCTGCCGTTGGCGGATGAGGATGGGCAGGGTCTGCGCGTCCGGGTGCGCGATGTCCTGACCGGACGCGTGGCGGAGGTCGGACCTGTGCGGTGAACGTCGCCGCTGGTCCTGGCGTCAATCGCCGGTGCAGCTCGGCGTCCCGCGGCCTGCGCGCTACGCTGCCACCGCATCCGCGAATGCCGGCAGCGGGCAGCCCAGGCAATCCGCGACGGCGCGCAGCAGCTCGGCTTCTGCGACCGTGACGGTGCCGTCGGCGGCGACGCACCAGGCGCACGCAGTCAGGACGCGGCGCTTGATGCCGGTGCTGGCCAGGGCGAGGCCGGCGAGGGCGCGGTCGAGGGTCGCGGCGGTGGCGGCGGTTGGCGGCAGGAAATCAAGGGCCTCGCCCGCGAGCAGCACCTTGGCGCTGCCGGCGGCGAAGGCGCGGCGCGCGCCCGCGTCGTCGGCGCTGCCGCTGCGCGCGAGCGCGGACAGCAGCACCGCGAGATGCGGCAGCAGCGGCTTCATCGCGTAGATGCGCTCGGTGCGTTCCGGCGCCGGGCCGAGGTGGACGGCGAGCAGTTTGGCCAAAGCGAACTCGTGCAGGCTGACCACGCCGTCATTGGCAACCAGGCTCTCGCTGAGCGCGAGGAAGGCGTCGCGTTGCGGCAAGGTCAGCTGGCGCAGCGCTGGAATACAGACCAGCAGCAGCGGCAGGGCCGCGCCGGGACCCAGGCCCACGACCAGGCCCTGGATGCGCGGCAGCACGCGTGTCAGGTCGGGATCGGCGCGCGCGATCAGCTCGCGCTGCGCCGCAGCCTGCGCCGGATCGGTATCGAACAGGGTGGCGAGCGCGACCGCGCGGGCGGAGAACGGCTCGTGCGCCGCATCGAGCAGTCCGGTAGGGATGCGCGCGAGCAGCGCGGCGCCGTAGGCGACATCGTCGGGTGCGACCGTGCCGGCGCGCGCAGTGACGTCATCGGCGGCGATGCGCACCGCGCCAGGGGCGGCGGCGAGCCCCATCATGCTGACCGGCGCGGCGTGCTCCGGCGCTTCCCGCTCCACCGCGGCATCGAGGCGTGGCGCGGGTAGGAAGCGCCCGTCCCAGGCAGGATCCACGGCGCGGATGCGCTCGTCGATGGGTGGGTGGGTGGCGAACAGGCCGCTGAACGACAGCGGGATGGCCTCGCCGAAGCACATGGAGCTGCACTCGGCCGCGTGCGGGCTGGTCAGGCGCGACTCGCTATAGCCGCCGCCGATCTTCTTGAGGGCGTTGCCGATGCCGTCGGGATTACGCGTGAACTGCACCGACGAGGCGTCGGCGAGCTGCTCGCGCTGCCGGCTCATCGCCGCCTTGATGAGGTTGCCGAAGAAATAGCCGACGTAGCCGATCGCGAACAGCGCGACGCCCGCGAAGAAGATGCCGTTGCCGTCGCGCCGGTCGTTCGACGACGAGCGCGAATAATAGGTGGTGCGCATGATCACCTCGCCGATCAGCGCGATCAGCAGCAGGCCATGCACCAGGCCGAGCATGCGCAGATTGATGCCCATGTCGCCGTTGAGGATGTGGCTGAACTCGTGGCCGACCACGCCCTGCAGCTCGCTGCGCGTCAGCCGCGCCAGCGTGCCCTCGGTGACGGCCACCACCGCGTCGTCCGCACGGTGCCCGGCGGCGAAGGCGTTGATGCCGTCCTCGGGCAGCACGAAGACCTGGGGCATGGGCACGCCCGAGGCGATCGCCATCTCTTCTACCACGTTCAGCAGCCGCCGTTCCGCCGGGGCCGCGCCGGACAAATTGCGGTCGATGCGCCTCCCGCCCATCATCTCGGCGACCACCGCGCCGCCCGCTGCGAGCTGGGCGGTCTTGTACAGCGAGCCCAGCGCGACCACCACCAGGGTTCCAAGAGTAAGCAGCCCGTGCACCTTCCAGCGCAGCAGCACGACCTGGTCTGGGCTGTATTCCATCGCCTGGCGGTCGTGGGTGCGCCCCTGTGCGAGCCACGCCGTGACGGCGAAGGCGGCGGCGATGTTCAGCACCACCACCACGCCGATGACGGCCATGGCGAACAGCCAGCCGAGCCGCCGGCTCTGGCGATGGGCGGAATCCTGGCGCGCGAAAAAATCCATGGTCGGGGACGGGCCTCGATCGCGGTGGAGGGGGTGCGATGCAGGGTGGCGAGAAGCGAGAAGCGAGAAACGAGGTGCGGAGTGCGGAGTGCCCGAATGCCTTCAGCCCGGCCTGCGCACGCGCTCCAGGTCGGGATTCAGGTGAACGACACCTTCGGCGCCTCGCGCTGCGCCGCGGCCTCGATCTCGTAGGCGGTGGCAGCGGTGAAGTTGAACATGCCGGCGAAGATGTTGCCGGGGAAGACCTCGCGCGCGGTGTTGTAGCCCAGCACCGCGTCGTTGTAGGCCTGGCGGGCGAACGACACCTTGTTCTCGGTGGTGGTCAGCTCTTCCGACAGTTGGGTCATGGTGGTATTGGCCTTGAGGTCGGGATAGGCCTCGGAGACCGCGAACAGCCGGCCGAGGCTGCCGGTGACTGCACTCTCGGCGCTGAGCAGCTGCTTCATCGCCGCCGGGTCGGTGGGATCGGCGGCGGCCTTGGCCTGGACGGCGACCGCGCTGTTGCGCGCGGCGATGACCGCCTCAAGGGTCGCGCTCTCGTGCTTCATGTAGCCTTTAGCGACCTCGACCAGGTTGGGGATCAGGTCGTAGCGGCGCTTGAGCTGCACGTCGATCTGCGAGAAGCCGTTCTTGGTGCGGTTGCGCAGCGTCACCAGGTTGTTGAACACGCTGACCGCCCAGACCACGACGATCAGGGCCAGCAGCACGACCGCTCCGACGACGGCGAGGATGATGAGGGTAGTGGATCCCATGGCGCTCTCCTGATCGCATTAGCGCGCCGCGGGGCGGGGACGCAAGGATCACCGCCCCGCTGTACGACCTACGCCGGTCCGTGCGAGTCTGGAGGTTTTCACCGCACCCACGCCGCAACCCTAGTCGTCCTGCGACCCTGCGCCCCGCTATGCAGTGCATTCCGCTATGGGTTTGGCACACTCCGCGCCCCATGGCCCCGGAAACTCCCACCGTCGAGGCCCTGCGCGCCCAGGCCGCCGCCGCGCGCGTCGGCGATGCGCTGTGGGCCGAGCCGCGCCTGCGCCAGGCTGCCCAGCGTCTGGCGCGCGGGCAGGCCGCGGACCGCACCCTGCACGAGGTCGCGGCGCGGCTCGCCCAGGGCGTGGCCGAAGTCCAGCGCCGCAGCGCCCTGCCGCTGACCATCGCCTATCCGGAGCAGCTGCCGGTGGCGGCGCGGCGTGATGAGATCCTCGCTGAGATCGCGCGCAGCAAGGTGGTGGTGCTGACCGGCGCGACCGGCTCGGGCAAGACCACCCAGCTGCCGAAGATGCTGCTTGAGGCGGGCTATGGCCGGCGCGGCATGATCGCGCTGACCCAGCCGCGCCGCGTCGCGGCCGTGGCGATGGCGGCGCGCATCCGCGAGGAGCTGGCGGCGGCGGAGGGCGTGGTCGCGCACAGTGTGCGCTTCGACGACCGCGCCGGCGCCGACACCCTGGTACGGGTGGTCACCGATGGCCTGCTGCTCGCCGAGTTCGCCAACGACGCTGAGCTGTCCCGCTACGACGCGGTGATCGTCGACGAGGCGCACGAGCGTAACCTCAACGTCGACCTGCTGCTTGGCCTGCTGCGCCTGCTGCGCGAGCGCCGGCCGGAACTGCTGGTGGTGATCGCGTCCGCGAGCATCGAGGCCGAGCGCTTCGCCACCTACTTCTCGCGGCCGCTGGCGGAGAGCGCGCATGTCCCGCCGCCGGTGCCGATCATCGCGGTCGAAGGGCGCATGTTCCCGGTCGAGATCCGGTATCAACCGCCCGGTGACGACGACATCGGCTACCTCGGCGCGGCACTGTCGGCGATCCGCGAGGTGCACGGCGACCGCGAGCCCGGCGACGTGCTGTGCTTCCTGCCCACCGAGCGCGACATCATCGAGGCTGGCCGCCGCCTCGACGACCTCGCCGGGGCGACCGTGCTGCCGCTGTTCAGCCGCCTGACCCCCAAGGAGCAGCAACGCGTCTTCCAGCCGGTGCGCGGGCGCAAGATCGTGCTCACCACCAACATCGCCGAGACCTCGCTGACCATCAGTGGCATCCGCTACGTCATCGACACCGGCTTGGCGCGCATCAAGCGCTACCAGGCCGGCTCGCGCACCGAGCGCCTGCCGGTGGAGGCGATCTCACAGGCGAGCAGCACGCAGCGCGCCGGCCGCGCCGGCCGGGTCTCGGCCGGCGTGTGCATCCGCCTCTTCCCCGAGGAGGACTTCACCGCGCGCGATCCCTACACCACACCCGAGATCCTGCGCTCCAACCTTGCCGGCGTGCTGCTGCAGTGCCTGGGCATGGGGCTGGGGCAGCCGGAATCGTTCCCATGGCTGGATGCGCCCGTGGGGCATGCGTGGCAGCAGGCCAGGTCGCTGCTCGATGAACTCGGGGCGTTTGCGGACCCGCCGAGAGATGCAGAGTGCGGAGTGCGGAATGCGCAGGTGCCTGCGTCGAAGCGGCGGCCTGTCCCCACGGACTCCGACCAGCAGCAGGTTGATTCTCAACGCACGCCTGGCGACGCCAGCGCAGCGGCCACCGCGCCAGGAGACCGGCACTCCGCACTCCGCACTCCGCACTCCGCGCCTCGCGACCAGCAGTCCGCGCTGTCCCACATGGGGCGTCAACTCGCGTCGATCCCCGCCGACCCCCAGGTCGCGCGCATCCTGCTCGCCGGGCTTTCCGAGGGCGTGCCGCACGAGGCCTGCACCATCGCGGCCTTCCTGTCGGTGCAGGATCCGCGCGTGCGGCCGCTCGGCTCCGAGTCCAAGGCCGACAGCGCGCACAAGGCCATGGCGCACGAGGCGGGCGACCTGGCCACCGTGCTGCGCCTGTGGGACCGTTACCAGGAAGCGGCCTCGGCATCCGCACGCAAGCGCTTCTGCGAGTCGGGCTTCATCGGCTTCCGCCGCATGCGCGAGTGGGCGGACGTGCGCCACCAGCTGTGGCAGGCCATCCGCGAGCGCCGCGCGGGCCCCGCGGGCGCGGGCCAGGCCAAGGGCGCGGTCGTGCCGCCGACAGGCCACCCGGCCGAGGCGTGGCCGCTGGACCGCGTGCACCGCGCGGTGCTCGCCGGCATGCTCGGCAACGTGCTGATGTACGATCCCGAGCAGCGCGTCTTCCGCGGCGCCGGCGACCGCCAGTTGCACGTCCATCCCGGCAGCGCGCTGCGCGCCGGGAAGGTCGACGATGGCAAGCGCGCGCCGCCGCCACCGCCGTGGCTGGTCGCCTGCGAGGTGGTCGAGACCAGCCGGCTGTTCGCGCGGCTGTGCGCGCCCATCGATCCGGAATGGGTGGTCGAGCTCGCCGGGGACCGGGTGCGCCGCCGCCACCGCGATCCGCACTGGCACGTCAAGCGCCGCCAAGTGGTGTGCACCGAGACCGTCACCTGGAAGGGCCTGCCGGTGCGAAGCGGGCGCATGGTGCCGTACGAGCGCATCGATGCGCGGGACGCGACCGCGGTGTTCGTGCATGAGGGCCTGTGTGGCGAGCACCTTGACGGCGAGTTCCCCGTCATCGCGCGCAACCGCGCGGTTCTGGCCGATGCGCGCCGCCTGCGCGACCGCCTGCGCGATCCGACGCTGTGGATCGATGACGCGCAAATCGCGGCATTCTACCGCGAACGGCTCGGCCTGGACACCGCCGATCCGCCGGTGATCGCCTCCAGCGACGCGCTGCGCCGCTGGTTCCGCACGCACGGTGAAGACCGCCTGGTAATAGCCGCGGCCGACCTCGCCGACCCCGAGGCGGTGGCGCGCGCCGCGGCCGGTTTCCCAGAGGAGATCGCGATGGGCGGCCAGCGCCTGGGGCTGCGCTACCGCTTCGTGCCCGGTGACACCGACGACGGCGCGACCCTCGAGCTGCGTGAGGACCAGCTCGCGCTGGTCGACCAGGGCCGCCTCGACTGGCTGGTGCCGGGTGCGCTGCCCGAGACCATCGAGGCGTATCTCGGCCAGCTGCCGAAGGACCTGCGACGGCGCCTGATCCCGCTCGCCGACAGCGCCCGCGACCTGACCGCGCGCTGCCTCGCCCTGCCTGACTCGGCCACCCGCCGCGGTCTGCCGCAGCTGCTCGGCGAACTGGTGCGCGAACGGCTCGGCCAGCCCTGCCCGCCGTTCATGGCCGGGGCCTTGCCCGCGCATTTGCGCCTGCGTTTTCGCATCCGCGGCGTCGATGGCACCCTCGCCTACGAGGGCCGCGATCCGGAATTCCTCGCTGCTCAGGCCGCCGCTGCCGGCGATCGCCTGCGCGTGTTGCGCGGCCTGTGGGAGACGCCGCCGGCCACCGTCTGGCCCGGCGACTGCCCGGGCGAGGTCGCGGCCGGCGGCGTGACCGGCCACGTCGCGCTGATGCGCTGCCGCGACGAGCGCGGGCTGGTGGCGGCGCGACGCACGGTCTTCGCCAGCGCCCTTGCCGCGCAGGCCTGGCACGATGACGGCCTGGACGCGCTGCTCGAGGCGGCCTGCGATGGGGAGCTGTCCGCACTCGCGCTGGCCCCGGCACCGCTGGTGCTGACCACGCGCGTCGAGCGCCTGTTCGGTGCGCGCTGCGGGGCGCTGCGCAGGGCCTGCGCGCTGAGCGTGCTGCGCAGCGTCGAACGCGGTCGCATCCGCGACGCGGCGGCCTTCGTCGACCTACAGGAACGCGCCCAGGTCGCCCTTGTCGCGGCGGGCGGCGAGATCGATGCCCTGCTCGAGCGCATCTGCGCACGCGCCGAGCCGCTGCGCGCGCGCCTCAAGCAAGGCGCCAAATCGTTGGCCGCGGCGGCGGCGATCGCCAGCGCCGCCGAGCAGGTGGCGCGGCTGTCCGCGCCCGACCTGCCGGCGCGCCTGCCCTGGCACGCACTGCGCCGCGCCGATGTCTACCTCGATGCGCTGTCCCGCCGCCTCGATCTCGCTGCGACCAAGCCACAGGACACCAAGCGCGCCGCCGACCGTTGCGCCGGGCTGCTCGCGGTATGGGACGACGCCGTGCCAGCCGATGCCGCCCGCCTGGTCCTGGCCCTGGGTTGCGCCGGGCAGGTGCGCGAGCTGGGCGGCGTGCTCGAGGAGTGCCTGCTGGCGCTCGGCGATCCCGCCGGCCTGGCGCGCGGCGCGCCCAGCGGCGCCGGTTTCGCGGAGGGTCGCCTGCGTGGCGGCCTGCTTGAAGTCGGCAAGCGCGTGGCCGCTGAACGCGACGCCATCGCCGAGGCGCGCACGCGCCTCCTCGAGCACCGCGTGCTGGTGACGCGCATCGGGGGCCCCGCGCGCTCGCGCCTTGGTGAGGAATGCGAGCGCATGCTGGCCGACTTCCCCGACCTCGGCCTGGGCGCCGACCTGCCGGCGCAGCGCCAGGCGGTGGTGGCGCTGTGCGAGCGCATCCGCGCGGCGGCGGGCAGCGCGATGCCGGCTCCGACGCCGCCCACGCGGAAGGTCTAGTCCAGAACCGGCCCGCCGTGCCGCGGGCTTCGGATGGGCGCGAGTTCGGCGCCTGCTGTCCGGTCAGCCTGACCCACGCGGGCCCCGTCCCTCAGAACCGGTAGCCCGCCAGGAACGCGAATCCCAGCCCGTTCTGATCGATGGTCATCTTCGTGCTCGCCGCGCCGCCGTAGTCGATGTCGACTTGCGCGGTGCCGGCCAGCCACTCGACCGAGGCGCCGAAGATCCAGCGCCGCTCGGTGAGGAAACCGGCGACGCGCAGACCGTAGTTGTAATAAACGCCGTTGCCGCCCTTACGCTGCACGACGGTGTGGTTCAAGCGGTCTTCGGAGTCCGCGCGCACGCCGCCGCCACCGAGCACCGCGAGGACCTCGACCCAGCCGCCGAACTCGTCCTCCTCCAGCGCCGCGATTCCATATTCGTATCCGACCAGCAGATTGGCGCCCAGGGTCTGATACTGCATGCGTTCGGTCGACGGGTTGCGGTAGGCGGGCAGACTGCCGGATTCCAGCAGCGTGCCGGCGGTGATGTCCGCCTTGGTGGTGACCAGTTCGCCGCCCCACATGATGCCGCCCCAGTCATGGGTCATGCTGCAATTGAGACTGACCACGCTGACGCCGAAACCGTTGCTGTCCTGGTCGCGCCAGTCGGTGGCGATCGCCGTATTGGCGCTGTCATGGGTCTCTTCGTGGATCTTCGGGACGGGCGTCACCAGCACGCCCACGAACAGGTCGTGGATGCTCGGCAGGTCCTCTGCGGCGGTGGCCGTCACGGCACCGCCGGTGACGATCGCGAACAGGGTGAAGGCGGGGATGAGGCGCTGCATGCGGGCTCCCAGGGGCTGGCGAGCGTAACTGTGGCCCGGTGCCCGTCCAAGGGCGGGTCGGGGCGGCGGGGGCGCGTGGAGGAGGCACGAGGTACAGCCGGCGAGTCGCGACAGGCGAGTTGCCAGCGGGCTGAGGCGACGGGCATGACGGGAGACGACCCGGTGCGGCCCTGGGACCATGCGTTTGGCAAGACGCGCGGGCAACGCTGCCGCGTCGGGTAGCGACCCCCGGAATCAGCCGTCCAGCACGCGATCGAGCCGGCCGGCGTGGGCGGCGAGGCGGGCTTCGGCGCTGGGACGGTCGAGGGCGCAGCGGGCCATGACCACCGCTGTCTTCACGGTCCCGCCGGCGGCGTCGAGCAGGGCGAAGGCGGCGGCGCGGTCGCGACCGGTCAGTTCGGCGACGATGCGCGCGGCGCGGTCGCGCAGCTTGGCGTTGGTCGCGCGCACATCGACCATCAGGTTGCCGTAGGCCTTGCCGGCGCGCACCATCAGCGTGGTCGAGATGGTGTTGAGCGCGAGCTTGGTGACCGTCCCCGCCTTGAGCCGGGTCGAACCGGTCAGCACCTCGGGACCACTGGCCAGCACGATGAGATGGTCGGCGTGCTCCGGACGCACTACCGGCGTGCAAGAGATGAAGGCGGTCAGCGGCGCCTCTGCAGCCTGAGTCTTGGCGAAGGTCAGGGCGCCGAGTGCATACGGCGTGGTGCCACCGGCCGCGATGCCGATGACCGTGTCGTGGCGGCCCAGGTGTAGCGCAGTGAGCTCGTCCCACGCGCCCTGGATCTCGTCCTCGCGGCTCTCGCTGGAACGGCGCAGCGACGCGTCGCCGCCAGCGATGATTCCGACCACGCGCCCCGGTTCGACCTGGAAGGTCGGTGGCGCCTCTGACGCGTCGAGCACGCCGAGCCGTCCCGAGGTGCCCGCGCCCAGGTAGATCAGCCGCCCGCCGGCGATGAAGCCCGGCTCCGCGGCGGTGATGAACGCTGTCAGAGCGGCCTCGGCCTGCTCCATCGCCGCCAGCACCGCCGCGTTCTCGCGGTTCATCAGCCGCACGCACTCCGCCGCCGACAACCGGTGCAGTCCGGTGCTGCCCGTATTGCGGGCCTCGGTCAGGATGTGGGAGCGGTCGGGGGGGAGTTCCATGGACATCCCATGATCGGCGGCTTGAGGGGTTCGTCCATCGCCTGCGCGACTCTGAGGGCCCAGAACCTATGCCCTAGACCCTAGATCGTTTTGCGAAGATCGCTGTGCGAAAATGAGGTGGACCTATGATCTCAGTCAAAGACTCCCGAGCCACTACCTAGGGTCTAGGGTCTAGGGTCTAGGGTCTAGGGTCTAGGGTCTAGGGCCTCCTGTTTTAAGGCAGCACCCACATCCCCGCCACCGGCGCCCGCTCGACCCCGGTGATGCGCGGGATGGTGATCGGGACGCGGTCCTGGCAGAGCGCGCCGAGCACGGCGATGGCCATGGCCTCGCGCAGCGAGGCGGGCACATTGGCCTCGTCGCTGATGATGAGCGGGATGTGCGTCTGGTTCCTGAGCTCGGTGAGCAGGGCGCGGTTGCGGATGCCGCCGCCGGCCAGGATGATGCGGTCGGCCTGGCCGATGTGGCGGACGATGATCTGGGCGATGGCCGCGCAAGCGGTGCGCGCGAGATCTTCGGGCGACAGCACCTGGTGCTTGTCGATCCACGCGCCGAGCTCATCGCCGGTGCCCAGGCTGCGCTTGGACTTGGCCTGCGCCTCAAGCATGGTCGCGAGCGCCGCCGCGGGCCGGGTCTTGGCGGTGCCCGCCAGCGCGCGCTGCCCATCGCGGTCGTAGGAACAGTCCAGCACGCGCCGCGCGATTGCATCAAGCACCTGGTTGCAGGCGCAGATATCCGCGCCGGTCAGGCCGCTGAGGCCCTCGCCTGCGGGCAGGCGGGTGATGTTGCAGAAGCCGCCGAGGTTGACGATGGTGCGGCGCTCGCGCGGGTGGCGGAAGATCAGATAGTCGGCGAGCGGCGTGATCGGCGCGCCCTCGCCGCCGGCGGCGAGATCGGCGCCGCGCAGATCAGAGACCACCGGCACTTTGAAGCGCGCCGCCAGCGGCGCGGGATTGAACAGCTGCCAGCTCACCGGCGGGGCATGGAACACGGTCTGCCCGTGCACCGCGATCAGGCTCAGCTCGCTGCGCCCCTTCAGCTCGTCGATGGCGTCGCAGTGCAGCAGGGCGAAGTCGCGGGCCAGGGTGGCGATGTCGCGTGCGCTCATCGGTTCCTGGTTGGCGAGACGGCGCAGCGGCTCGGCCAGGGCGCCGAGCGGCCACGTCACCTGGCCGAGCAGCTCAAGGCGCATCTCCATCCCGGTGCCATCGATCGCCACCAGGGCGCCGTCGAGCGCGTCGATGCTGGTGCCGGTCATGCAGCCGACGACGTAGCGCGTGCCGTGGTGGCGGCGTGCGGAACGGGTCTGGCGGGCATGCTCGGGGTTGGCGCGGTCGAATGTGTCGGACGGCTTCGAGAGCTGGGTGAACGAGGCGCGGGGCATGGGATTCCTGGGCAGGCCGGGGCGCAGGCCGCGCGGTGGCGTGGGGGGAAGGCTTAGGGGGGGATTGTGCGGGGGGAATGGGCGTTTGTGGGGTCGCGCGCGGCGCGAAGAGCCAGGCGCGAGGCTGGGGCCGCTCGGCGCGAGAGTCTGGAAGCGAGGCGTCAGCGCCGAGTTGCGAGCTGCGAGCTGCGAGACTCGAAGCTCGAAGCTCGAAGGTGGGATCCCGGTGGGAGGGGGTCAGCTCGCCGGGTCGTCCACCGCATCGAGCAGGTCGAGCTCGTCGAGCGGGCCGAGTTCGGTGAGCAGGGCGCGGTAATGCGCGCAGCTCGCGGCCAGGCCGCCGGGACGGGAACGTTGGCGCCACAGGTAACGGTAGAGGGGCAGGTCGGCCTCGGCGAACAGGCGCAGCTCGGGCAGCAGTCCTTCCATCATCACCGGTTGCGAGAAGCGCCGCAGGAAGGCGCGGGTTGCGGCGAAGCTGGCATCGAGGCAGGAGAACAGCAGCTCCTGGTTGTGCAGGTTCGAGGGCAGCTGGGGCTGGCGTGCGGCCAGGCCCTCGAGGCGCTCGGCGACCTCTTCCCAGTCGCCGCGCGAGCCCTTCCAGGGTTCCGCGAGCGGCTTCTGGGTGTCGGTGAAGAGCGCGCTGGCGTTGCGCAGCGCGCGGGGCTGGCCGTCGGCCTGCGGCTTGCCGGCGATGGCGCGCAGGCCGGCGTCGACATCGCCGAGCTCGTCGAGCCAGGCGCCGACCATCAGGGTACGGTCGGAAAAAGCGTGCAGCGACCCGGCGCGGACATCGTACTCCGCACTGCCGCTCCACGCGCGGTGCGCTGCTTCGGCGAGGGCGTGCAGGGTGATCGGCCATTGCTGACGGTGGCCGACGTCACCCCAGGCGGTAGCGAGATAGCCGGTCGCGCCGTGCGCCGCGCCGTCACGCGCGGCGGCGAGCAGATTGGCGCGCCGCTCGCGGGTGCGGCCGGTGATCGCGCGCCAGCACGAGGTGCCGGGGCATACCCACACCTCGCGCCCGGCCGCACGCAGCTGCTGGCACCAGCGTGCGAAGGGCGCATCGGGCTCATAGCCCCAGGCCAGGCCGATGAGGTCCGCGGGCAGCTCGGCGAGCGCCTCGGGGTGTTCCAGCGCGATGTCGGCCCAGAACATCGGGCGCTTGCCGTGGCGGCGCACCACGGCGCAGATCGCGCGCACGAATTCCAGATAGACGGCAGCGCGCCCGCGGCTGGCGACGGCGTCCTTGGAACGGCCCTGCCCGACGTCGAAGGTCTCGTCGCAACCGATGTTCACCAGCGGCCCAGCGACGGTCGGCAGCAGCTGGTCGAGCAGATCCTCGACCAGCGCCAGCGCGCGCGGGTCACTCGGGCACAGGCTGAACGGACCGCGTCGCATCACCAGACCGTTGAAGTCCCACTCCGCGTCCGGGGCGATCTCACCCAGCGGCGCGTAGCGCGGATGCTTCAGCCACGCGGCCAGGTGGCCGAAGCAGTTCTGGTTCGCGGCCAACTCGATGCCGTGCGCGCGGCAGTGCACGTCGAGGGTGAGCATCTCATCCGCGGTCAACGGCGAGGCGCCACGCCACACCTCCTCGTGGCCAGCGTAGGCGAAGGTGTGCTCAGTATAAAGCTGGAGGTGGTTGATCTTCCACCTGGCGAGCTGATCGACGGTCTCGAGCAGGTGCGCCATGGTCGGCACGCGGTCGCGGCTGACGTCCAGCATCACGCCGCGCACCGCGAATACCGGTGCATCTTCGATCAGCACGCACGGCAGGCGGCGGCGGCCGTACTGGATGATCAGTTGCGCCAGCGTACGCAGCCCATGACGCATGCCGGCCTCGCTGTGCGCAGCGAGGTGGATGCGCCGCGCGTCGATGCGCAGGCGGTAGGCCTCGCCGCCGCTGAGCGCGGGCTCGGGCGGATCCCCGTCGACGCACAGCGGCCCGAAGTCGGCGAGGGTGGACTCTGCCAGGTGGAGGTGGTCGGCGAGGATCGCCGTGGCCAGCGCGATGTACGGCGGGTACCCGTTGATGCGCACCGTCGCCGGCACGGTCAGCCAGCCGGCGCTGTCGCGGGAGTCGACGAGCAGGCGCGGAGCCGGCAGCAGCAGAGGCGGCAGATGCTGGAGGTCGTTCACAGTCTGGTCTCACGAGTGCGTGCGGAAGGGGTGCCTGCGCAGCAGGTGGCGAAGGCGGCCGCGGTGCCGATCACCATGATCCACGGCCAGGCGAGCTGCCCACCACCCGGCCAGAAAAATTCCGCGTAGGGTGCCCACTGCAGGGCTGCGCAGGTCGCGAAGCCCATCACCAGCGCAGCGATGGCGCTGGTCTGATTGCCACGCCGGGTGAACAGCGCCGTCAGGAACACTCCGAGCAGCCCCGAACAGGCCAGCACCATGACGCTGAAGGCGAGCGCCAGCAGGTTCATGTGGCTGTGGCGCTCCCAGGCCATGCAGCCGATCGCCACCAGGGCGACCACCACGCCGGCACCCGCAACCGCCCAGCGGCTGGCCGTCAGGTAATGGCGCTCATCGCGACCGGGCGCCGCCCCACGATAGCAGTCGGTGATGAAGGCCGAAGCCATGGCATTGAGCGCCGACAGCAGACTGGTCAGCGCGATCGCGAACAGCCCCGCCATCATCAGTCCGGCCATGCCCTGCGGCATCTCGTGCAGGATGAAGGTGAGGAAAACCTTCTGCCCTCCCGGGACGGGGTAGGCTGGTACCGCCCCGCCCATCAGATCCGGCCGCTGGTAGAACACCCACAGCAGCAGACCCAGGCCCAGGAACAGCAGCACCACCGGAATGTTCATCACGATCGCGGCGAGGGCCGCACGTCCCCCCGCTACCGCATTGCGGCACGTGAGCATGCGCTGCGCCAGATCCTGGTCGGTGCCGTAGACCGCGAGGTTGAGCAGCAGGTAGCCGCCGAGGGCGGTCCACAGCGTGTTGGCCCGCGTCGGGTCCAGCGACAGCGACACCAGCGCGAGCTTGCCGGGGCCGTCCGTGCGCGGCTCGGACAGCGCGTGCCAGATGTCGGCGGGCGCCGCCGGGATGCGCGACCACAGCAGCACCAACGCGGCGACCACCGCACCGATCATGATCAGGAATTGGATGACGTCGGTCCAGATGATGCTGCTGATGCCGCCGACCAGGGTGTAGGCGATGCCGATCGCGGTCAGGATCAGAATCCCGGCCACCACCGGCGCGACAGCGTCGCCGTCCCCGGTCAGGATCATGCCCGCCGGGATCGCCGCCATGAACAGCCGCGCACCGCTCGCCAGGGCGCGCCCGACCAGGAAAGTCCAGCTCGCCGCCTGCGCGGCGCGCGGTCCGAAACGCACGCCCAGCAGCTGGTAGACCGTCACCACCTCGTGGCGGTAGAAAGCCGGGATGAAGGCATAGGCCACTACCACCACGGCGAGCATGGTGCCGACGTTGGCGAGCAGGTAAGTCAGATCGCCCGCGTATGCCTCCTGCGGCGCCCCCAGATAGGTCGCCACCGACAACGCCGAGGCCAACACCGACACCGCCACCGCCCAAGAGGGCATCTGGCGGTGCCCGATGAAGTAGTCCTTGGCGTCGCCGGGCCGCCGCGCCAGCAGCACGCCGGTGCCGACCAGGAAGGCGAAATAACCAGCGAACACCGCCCAGTCCCAGGGCCGGAAGGCGCCAGTCATCGAGGGTCACCGGGGGCGGGCATGGCGCTACGCTGGGGTGGGGCTGGCGCGTGTCCAGCGCCCGTCGCCCCGACAACGCTGGACTGGTGCCGAGCGTAGACCCAGCTAGCGTTTCCCACCTGGAGCCCACCCGATGCGCCACGTCCTCCGCCCGCTCGCCGCCGCCCTGGTCGCCGCCTGCGCCGGCTTCGCCCCGCTCACCGCGGCCGACGCCATCAAGCTGGTCCCGGCCTTCCCCAAGCTTGCCTTCGACCGCCCGGTCGGCTTCACCCAGCTGGCCGACGGCACGGCGCGCTACGTGGTGCTCGAACAGCACGGCCACCTCGTCACCTTCGCCGCTGACGATGCCGACAAGACCGTATTCCTCGATTGGACCGCCAAGACCAACAGCGCCAGCAACGAACAGGGCCTGCTGTCATTCGCCTTCCACCCCGACTTCAAGACCAACGGCGTCTTCTTCATCTATTACACCGCCGCCGGATCGAAGAAGAACACCCTGTCGCGCATGAAGGCGACGGCCGACCACCTGCACGCCGATCCCGCCAGCGAAGAGATCCTGATCCAGGTCGAGAACCCCTACGACAACCACAACGGCGGCACCGTGGCGTTTGGCAAGGACGGCTTCCTCTACCTCAGCAAGGGCGATGGCGGCGCCGGCGGCGACCCGCACGCCAATGGCCAGAAGATGGACACCTTCCTGGCCAAGATCCTGCGCATCGACCCCGACCATCCCGCGGACGGCAAGCCCTACGGCATCCCCAAGGACAACCCCTTCGTCGGCAAGGCCGGGGTCTTCCCCGAGATCTACGCGTACGGAGTGCGCAATCCCTGGCGCATGAGCTTCGACCGCAAGACCGGCGAGCTGTGGCTGGGCGACGTCGGCCAGAACATCTGGGAGGAGGTCGACATCGTCACCAAGGGTGGCAACTACGGCTGGAACCACCACGAGGCGCACCACGCCTTCGAGAACAAGCCGCCCGTCCCCGGCGCCATCGAGCCGATCTGGGAGTACAAGCACGACGTCGGCCAGTCGATCACCGGCGGCTGCGTGTACCGCGGCAAGCGTTTCACCGCGCTCGAAGGCGTCTACATCTACGCCGACTTCCAGTCGACGCGCATCTGGGGTCTCAAGCGCAGTGGCGACCAGGTCGAAAACCACCAGCTCGCCCAGCCCGGCAAGAACATCACGTCGTTCGGCGAGGACCTCGATGGCGAGGTCTACCTCACCACCTTCGAGGGCAGTGGTTGGAAGGAAGGGAAGGTCTACCGCGTCGAGCAGTAGGCATCTACACCCGCGTGGAAATGACGGGACCGGATCATGCGATCCGGTCCCGTTCTTATTGGCGCAGGCATGGCGAAGTCAGGACGGTGCGCGCCAGCCTGTCGGCGCGCACGCGCTTTTCAGCGCTTGGTAACGCCATCCCGTCCCCGCGCCCAGGCCATCAACGCCAGCAGGCCGAGCCCGAACACCGAAGCGAACATCGAACCCAGGCCGCAGCCGTGCACCGAGGAAGCCGGGACCTCGGTGACCGTGACCGTCGCCGTGGCATCGGTGGTCGAGGCGTTGTTGGCGAGATCGGTGACGGTGCCACCCAGCACGGTGATGGTCAGCGGGCCGGGCGAGCCGGCGGTCACCGGCATGTGGTAGACCGCGCCGCTGCCGGTGAGCGCCCCTGCCGTGCCGTTGGTGATGGTGATGTCGCCCACGGCGAAGCCGGTTACCGCCTCGCTGAAGGTGAACGTCACCGACACGCTGGTTGTCGTCACCACGCTGTTCAGGGTCGGGGTGATGACCAGGGTCGGTGCGACGATATCGAAGGTCGCCGTGCCGCTCGCAGCGTGGTTGCCGAGGCTGCCCGCATCGAACACCGTGTTGGCAGCGATGCTGAGCGTCACCGTGCCGGGCGCGGTCGCCGTCACGTGCGCGACATAGCTCGCGCCCGAACCGGTGACGGATGTGACCGTGCCGTTGGTGACGGTGAAGCTACCGGTGCCCAGGCCGGTAACCGCCTGCGCGAAGGTCACGTCAAAGGTCAGGTCCGAGGTCTGCTTGGTGGCCGGGTTGCCGACGATGGTGGCGACCGGTCCGGTGGTATCGACGTCGATCGTGGTGTTGGCGCCCAGCGAGTTGGTCGCTCCAGGCGTCGGTAGCAGCAGCATGATCGGGTCGCCAGCGGTGAAGGTCACCCCGGTGCTGGTCGCGGTCATGGTACCGCCATTGAAGGTCAGGGCGTTGGCGTTGGCGAGATCGAGATGCGTGCTGGCATCGCCGGTGGTGATGGTGTAGCGGAAGACCAGGGCAGTGGTGCCGCTTCCGGACAGGAAGGTGGCGAACCGGGCTGGCGTGGTGTTCAGCGCGAGCCGTGGAGTCCCGGTGGCCGTCACTGGGAAGGCGAAGGTGACGCTGATGTCGATGTTCCCAGCTTCGACTAGGCCAGTGCTTGGCGTGGCGGTGATGTTCGTGACCGGCACGCCGGCGGAACGCTGGGCTTCGACCATGCCGTGGCCGGAGATCGCGTCATTGCCGGTGGAGGCGGCGCCACCGTCAATATCTTTGGCCGTGGCGATCATGCGCGCCGTCACCTGGGCGTTGGTCAGCGTGGGATTTGCGGACCAGGTCAACGCCGCGGCGGCGGTCGCGTTGGGCACCGCTGCGGACGTGCCGAAGAACGGATTGAATCCGCTGTTTGAGGTCGCGACGCCATCCGGTGCAGTCAGTTCCGGCTTGTCACGCAGCTGCGGCGCGCCAGCCAGGGCCCCACCGGTCGTGTTGAAGAAGAACGGGACGCCGGCGCCGCCAATGCCACCTTTGGAGGTGAAAGACTCGGGCACGTTCGGGGTGCTGAATCGTGCAGCAGCGATGCCGAGTACACCCGCGGCGGTGGGATGCCCAAAGCCCGTCATCGCCTGCACGCCGGCGCCACCGCTCGGAAAGGCCAGCGTATTGCAATGGATCACGACCCGCAGCAGGTCTCCCGATGCGCCGCCGACCTTGTCGATCGCGAGGAACACGTGGTGTGGACCGCCGCCCGCAATTTGAAACTGGATGATTTCGAGGGGATCGCCGGCTGGACTACCGATCGTGCCCTGGTTTTCCATGCTGACCGTGAAACTCTGAGAGGCATTGAGGCCGGGGGTGATGGCATCGACGAGATTATCCTTGGATGCGACCGGATTGGTGAACAGATACATGTCGTAATTGCTCTGTGACCCTGCTCCGAGTCCGAAGCTGTGGAAGGGCTGGTTCCACTCGAGGGTGATGGTGAAAGGACCGGTGATGTCGAGCGGCAGGAATCCCGGCGTGGCGCCGCCGATGCCCCAGTCGTGGAAGTCGTTACCGGTCGGGAAGAAGCCGGTGCTTAGGGGATAGCCGGTATGTGGGTCGACCGTGGTGCTGACATCCAGGTAGCCTGTCTGGATCCCTTGCACGCCGTCATTGCCGTAGGCCGACAGATAGATGCCGCCATTCTGCACGAAAGTGTTGGCGGCCTGGGCGATTGGACCATCCTGGAACATCGGCTCATCGAAGAAGCCAATATCGTCTGCCATGATGGTGCAATGCGATTTGCTGGCCAGGTCCGCGATGGTGTCGGCCATGTTCTGCTGACTGGGATCATGCCCGGCCTTGTTGCACGAGCCGAACGCATACGTGGCACCCGGCGCAAGCTTGAAGCACTCTTCCATCATCGCCTCGCCTTCATCCGTAGCGGGGTCCCTGACGGAATTCGTACCGAATTCGACGATTTGGATGGAGGCAGGCAGATCGCCGCGACTCTGCGGCAGGGTCCCCGTGAGAGTGAACGGCGCGATGCTGCCCGTGGTGGTGCCAGTTCCGACCGCGGTCGTGAAATTGATGGAATCCGAGATGATGCCGACCGTCTGGCCGATGCCGGTGATGTTGCTGGTGGTGGTCAGGTCATCGGCATGGATCACCGCCCCCGCTTGGTTGACCACCGTGCCGGGCTGGGCGCGATGGAACGGCGAGCGCGGAACCTTGACGGCAGCAACTGCCGGGAGGTTCGCGAGGGCGACGATCTGGTCTGCCGTCGCTTCGACGGAAACCGCATTCCAGCGCACGCTGGTGCTGGTGACGGATGCGCCGGTGGCGCTGATGGCGGCGAGATTCGCGTCATTCACGATGACGTCGAGTTGCAGGAAGATGGTGTCGTCGTGCCCGGTGGCTTTCACCTGCGACCGGAGAGTGCGGCCGATGCCGGTGGTCTGAGTCGCGGGATCGGCGAGGGTCTCGCGCAACCGGGCGGGAAGCTTCAGCAGGGGGCTGGTTTCTGCCGCCTGCACCTGGATGGCGGCCCCCAGAAGGAGCGTGCACGTCAGGAGCGCGCGACCCCACCGCCTGCCTGATTCCCCCGGCGCGACCAGGAAGCTGCGGAAACGGCCGACGATGCCGGCGAAGATGCTCATGCCCATGATGACTCCGGGGAAGGCGGCTATGATCAGCCTGCGCACAGGGACTCAATTGGAATGTGGAGGCTGTGCCGGGTGTTCCGTGGCATCTTGCCATCCCCGTGCGTGGACGGGCTTTGGCGCGCAGTCACTACGGCATTCGAGCCTTGACGCGGGTCTGGGTAAAAACCCGGATCGCCCTCGGCTAGGCCTCGATCCCTTCGAGCCCCAGCAGCATCCGCTTCGCCTCCAACCCCAACCCGAACCCGCCGATGCCGTTGCCGGCGAGCACGCGGTGGCACGGTACGATCACCGCCACCGGGTTGCGGCCGACCGCCTGGCCGACGGCGCGGGCGGCACGCGGGCTGCCGGCGAGATCAGCGAGCTGGCCGTAGGTCAGCACGGCGCCGTGCGCGACGCGCTGCAGCTCGGTCAGGACGCGCAGGAAGAACGGCGTCATCCGCGACAGGTCCACCGGCACGGTGAACGACGTCACGGTGCCCGCGACGTAGCCGCGCAGCTCGGCGAATGCCAGATCGAGGTGCGGGTGGCGCCCCGTGGCGCAGGTCGCGCCGGCGCGCGTCCACGGCTCGAGACCGAGCTGGTGGTCGTTCCAGTCGGGCATGGCCAGGGCGCAAATCCCGGTCTCAGTGGTCGCCAGGCGCACGCGGCCGAGGGTGGGCAGACTGGCGTCGGCGAGGGTGATGCGCAGCGGGGCGGCCGTGGTGGTCGCGCGCGTGCGGCTGGTCGTGGCGGGCGGACGGGCAGTGCGCATGGCCTTGCCTACAGGGGGCGGCGCGGCAGGGAAATCGGCATTGGGATGGCCCTCAGCCAACGCCCGCACCCATCACAGCGAAACTTTGTACGCCTTCGTCGGCCGCACCACCTGCTTGATTTGCTCCAGCACGGCGACCGGCACCGGATCGTCGAGGGTCAGGATCACCAGCGCGTCGCCACGGCCGTCGATGCGGCTGACTTCCATGCGAGCGATGTTGATGCGGTTCTCGCCCAGGATGCTGCCGTACTTGCCGACCATGCCCGGGCGGTCCGGGTACTCCATGACCAGCAGATGACCGCCGATCGGCAGGTCGATCGGGTATTCGTTATAGCGCAGCACGCGCAGCACGCCGCCGATCAGGCTGCCGCCGATCAGGTGCTCGCCCTTGGCGGTGATCGCCTTGATGGTGAGCTGCTCGATCGGGCCGCCTTTGCCGCCCATGGTCTGCTCGCTGGACGCGCTGACCAGGGTGATGCCGCGCTCGGCGGCGATCTTGGCGACGGTGACGAAGTTGACCACCTCGGCGCTGATCTTGGCCAGCGCGCCCTTGAGCGCGGCCGTGGCCAGGGGCTTGGTGTCGTACTTGGCGAGATCACCGCGCGCGGTCACCTCCAGGCCCTTGAGCGGCTCGTCGAGGGTCTGCACCACTGCGGCACCGAGCGCCTCGGCGGCGGCCAGGTAGCCGTCGATCGCCGGGTCGACGCGCAGCTGCACGTTGACGGCGTTGATGATCTTCCCGCTCAGGAAGAAGGCGTTGAACTGGTTGGCGATGTCGACCGAAACTTTGACCTGCGCCTCTTCCGTGCTGGCGCCCAGGTGCGGGGTCAGAATCAGGTTCTGCGCGCCGGTCTTGGTATGTTCGATGAGGGGGCTGGTGGCGGGCAGCGGCTCTTCGGCGAACACGTCGATGGCGGCGCCGGCGATGGTGCCGGCCTTGAGCGCAGCGGCCAGCGCGACCTCATCGATGATGCCGCCGCGCGCGACGTTGACGATGCGCGCGGTCTTCTTCATCAGCTTGAGGCGATCGGCGTTGATCAGGTTGCGGGTCTGGTCGGTCAGCGGCGTGTGCAGGGTGATGAAGTCGGCGCGCGCCAGCAGCTGCTCAAGGGTCACCGACTCGATGCGCAGCTCCTTGGCCACCTCGGGGCTCAGGAACGGGTCGAAGGCGATGACCTCGGCGCCGGCGGCCTGCAGCACCTGCGCGACGTGCTTGCCGATCTTGCCCAGGCCGACGATGCCCAGGACCTTGCCTTCGATCTCGACGCCGGTGAACGACTTCTTGTCCCACTCGCCCTTGGCGAGCTTGGCGTGCGCCTGCGGGATGAAGCGCGCGGCGGCGAAGATCAGGCCGATGGTGTGCTCGGCGGCCGAAGTGATGTTGCCCAGGGGCGCGTTCATCACGATCACGCCGCCGGCGGTGGCATTGGGCAGGTCGACGTTGTCGACGCCCACGCCGGCGCGGCCGACGATCTTCAGGCGCGGGGCACCGGCCTTGAGCACGGCGTCGGTGACCTGCGTCGCCGAACGCACCACCAGGCCGTCATACGTGCCGATGATGCGCAGCAGCTCATCGACCGAGATCTTGCGGTTGTCGACAGTGTGGCCCGCCTGCTTGAGCAGTTCGAGGCCTTCGGGAGCCATGCCGTCGGTGACGAGGATCTGTGCCATGGGGATTCCTGGGAAGGACGAGGGACGCGGCTGGGCGCGTAAGAAGGGCGGTTGGAAAGGGTGTGAAGAAGCGATGGAGAAGTCAAACAGAGGTTGCCTGTTATACGCTGCCCGGTGCATGCGTTGGAAATAGTCGATGCAAATAATGAATGGAATTGGCGGCGGAGCGTTGGAATGGCGGGATTGGGAGCGGGCCGGGAGGCTGACGGCTGACGGATCGTCTCTCAAGCTCGTTGGTTGAAGCAATGCAGCAGCGTTACCTACGCGAGGATCACCTTGGCTGTCAGCCATCAGCCATCAGCCATCAGCCATTGCCACCCTCGCCACCACTCATAGGTTCTCATGAACCCATAAAACGCGCGTGAGTTTCCCCCCGCCCGCGCACACTCCCGAGCCGCTGCGCCATGGCCGACACCTACGAGATCCGCGATCCGATCCATCGCACCATCATCATCACCGAGGATGAGCGGCGCGTGCTCGACCATCCGTGGGTGCAGCGCTTGCGCCACATCCGCCAGCTCGGCTTCGTCAATCTGGTCTATCCCGGCGCGGTGCATGACCGCTTCCAGCATTCGCTTGGCGTCATGCACCTGGCCGGCGAGCGCTTCAGCCGCCTGGTCGCTGCGCGCCCCAAGGGGCTGGCCGGCTTCGCCGCGGCTGACCTGAACTACGCCTACCGCGTCGCGCGCTTCGCCGGCCTGTTGCACGACGCCGGCCATGCGCCCTTCAGCCACACCGCCGAGGAATTCCTGCCCGCGGTCGAACTCTTCGCCCTGCCCGCCGCCTGGTACCGCCAGGGCATGGTGCCGGCAGGACGCCAGGCCACCCACGAGGACTGCTCGCTGGCGATCATCCACGGCCTGGTCGGCGAGGGCGTGCTCGACGAGGACCTGGCCCGCGACATCGCCGCGGTACTGTCGAAGGAGGTGCGCCGCAGCCAGCGCCTCGCCGGACTCGGCACCCTGGTCGGCATCCTGCGCGCGCTGGTCAGCGGCGAGATCGACGCCGACCGCTGCGACTACCTGCTGCGCGACTCGCATTTTTCCGGCGTCACCTATGGCATCTACGACCTGCAACGCCTGATCGCCTGCGAGACCGTGCTGGACGGCCCCGACGGTCCCGAGCTTGGCCTCGACGTGCACGGTGTGCACGCGCTCGAGGGCCTGCTGCTGGCGCGCTACCACATGTTTTTGCAGGTCTACTTCCACAAGACCCCACCGGCTTTCGAGTACTACCTGGGCCACGCCATCGCCGAGCAGGAGATCGACCTGTCGCTGGCGCGCGGCCTGCCCGACCTGGTCGAGCTGCGCGACGACATCGTGCACAGCCGCCTGCACGCCGCGCGCAGCGCCGGCAGCCCCTGGAGTCGCCGCATCCTCGACCGTGAGCCCGCCAAGCTGGTGCTGCGCGAGCGCGTCGGCGCCGAGGCCCAGGAGAACTTCCTCGCCCAAGAGTTGGTCGGCGCGCTGCGCGCCGCCGGTTGCCACGTCTTCACCCGCCACTCGCGCCAGGTGTTCTCGTCGCTGGCTGGTGCGGGCAGCGCCCCAACCACTCCCGGCGGCGGCCGGCGCCTGCTCTGCGAGCGGCGCGTGCTGGGCCGGCCGATCATCGAGGCGGTCACCAACCACTCGGAACTGCTCGCCAGTTTCAATAAGCCCATCGACCTGCGCCACACCTACGTGCTGCGCGGCGACGCGGCGAAGGCGGCGCAGGTGATGGAAAAGCTGCGCGCGTGGTGAAAGCCGACGGGGGCCCGGTTGTGGAACCCGCATACGACACCGCCGCGGCGACCCTGCCCATGCCGGCGCCAGACGCAGCCGGCACGTGGCTGCCCCCGCTGCTGCGGCGCGACGCGCGGCGTCCGCTGCTGCTGCGTGCCGCCACCGAACTGCTCGCCTTTGCCTGGCACGAGGCGCTGTCCTGCCTCTTCGCGGTGTTCATCTTCGCCATGCTCGGCGCCACGCACTATTTTGCAGTGCCGGGGCTGCCCCGCTACGACCTGCTCCTGCTGCTCTGCCTGGGGATGCAGGCCTGGATGATCGCGGCGCGCATCGAAAGCCGCGACGAACTCAAGGTCATCTGCGTGTTCCACCTGCTTGGTCTGGCGCTGGAGCTGTGGAAGGTCCACTACGGCTCGTGGTCCTACCCGGGCGAGGCGTGGACCAAGGTCGGCGGTGTGCCGCTCTTCGGCGGCTTCATGTATGCGGCGGTGGCCAGCTACATCTGCCAGGCGTGGCGCCGCCTGCAGCTGGTCTTCACCGGCTGGCCGGCGCGTCCGCTGTGCGTCGCCCTGGCGCTTGGCATCTATGGCAATTTCTTCGCGAACCACTTCCTGCCCGACCAGCGTCTGCTGCTGTTCCTTGCGGTGGCCGTGGTCTTCCGCCGCGCGCGCGTGACGTTCGTCTGCAACGGCCCGCGGCGCTGGATGCCGGTGACCAGCGGCTTCCTGCTGGTCGGCCTGTTCATCTGGTTCGCCGAGAACATCTCGACCTTCCTTGGCGCCTGGCGCTATCCCAACCAGCACCACGGCTGGGCGCCGGTCTACTTCCAGAAACTGACCTCCTGGTGGCTGCTGGTGATCGTCAGCGCGGTGATCATCGCCGAGTTGAAGCGCGAGAAGCGGCGGCGCGATGCCGCGCATGATCTCTTGACCGCGGGCGCCGGCGCCGCCCACCACGACGAGAGCACGGTATGAACATCCTGATCCTGGGCTGCGGCGAGATCGGCGCGCGCGCCGGCGACCTGCTGACGGCGGCTGGACACACCGTGCTGGGCGTGCGTCGTCGCCCCCATCCGCAGTCGACCGCCACCTTCACCGTGGTCTCGGGCGACATCTCCGATCCCACCCTGCACGTCGCCTTGGCCAGCGCGCTGCCGCGCGTCGATGCGGTGCTGCTGTCCGCCAATCCCGGGGTGCGCCGCGGTGGCGATAACGGCCTGGTCCAGGCCGCGCAGGCGGTGACCGCGCACCACCCCGCGGCGCGCCTGGTGTACACCGGCACCACCTCGGTCTACGCGGACGCGGCGGGCGGAGGCGTCGATGAGGACGGTGCGGTCGATCGCGGCGACCCGTCGACCGCTGCCCTGCTCGCCATCGAAGAAACGGTGCTCGCCCAGGCCGACTCACTGGTGCTGCGCGCCACCGCCCTGGTCGGCCCGACGCGCACGCACGCGCGCGGGCGCGTGGCGGCCGCGGCTGCGGCCGGCGAGGCGTGCGTGGTGAAGGGGGATGTGGAGCGGCCGTTCAGCTGGTTGCACGAGGATGACCTCGCCGAACTGTGCGTGCTCGCGCTCGAGGGCGGGCTCGGGCGCGGCGTGCTCAATGCCGCGGCGCCGGGGCGCATGACGGTGCGCGGATACTACGAATTGCAGGCGCGTCTGGCTGGGGTCACGGCGACACTGGTCGGCGATGGTGCGCCGACGCCGGCGCGCTGGATCGATACAGGCAGGCTGCAGCGGCTTGTGCCGGGGCGGTCGTGGCGGGGGTGCGATGCGGTGGAGTGAGGCGCAGCCCGACGGCCCTGCGGATGATCATTCAGCGATGCGGATGGTCTTGGGGCGGCTCAACGCGGTGCCTTTTCCAGCCTGGAGCGTGTAGATCCCGACCGGAAGTTCCGCCAGCGCGGAATCCAGCCCGCCGGCCATCTGTGCGATGCCGGTCAAACCATCGGCGACGCAGATGGGGATGGTCTTCATGACCTGTCCATCGTGCTCGACGCTCACGATCCATGTGCCATTGTCGCCTGGAACGTCGTACCGGTCGCACTCGAACCACACCACCGCATCACCATTCGGCGGGTGCGACTTGGACATGACATCCGCCTTGATCCTGATGCGCGTGCAAGGGTCTTCCTCGCCAGGGCAGCATGGCGAAAAGACAGCCATGAGCAGCCCGGCGAAAAAGCAGGCCGTGCGGCAAGGAAATGTGAGTGCACGGGTCATGCCGATGAGCAATCAGGTTACGTCGGACCGGCATGGGAAAAGGGCCAATTCGAGTGCAGTCAGATGGTGCGCTGTCTGGTTGCAATCACCGCCGGCAGGAGAGGCAGTCTGGCTGTGGCCCGTTCGCGCCTGTGATGTCGATGATCTGTCCATTTTCCTGTCGCAGCTGCGATCAGGAACGGGCCCGACCTGGTCTTTTGAACGCGTATCGCTTGCCGAAGCCGCGCCAGCCCAGCATGTGATCGCGCCCGAGCACCCACTGCACGTAGGTGTTGCTGTTGGGGCCGGGCCACAGCCGGTAACGGTCGGCCCACGGGTAGGTGGTCGGCGAGGCAGTGATGATGGAGCGCAGTCTGATCGCAACGTCTCCGTCCCACTGCGCCACCAGGCGACCCGGTCCGTTGCCGACGCCGCTTTCAAGCGGCAGCAGGTCACGGTGCAGGTGACCCCAGCTGACGCCACCGGCATCCGGGCGCTGCCAGACCTCCCAGCGCTCGTCTCCGGACCCGTCGCGGATCTCCAGCCAATAGTGTTCGGCAAACGCGAGGATGCCGGGGATGCGGGCTGCCCACAGCTGCACGAAGTAAGTGGATGGGGTTTCAGCGGACATGCGTCATGAGCGGATCGTGTTCCGACTCCAAGTCGACCTGTTTCGCCACATGACCTGCACTCAGGCGGGGGTCCCGGATACCGCCGCGCCGCACACCTGGCAATGCTTGAGGCTGCGGTGGACGTTCCTGCTGCACCCGGGGCAGGTGACGGTCTCCTTGGCCAGTTCGTCGATGGTCTTGGTGCGGGAGAGCTCGCGCACGCCCTGGTCGAGGATCTCCTGCAGCTTCTCTGGCGGCAGCCCAACCGCCTGGGCGAGGAGTGCCTCCATGACTTTGACGCGGTGGGTGAGCAGGACGAGCCCGCGCTGCAGATCATCGACTTTCGCGACGGCGTTCCGCGCCTTGACCTGGGCCATGGGGTTGGATTCGATTTCGCGCCGCGCTTGGCGGGCTTCATTGCGCATGCTCATGATGCCGCGCTCCGCATCGGCGCGCTCATCCGCTCGTGCGTTGGGTGAGCGATCTGGGTGGTTGGCGAGGCCGCGCCGTGGTCGTAGCGCAGATTTCTGGAGGTGACATTGGCAGCGCGGACGAGGTGGGTGGACATCACGGGATCCAGGACGGGTGGCAATGCGAGCGCGTAAGTATACTGCGTGGGTCCGGGCTCGGCAAATGTTGCGTCAATCAGCGCTTGCACCCTGCAATAACGACGACGTCCCGCGTGTAGGGGTCACGGTGGCACGACCGCCAGGACCTTGCTCGGCGCGCGCACGACGACCTTGGCCGAACCGAACATTGGCGCTTGATTGGCGTTGGCAGCGGCCTGTTCAAGGAATGCGACTGCGTCGGTGCCGATGTAAGGGGGCGTCGCGTATTGCCAGATCACGCGGATCTCGGCGCCGTCGACGGGCGACGGATGTCCTCCGCTGGTGAAGGGTGTGGCGCTGAATAATTGTCCCGACGATATGGGAATCGTGTTCGCGCTGGGCGTGCCGGCGTATGGACTCTTGAACGTCGAGAAGTCCCAGGCCATGCCATTGCTCATGGCAGCATAGCTGATGGTCACATTGGAATTCGGCGGCCGGGGCGGGAAGTCGATGGTGAAGGGGTCCGCATCAATGAAGTAGGTATCGTGGAAGCGAACCGGGAACGAAGCCCAGGCGTAGGAGCGGGAGCGGAGCAGGCTGGACTGCAGGTCTGGCAGAAGGCCGAGCGCTGTCAGCCCCGTCGGATGCGGGAAGGCGCTCGGATAGCGGGGCCACCAGGCGATCACCAGCGGTGTCCCGGCCGAGGTCGGCCAGTTGTGCGGCATGGTCCCGTACATCCCGCGCAGCCACGGCGCCGTAACCATTTGCGGCAGTGCGACCAGTTCCATCTCCTGGCCATCCGGGCTGCAGATCAGAAAGGCGGGCGCGTCGATGCGGTCGTTCAGGCGGAAGGTGACGTGGCCGGTTGCGCCGATCGGCATGGGGGTGGCAAGTTCCGTGACCGGACCGATGGGCAGGAAGACCATCTTTTCGTAAAGACTGTGGTCGACGGCTTTGCTGCCGAGCAGGGAGCGGCCGATGAGTTTGGCTGTCATTTGCGGTAGATCTTGCGTCGCGGGTGGAATTGCCACCGGGGGATTGTCAATGCGCTCGAAAGCGAAGACTTCGTCGCCAATCATCACCAGCCCATGCTTCTGCGGGAATGTGGCATTGGGGTAGTTGATTTTGATGCCATTGAGTTGCGAAATGCTGTCGGTCTTTGTCAGCCAGATGGTTCCGGGTACGCTGGTCGAGGTCAGCATGCGGATCGGGGGCATGGGCCCGGACTGCGGCATGTCGATCAGCCCGGGGAACTGCGCATCGGTCGGATAGGCGCGGTCGTCGAGGACGCCGAAGTAGACGCGCGCGTCGCCGGGCGTGGCGAAACCGGTCTGCAGGCTCTTCGCCCACGGCATCTGGGTCAACGGCAGCAGGGTGTTGTCGCCGCCGACCGGCAGGTACGGGCTGAGATCCAGTTCGGAGTTCCAGCAGGGCCAGCAGAGCAGGTCGAATGCCGTGGCGGTGGTGTTGCAGTTCCAGGTGTTGCCGTCGGGCAGGGTTGTGGTGAAGGCGAAGTAGTGGTTGTGGGTGTCGACGACGCTGTCGGCCGTGCCCGAGAAGCCATCGGCCGGCGCGTAGCGCACGCATACTTGAAGCGGCTTGCTTGCGGGCGTCGGTTGGCGTGGAGCGATGGTGAGGATGTCGCCGGTGGTGATCAAGGAGCCGGCCGTGTTGATTTCGGTCTGGACCGGCAGGACCAGGGTGCCAGCCGCGAAATCGGTCGGCAGTGGCGGCTGCGCCGAATCGGGGTTGCGGGTTCGTTCGCGACCGCGGCTGGAGGTGGTGGCGGTCGGATTGGTGACGTCGTATTTGAAGCCGTTGTAGCGATCGATGAAGAAGCCGACGCCAGTGGCGGGTGCTGGCACCGACGGATCGAGCAGGTCCGGCGTGATGAACACCGTGTCGGTGTAGGTGATCCACTCGGCGCGCCCATCGCCCGCGGGATCGTAGAGTTGGAAGAGACACTCGCCGTTGGGCTTGTATCGGCCGGCCTCGGTCGGGTCGCCGGTCACCTCCAGACTGACCAGCAGGATGGTGAAGGCATTGATGTTCGAGAGGGCAAATGGCTGGGCCGGCGTGCCCGCCGGAGTGCCGCCAATCGCCAAGCGGTGCAGGCCGCTGAACACCCCGCTGGTCCCGTCGCCCGACAGTGTCAGCGCGTTGTAGAACAGGTACTGCGGGTTGCCATTCGTCGCGTCTACCCAAATCACCCCACGCCCCGGCCAGTTGGGCAGTTGCGATCCCCGGGCAGTCAGCGTCGCTGTCGGTGCCACAAGCGAGACAACGGTATCGTTGGCTGCACCGTCAACTTGCGCCAATAGCTGGTAATTCGACGCAGCGGGTCCCTGTGGGAAAGGGATCGGCGGCGTCGCCGTGCTGTTCTTGGCTAGTGTCCCCACCGACAGTGCGCATCCCCCACGATACAGCTGCCGCGGCGGACCTGCAGGTGGTGAGATGCGGTACCCCCCCGGCACAACCAGATCGCCGACCGCGTGCGCTTGCGTCACCGGCCACGGATCGGTCAGGGGCGCCCCACCCATGCCGTCGCCATCGGTGTTCTGCCGGCGCGCGCGCAGGCAGTGGTGGAGCGTAGCGCGATCCGCTGCCACGGTCATGCCCGAATAGCTGATGAACTCCTGCCCGATGCGGATCATGCCCCGCGCCGGCAGCAGGTCGTGGACCGCGGCACCGCCATGGTCGAGGCCGCCGCTGGGGGTGAGGGCGGAGGTGCACGCATCGAGATCGATATCACCCGCCAGCAGCGCGTTCTTCGCGTTCGACTGAACCGCCGCGGTGGTCTTCAGAGGGAGCGCGGTCAGCAGCCGCATGCTCGGCAGCGTGATGTGGTCGCCCATGGCGCTGAGGTCGACCGGCGATTCCAGGATCGCTTCCCGTCCGACCACGCCATCGACCATCAACGCCATGCCCCCCGGCAGATTTCCGCAGATCACACCTTGCACCAGATGCCAGACATTGGGCTGCAGCCCATTGGCGCCCATCGCATAGCGCAGCTTGATGGTCTGGTTGCCCCGCCCGGGCGCCAAGGCCTGGGCATCGGCGCTGGCCGAGGTGGGCCCGCTCTGCGGATCGTAGAAAGGCTCGGTGAAATCGTCGGCCAGGATCTTCGGCCCGTGATCGGTGGTGTGCTCGATCGCGCCGTTGTTGACCAGCAGCGAGAATTGTTTCAGGTCGGCGAGGTAGCGCAGCGAGACGCGGTTCTGCACATCAATGCTCGGCCGCGAGGGGAAGTCGGCAACTGGGGCATCGAAGGGCGCTACGAACAGCGGCAACCCAGCACTCGCCGCAGGCATGCGCAGGTCGAAGACCGTGACCACGCCACTCAAGGGAATCGTCGGCTTGATCCAGATGGCGAAGTGGAACGGCGCCACCGTCGACACGCTGCCGGAGCTCGGTTCATTGCCGAAGGGGATGAAGCCGTTGGTGCCGAGCGGATTCGGATAGGCCAGGGCGCTGTCGCCGATGCCCATGCGCAGGCCTTCCGGCGACATCACGTGGTCAAGCGTCTGCAGCGGATTCTTCGCGGGCAATCCAGGTGAGAGGCCGTTCTGCCAGAACGCGTTCACGCTGGGGTTGTTGGTGGTGCCCGCAAAGGTGCGCGACCAGAGCAGGTCCAGCTGGCTGCCATGCGGAGCGGGCAGGATCGCGGGCTTGAGCCCGGTAAGCTGGTCCTCACCGACCACCGGCGGCCCGACGCTGGTCTGCAGTTCGCCAGTGGGCGCGATCGCCACGTCGCTGGTGGTCAGGTCGGTGACCCGCTGCACCGCAACCGGGAAGGACGTCATCAGGCTGCCCTGGCGGCTGGCGAGCAGCGCCTGGATCTGGCTCTGGGTGGTCCAGCGCGTTTCCAGCGGCGCCTCCTGCGGGACCGCCTGGGCCACGATGCGCCGGCCGCGTTTGGCGTCGGGCTTGCCTTGGGCGTCGGTCACGGTCGCGGAGCTGTCGATGGTCACGACACCGGCTGAGGCGATCGCGACCGGCGCCTGCTCGTGGGGCGAGATGAAGGTGATGACCGGAGGATTCCCCGGTTCCACGCGGAAATTCGTCGAGACCGCCGCCACGCCCGGGCGCAATGCCACGATGCTGACGTCAGTGAGGTCAGTGGCGGCCGCGGTGGTGGGCGAGAGCGAATAGGAGATGAACTCGTCCGGTCCCGTCTGCGCAGGCGTCGCAGGATTTCCTCCGATCGCCGGCAGGTGGCTACCGGCGTAGGTGCCGTGGACACGCGCGTAGCCGGTGCGCGGCACACGGGCGAAGTCAGCGCCCTGCACGTGCAAGTAGATGGCGCCCTGAACGACCAGCGGCGTGCCATCGGTGTCGTTCGCGGGCGTGACACCGTCGCCAATAGTGCTTTGGCTGAGCGTTCCCGTGGTGATCTCGTCGTAGTCGGCCAGCGGATCGAGCAGATCAAATGCGGACAGCTGCGGTCCCGTCCCCGCTCGCGCATCGACCTGGGCGATGACGCTGTGCAGCGTGCCGACCGTGTCCAAGGCCATCGCCGGGAGCGGCATGGTCAGTGCGGGCATCGAGATGGGTACGAGCCGCAGGGTGGCGAGCGTGGTCGTCGTCGCCTCGTGGATGTTCACCGCCGGCGGCGCCTCGATGGCGAGCGCGGCGTTGGCGGCCAGGGGCGTCAGGACCACGGTGTTGGGCGCGGTGACGGTGATGTTCGAAGCCAGGTCCCCGCTGGTCAGGCGGCTGGGCTGCGCGGTCGCGGTGCCGACCTGCGAGACCAGCACAGTTCCAGCGCCGATCAGGTCGGGGGTCACCGGGAAGGCGAGCTGCTTTGACGGCGCCACGCTGTCCAGGTAGGGCACGACCGTCGCGGTTAGCGGTGGGGCGTCCACCAGCACCACCGTGCCGAGATCGATCAGCCCGGCCCGCGCCTGCGCGAGGCTGGACAGGGTGAGGTGCGGACGCACGTGGGCGAGCTCAGCCTTGGTCAGGTGCTGACGTCCGGTGCCCGACGGGACGGCGGCGAGCAGCTGGTCGAGATCGGTGATGCGACCACCCGGCAGTGTGAAGCGCAGGTTGGCGAGCGCCTTGGCGAGTTGGCCGTACGTGTCATGGTCGGCCGGATCGTTGGGATCGGCGATGCCGACGGTTGGCGCAGCGAGCAGTCGCTGCCAGCCCGCGGCGTCCAAGTGGTTTGGGTCGAGCTTCCCGCCCTCGTCCTCGATGGTCAGTCCCAGCAGATCGCGGCGGAGCTGGTCGGGCAGCGGGGCGGCGGACGCGAGCGGCGTGCTCAGCCAGTCGATCTGATAGCGGCGCCCGTCGAAGTACGACCAGCGGATCGGATTCACCGAGCCGACCCCGGCGGCGTAGAGGGTGTCCAGGTCCCAGTCGATGCGGCTCCACTCCTGATCCTTGGTCAAACCGACGCTCACGCCGGCGAGCAGGTGCCGTGCGGACGCATTGCCGGCCAGGCCGATCCCCGAATTCTCGGCCGCGCCCATCCCAACCTGCGCGGTCTGTCCACGTGCGAACGAGCGCGTGCCGGCGAGTGCGCCGGACTGGCTGAAGATGAACGGCAGGCCGAGCAGCATCAGCGCTGCGAGAATGACGAGGGCGATGATCAAAGCGGCGCCGGAGCGCGGCGATCTGCGGGCGGGAATCATGGCGGCGCTCCCGGGACCACGTACTTGCTCGACACCACGCCGCGCGCGTCGATGGCGATCTCGACGTGCGTCTGCTGCGGGGCGTGCAACTCCTCGAAGGTCAGTGCGCTGGCGCCGGCGGTACCCGCGCTGGTGGCGCCCTGGCGCTGGACCTGCACGCGGCCGTCGGGCATGGCCACGATCTGGGCTCCTTGGGCGGTGGTGCCCGTGGCGATCACGCCGCCAGGCAGATTGCCCACCTGGTCGGTGCCGACCCGGTAGAGGCAGGCGTCGTCGATGGCGGCAGCGCTGCGCTGGTCGGGAACCATGGGGTCGAGGGTCGCATGACCGACATGCACGGTGGCGCCGCTGCGCAGGGTGAGCGGGACGGTCGGCGCCGTCGGGGCGGAGGCCTGCGGCATCTCAGCGATGGGTCGGCCGTCGACGAACAGGGTGAGATGACCGCCGCTGCCGCCCCCGCTGTTCGTGTAGAGCAAGCCAACCTCGATCCACTCGCCGCCGGCGATCGGGTCGGCGATGTCCGCGAAGGGCACCGGGACCTGGCTGACGATCCGCGTGGTTGGATCGAGAGAGAGCAGGTGGACCGGTGCGCCGCTCGCGCCGGTCACCCAGCCGTCGAGTTCCCAGCTGTATTGCGGGATGGCGGCAGTCAGGTTGTTGACCGTGTTGGTCAGACTGATCCCGCACTGGCTGCTGTCCGCATCGAGGGTGTCGCCGATCATCAGCAGTGGGATGCTGACGGTCCCGGCGGTGCGCGCCGACGGCGGCTTGACGTTGCAGGTGAGGTAGAAGCCGTCGGTGCGCGATCCGCGCACGATCTGGTCGGACCTTTCTAGGTCCTGGCTGATGAGGCGGCCGGCCAAGGTCGTCTGCGGCATGGGGAAGGCGCTCGCCACCATGCCCTTGCCGGTTCGGCCGACTACCACGGCGGCGCCATCGCTGTTGCCGGGATCCTGGATCGCCGGCAGCGGCGTACCGTCACCAGCAGCGCCCAGCGTGGGCAGTACCGCCTCGTCGAACGTCTCACTCCACACGCAAATCCTGCTCGTCCCCGCGATCCGCCCGCCGACCACCTTCGGCGGCACTGCATCATCCATAACTGGCGTGATCGTCAGCACCGCCGGCTGCCCGGTCGAGCGCGCCGTGTGCCGCGCTTGGCGCACCGAATCGGCGATCAGATGTTCGGTGGCAAGCAGGCGATTGTGGCTGACGGTGCCGAACAGCGAGCCGAAGGCGAGCGCGGCGATGATCGACATGATCGACACCACCACCAGCATCTCGACGAGCGTGAAGGCACCACGGCCTGGGCCGCAGGGGCGCAGCGGCGGCGGCAGGCGCAGGTCGGGGTGCTGCATCAGGTTTCGCGGCAGGGGGATGGGTCGATGGACGGAAAGGGCCGGGCCTGGGGTGGAGGATAGGGGCGCCGGGCGTGATGTCCAAGCGGCCGCCGGCCTAGCCGGGGCGGACGCCAGCCTCGTGCTGAGGATGACTCCGCGGCGATTGCGACCTTGCGGGGTCTGCTGGAGGACGTCCTGATGCCCGCGCAGCCGGACCACCCCTATTTGACCTCACACCTGGGCTTCGCGCATCCGCGCGATCTTGGTTCCGGCGATCTTGTCCGAGGTCGCGGTCCAGGGGAGTTTTGGCCAACACGGCCAAGGTCGGTCCCAGGCCCTGCGCCAGGGGCTCCAGCAGGCCGACGCTGACGGTCGGGGCGTCGAGGCATGCGATGTCCTCGTGGCGACATGGTGGCGGCCGCGGCCGACCGCAATGTCTCCGGCAGGAATATTTCGGTCCTCCTACGACTGGGACCGCGACGGTCCTCGTGGGGATTCATTTGCCGGCGGCCGCCTTCATGGCGGCAAGTTCGCGTTCGAGCTGGAGCTTTTCCTGCGAGATATCGGAAATCTTTTGCGCTGCCTCTTTTATCTCCAGCGAAAACTGCTTGGTGTCCTCGTGCCAGCGCTGCTTCCAGATATCCGGTCTTCGGTAGAGCAGTAGGTTGATCACGATCGAGAGCAGCAGTGCGGCCGCCAGCGCGATGACGATTGGGAATAGGCGGCTGTCGCTGGTGCCCTGGTCAGTCATTGGACATCTCCCTGTTAAAGACCCAGGGTGTTTAGCCTAGAGAAGGGTTCAATCCTCATCCTCGACCCAGATCCCTACCGCCACATTCCCCGCGATGATGATGATGCCGGCGTCATAGCTTGCGCCGGTCGCGGCGTTGGCGGAGCCCGCGCTGAAGTCCTTGTAGCCGTCGTGGCTGACCAGATTGGTGAACCAGGTCGCGTCCTCGTAGCCGGAGACCACCTCGGTGAGCGCGCGGCGATCGAAATTCAGCGCGGCACCGTACGCCAGGTCCGCGCCAAGCAGGTGCTTGAGAATGCGTGTGGCCTCGGCCTCGGTGATGCCGGTGTAGATCTCGTCGTCTTCGGCCAGGCCGAGGCGCGCGGCGATCGTGCCGATCGGGTCCGATTCGTGGCGCCGGGTGAAGCCGATGCGCAGGTGACCGGTGTCGCGGTCTTCGATGAGCTTGTGGATGGCGGTGATCATGGGCGCCTGCGCAGTAGTGAGGAGGAAGCGCGCGAGCGCGAAAACGAAGCAGCCCCGGCTTTCGCCAGGGCTTCCTCTGAATTCAGGTAGCTCGTCTGTGAGGCGCCACCCAGAATCGAACTGGGGTGCACGGATTTGCAATCCGCTGCGTAGCCACTCCGCCATGGCGCCGTGGCACCGCGCCGCAGCGCGGTGAGGGAAATCAGGCCTTGGGCTTGGCCGGGGTCACGGCCTTGACCGCAGGCTTGGCCTCGGGCTTGACCTTGGCGGCGATCGCGCTCGGCTCGGGCTTGACCTTGCTGGGCTTGATCACCCAGCCGCGCTTGATGGCGCTGGTCGAGACGTAGACGCGCTGGATCTTGCCATCGATGACGATGCGCAGCTTCTTGAGGTTGGGCTTCACGGCGCGCTTGGTGCGGCCCTTGATCTTGTTGCCCACGCCGCCGTCGCGACGGGCACCCTTCTCGGAACGGGTCCAACCGGTGATGGTCTTGCGGCCAGTGAAATGACAGACGCGGGGCATGGCGACCTCAATGGGAACAGGGCTTATGCTGGAGGGGTGGAAGCATAGAGAGGGAAGCGGGGGGTCAAGGAATGACTGTGCCCCCCGGCAGCAGCAGCATGGCGTCGCCATAACTGAAGAAGCGGTAGCGCTCGGCGATGGCCTGTGCGTAGAGGGCGTGCAGGCGCTCGACCCCGGTCAGGCAGGCGACCAGCATGAGCAGCGAGGAGCGCGGCAGGTGGAAATTGGTCATCAGCCCGTCGACCACGGCCAAGCGTTGCGGAGGGTGGAGGAAGATCCGCGTCCAGCCGTCGAAAGGGGCCAGGTCACCGCCCTGGGCGGCGGCGCTCTCAAGCGTGCGTACGACCGTGGTTCCCACGGCTATCACTCTGCCGCCATGTGCTTTGCAGCTCTCGATCGCGGCCACGGTGGCGGCGGGGCAGGCGCAGTGCTCAGCGTGGATGCGGAAGTCTTCAAGGCGGTCGCAGTCGACCGGCTTGAAGGTGCCGGGACCGATGGCGAGCTCGACAAAGGCGGTGGCGACGCCCTGGGCGGCGAGGCGCGCGAGCAGCGGGGCGGTCAGGTGCAGGCTGGCGGTCGGCGCGGCCACCGAGCCGGGGCGGTCGGCGAAGACCGTCTGGTAGCGCTCGCGGTCGGCAGGACGGTCGGCGCGGTGGATGTAGGGGGGCAGGGGCATGTGCCCGATGCGTTCGGCCAGGGCCAGCACCGCGACGCCGGGCGGGAAGACCAGAGTGCGTTCGCCGTCGTCGGCGCAGGCGGTGACCACGGCGGTGACCGCGTCCCCCGGCCCGCCCAGCGCAATGCGCGTGCCGCTGCGCACCTTGCCGCGCACCAGGCAGCGCCAGCGTTCGCCGGTGGCGGCGTCGCCTGGAGTTTCCGGCTCGGGATGGATGAGCAGCACTTCGACCTCGCCGCCGCTATCTTTGCGCCCGAACAACCGCGCCGGGATGACGCGCGTGCGGTTGAGCACCAGCAGGTCGCCCGCGCGCAGGTAATCGGTCAGATCGCCGACGCGGCGATGTGCCGCAGCTCCGCTGGTGCAGCCGGCCACCAGCAGTCGTGCGGCATCGCGCGGCTCGATCGGCTCCTGAGCGATCAGCTCCTGCGGCAACTGGTAGTCGAAGAGCGCGGTTTCCATCGCCGGGGGGTCACCCCATCTGCGCGATCATCGCCGCCTTGTAGGACGGATCCGTCGCCAGCGATTCGCCGAAGCGCGCCTTGGCGGCGGGCTCGTCGCCGCGTGCGCGCGCGGCGATGCCGCGGTAGAAGGCAATCTCGGCGCGCTGGCGGCGGGTCAGGCGCGGGTCGGCGGCGGCGCGTTCGAGCAGGACTTCGCCGCGTCCGGGGTCGTCGCCGTTGCGGTAGGCCATCATGGTGTGGAACTGGCCGGACTGGAGCAGGCTGGCGCCGTGCCCCGGGTCAATGGCCAGGGCGCGCTCAACGGCCTGGCGTGCGGCGTCGAAGCAGTCGCCCTTTTCCAACACCGAGGCGATGCCGCGGCTGGCGGTGATCAGGGTCGCGGCGAGCTGGCACCACGCCTCGGGCGCATCCGGGTGCGCCGCGGTGGCGGCGCGCGCGGCAGTCACCGCGGCGCCCATGTCGCCGCCTTCGCCAAGCTGCTGGACGAGTTCGGTCCACGCGGCGAGGTCGTCTGGCAGTGGCGCCTCGAGCGGTTCTCCGGCGGGGATGGCGCTCGGCTTGACGTGTTGCCAGCCGGGCTGGCCGAGGTCGGCGAGTCCGGCCCACGCGCGCAGGATGGCGTAGCGAGGCGTGCCCCAGACCTCGGGGATGCGCGTGATCCAGGCCGGCATGTCGTCCTCCATCACGCGGATGGTTTCTTCCAGGCTGCGGCCCGCCTGGTGGTGGACGCGCACCTGGTCGAGGAAGTAGCGGCAGATGCGCTCGAGCAGGGCGAGTTCGGGCTCGTGCGCGACCGGGCCGTGGCCGGGGACGACGTGGTTGGGGCGGAAGCCGCGCACTTCGTCGATGGCCTGCAGCCAGCTATCGTCCTGCAGGCCCTCGTTCTGGCTGGGCTGGCCAAAGATCGGGAAGCTGCCGGTCATCACCGTGTCGCCGGCGACCAAAACGCGCTCCTCGGGCACCCACACCAGCGTCGGGTCGGCGGTCTCGGCGTCGTGGCCAAGCTTCAGCTCCAGGGTCAGGCCGCCCAGGTCGAGGGCCTGGACGTCGTCGGCGAAGAGGTCGGGCTGCAGCGGATCGGGGCCGAGCTCGAAGCCGCGGCCGGACAGGAAGCCCTTCTGGCGCGGCGCGCGCTCGACCATCGCCGCGGCGGTGCGGCGGCTGGCGACCAGGGTGGCACCGGCTTCTTTGAACACCGCGTTGCCGTTGGTGTGGTCCCAATGGTAGTGGGTGTTGACCGCGTACAGCAGGGGCTTGCCGGGGAACTCGCGCTGGATCAGGCCCAGCAGGCGGCGCGCCAGGGCGTGGTTGACCTGGGTGTCGACCACGGCCATGCCGCGCGCGCCGACCAGCACCGTGCTGTTGACGATGTTGCGGTAGACATGCACCCGGCTGCCGAGGCGTTCGAGGCTGCCGTACTGACGGGGAGCGAAGGGATTCTGTGCGGGGCGCATGGGCCCATGGGACCAGGAAAATCGCCGGGGACAATGGGGGAGGCCAGGACTTTTGGGCGGAGGTGGCGAAGCAGCCGCGTCGTGGGCGGAGCCCCGGATGTTCGGGGCGTCCTGGGGCACGCCGTCGCCGCTGTCCCGCACCACTCACCCGCTGCGAGCGCAGCGGAGTGCCGAATCCCGACCGTTGGCAACTCCGCCAGCCAAAGGTATCTTCCCGCCATGACCCCGGATCAACGCGCTGCCGTCCTCGGCCTGCTGAAGCTCTCACACGAACTGCCCGAACACGAGTTGCGCGTCGAGGGCGTGCCGTTCGTCTCCGGAGCAGTGCGGCGTCAGCGCGTCAGCTATGCCACGCGCGGGCCGGGCGGCGAGGTGCGCCGGCTGTCGGCGTGGCTGCTGCGTCCGTCGCTGGGAGCCGGTCCGTGGCCTGGCCTGATCGCTCTGCACCCGCACGGCGACGCCTTCGCCCAGGGTGGCGACGAGCTCGCCGGCCAGCGCGGCCAGCGCGAGCACCACTACGGCGTGACCCTGGCGGCGCGCGGCTTCGTGGTGCTGTGCCCCGACCTGCCCTGCTTCGGACAGCAGCAGGCCCCACCCGGCATGCCCGTCGACCAGCGCTGGGAGGAGCTCTGCCTGTCGCATGCCCTGGCGCACGGCAGCAGCCTGCTCAGCCTCGCCCTCGACCAGTTGCGTGCCGGCGTCGCGGCGCTGCTCGATTATGAGAAGACCGACGGCTTGACGGTCTCGGTTCTCGGCTACGGCATGGGCGCGCGCGCTGCGGCCTGGCTGGCCTGGGTCGATCGCCGGGTCGGCGCGGTGTGGCTGCACTCTGGGCTGGGCCAACTGGGCGTGCTGCTCAGCCACGGCCGCCTGCTGCCGCGCCACACTCTGCTGCCGGGCCTGCTCGCGCTCGGCCTCGACCAGGCCGACGTGGTCGCCGACCTGCTGCCACGCCCGATCGGCATCAGCTACGGTCGCAGCGACCGCGTCGCCATGCCCGAGGCGATGGAGCCGGTGCTGAACGCGGTCGCGCGGCGCCAGGTCGAATTGCCGCGCGCACGCGTGGTGGTGCTGGCCGGGGATTACGACCACCGCTTCCCGGCGGATGTGCAGCAGGCGATCGGGGACAATCTGTTGGCATGGGTGGATTGAACAGCCGGCACGTCGTGAGCCCCGCATGGCCACCACCAGGTTTTCGCGCACCTACCTGCTCTCGACCATCGCATTCGCCTTGGCGATGGTCTACGTTATCGCGTACGCTGTCTACCGCATCGATGCGGGAGAAGTCCTATTCGTGTGGGCGGACGGCAGGACGTCCGCCACCGACGATCTCCATTCCCGCGGGCCCACCATTGCCACCGTGGTCGCGGCGGACGACCGCGCCTGCCTGGTCTTCTATCCGCTCATGAAGCTCGACCGAATCGTGACGGATCGGCGGACTGTGCGCAGGAACGCGAACGCGCAGGTCCTCGTCGAGCTGGTAAGCCGGTCCTTCAAGACCTGGTGACGCGCGGCAATCAGGGCGAGCGGTCGTGCGCGCAGCGCTACATGCGAGGGGATCCATGAAGGTCGTGCTCATCACCATCACGGCGGTCCTCCTCGCACTGACGGCCGTGGTGTGGGGCAGGATCGCCTGGGAGAAACGGTGCCTCACGCGGACGTTGAACGAGCATCTCCCGCCTGGTGCGCATGTCATCGTCACCATGCATGGCCATCCGAGCATCGGACCGCACCTGCAGATCTTCGTGTTGTGGGAGACGGCGTGCCACCAGGACGGGAAGCCCCCGGACGCCGCGGGTATGACCCATGGAACAGTCATCGAAGGTCTTGGCGTGTGGAGATGCCAGACCGTGGAACTGATCAGGGACTAGCCTCGCGCAGGCTAAAGACTCGCACTTCGCGGCATACCGGCGCTCAGCTCCCCGCCTCCGCCAGCACATCCTCCGCCACCAGCAGCGCCGTGTCCGGCAGCCGTACCATCAGCGCGATGGCGTCCGAGGGCCGGCAGTCGAGGGCGATCTCGCGGCCATCGTCGCCGATCAGCACCAGCTGGGCGAAGAAAGTGCCAGCTTTGAGGTCGACGATGCGCACCTCGCGGCATTTGTGGCGGGTGGCGGTCATCAGCGACACGAACAGGTCGTGGGTCAGCGGACGCTCGAAGCGCTGACCCTTCACCGCGCGGTCGATGGCCATCGCTTCGAGCGGGCCGATGACGATCGGGATGCGCCGCGTGCCGCCCTGCTCGGTGACGAAGATGACCTGCTGGTCGGCCTGCTCGTCGATCAGGATTTGCGACAGGTAGCAGGGCTTGAGCATGCTCATGGCTGTTCGCCGAGGGGGATGAGTTCGACGCCGTCCAGCAACGGTTCGATGTCGTGTGGACCGATGCGCGCCACGTCGGCGCGCGCGGCGTTCGCCGCGCCGGCTGCTGCGGCGTAGCGCAGTTGGTCGGGCAGCGCGGCGCCGCTCAGGCGCGCGTGGGCCAGGCCGGCGATGTAGCAATCGCCGCTGCCCACCGGGTTGAGCTCGACCACCGTCGGCGGGATGACGCGGTAGCGGCCATCGGGGTGGCGCACTTTGACCTCTGCGCCGCCATCGGTCAGGTGCAGTTCACGGCAGGCGAGCCATTTGCGGCCCTTGCCGTATTCCTGGCGGTTGGGTTTGGCGAGCAGCGGGGGATGAGCGCCGGCGAGGGCCTCGTCCATGGCTGGGCCGTAGGCGTCGACCCAGCACGGCACGTTGGCGGTGGCGCAGGCGTCAAGGATCTGGCGGTAGAGTCCGCTGCAGGTGCTGGCGTCGGGCACCGAGCCGCCGATCACCACCAGCGCGGTGCCGGGCAGCAGGCTGCGCACCTGGCGCAGCAGGGCGCCGCACTCCTCGGCGCTGATCGGCACGCCGTCTTCAAGCAAGGCGGTGGTGCCGCGCTGCGGGGCGCTGACCTGGAAGCCGATGCGCGTGCGCGCCGCGGTCGCAGTCAGGCAGGGTTCGACGCCGTCGGCGGCGATCAGGTCGGCGATCAGGGCGCCGCCCGGGCCGCCGGCGAAGCCCGCCGCCACCACGCGGTGGCCGTGCCGCGCCAGGACGCGCGCGACGTTCAGCCCTTTGCCGCCCGGGACCGGCGTGAAACGCGACACGCGGGTGACCTTGCCCAGTTCGAGACGCGCCTCAGCGAGGTGGTCGAGCAGGGGATTGGCGGTGATGGTCAGGACGGTGGCCATGCCAGCCAGTTAGGCGCCGGGCGGTGCCGGGTCAACGTCGGGGGACTGGGGCTGCGGCACGGGCGGGTGTCCGCATCGCTTTTCGACGCGCGGGTCAGATGATGCTGGCTCTGCCGCGCGGATACGGTTAGGAGCACCCTTCGCCCTCGTCGCCCTTGACCCGCCGCGCGACCCGCCGTGGCCGAACGCCCCAGGAATCCCGCCATGAAAGCCATCGTCACCGCTACCCTGCTCGTCGTCGCCATGGGTGCCGCTCCCGGCGTTGAGGGCCTGGTCCGCGACCTGCGCCTGAGCGTGGTGTCGGAGAGCGAGAAGAACGCGTCCACGGAGTACGTTTACACCCCGGGTTTGACCTCGACGCGGGCCGCCGGCGATTCCGCCGACCATGTGGGCAGCAAGAAGTTCAAGGGTGTCTCGCTCGGCTACACCCTTGCCGACCTGCGCGACGGACCCGGACTGATGCTGGCGGTGGCCGGCAACTACATCACCGCTTCCGACAGCGCGAGCGGCACCGATCTCAAGACCACCATCTACTCGGTGACCCTTGAGGTCGGCTTGGCCTTCCCGATCACCGATTGGCTGCATCTTGAAGCGGGCCCGCTGGTCAACCTTGGCCGAGCCAGCAAAGAAGACCTTGATGTCGGCACCAATGGTACCTTTGAAGCGCGTGGCAAGGGCGCCTACCTGGCCGCCGGCGGCGCGATCGGCGCCTACGCCGCGGTGCTCGAGCACCTCGAGATCGGCCTCAACGTCTCCCTCATCCGTCACTACATCAACTTCTCGAACCGCTTCGACGGCACCGGCGGCAGCTATGAGGCGAGCAACCGCTTCACCACCTTCGGCGGCGCGTTGTCGGTCGGCTACCGGTTCTGACGGGTCGAGCGGACAGCCGGATCGAACAGGAGGCGCGGAGCCACAGAGGTCGGAGGAGGGGAGATCGGGTGGGCCACGCCGGACCCCAGCAGCCTGGACATCCCGCCCCAGGCCGTCCTCATCCGACCTCCGCCGCTCCGCGCCTCCTGTTCGATCGTCTGCGGTCTCTCCATCCGTCGTCGATCGGCAAGCGTCTCAGTTGTTGTAGATGTCCGCGTTCGGCATCTGGTCCGTGAACAGCGGCGCGTCCGGAATGATCCAGTTGGGGACCATGGCGTCGCGTTCGGGGCCTTCGGGCAGGTCGCCGGTCAGGGCCTCGCCGCTGTGCTTGTTGCTGTCCTTGGCGGTGGCCACGCTGACGCGGAAGGTCTCGCGGGCGAAGGCCACCCAGTCGGATTCACGGCGTTCGAGGGCGTTGGCGCTGCCGCGGTCGTCCCAGCCCTTTGGCAGGGGCAGGTGCTGCCCGAGGTAGGTCTGCGCCACGGCGGTGTAGACCTGGTCCATGAGCTCGCGGTCGCTGCTGCGCCAGGAACGCGGGGCGGTCATGGCGTCGGGGGCGTTCTTCTCGGGCTCCATGCGCGCACGCAGCTTGGCGTCGGTGGCGCCGAGCACGCTGGCCGGCACCCAGGCGCTGGCGTAGCGCGAATGCTCGGAATCGATCAGGATGTAGCTGTCCGTCATCCAGGTGCCGAGCGGCAGCTCGGGATAAAGCGTGAAGCCGCGCAGGCGCTCCCAGCCGCCCACGTTGTCATGCGGGCTAAGCTTCCGGCGGCTGGCGATGACGATGTTGTTGCGCTGGCGCGTGTCGTTGAAGCTGCCGGGGCTCTCGTTGCTCGACAGGATCGGGAAGTTCCACACGCTGGCCAGGCCGGCGGCGCGGAAGGTGCGCACGGCGCCGCCGGTGACCAGACGCTTGTCTCCGGGTGACTGCGGGTCGCGCTCGTAGCTGCCGATGACGTTCGCCAGGACCATGCCGGATTCGTCGAGCACGGCGGCGCACTGGGCGAAGAACTCGCGCGTCATCAGGTGCGGCGGGATGGTCGATCCCGAGGTGTAGGCGTCGAGCACGATCAGGTCGTAGGGCTTCTCGCGGGTCGCATCGTACTGCAGGTACTGGCGGGCGTCGCGCGCGACGAAGCGCAGGCGCGGGGTACCGTCGGCCAGCTTTTGCGTGGTCAGCCAGCGCATCAGCGGGTAGTGGTCCCTGACCATGTCGATGACCGCCTGGTCGATGTCGACGACGGTGATGGCGGCCTTGGGGAAGTGGTGGGCGAGGGTGGCGATGCCGATGCCCGAGCCCAGGCCGATGACCATCACGCGCGGCGCGGCGGCGCGCCAGTCGCCGCCCGCCGCGGCCATCACCTTCTGGTTGAGCAGCACGCCCGCGGGGAACAGGCGCACGTAGGCGGAGTTGCTGACCGTGCCCGGGTCGGGCAGCCAACTGTACGGCCACATCGGGCCGGCGGGCAGCTTCGGCAGCTCTTCGGGCTTGGGCACCAGGTGGGCCAGGTGCGGATCCTTGCCGGCCAGCGCGATCAGCTCGCCCCACGACGGGTGCAAGCAGACGCCGCCCTCGACCCGGTCGAAGAAGCGCAGCTGCAGATAATTCTCGTCAGCGCTCGCCACCCAGGTGATGTTCGAGTACGGACTGTCGCGGTGGTCGAGGGCGGCCTGGTCGGCGGCCTGGAAGGCGGCGCGCAGACGGTAGGGCTCATCCTGCAGGGTGTAACCGGTGACCGCGGCGGCGACCATCGCGGCGATGCCGAACAGCGCAGACTTCATACCGTGGTTCCGGGCACGGCTGTGGCTGCGGCCGGTGCCTGGCTGGCCGCGGCTGCCGCGGGCGAGGTGGCGGCGATGGTGATCAGCAGGTGGGCGACGCCGAGCACGCCGAGGATCACGCCCATCGAGAAGATGTTGGCGTTGAGTCCGACGTACTTCAGCAGCACGTAGTCAGCGACCAGGATGCCGAGCACGTTGCCGATCGAGCCGACGGCGTAGAGCGTGCCGGTGGTGCTGCCGACCTTGTCGGCGCCGGTGAACACCAGCTTGACCAGGATCGGCGAGACCGTGCCGAGCAGCAGCGAGGGCGGCAGGTACAGCACCAGGGCCGCGAGCAGCACGCCCCAGCGCGCGGTGTGCACGCTCTCGCCGAGCGCCTCCATGAAGGGCGTTCCGTACCACGGCATCAGGCAGTAGAAGATGCCGGCGCCGATGATCAGCCAGCCGAGCGGCTGATTAGTGCGCGCGCGGTCGGCAATGCGTCCGCCGATCACGTAGCCGATCGACAGCGACAGGATGAACACCGAGATGATCGCCGCCCACACGTCGATCGACGAACCGAAGATCGGCTGGATGAAACGCCCGCCGAGGATCTCCAGGGCCATCATGCAGAAACCGCAGATGATCGAGGTCAGGTAGAGGGCGGGCAGGCGCATGCGGGGCTCCAGCGGCGGGGCAGCCCACGGACCTGTACGGCCCGGGGCGGGGAGGCGGAAAGGAGGGCGCACGATAGGGGGGAGGGGCGGGCAGTCTACCTGCGAGGGTGGGGGTGGGGGCGGGGGCGGCGAGGCGCGCGAGGGAGAGGCGAGAACAGAGGGCAGCGGTCTTTGATTCCAGGTTTTTGGTATGCGGGTTGAGACGCCGGAACGCAGTTGGTGGCGAACTTCACGGTTCTAGCATCGTTCACCTGTGCCAATGAGGTCCGACTTAGCGCCACGAGCTGCCGTCCGGTTCATCCCGCTGTGGTCCATAGCGCTCTTGACAAGGGCAGCACTGGGCTCGGTTGGCGCCGCGGAGGCGGCCATGGCTCAGGGCGATGGAGCCGGCACGGGTGCGGGGCCGGCGGTCGAGGCATTTGTCGCCCGCCTCAGCGGGCGGCCATGGTCCCAGACCGTGGTGGCCGACGATGGGATACCGGCGACGTGGCAGGCTCTCCGGGGCGGGGTACACCTGCGCATAATGTCGGTGCCTCCGGTGCGCGACCTGTGGGTGCTACCGGCGGATTGGGTCGGCTTTCAGGCAGTCGCGGTGCCCTTCGACCTGATGCGCCGTGATGGGGTGTTGATCGCCATGCGCGCCGAGGAGCGCCCATCGCATGTGCGTGAGCTGCTCGATGGGCTCCCTGGCGAGGGCGGAAGGGTGTTGGCAGCGCACGTGCCGCAGGAGGCGCCTCCATTCGCAACCCCGGCCAGCGCCGCTGCGGCAGATCGCCATGCGAGCGAGCTCTGTGCACGCCAGGTCACGACTGCTGTCGGCCGCGGTGCCGCCATCACTTCCTTCGCCGCGCTTGACATTCCGGCGGTCACGGTCTTCACCCAGACGGTGCGTGATGAGGACCTTCAGGCGGCGACCGCCGCGATCAGCATTCTCGCGCACCACGGTGGAGACGCGGCGGTCGCCGCGCTCCTACCAACTCTAGGTCTCATGGAACTCACCCAGGACGGCATAGTAAGGCAACGCGAGGTGGCGTGGGGTTTGGCGCAGATCGCGACGCCAGAATGCGGACCGGTCCTACTCGACGACTTCGCCCACCTGCAGGATTCCGAGACTCGGGAAAGCGTGGTTCAGGCCCTTGAGCGCATTGCCTACCAGCCCGCCGCCCCCGCAGTGCTCAGGATGCTGGAAAAGACCGAGGATCCGTACCTCCAGGCGCGGTACGCTAAGGTTCTTGCGAGCCTGCGCTATGCCCCGGCCGTGCCGGCGGTGGCGCGGATCTGCAGAAGCGCCCACCCTGATGCCGATATCTTGATGTGGGATAAGCATTGGCTTGGAGGGGAGCGACCGGAGATCGCCCTGCTGCGCCTGACCGCGTCATGGGGTCAGCCCACCGCCGGCGTGCGACTCCTCCTGCTGCCGTACGCGCGGACGGTGTCCGGGAAGGGTTGTCGCATCGCGTTGCTGATCGAAAATCTTGGCGGGCGCGAAGCTGATGCCATGCGGTTCATGCAGGGCTGTGGCGACAGCGCTTTCGTCATCGATGGCGTCGACCATCCGGATACTGGTGCTGCTTTTGATGGGTGCTTCACGATCCGCCAGCACGGCACCTGGGTCGAGGTCTGTACCCTGGCCGCGGCCGCGATCAAACCCGGTCGGCATCGCCTGAGTTATCACGCCGGCGTTGCGGTGGCCAATGAGGTGGTCATCGATGTCGTCGCTGCGCCCTGAGGGATCGTCTCGACGACTCAATTGTCCGAGGCTGTGTGGCTTGGTCGATTGGTTTCGTCGGCCCCATCGCTAGATCACATGCATGGAGCACCGGAATCGTCTGCGGGATGCGACGGCGAGCAGGTTAGTTATTTCATGAAGCTGCGCGACCGCTGGCGGCTCACCGTGCACGTCGGCCACTACCTCGGCAGCCGTGTCGCGCGCATCGCGGGCTTTGTGCTGGTGCTGATGGCGGTCTCGCTGCTGGTGCGCTATCTCGGCAAGGCGGCGATCCTGGTGGCGCCCCTGCTGGTCCTAGTGGTGGGGGTGTCGCTGTTCTTCTGGATGCGCGGGCGGGATAGGAAACGCGCGCGGGAGGAGGAGCGGAAGCGTGGAGGGAGGTGAAACCCGAGGCCCGGGATCGATCTCGTCACGGTGCGATGGAGGGCACGGCTTGCCGCATGGTGATGGCTGATGGCTGATGGGTGATGGACGTGGGTCATGCCCTGCCTGCGCTGGCCTGGCGGCCAGCGGGCCGCTGACGGCTGGCGGCTGGCGGCTTGTATGCGGTGGTCGCAGGTGGGATTCTGATAGAGGTCCCTGATTACGGGACCCTCCACCTGGACCGGAGGCCATCAGCCATCAGCCATCAGCCATCAGCCATCAGCCATCAGCCATCAGCCATCAGCCATCAGCCATCTGCCACTTGCAAACTTCTCCAGGCCTCAGCGCCGCTCCCACCACGCGATGATCGCCCCGCCGATGAACAGGCAGGGGATGATCGCGACCAGGATGGCGGTCAGATACGTGAGGGCATTGTCGCTGCAGTCGACGCGGAAGGCGGCGGTCTCGGCGGCGGGAATGTCCGTGGCGGCCTCGCGGTTGGCGAGCCAGCGGCAGCAGTCGGCGAGCAGCGCGGCGTTGGCGAAGGTGCCAAGGCCCAACACCCCGTCGCTGGCGGCTTGGCGGCTGGCCCACACCACCAGGCGGGTGTGGCGGTCCTGGCGCACGCTGGTGGCGGCCGCGTGGTAGGACAGGGCGCAGGCGAGATCGAACGGCTTTGCCGTGGCGAGCTGCGCGGGTGGCTGCAGCGGGTCGGTGCGCGGCGCTGCCCAGACGTCGCCGGGATAGGTCGAGAGCAGGCGCTGCGCGGTGAACGGCGGTGTGCCGATGGCGAGGTAGGCGGCGATCAGGTTGTTGGCGGCGGCGCTGTCGCCTAGGCCGGCGGGGTCGACGATGGTGAGGATGGTGCTCCACGGGCTGAGTACGCTGCGGCCGCCCGCGGCGGTCTGCGCCGTGACCGGATGGGTGGGATTCATGCCGGCCGCGTCGAAGAGCAGGTTGTGGTGCGGCAGCACCGCATCCTGACCGACGAAGTGGTGGTGCATGCTTGCCAGCACCTGCGCAGGCCGCGTCGGCGCGCCGGCGACGAGGAAGGCTGGCCACTGCGTCGGGTCGAGGCCGCGCGGGATGCCCGGACCGAGCAGCACGCCGTGGCGACGCAGCAGATCGGCGAGATCCTGCGGCAAACGGTCGTCGCCCAGTACCAGGGCAGCGCCGCCATCCTTGAGGTGCTCCTCGACGGCGGCGATATCGTGCGCGCCGAGCGCGGCGGTCGCGCCGGCGATGATCAGCAGCGCGTCCGCGGGCAGCGTGGCGCCGCGCGCCAGCTCCAGGCGGCCGGTCTGGAAGCCGGCAAGGTCGAGGGTGCGCACCAGCAGCTCGTCACCGTCCTCGTCGCCGCCGTCCGCGCGCAGCTCGCCGTGGCCCGCGAGCAGCGCCGCTTGCGGCGGATGCTCGTCGCGCAGCGCGACCAGCCCGCCGCCGACTTCGCGCTGCAGCACCTGCCGGGTGGCCGTGGTCACCGCGATCTTGAAGGCGCGCGAGCCAGCGGCCGGGGCGAGGTAGATCGCCGGTTCCTCGGCATCCTGGAAGCGGCGCTTGAAGTCGGCGAGCGCGCCCTTGTCGAGCTGGCTGTCGATGTGGCGCAGCGTCACCACCGGATTCACCTGCGCCATCAGGCGCAGGGCGTCGGACAGCGGCTGCAGGTCCTGCTCGTAGTCGCCGCGCCAGATGGTGACCAGCTCCACCGGCTGCGTCTGCTCGCCCAGGATGCGCACCAAGCTGGGCGACAGCGAGAAGCGGTGGTCCGCGCTCCAGTCCGCCTGCAGCTTGCTGCGGTCCGCTGCCGCGACCACCAGCACCATCAGCACCAGGAACAGCACCGTGCGCGCCCCCAGCCCCGACAACCGTGCCATGAACCCGCCGCTCCGCGGCTTGCCCGCGGATGCGTTCTCTCCGACTTCCGGACTTCCGGACTTCCGGACCTCCGGACCCGTCTCAGGTTCACCCATGGATCCGCCGTGCGCACAGCGCTGCATGGGCCATCAGCAGGCAAGCCGCCGTGCCGCCGGCGAAGTAGAGAACGTTGCCGAGCCGCACCTCGCCGCGGAAGAACGGTCCGGAGCGTACGCCCAGGCCGAGCGCATCGCCGACACGGTGCAGCCAGCTCTCGGGGCCCGCCAACCCGATGATCAGCAGCACCGCGATGGCCGCGAAGGTCAGCACGTACGCGGCCACCGGACTGTCGACCAGCAGGCTGATCCAGGTGCCCAGCGCCGCATACAGCGCGCACGCCAGCAGCAGGCCGAGGTAGCCCGCGAGCAGGTGCGGCACGTTGACCTGGCTGACCAGCAGCAGCACCAGGGGGTGGACCAGGGTGGTCACGACCAGCGCAGCAAGCACCAGGAACGAGGCCAGGAACTTACCGAGCACCAGCTGATGCTCGCGGATCGGCACGGTCAGCAGCAGCTGCATGGTGCCCTGGCTGCGCTCCGCCGCGAAGCTGGTCATGGTGATCGCAGGAGCGAGCAACGAGAGGAAGAACACCCCCAGGTAGAGCGCATCGACCGCCAGTGGCACCTCATCACCAGGCGTGCCGTGCACGCGTTCCAGCGTGCGCACGAACACCCCGTTGGTCAGCAGCGACCAGCACGCCAGCACCAGCCACGCCAGTGGCGTGGTGAAGGCCGCGAGCAGATCGCGTCGGCAGATCGCCCAGGTGATGGCCATGCTTGGGACCGTATCCGGCGTTGGGGAGGGATGCTAGGGGTGAGGCGTTGGCGGCGACGTCACGAGGGTTGGGACGCGTGACGGGAGAGCGCTGGCTGTCGCCTCAGAGCGGAAGTCTCTCAGACGCGGCGTGCATGAATGGCAGAGTGGTCGATCGCGCGGTCGTCTGCACTTCGAGACCCGGGTCTTGGCTCACGGTCTTGAGGTTCCCTTCACCATCTTCTCCACCCACCTGCCCACGATGTCCTGTTCCAGATTCACCGGGTGACCCGCGCGCAGGCCGGCGAGGGTGGTGTGGGCGAGGGTGTGGGGGATGACGGCGATGGAGCAGCGCGCGCCCCGGCAGTCCCAGGTGGTCAAGCTGATGCCGTCGATGGCGAGCGAGCCCTTCTCGACGACCTGCACGCTGCCGTCGTCGGGCAGCACGATGGTGAAGCGCTCGCTGTCGCCTTCGCGGCGGCGCTCGACCAGGCGGCCGACGCCGTCGACGTGGCCGCTTACCAGGTGACCGCCCAAGCGCTGGCCGAAGGCCAGGGCGCGCTCGAGATTGACGGCGTGGCCGACCGCCCAGCCGGGGATGGTGGTCTTGCGCCGCGACTCGGCACTGACGTCGAAGCCGGCGACTGCGCCGTCCAGTCGGGCCACGGTCAGGCACACGCCGTTCACGGCGATGCTATCGCCAAGCTTCGTGCCCTCGGCAAGCGGCCCAAGGTCCAGGGACAGGACGGTGTCCTGGGGCGCGTGGCGGGCCTCCGCGAGGCGGCCGACGTGTTCGATGATGCCGGTGAACATCCCGGTATGTGATCGCAAAGAGGTGGGAAGGGAAGGAAGGAGAGTGGCAGCCCCGCATGACGCTCCGCTGCGGCTCGTGATCGCTGCCTCTGCTTCGCTGGTCGTCCCGGTGGATTCCTGCTCCTTGGAATCCCGCAGCGGGGGATCGTCATGGAGGATCAGTGGAACGGATGATTGGTAGGGGCCAGTGAGCGTGCCGGGAGCCAGAGTCCTGCCTGTGGCAACGCCGCAAATGGCGCGCAATCTGCACCTACGGCGATGAGCACCGAACCCCTTCCTGCGGCTCCCGCGCCCTGGCAGGCGACCTGGGTGGAGACCTGGGGCGAGCCCGCCGCGGCGGTCCTCGCGCACGCCCTGCCCGTGGCCGGGGGCGCCCTCGACCCGGCACGCGCCTGGACCGACCTGCGCGCCTTTGTCGAGGCCGGCGCCGACCCGGCGCAGCTGCTTGAGCGCCTGCGCGTCGACACTGAGGCCCTCGACCTGCTGCTGCGCGTCGGCAGTTTCAGCCGCTACGCCGCGGAGGTCGCGCGGCTGCGCCCGCACGAGTTCCTCGCCCTGGTCGCCGGGCGCGAATACCGCCAGGTGTGGGGGCGAGGCTTCCTGGGCGCGACCCTGGCGGACGAGCTTGCCGCCGCGGACCCGGCGCAGCGCCCGACCGTCCTGGCGCGCTTCAAGCACCGCCACTTCCTGCGCATCATCCTCGGCGACGTCACCGGCGCGCTCGGTTTCGAGGCGGTGGTGCGCGAACTCTCGGACATCGTCGACGTGCTCGTCCAGGCGGCGCTCGACCTGGTTGCCGAGCGCCACACCGCGCTGCTGACCGAACCCGCGACCGGATTCGTAGTCCTGGGCATGGGCAAGCACGGCGCCCGCGAGCTGAATTACAGCTCGGACATCGACCTGATCTTCCTCTACCGCAGCGGCCTCGAGGACGATCCCGAGGGCGCCATGCACGAGCGCTTCCAGCGCCTCGGCCGCGATCTCATTGGCATGCTCGAGGAGCCCGACGGCCGAGGCCGGCTGTTCCGCGTCGACATGCGCCTGCGCCCCGAGGGCGACAAGGGCGAGCTGGTGCTGAGTCTGCGCGAGACCATCGACTACTACTACAGCATCGGGCGCCCGTGGGAGCGGCAGGCGATGATCAAGGCGCGGCCCATCGCCGGGCTGCGCCGCGATCTGGCCATCGGCACCGCATTCGTCGAGGAGCTGCGCCCCTGGGTGTTCCCGCAGGAGCCCGAGTGGGAGACCCTGGAGGAGGCACGCAGCATGCGCCGGCGCATCGAGGAGCGCGCCCAGGAGGCCAACATCAAGACCGGCGCCGGCGGCATCCGCGATATCGAGTTCCTGGTGCAGTTCTTCCAGCTGTGCTTCGCCGGACGCCTGCCCGAGCTGCGCGCGCGCGCCACGCTGCCGATGCTGCGCCTGGTCGGCGACCGCGGCATCCTGCCCAAGGGCCACGCGGACATTCTCGAGGGCTTCTACATCTGGTTGCGCACCGTCGAGCACCGCCTGCAGATGTTGGAAGACCGCCAGGAGCACGAGCTGCCCAAGGCCGCGCCCGCCCGCCACGCGCTCGCCCTGCGCTGTGGTTTCGCCGGTGCCGACCCGCTGGCGCGCTTCGACGCGCACCAGGCGCAAGTGCGCGTACGCGTGCGCGAGATCGTCGCGCGCCACTTCCTGACCCACACTCAGGAGCAGGACGCGATGCTCGCCCTGCTCGTCCAGGGCGAAGCCGACGAGCGCCTCGCCGGGCGCTACCTGGCGCAGGTCGGCTTCCGCGACCTGCCGGTGGCGGCGCGCAACCTGCGCAAGCTCGCCAACGAGTCGTTTTTCCTGCTCAGCCGCTCGCGCACCGAGCGCAGCCTGGTCGCGATCCTGCCCCTGCTGCTGCGACTGTTCGCCAAGTGCCCGGACCCGGACCAGGCGCTCGACAACTTCGCACGCATCGTCTCGGCGGTCGGCGGGCGCGCGACCTTCTTCGAACTGCTCGGCGCGCGCCCCGAGATCCTGCAGTGCTTCACCGACCTCGCCGGTTGGTCGACGTTCCTGGTCGCGCTGCTCCAGGATTTCGCGGGCCTTGCCGACGAGATCATCGACGTGCTCAACCAGCGGCCACGCAACCCTGCGCTGCTCGCCAACGAGGCGCGCCACCTGGTGCACGGCCTCAAGGACCCCGGTCCGCCGCTGGCTTTCCTGATCGCGCGCGAGACCGCAGTGGTGGCGATCCGCGACCTTCAGGGCCTGGAGTCGGCGCGCGTGGGGCTGCACCTCAGCACCCTCGCTCAGGCGGTGCTCAGCGCGGTGCTGCAGCGCCTGGTCGCCGAGCAGGCGCGCCTGTGGGGCGTGCCGATGCAGGGCGGCCGCCCGACGCGCTTCGCGATCATCGGCCTGGGCAAGCTCGGCGGCGGTGAACTGACCTACGCCTCGGACACCGATGTGCTCTTCGTCTGCGACCCCGGCGGCCGCTGCCCGCGCGCCGACCACGACGGCGAGGAGTTCTGGCTGCGCGTCGCCCAGGGCCTGATGCGCACCGCGGCCGACAGCCGCCTGTACGAGATCGATCCGCGCCTGCGTCCGTGGGGCGAGCACGGCCCGCTGGTCGCGAACATGGAGGAGCTGCGCAACTACTGGGGCGCCCCGCGCGAGCTGTGGGAGCGCATGGCGATGCTGCGCGCCTCGTACCTCGCCGGCGATCCGCGCCTGGCTGACGAGGCGCTGACGCTGATCCGCGGTGCTGCGCTCGGCCAGCCGCTGCCGCACGACGCCGCTTGGCAGGTGCGCGACATGCGCCGCCGCCTCGAGGAGAGCGTCGCCGGGCGCGACCACCTCAAGCGCGGTTGGGGCGGCTACGTCGACCATGAGTTCATCGCCCAGCACCGTTGCCTGGGCCTGCCACCCGCGGTGCTGCCGCCGGGCACACCGATCGCCGGCATGTTCTCGCGCCTGGCCGAACTCGGGCGCATCCCGGTCGAAGCCGCCACCGAGCTGACCAGCGGGCTGCGGCTGATGCGCTTCGCCGAGGGGCGCATGCGCCTTTCGGCGGGCAAGGCGATCAGCAGTCTGCCCACCGATGCCACCAACCGCACGCGCATCGCCAAGCTCTGCGCCTTCCCGGATCTCGCCGCGTTCGACCTCGCCCTGCACCTGGCGCGTGAGGGCGCGCGGAGCTGGTTCGACCGCTTGGTGGTGTGAGACGGCGGGTTTGCTAGGCTTCGCCCAGCATCCTGTCTGCAAGTTATCACCGCATGGAGGCCACCGTGTCCGCAATCCACCGCATCTCCGCCGTGCTCGCCGTGTTCCTGCTCTCCGCCTTCGCCTCCGTCTGGTGTGCGGAAGGCCAGCCGCTGCGCATCGGCCTGATCCTCTCTGGCTCGGCCAGCGATGGCGGCTGGAACCAGCTCGCCAAGGAGGGCATGGCCGCTGCGCAGCAGCAGCTCGGCGCCAAGGTGACGGTGGTGCAGAAGGTCAGCGGCGACAAGGCCGGCGACGAGTTGCGCGCCTGCGCCGCGGATGGCTGCGACCTGGTCATTGCGCACGGCTACGAATTCCTCAATCCCGCCGCGGAATTCGCGCGCAGCAATCCGAAGATGCGCATCGCGGTGAGCGGCGCCGACGTCGCCAAGCCGGGCATCGTGACCATCGACTTCGACCTCTCCCAGGCCTCATACCAGCTCGGCGTGGTCGCCGGCAAGCTCACGCGCAGCGGCCACCTCGGCTTCATCGGCGGCGCCAGGTTCCCGTCGGTGCTGGCCTGCTACCGTGGTTTCCTCGCTGGCGCGCGCAGCGTGCGACCGGACGCGACCGTGGCCGACGCCTACACCAGCTGGGACCAGCCGGCGCTCTCCAAGTCGCAGGCCGAAGCCTTCTTCACCGCCGGCATCGACGTCATCTACCACGACGTCGACGCTGCCAGCCGCGGCATCTTCGAGGCGGTCGCCGAGCGCAACGCCGCCAACCCCACGACCAAGGTCTGGGTGTTCGGCTCGGTCGCCGACCAGAACGCCAACGCGGTGTGCAGCGAGGCGACGCCCGCGAGTGCGGTGATCCGCCTCGACCAGACCTTCCTGCGCGTCGCGCGGACGGTGCAGGCCGGCACCTTCACCCCGGGCCTGCTGCGCGAGAACCTCGCCACCGGTACGTGTGTGGCCGTGCTCAATCCCAAACTGGTCGGCACGGTCATCCCGGCCGACTGGGGACTGCTGGTCGAGAACGCGGGCAAGCAGCTGCTCAGCGGGGCGCTGGTAGTACCGGAGAAGTGACGGTGTCTCGCGCCGCGAGCTGCGCGCCTCCGCCATGATCACGCTGACCGGCATCAGCAAGGCATTCAACGGCATCCCCGCCCTGACCGACGTCTCCCTGCACGTCGCGCCCGGCAGCATCCACGGCCTGCTCGGCGAGAATGGCGCGGGCAAATCGACGCTGATGAACATCCTGTTCGGCCTGGCGCAGCCCGATGCCGGGACCATTGCGGTGGCTGGCACGTCGGTGCGCATCGCATCGCCACGCGCGGCGCGGGCGCTTGGCATCGGCATGGTCCACCAGCACTTCAAGCTGGTGCCGACGCTCAGCGTGCTCGACAACCTTGCGCTCGCGACGTTGTCCGGGGTGGGCGCCTTCGACCGCGCCGCGTTGGCCCGGCGCGTCGCCGGCATCGTTGCGCCGCTGGGCTGGAAACTCGACTTGGCGGCACTGGTCGGCGGGCTATCGGTCGGCGCACAGCAACGCGTCGAGATCGTCAAGGCGCTGGTCGGCGCGGCCGTGCCGGATGGTGCGGGCCGCACCGGCGCGCCGCGCGCGCTGATCCTCGATGAACCCACCGCGGTGCTCGCCCCGCAGGAGGTCGAGGCCCTGCTGCCGGCGGTGCGCGCGCTCGCTGCGCAGGGCACCGCCGTGGTGTTCATCAGCCACAAGCTCGTCGAGGTCGAGCAGCTGTGCGACGCGGTCAGCGTCCTGCGCCGCGGCCGCCTGGTGCACAGCGGGTCTTTGCCCGGACCCAGCCGCGCCGAACTTGCGGAGCGCATGATCGGCGGCGCGGTGGCGCTCCCAGAGCGCACGCCACAGCCGGCGCCTGACAGCGCGGCGGAACTGCTGACCATGCGCGCGGTGACCGTCGTTGGCGCTGGCCCAGGCGCGCGCCCGCTGCTCGACCGCGTCACGCTGATGGTGCGCGCTGGCGAGATCGTCGGCATCGCCGGCGTTGACGGCAACGGCCAGGAGGAACTCGTTCAGGCACTGCTCGGCCTGCTGGCCATCCAGGCGGGCGAGGTGCGTACCGCTGTGCCGCTGCGCCGCCTTGGCGTCATCCCCGGCGACCGTCAGGAGGAGGCCCTGGTGCTGGCCCTGCCGATCAGCGCCAATTTGCAGCTCAAGACCTATGGCGACGCGCCGTCCAGCCGCCACGGCTGGCTCGACCGCGGCGCCTGGCAGGACCACGCGCGTCGCCTGATCGCGGCCTTCGACGTGCGCAGCAGCGGCCCGCAGCAACCGGTCGCCGCGCTGTCGGGCGGCAACCAGCAGAAGGTGGTGCTGGCGCGCGAGCTGGCCTGTGACCCGCCCGCGGTGGTCGCGGTCAACCCGACGCGTGGTCTGGACCTGGGCGCGACCGCCGCGGTGCTCGACCGTCTGGTGGCGGCACGTGCGCGCGGCGCGGCGGTGCTGCTCATCCACAGCGATCTCGACGAGCTGTTGCGGGTCAGCGACCGCGTGCTGGTCATGGAGGGGGGCCGGCTGGTCGACAGCGGCTGGCCGGCCTGTGACCGCGCGGCGATCGGTCGACTCATGCTCGACGCCGATGCCAGTGCGCCGTCCGCGTCCGTCAGCGCCGCAGCGCCGCGATGAGCCGCGCCGCATTCCTCGATTTGCTGCTGGCCACCGGCGCGGCGCTCGGCGCATTGCTCGTGCTGCTCGGCGTGCTCGCCTGCGCCGGCTGGCCGCCGGGCGAGGTCGCCGCGACCTGGCTGCATGGTGCGGTGGGCAACGGGCAGCGCCTCGCGCTGACCCTGGAGGGCGCCTGTCCGCTGCTGCTCACCGGGCTTGCCGCCGCTTGCGCCTTCCGCTGTGGCGTGTGGAACATCGGTGCCGAAGGCCAGTTCCTGGCCGGCGCGGCGCTGCTGGTCGCTTGCGGTACGCGCTGGGCGCTGCCCGGGCCAGCGTGGGTGGTGCTGCCGGTCGCGCTGCTGCTGGCCGCCGCGGCCGGGGCGGCATGGGCGCTTGTGGCGAGCGCGCTCGAGCGCTGGCGCGGCGTGCCGGTGGTGCTGTCCACCATCCTGCTCAACCTCATCGCCGTGCAGCTGATCGGGGCGCTGGTCGAAGGGCCGCTGCACGACCCGCAGACCAGCGCGCCGCAGACCGCCCTGGTCGACGCGCGCTTCACCCTGCCGGTGCTGGCCGACGGTACCCAGCTCCACCTCGGCGTGGTGCTGGCCTTCGTCCTGGCCATCGCGCTGTGGCTCGTCGAACGGCGCACCACCTTCGGCTTCGAGCTGCTCGTCACCGGGCTCAACCCGCGCGCGGCGCGGCTCGCCGGCATGCCGGTGGCGACGCGGCGCTGGCAGGTGATGGGCCTGAGCGGCGCGCTCGCCGGCCTCGCCGGTGGCGTGCAGGTGGCTGGCGTAACTGGCTTCCTCAGCGGTACGCCCGCCAGTTACGGCTACGCCGGCATCGCGGTCGCCCTGCTCGGCGGTCTGCATCCGCTCGGCGTAGCGGCCGCAGCGCTGTTCTTCGCCATGCTCGACGGCGGCGCGCGCGCCCTGGAGCGCGGGCTGGACGTGCCGCACGATCTCGGCGACCTGGCGAGCGGCGCGATCGTGCTGGTGGTGGTGGTCGGCTCGGTGGCGGTGCAGCGCCGCCGCCTCGCCCGACCGGCGCCCGACGCGGCGACCACGCTGCCAGGAAAGGTGGCTGGCGATGGGTGATCAGGGCATGGCCATCGACATCGCGGCCCAGGCCGTGACCGCGGCGGTGCCGCTGGTCCTGGCCGGCTGTGGCGAACTGGTCGCGGAGCGCAGCGGCACGCTCAATATCGGCATCGAGGGCCTGATGCTGGCCGGCTGCTGCGCCGGCTTCGCGGCGGTGGCGTGCGGCGCCCCGGCGTGGCTCGGCCTGGCCGCCGCGGTCGCTGCGGGCATGACGCTCGCCGGAATGTTCGCGCTGGCCACGGTGTGGGGTCGCGCCGATCACATCGTTGCCGGCATGGCCATCAACCTGGTCGCTGCGGGTGGCACAGGCGCCGCCTACCAGCTGCTGCAGAACCACCAACGCGACCAGCTCGCGCCCGGGCAAGGCTTCGCGCGTTCCGGTCTGCCTGGAATTGGCCATGCACTTGACGGCGTGCCGGTGCTCGGGCCGGTGCTCGGCGACCAGTACCTGCTCGCCTACGTGGCCATGGCCCTGGTCGGTGCGCTCGCCTGGGCGCTGCGCTCGACGCGCGCCGGGCTGATCGTGCGCGCCCTCGGCGATGCGCCCGACGCCTGCGCCGCCGCTGGCGTGCGCGTGGGTGCCTGGCGCGTTGGTTGCCTGCTCTTTGCGGGTGCCTGTGCCGGTGCGGCCGGCGCCTATCTGTCGATCATGCGCACCCACAGCTTCGTGCCGTTGATGACCGGCGGGCAGGGGTTCGTGGTCCTCGCCCTGGTCATCTTCGGGCGCTGGCGTCTGGTCGGGTTGGTGGTCGGTTGCGTCGCATTCGGCGCCCTCGACAGCCTGCAGCAGCACCTTCAGGGCCAGGGCCTGAACGCCGTGGTGCCCTACCAGTTCTTCAAGGCGCTGCCCTTCGTGGTCGCGCTGGCCGCGCTTGCAGCCATGGCGCGCGGCGCCGCCGGACCGCGGGAGCTGGGACGATCCTGGCCGCGGTAGAGGGTCTGGCGGTGCGCCGGAGCGGCATTCGGAAGAGGTGTTGACCGATGACACAACCCCTTGCTACGGGCCCGTCCAAGTGGTTGATCGCGCAGCATTTTTGCTCGGGTTTCCAGACTTCCAGAACTCCGGATCTCCGGACCTCCAGACCCTCCGACCTTGCCTTTCCCCGGCCAAAGCCGATGACCGTGCGCCCAGAAAGCAGCCACGATGTCCGATCCGACCACGCCCCCCGCTCCCACCCCTGCCGTCCCCGTCGACCTGACCTTCGCGTCCTTCGGCCTCAAGGCTGAGGTCATGCGCGGCGTCACCGAGGCCGGTTTCATCGTGCCCAGCCCGATCCAGTACCAGGCCATTCCGGTGGTGCTCAGCGGCCAGGACCTCATCGCCCAGGCCCAGACCGGCACCGGCAAGACCGCTGCCTTTGGCCTGCCGGCGATGAACCGTCTGGGCCTGCAGAAGGGCGTCGAGATCCTGGTCATCGTGCCCACGCGCGAGCTCGCTGCCCAGGTCGCCGACGAACTCTTCAAGCTCGGCCGCTTCGCCAATGCCAAAACCGTCTCGGTCTACGGCGGGCAGTCCAGCCGCCGCCAGCTCGAGATGATCGACCGCGGCGCCAACATCGTGGTCGCCACGCCCGGCCGCCTGCTCGACCACCTCGACTCCAAGAACCTGCGTAACTTCTCGCCGAAGACCGTCATCCTCGACGAGGCCGACGAGATGCTCGACATGGGCTTCCTCGAGGACATCGAGCGCATCTTCAAGCACCTGCCCGGCGAGCGGCAGACCCTGATGTTCTCGGCGACCATGCCGCCGCTGATCAAGCGCCTGGCCGAGAAGATCCTCAAGACCCCGGTGACCATCAACCTCACCGCGACGACCGAGTTCAAGACCGACATCGAGCAGTTCTTCTACGTCATCGAGGAGCACGAGCGCGCCGACGCCATCCTGCGCCTGATCGACAGCGAGGAGCCGGGCAAGGCGATCGTCTTCTGCCGCACCAAGCGCGAGACCGACGACCTCTGCAACCTGCTGCTATCGCGCGGTTCGGCCGCGCGCCCGCTGCACGGCGACATGGAGCAGGACCAGCGCCAGAACGCCATCCAGGCGTTCAAGAAGGGCACCATCGACACGCTGGTCGCGACCGACGTCGCGGCGCGCGGGCTGGACGTCTCGGACGTCACCCACGTCTTCAACTTCCACATGCCGTTCGACCAGGAAAGCTACGTCCACCGCATCGGCCGCACCGGCCGCGCGGGCAAGAAGGGCAAGGCCATCACCCTGACGACCAGCTACGAATTCCAGAAGCTGCGCCGCATCCAGACCGCGATCAAGGCATCCTTCCTGCATGGCGAGATCCCCTCGATCGGCGACGTGCACAAGCGCCAGAACGCCAAGCTGGTCAAGGCGCTGTGCAAGCAGCCCGTGCACCAGGGCGTGGTCGAGCTGCTCGCCGAGCTGCGCGATGAGATGGACGTCACCGAGGTCGCGGCCAAGCTGCTGTCGATGATGCTTGAGAAGCGCTCGATCAGCGGCCCCGACCGCATCGGCCTGAGCGGCCAGCGCCTCGAGGCCGTGCTCGCGCGCGGACGCAGCGTCGGCGGCGGCACCGGTGCCGGCCGTCCGCCGTATCGCGGCGGTGGCGGCGGCTACCGTCCGGGCGGCGGCTACGGCGCTCCGCGCGGCGGCTTCCGCGCCGACCAGGGCGCCGATGGCCCGCCCCGCAAGACCTACGGCAAGGGGCCCACGCCCCCGACCGACAAGCCGATGAATGCCAAGCCGGTCCGTCAGGGCGGTGCGAGCTTCGACGGCAAGGTTTGGGACGGCAAGCAGTGGGTGCGTAAGTAGCGTCTGGCGGACGGCTGAGCGCTTCTGCCGGCAGTCGCGAGAACCGGGCGGCGAGTTCGTTGCCAGGGACCGTTTATGGCGTCAACGGCAATGGCCCGAACCAGGCCTGCCGTCCCGCGAACCCACCGGTGCGATGCACCCATGCCACGCCCTGGCCGGAAATGATCAGGACTTCGTAGGTGAACCCATCCGCGCTGTGCTCGGGGGGTTTGACGATGCGCACGCACGTCTGGGCGGCAGCGCCGACGTCCGGCGCATGCTCCGCCGCTGGCAGTGGCTTGGTCGAGCCTTGCCAGGTGAGCCCGTAGTCGGCGACGATGCGGTCGGCATCGGCCTCCGCTTTGTTCGGATCCCGGGCCTCACCAGGACAGTCGACACCAAGCACTCCTGCCAGGAGCACGAACGCGCCGGGCAGCGTCATCATGGAGTGGGACACCACGGTCACTTCGCCCGCTTGAACACAGCGACCACCTCGCGGCTGACGCCGCCTTCGCGGTTGACGTCGAAGACGTTGACCAGGTCCCAGCCCTCGGCGCCGTAGCGGTTGAGGGTGGCGTTGAAAGCTTGGTGGTCGAGCACGCCGTTAGACCAGAAGGTCGTGGTGGTGAAAGCCACGGTCGCGTAGTCGAAGCATGTCATCGCAGGTCTCCTGCCCCGATGGTGGCCGCGCGGAGGGCGTCGTCCATTGGGCCCCATTATCCAGGTGGTCACTCCCGAGCGGGTGCAGCCCCACCTGGGAGCGCCGAGCGCCGGCTCGGCTCGCAAGCAGCCAGCCGAGCTGGGGCTCGGCGCTCCCAGGGCGATGTCCACGCCTTGCTATCGGATCTGCTACGCACCCTGCAGTCGCGCGGCAAAGGTCAGAAATCGCGAGGCTGCCGCTCCTCGGGCGAGAAGCTCATCACGGGACTCTCCACAAACAGCGAACCGACGCTCACCCGGCGAGCGGCCTCATCCCGCGCATCGTCGCCATGCCCAGCCACACCGCCACCAGGCACAGTCCGACTGAGAGCAGGACGCACAGCCCGGCCGCGCCCCAGCGCTGCTGGTCGGCGAGGCGGATGGCGTGCAGACCGAACGAAGAAAACGTGGTGAAGCCGCCGAGAATACCGACCATGACGAACAGTCTCACCCATTCGCGGTCGCTGAATGCTGATGCCAGGCCGATCGCGAAGCAGCCCACGACGTTGACCACCGCGGTGCCGATCCAGGACGGCACGCCGTGTTCCCAACGCAGGTCGATCGCGCTGGCGAGCGCGTAGCGCAGCATGCCGCCGAGGGCGCTGCCAAGGGCGATGGCGACATAGGAATTCATGGCGGAAACTAGGGGCTGTACCGGCTGCGGGCAATGCCAGAATAAAACGCAACGCCACTGCCGATATCGGGCCCACCGGCCCGGACGCCGTGTCAGGAACTTGCTCGTGATGAACATCCGCAACCGTTTGACCGACCGTTGGAACCGCATGCGGCAGGCCGCCCAGGCCGCCCAGGCGGAAGCGGAAGCGGCCGCGGCGCGCGAGCCCGCGCACGCCGATGCCCACGACCCCGCTCCTTCCGCAGTGGCGTCGCCTGCGCCCGTGGCGGTGCCTGCCGCCAACCCCGGTATCCCTTTCCCCGCCGCGCCGGCCGGCCTGGACGATGATCACGCCCCCATCGTGCCCTTCGGCGATGTCTCGAGCCTGCCTGCCGAAGCCCAGCACGAGCTGCCCGCATTCGGCCTTGAGCAGCTCGTGCTGCGCGGCTGGGCCGAGTTCTTCGCGCGCTTCCGCGACGACGAGCGCGAGTTCGAATTGCCGCACTATCTCGAGGCCGGCGCGGCAGTGGCACAGCGTCTCGCCCAGCTCGGTCCGGGCGTGCAGCCCGATCTGGTCACCAGCCGGCAGATGCTGGAGAACCTGCTGCGCTTCGAAGAGAACCGCTTCCGCGACTTCACCGAGCGCGTCGACGAGCTGATGACGCGCTGCCAGCAGCTGCGCGCCCAGCTCGAGGTCAGCGAATTGTCGAAGTCCTGGCAGGAGGACGAACTGCTCAGCTGCCGCGCCCTGGTCGAGGCCGAACTCAAGCGCCGCGGCCTGGAGCAGGGCGCGGGCGAGCACGGCCAGCCGCCGTCGATCGCGGCGCTGCTGCGCCAGCTCGGCGGCGTGCCGCTGCCGCCGCCCTCCGTGTCGGCGGTCGCAGCGACGCCGGTCGCCGATGCGGCCGCGCTCGACATCCATGCGCGCGACAGCCTGGAATGGACCAAACTGCACAGCGCCGCGTTCTTCGGGCGCGTCGAGCTGGTCGAGATGCTGCTCGCACGCGGGGCCGACGTCAACGCCAAGGCGCGCGACGGCTCCACGCCCCTGCACCTGGCGGCGAAGAAGGACAAGGTCGCGGCCGCGCAGCTGCTGTTCGCCAAGGGCGGCACGGTCACCGCCAAGGATGTCGAGGGCAACACCCCGGCACATCTCGCCGTCGACGCCTCGGCCATCGCGATGGTGAAGGCCCTCACCGGCATGGGCGCCTATCTCAACGTGCGCAACACCTCCGGCTGGACGCCCCTGCACCTCGCCGCCAACCGCGGCAAGGTGGAGATGGTCGACCTGGTCCTGCAGCTCGGCGCCGACATCAACGCCAAGGCCGACAACGGCTGGACGCCGCTCACCGTCGCGATGACGGCTGGGCACCCGTCGGTGGTCGAGCTCCTCCGCCAGCGTGGCGGGCGTTGAGGGACGAGGGGAAGGAGCAGGATAGAACAAGAGACGCGGAGACGCGGAGATCGGAGGAGGGGAAGCAGGCGGGGCGGGATTGGGCCGGCGCATGACAACGTCTTGGCGATGGCATTCGGCATGAGGGGTTGTGGCGAATTGATCGGCGCGGCTGGGGCGTTTATCCAAGCCATCGAGCCGTCCTCATCTTCCCTCCGCGTCTCCGCGCCTCCTGTTTTATCCGTCCCTTCCGACGGCATGACGGGTTGTGGCGAATTGATCGGCGCGGCTGGGGCGTTTATCCAATCCATCGAGCCGTCCTCATCTTCCCTCCGCGTCTCCGCGCCTCCTGTTTTATCCGTCCCTTCCGAAGATCATTCCGTGCGGCCCCAGTCCCGGCTACTCTCCTCGCGGTGGCGCTCGCGCACCACGTCGGTGACGGTGGCGGCGGCGCGGCCGAGCGAGCTGGCATCGCGCTGGAAGAGGCCATCAAGCACGGCGCGCAGCTGCGCCTGGCTGAACGGCTTGGGCAGGAAGCGCGTGCGCTGGTCGTAGAGCTGGCGGCTGAGGTTCTCGGCGCTGATCATGCCGCTCATCAGTACTACCGGGATGCGGTCGCCGCGCGCGCGCAGGTCGGCGAGGATGTCGATGCCGTCGAGATCTCCCAGCCGGCAGTCCAGCACCAGCGCGCACAGCGCCTGACGGTTGCCGCGCAGCTGGCTCTGACATTCCAGGCCGCTGTCGGCCTCGCGGCATGCGAAGCCCATGCCGCCAAGCATCTCCACCGTCATCTGCCGCACCAGATCGTCGTCATCGACGACCAGCACCTGCTGGGCTGCGGTCGGCGCGTCGGGCGGGGTGGGGAAGCGCGCCGGGACCAGCGGTCGGGTGAAGGCGTGCATGAGCAGCGTGAAGGTGGTGCCGACGCTGCGCGTGGACGCGCAGCGGATCTCGCCGCCCACGCCGCGCATGATGCCCTGCACCGCGGCGAGCCCCAGACCATGGCCGTTGGATTTGGTGGTGAAGTAGGGATCGAAGATGCGCGCCATGGTGGCGTCGTCCATGCCACAGCCCTGGTCGCTGATGGTCAGGCGCACGGTCTCGCCGTCACCGTCCAGGGCGATCGCGACCGTGCCGGGCGCGCCCTCGAAGCTCTCTGCAGCGTTCATGATCAGGTTGACCACCACCTGCTGGAACTGCGCCGGATCGAAGAGCACCGGCCGCACCCCGTCGGCGAGCGTCAGGGTGGTCGCCACCGCGGCCGGCAGCGCGTGCTTGATCAGCCCGTTGATCTGGCTGATCTCCTGGCGCAAGTCCAGCGGCCGGCTCTCGATGGTGCCGCGGCCGGCGTAGGCGAGGATCTGCCGCACCAGGCCCGAGGCGCGGTCGACCGCCTGCATCAGGCGGTCGAGGCGCGGTTTGCCGCGCTCGGTGACGGTGTCAGAGAGCAGTTCGCCGTTGCCGCGGATGGCGCTGAGCAGGTTGTTGAAGTCGTGCGCCACGCCGCCAGCGAGCAGGCCGAGGCTCTCGTTGCGCTGGGCGAGCTGCAGCTGCTGCTGCAGGCGCTGGCGCTCCTGCTCGGCCTCGGCTTCGGCGGTGAAGTCGGTGATGATACCGTCCAGGAACAGGCCGCGCGCGGTGACCACCGTGGCGGCGTGCAGTATCAGGTGGCGCGGCCGCTCGTGCAGCGGGTGGGTGAGGCGGAAGCGGAAGCGGAAGGAGGTGCGGTCGCGGCCCTCGAGCGCGGCGAGCAGCTCGCGGAAACCGGCGTGCTCCGCATCAGGCAGCTGTGCGCACAGCCGGCCCATGTCCGCCTGGTAGACCTCGAGCGGGTAGCCGAGCAGGTGCGCCATCGAGGCGCTGGCGAGTTCCGGCACCAGCCGTCCGCCCGGCAGCACGCGCGCGCGGAAGGCGAGGTAGCCGTCGCCGCCGTCGACCAGGTTCTGGTAGTGGCTCCAGTCTTCGCGGTGATGGCGCTGCTGGCGCAGCAACCACCACGCCAGCAGGCAGCAGCCGGCGGTGGCGAAGGCCAGGCCGCCGCCCAGTGCGATCAGCCCGCGGGTCAGATTGGACGGCTCGTGCCAGTAGAGGCCCTCGTCGACGTGGGTAGGCAGGCCGGCCTCGCTGAGCAGTCCAGCGATGCCGACCACGCGCTCGCTACGCACCTCGCCAAGGGGGAAGCGGTCGGCATCGATGTACTCGGCCAGGGCTGTGGCCTCGTCGAGCAGGTGGCGGCGCTCGTTGACTTGATAGCGGCTGGGGCGGTGCGCGATGATGTGGTCGACCAGCTCGTTGGTGTGGCCGAGCGCATAAGCCCAGCCGCGCAGGCTGGCGCGCCGGAAGCGCGCGACCAGGTCGGGGTGCGCGCGCGCGGTCTCGCCGCGGCAGATCAGCAGGTCGCCGGGGAAGATGGTGGTGCGCGGCAGCAGGGTCAGGGGCCGGAACGGCACGCCCTGGGTGCGCAAGGTCAATACCTCGTTGGTCGCATAGCAGGACAGCACGTCCAAGTCGCCGGCGGCGAAGCGCGCGAGGTCGCCGTCGCCGCGCGGGGTGAAGAAGTTCACTGGATCCTTGCCGAGCAGCTTGAGGCTGAGCCAGACCTCTACGTCGCGGGAGTCGACCGGCCCGGCCATGCGCGCCTTGGGCAGCTCAAGGATGTCGCGCAGGCTGTGGTAGGGGCTGTCCGGGCGCACCAGCATCTGGATGGGGTTGCGCTGGCAGATGATCGCGACCAGGAACAGGTCCTGGCCTTCGGACCACTGCGTGAACAGGCGCGAGCCTGAGGCGGCGAAGTCGCAGTGGCCGGTGCTCAATTCGGTGTTGAGGTCGACACCGGGTTGCAGCTCGTCGATGGTGACGAGCAGGCCCTCGTCGCGGTAAAAGCCACGCAGGTCGGCGGCGTAGTAACCGGCGAACTGGAACTGGTGGTGGTATTTCAGCTGCAGGGTCACCGGCTGCAGATCGGTGGCGCGCAGCATCCCCATGGCGGCGCCCAGCAGGGCGACGACGATGAAGAGCGCATGGACGCGGGGGCGCGTCGGCTGCTGCGGTCGGCAGCGGCGGAAGTCCGGCATGGGTGGGTGAGTATGCACGAAGAACCCCCGTCCTCCAAACCGGGGATGGCCGCCTAACCAGCGCGCCTTCTCAGGGCGATATACATAAGATATTATGTGACAAAATGTTACATTACTCTGCGGGCAGCTGCGACGGCGTATAGCCATCGCTCATCCCGCTGGCCACCACAGCGTGGGTCAGCACCACCGCGGCGGTGTTGGCAAGGTTGTAGGAGCGCACCGGGCCGATGATCGGCAGGTGCACGCAGCGCCCCGCCCAGCGGCGATGCCAGTCCGCGGGCAGACCGCGCACCTCGTTCCCGAGGATGATCACCGCCTCGCGGTCGTAGGCCGGCCGGTCGTAGCGCAGGGCCCCGTGCTTGGTCACCAGCCATGGCTGGCGGTCCCCAAGCCAGGCGAGGAAGGCCGCGGGATCCGCATGCAGGGTCCAGCGCAGATGGGGCCAGTAGTCGAGCCCCGCGCGACGCAGCGCCTTGTCGCTGAAGTCGAAGGCGCACGGCCCGATGATGTGCAGCGCGGTGTCCAGACCCACGCACATGCGGCCGATGGTGCCGGTGTTGCCCGGGATCTGCGGCTGGTAGAGCGCGAGATGCACGGCTCAGGGTGCGGGCAGGCGGAACAGCAGCCCGGCGTTGCGCGTGGTCCAGGCGGCGACGTCCTCGGCGCGCTCGCCGCGCACCTCGGCGATGAGCTGCAAGGTATCCAGCACCCAGGATGGTTCGCAGCGCTGGCCGCGGCGCGGCATGGGCGCCAGATAGGGACTGTCGGTCTCGACCAGCAGGCGGTCAGCGGGCACCATGGCCACGGCGGCGCGCAGTTCGTCGTTGGCCTTGAAGGTGACCATGCCATTGAAGCTGAGGTGCCAGCCCAGGTCGAGGAAGCCGCGCGCGTCCGCGACCGTGCCGGTGAAACTGTGGATCACGCCGCGGTTGCGGGGGTGGCGCGCCAGCACCGTGCGCATGTCGGGATGGGCGTCGCGGCTGTGGATGACGATCGGCAGGTCGAGCTCGACCGCGAGGTCGAGCTGCTGTTCGAAGGCGGCGATCTGCACGGCATGGTCGGAGAGCTGGTGGTGGTATTCCAGCCCGATCTCGCCGAGTGCGCAGAAAGCGCCTCCGCGTAGCAGCACCGCGAGCGCGGCGAACTCGCTCGCAAAATCAGCGCCGGCTGCGTGCACCGCGAAAGGGTCGAGACCGGCCGCGCAGCTGATCAGACCTGGGTGCCGCTGCGCCAGCGCCTGACACAGGCGCGCATCGGCGACCGAGGTGCCGATGGTGATGACCCGCTTCACCCCGGCCGCGCGCACCCGCTCCAGCACTGCCTCGAGATCGCCAGCGAAGCGCTGGTGGGTCAGGTGGCAATGGGTGTCGATCACCGGCGGAAGCATGCGGGGGGAGGATGGTGGGTGGGAGTGGGGGGCAAGGGGCAGGCATCCGGGAGCGGTCCCCGGTTTCCTCCAGCATGCCAGCCGCCACCATCCGCGCCCATGGCCGCGCGCTCCCCAGTCCAGCTCCTGGTCCTGACCGTCGCGGTGGCGGTTGGATTGGTGGGGGGGCTGTGGCTGGTCGGCAAGCGTGCAGCGGACGCGTCGGCAGACCGCCAGCGCCAGGGCTGGGCAAATATCGCCTTCGAGCACCTCGCGGCGGGCGAGCTCGCCAGCCACGGCTTCCACCTGACCGGGCGCGAGCCGGCATCGTGGTCAGACATCAGCATGCACACCGTCGACGATGCGCGCGGCACCATCAACGCCGTCCGCTGCCATATCGCGGCCGCCGACGTGGCGCGGCTGTTCTCGTTCCCACGCGGCAGCCGCCGGCCCGCCGACGATCGCCCGCCGGCGGACTGGCCGTGGGGTGACGACGCCGATCCGGCGCGCGTCCCGGATTGGTGGCGGCCGAGCACCGGCGCCGCCGTGCAGAGCCGCATGTACGAAGATCCGCGGCGCGGCGCGGGTATTTTCGCCAGCTATGACCCAGCCGCGTCGATCCTGCACTTCTGGACCTGGCAGCGCAGCGGTTGGCGGCCGACGCGGCCGAGCCCGCTCGACCACCTCGTCGCCGACGAACTGGCCACCGCCGTGGCCCAGGGTTGCCGGACGCTGGGTCGCACCCCGGATGCTGCCGGCTGGCTGCAGGTGACCGGCTTCACGCCGCACGATTGCGGTCTGCCCGCGGGGCGCATGCCCGGCGGGGTGACGGCCATCGACGCCCTGATGCTGCCGATCGCGGGCGGGCACCGCTACCTGCTCGCCGTCCACGGCCTGGAGGCGGCCGAGGCCGTCGCTTTGAACGGCGAATACCCGCTGCGCATGCAGCTGCCGACCAACCCGCCACCGCGCGCGCGCTGGCCCTTCGCCCTGCCCCCCGCCGGCCTGCCC
>JBBQSO010000015.1:0-78264 GCA_038213805.1 Planctomycetota bacterium | reverse complement strand
CACTGCACTAAGACCCGAGCCGAGCTGGGGCTCGGCGCTCCCAGGGACAGCAGGATCCGAGCCGAGCTGGGGCTCGGCGCTCCCAGGGACAGCAGGATCCGAGCCGAGCTGGGGCTCGGCGGTCCCAGGGGTCACGTCACTGCGGCCAATTCGCGCACGCGCCGGTGCACGGCCTCGATGACGTCCTGCGGCGTGCTGGTGCCGGCGGTGATGCCGACGTGGTGCTTGCCGGTGAACCAGGCGGCGTCGAGCTCGGCGGCGTCTTCGATGTGGTGGGCTTCGATACCGCGGTCGAGGATCAGCTCCTGCAGTTTGCGCGTGTTCGCGCTGTTCTGGCCGCCGATGACGATGCCCAGGTCGATGTCCTCGGAGAGCAGCTGGTGGATGGCCTGCTGGCGCTCCTTCACCGGCGCGCAGATGGTGTCGATGAAGCGCACGTCCTCGACGCCGGGCAGGGCGCGGATGGCGGTGACCAGCTTCTGGACCTTCTCCAGGCGGTTGGTGGTCTGGCTGACCACGCCGATGCGCGCATGGCCGGCGAGCTGGGCGAGGTCGGTTTCGTCGCGCACCACCGCGGCGTTGGCGAGGTTGCCGATCACACCGCGCACCTCGACGTGGTTGGCTTCGCCGATCACCACCGGGAAGTAGCCGAGGCGTTCAAGGAAGCGCGCCAGCTTGTGGAGGCGGATGACCAGCGGGCAGGTCGCGTCGTAGACGGTGAAGCCGCGGCTGCGCAGCTGTTCCTTGGTCGCGTCAGAGGCGCCATGCGCGGTCACCATCACCGCGGCGGTGGTGATCGAGTCGATCTGGTCGCGCTCGATGATGCGCACTCCGTTGGCGCGCAGCCGCGCGGTGGTCTGCGGGTTGTGCACCAGCTGGCCGACCACGGTCAGGCGGTCCTTGAACTCCGGATCAAGGGCGAGATCGATGGCGTCCTGGACGCCGAAGCAGGTGCCCATCGCCTGGGCCAGGGTGATCTTCATGGACGGCCCGCGGGCGGAGGGATCACGATCCGGCGCAGCGGGATGCTGCGGCGGACCGAGGAGCGCGCCAGCGCCGGCGACCAGTCGCCAGGCAGGACAGCGCAGGTACGGCCGGCGGGAGGCGGAACGCCCACGTCCGCGCGCCGATCGTACCAGGAAGAATGCCTCCGCTCGTGCCGTGACCAGCAAGCTTCCCTGAACCTATAGTTCAGGTGGGAACCGCCATTCCCGGGCATGGCCCGGTAGCGAGCAGGTTCCCTGGGGTAGAGAAAGGCCAGGGGATTGCGGCCGGAACTCGAACACAGCAGGGGCGAGGGAGTTCTAAACCGCTGGGAGCGGGTTTCCACGGTTAAGGGCTGCGGGGTTGTGCGGGGGGCGCGGGGCGCGGGGCGCGAGACCCTAGACCCTCGAGGAGGCATCCCGGGACTGGGCAACCATGGTGAACTTCGTAGGCTGGGGCCGCGGGCCGCGCGTCTCGCGCCTCCCGATGGGCTACTCCATCGCCGACTGTGCGGCCTCCGGCGAGGTGCCGGCAATGACGGCGAGGAAGGCGGCGCCGTACCGCGCGAGCTTGCTCTCGCCGACGCCCTTGACGGTGAGCATGGCGCGGTCGTCGGTGGGGCGCTGGTTGGCCAGGGCGCGCAGGGTGACGTCGTTGAAGACGATGTAGGGCGGCACGCCGTGGTGGTCGGCGATGAGCTTGCGCAGGCTGCGCAGGCGGGCGAACAGATCCTGGTCGGCGGGGGCGACATCGGCCGGGGCGGCGGCGCCCTTGGCGGCCTTGGCGCCGCGCTTGCCTTTGGCGGGGGCGACGTCGCGGCCCAGGCGCACGGTGCCCTGGCCCTTGCACAGCGCCTTGCCGGCTTCGGTGTGGACCAGGAAGCTGAACATGCCGTCCTCGCGCAGGGCGAGGTAGCCCTGCACCACCAGCTGGTCGATCCACGAGCGCAGCGCGGCCTCGCCGGCGGTGGCGAGCAGGCCGTAGACGCCGAGGCGGTCGTGGCCGGCGCGCTCGACCTTGTCGGTGCGGCGGCCAAGCAGCACGTCGATGACGTGGCCGGCGCCGAAGCGGCCGTCGACGCGCCAGGCGGCGCTGATGATCTTCTGCGCGGTGACCAGGGCTTCATCGGCGGGCAGTTCGAGGGTTTCGCCCAGGCACACGTCGCAGGCGCCGCAGCCGGACTCGGCGGCGGACGGCGTGGAGGCGGCCAGCGCCGCAGCCGCAGCGACGGCCGGCGCCGGATAGGGCTGTCCGAAATGCTCGGTGAGCAGGCGGTGCCGGCACACCGGCGCGACCGCGTAGCGGCTGATCTCGCGCAGCTGGCGGTCGAGCGCGCGGCCGCGTTCCGGTGCCAGCGGTCCGTCCATGGTGGCGAGGCGGCGGTGGGTGACGATGTCGGCGCCACTAAACAGAAGCACGCATTCCGCGGGCAGGCCGTCGCGACCGGCGCGGCCGGCCTCCTGCTGGTAGTGCTCGATCGACTTCGGGGTGTTGTAGTGGATGACGTAGCGCACGTTCGAACGGTCGATGCCCATGCCGAAGGCGATGGTCGCGACCACCACGTCGAGGTGCTCGGCGAGGAAGGCGCGCTGCACGCGGCTGCGTTCCGCGGCGGGCAGGCCGGCGTGGTAGGCGGCGCACTGCACGCCGGCGGCGGCCAGGCTGGTGGCGACGCGCTCGACCTCTTTGCGGGTCTGGGCGTAGACGATGCCGCCCTCGTCGCCGTGGCGGCGGATGACCTCGAGCGCCTGTTCGACGCCGCCGCGGCGCGGCAGGGCGCGGTAGGCGAGATTGGGACGGTCGACGTGGCCGACCAGGCGCAGCGGCGTGCGCAGCCCGAGCTGGGTGCAGATGTCGCCCTGCACCTGCGGCGTGGCGGTGGCGGTCAGCCCCAGGCGCGGGACCTTGGGGATGTGATCAAGGACGCTGCGCAGCTGACGGTATTCCGGGCGGAAATCGTGGCCCCAGTGCGAGACGCAGTGCGCCTCGTCGACCGCGACCAGGCAGAGCTGGTCGGCGATCGCCGGTAGGATGTCGCCGACCACCAGGCGTTCGGGACTGAGATAGAGCAGGTCGAGGGTGCCGGCGGCGAGCGCCTCGCGGATCTGGCGGCGCTCCTGCTCGCCGACGTTGGTGTGCAACGCGCCGGCCGACAGTCCGGCCTCTTTCGCCGCGGCGACCTGATCGTCCATCAGCGCGATGAGCGGCGAGACCACCAGCACCAGACCGGCGCCGCAGGCCGCGGGCACCTGGTAACAGAGGCTCTTGCCACCGCCGGTGGGCAGCACGATGAGGCCGTCGCGGCGCGCCAGCACGTTGGCCACGGACTCGGCCTGCAGCGGGCGGAAGGCATCGTAGCCCCAGTAGCGGCGCAGGGCCGCCGCGGGGGTGAGCTTTTCGCGCACCCGCACCGGCACTGGCGATGCGCGCAGGTCGGCCAGCGAGCGCACCGGCGTCAGGCCCTCGACGTCCGGCAGCTCTTCAATCTCGCTGAAATCCTCGAGCGGTTCCGGCATGGGCGTAGGATGGCCGGCTTGGGGGGACTGTCCATGGTGGTGGGCCGGGAAGCAGACCGTGGAGATGAGACCATGGAGATGAGACCCTAGACGCTAGACCCTAGGGAAGGCAGGTGCCACTCGCCTTCGGCCGCCAACCCATTGTGCGGGGAATCTCCCTGCGGCCATCCATACATGTCCGCCGGCATCATAGGGTCTAGGGCCTAGGGCCTAGGGTCTAGGGTCTAGGGTCTAGGGTCTAGGGTCTAGCGCGAAGCGTAGCGCCCCCTCAAGCAGGCGGAACCGGCCGGGTCAAAACCAGCATCAATGCGATGGCGGCCGCAGCCTCCGCACGCCGACGGCTGGTGCCGGTACCGCTGGCGGTGGACTCGGCGATGGTCGCGCTGGCGGTGAACTCGGGCTCGTGGTCGCTGCCGCCGCTGCGCGCGCAGGCGTAGGTGGGCAGGCGCTTGTGGTGCTCCAGGCACCAGGCCTGGAGGCGCATGCGCGCGTCCTCTTCGCCGCTGGCGGGGTCGGCCAGGCGCGTGGCGAGCAGGCGCTCGACCGCGATCAGCAGCGGCGCCCAGCCACCTTCGATGAAGATCGCAGCGAGCACGCTCTCCATCAGGTTGGCCTTGACCGAGTCCGGCCAGGGGATGCTCATCTGCGCGCCGACCAGGCAGTGCGGCAGCAGGCCGATGTCCTCGATGGCCCGGGCCAGGGTCTGGCGGCTGACCAGGTGGGACTTGAGGCGGGAGAGCTGGCCCTCGTCGGCGTCGGGGTGGCGCTGGTAGAGCAACAGGCAGAGCGCCCCGCCGAGCAGAGCGTCGCCGAGAAATTCGAGACGCTCGTTGGCGTCGCGCAACTTGACCGCGTCGCTGGCCTGGGCGCCGCAGCGGCTGGCGTGGGTGCAGGCCTTGAGCAGGGCGGCGGGCGCGGTGAAGCGGTAGCCGAGGCTGGACTCGACGGTGGCGATCCGGGATGCGTCGCTTTCGGACATGGGCCTGGAAAGTAGTCCGGTGCCCGCCATAAGGAAGCCCGTGACGACGGCCGCCTTCCTGCAGACCTGTCGCGGGTGCCAACGCGAATTCCGCGCCCCGGCGTCGCTGGTCGGCAAGACCGTGGCCTGCCCGCACTGCAAACGCTCGATCAACATCATCGCCAGCGCGCCCTTGAGCGACGACCGCCTGGTCGGTCGCGAACTGGGCGGCTGCCGCCTGAGCAAGCGCCTGGGCGCCGGCGCGATCGGCGTGGTCTACGAGGCCGAGCAGCTCTCGGTCGGCCGCGCGGTGGCGGTCAAGATGCTGACCAGCCGCGCCGCCGCCGATGCCAAGGTGGTGCAGCGCTTCCAGCGCGAGGCCAAGCTCTGCGCCGCCATCCAGCACCCCAACGTGGTCAGCGTCTACGATTGCGGCTTCGAGCGCGGCGTGCACTACCTGATCATGGAGTACGTCGACGGCTCGACCCTGGCCGGCATGATCGAAGAGGCCAAGCGATTGCCCTGGCAGCAGGCCGCGCGTCTGGTCTTGCAGGTCGCGCGCGCCCTCGAGCACGTCCATGGCATCGACATCATCCACCGCGACATCAAGCCGGCCAACATCCTGGTCAACACCGCCGGCACGGCCAAGCTCGCCGATCTCGGCCTGGCCAAGCAGATGGAGGACGAGGGCGCCGAGAACTCCATGGCGCTGACCATGCAGGGCGTCGCGCTCGGCTCTCCGGCGTACATGCCGCCGGAGCAGATCCGCTCGGCCAAGGACGCGACCAAGGTCTCGGACCTCTACGCGCTCGGCGCGACGCTGTACGAGTGCATCACCGGCGACCTGCCCTTCAGCGGCCGCACCGGCCCCGAGGTCATGACCAAGGTGCTGCGCGAGCCGCCGCGCCCGGCCCGCGACCTGGTGCCCGACCTGCCACCGGCGATCACCTTCTTCCTGGACCGCGTCCTGCAGAAGGAGCCGCGCATGCGGCCGCAGAGCGCCAGCCAGTTCATCGTCGAGCTTGAAGACGCGCTCAATTTCCCCGACCGCAACCGCGCCGCGCCCGCGAGCACGAAGCGCAGTGGCACCAAGATCACCACCAAGGCCGCCACCGGCACGGTGTCGAGCGGCGCGCGCAAGCGCGCCCAGAAGGAAGGCCGGGGCACCACCGTCGCGATCATCGGGTTGGCGGTGCTGCTGGCGGGGTTGCTGGTGTACTTGTTCGTGTATACCTGAAGACGCATGGGGCGGCTGGGGGCCTGGGGCTGGGGCCGCGCTTTGTTGGAAGACCCTAGACCCTAGACCCTAGGCCGAGGGCGCTTCCTGCGCTCCTTCCGAGTCCCCCTATCAAGTCCACCACATCATCGCGCATTTCACCGCATCCGACGACCTAGGGTCTAGGGTCTAGGCTCTTCCGCGTGAGCGGACCGTCCACCGTTCCCGCCATCGCCCCTTGGGCTGCTCCATTAACATCCTAGGGTCCCTTCGTGAAGACTGATTTCCACCTGCACACCTGGCACAGCGACGGGGCCCTGGCCCCGGGGGCGCTGCTGGCGGCGGTGCGTCAGGCGCAGGTCGAGTGGTTCGCGGTCACCGATCACGACACCCTGGCGGGCTGGAGCGCGCTGCGCGGCACGCCGGGCCTGCTGCCGGGCGTCGAGGTCACCGCCGGCCGGGACGGGCGCGAGATCCACGTGGTCGCGCTGGGCATCAATCCGGACCAGGGCGGCCTAGCCGCCTTCCTGGCCGGGATCCGCGCCACGCGCCTGGAGCGCCTGGCGGTGCTGATCGCACGTCTGCCGGTGGACGTGGCGCGCGGCGTGACGGTGGCCGACCTGCGCGACCGCCGCGCCGGACCGGAAGGCGCGCTCGGGCGCCTGCACCTGGCGCGCGAGCTGGTGCGGCGCGGCGGCGTGACCTCGGTGCAGGAGGCCTTCGCCCAGCACCTCGGCGACGAGTACGCCGTCGATGCGGGCCTGCCCCCCTACCCGGCCGTGGCCGACGCCTGCGCCGTCATCCGCGCGGCGGGCGGCGTGGCCATCCTCGCCCATCCGGGCATGTACACGACCATCGGGCTGGTGCGCGAGCTCATGGCGCTGGGCTGCGACGGCCTCGAGACCAACCACCCCAACCTCGACCCGACCCTGGCCAGCCAGCTCGCCGCGGCCGCCGAGCAGCACGGCTGGCTGGCGAGCAGCGGGGCCGACCTGCACTACCTCGGCGCGCGCAAGCCCGGGAACTGGTGCCAGGACACGCCGGCGGCGCTGCGGCTGCGCGAGCGCTTGGGCTTGGCAGCCTGAGCGCCGCACCCTTCCGCTGGCGTCGGCAGTGACGATGCTCCCGCCGATGAAGCTGGTGATCGTCGAGTCCCCGAACAAGACGCGCAAGATCCGCGAATTTCTCGGCAGCGGCTACCGCGTGGCGGCGAGCTTCGGGCATGTGCGCGATCTGCCGGCGGCGGGAGAGTTGTCGGTCGGCTTCGCCGCAGGGCGCGTGCTGCCCACCTACGTGCCGCTGGAACGCAGCCGCCAGGCCATCGCCGATCTCACCCGCCAGGCGGCAGACGCCGACGAGGTGCTGCTCGCCACCGACCCCGACCGCGAGGGCGAGGCCATCGCCTGGCACATCAGCCAGCTGCTCGGCGCGCGTGCCTACCGCCGCGTGGTCTTCCACTCCATCACCCGCGCCGAGGTGCTGAAGGCGGTGGCGAGTCCGCGTGACCTCGACCTGCATCTGGTCGACGCGCAGCAGGCGCGGCGCGTGCTCGACCGCGTGGTCGGCTGGCTGGTCAGCCCGACCCTGCGCCGGCTGGGCAAGGACGCCCGCAGCGCCGGGCGCGTGCAGTCGGTGGCGCTGCGCCTGGTCGCGGAGCGCGAGCGCGAGATCCAGAAGTTCAACGCGGTCGATTATTTCATCCTCGCCGCGCGTCTCGCGCGCCCAGGCACGCCGCCGCCATTCCAGGCGCGCCTGGTGGCGTGGAAGGGCGAGCCACTCGCGCAGCGCCTGGCCAACGCCAAGGTCGCCGACCAGACCGTAGCGTGGTGCCGTCGCCAGGAATGGCGCGTGCAAGGCTGTGAGCGGCGCGAGCAGCAGCGCCACCCGCCGGCGCCCTTCACCACCGCGACCGTGCAGCAGGCGGCGTCGGTGCGCCTGGGGCTGAACCCCGACGCGACCATGAAGTTGTTGCAGGGACTGTTCGAGGACGGTCGCATCACCTACCACCGCACCGACTCCACCGCACTGGCGCCCGAGGCCATCGCGGCGGCGCGCGCGCTGATCGCCCGCGACTTCCCCAAGGCCTATCTGCCGGCGCAAGCGGTGGTGCACGCCACCAAGGCGGCCAACGCCCAGGAGGCGCACGAGGCGATCCGCCCGACCCACCCCGAGGAAGGCGTCGACGCCGCCGGCGGCGAGGCGGCCGGCAAGCTCTACCGCCTGATCTGGCAGCGCTTCATCGCCTGCCAGATGGCACCGGGCCGCGATCAGCTCACCACCCTCGACGTCGCCTGCGCGCCCGGCGCCTGGCTGGTCGCGGGCCGCGCGCCGCAGCCGATGGGGGTCTTCCAGGCCAAGGGCAAGGTTGTGTTGTTCGACGGCTGGCGCCGGCTCACCGGCGATGATGCGACGGAAGAGCGCGCGGTGCGTAAGCGCAAGGCCAAGGCCGGCGCGCCGGCCAAATCCGGCGGCGACGAGGAGGACGAGTTCGCCGGCGAGCTGCCCATGCTGCAACCCGGTGACGCGCTGAACCTGCTCGAGCTCGAGGCCCAGGCGCGCACCACCAAGCCGCCTTCGCGCTACACCCAGGCGTCGCTGATCAAGAAGCTCGAACACGACGGCATCGGCCGGCCCTCGACCTATGCGGCGATCATGCGCACCATCATCGAGCGCGCCTACGTCGCGGAGAAGCAGCGCAAACTGCACGCCACGGAGCTCGGCCTGGCGGTCACGGATTTTCTGGTCCGGCACTTCAGCGGCAACTTCATCGACCTTGGCTACACCGCCCGCCTTGAAGGCGACCTCGACCGCATCGCGCGCGGCGAGACCGGCTGGGAACGCGTCGTCACCGAAGCCAGCCACGCGGTCTTGGCCATGGCCCAGCGCGCCGGGCTACGCGGCAACCCCCTCGCCCCGGCGGGTGCGGGTTAGCTCACGGCCGGTGGGGCAGGTCGTGCAGGTAGAGCATCTCGGCGGTGCCGGCGCAGATGCGCGCCTGGTCCTCGACGGGGCGGTCGGCGATAGCGGCGCGGAAGGCCTCGACCCAGGCGCGGTACGTGGCGGCGCCGAGCACCACCGGCCAGTCGCCGCCGAAGAGCGTGCGCTGCGCGCCGAAGCAGGCGATGATGTGGTCGATGGCGGGTTTCAGCATGGCCGGGGCCCAGCCGGCGGTGACCAGGCCGGAGAGCTTGCAGGCGACATTGGGCAACTGCGCGAGCGCCCGCAAATCGTCCGCCCACGGTTGCAGTGCAGTGGCGCGCACGTCCGGGTTGCCGCCGTGGTCGAGGATGAACGACACCTTCGGGCAGGCCCGCACCAACGCGGTGACGTCGCGCAGCTGCGTCCGCGCGATGCACAGGTCAAAGCTGAGGTTGAACGCGGCCAGCTCCTGGACGCCGCTGATAAAGGCCGGCGTGGTGCACGCACCAGGCGCGCCATCGCCCTGGATGATGCGGCGCACGCCGGTGACCAGCGGCAGGGCGGTGAGCTGTTCCAGATGCGGGCGGACCGCCGCGCCTCCGAGTTCGACCGGCGCGTGCGCGACGATGGCGGCGATGCGCGGCTCGGTCGCGGCGAGCGCGGTGATCCAGCGCGCCTCGTCGAGCGCCTGCGCGGGATCGCAGTCGCACTGCACGAAGACCGCTTTGGTGACCGGCAGCCCGGCGCTGGCCGCGGCGAAGTCCGCCGGTAGGAACGGCCGATTCAGCGCGGGCGCGCCGTCGAGCCAGGCATAGCGCAGGCGGCCGGGATCCCACAGGTGGAGGTGGGCGTCGATCAGCGGCAAGGGTTCGGCCATGGTCGCGCCTCAGCGGCCCTGCGCCGCGCGCTCGTCCGCGTCGAGGAGCGCGCGCAGCTCGGCGGGCGAGGCGCGCAGGAACTCGCCGGGCCGCACCGCCTTGTCATCGACGTAGAAGCCGTCGTGCGCGTACGGCTTGCCGAAGCGCAGGCCGTGATAGGGCACCGCGTGGCGCTGCAGCCACGCGATGGTGACGCCGGCGACGTCGGCGAGCACCTTGGCCTCGTCGCCGCGGTGGGTGGCCATGCGCCGCGAGCTGGCGATGGTGATCTCCCAGCCGGCCGCCGCATATTCGCGCAACTTGGCGATCACCGCTGGGTTCGGGCGCTTGTCGGCATAGGCGACGGCGGGCTCCTCGATGGTGATGGTGTTATCGAGGTCGACGACCAGGCCGCGGCGCGCGTTTTCGGCCTGCACCTGCGGCATGGTGCAGCCCCAGAAGCGCTCGATCTGCTCAGGCGTGCCCATCGGCTTGAACAGCGTGCAGCGGTCCATCAGCACCGTGGCGCCCTCGTCGATGTACTCCTGGGCGAGAGGTGCCACGTACCACTCGCCATTGCCGTTGGCGGCGCGCTCAAGCGCCGCCCGGGCACGCGCGAGGAAGGTCGGGGTGTCGCGGAAATGGTAGAGCCCGACCGTCGCCCACGGCGAGATGCGTACCTTCTCCTTCACCTCGACGACGCGGTCCGCGCCGTCGGTGCGGCAGAACGACCACGCCGCGCCCTCGGCCTCGGCGCAGGGGATGACGCAGGCGACCGCGGGATCGGCCATGGCCGCGACCAGGGTGCGGCTCTGGAAGTAGGTATCGCTGTTGAAGATGGTCAGTGACAGCCGCGGGTCGAGGGCGGGCGCGGCGAGCAGCGCGGTCTCGAGCTGGCCGCGGGTCAGGCCCGGCAGTTCGAGCCATTCGACCGCGTTGAATGGGTAGAGTTCGCAGAGGCGCGGCAGCAGCTTCTCGCGCAGGCGGTGCTTGGCCTGGGTCAGCACGAGGATGCGGTCGTCGGCGAACACCGGCAGCGACTGCACCGACCACTCCAGCAGGGTGCGCCCGTGCAGGCGGATCAGCGGCTTGATCGGCAGGCCGAGCTCGCGCCCGAAACGCGAGCCTTCGCCGGCCGCACAGATGACGTGGTTGGTGGGCATGGTCGCTCCCCTCACTCCGCGGCCCGGAAGGAGTCGATGGCCTGGCAGAGCTGGCAGATCACGCGCTTGTCGCTCTCGGCGTGCAGCGGGATCATGCTCACGAAGAGCGTGGCCTCATACAGCCGCACGGTCTTGAGCGCGAAGCCGCGCGCCGCCAGGAAGCCGGCAAAAGCGGTTTCCAGCGCGTCCAGGCCGGGGAACTGGTGGTGGCGCAGCGACAGGCGCATCGCGGGCGACAGCACCAGGTCGGCGAGGTCATAGACCAGCAGGTCGTAACGGCCGCAGAACGAGTGCGAGAGCTTGGCCAGGTCGTACCAGTCCGCGCGGTAAGGCGGCGCACCCGGCGCGGCGCCGCGCGGGTCGATGAGCTTGAGCAGGCCGGTCGACGGATCGAAGACCATGTTGCTGAAGAACAGGTCGCCGTGCGAGAAGCCGAGCGAGGTGGAGCGGTCCGCCGCGATCGCCGCCTCGACCCGCGCGAGCAGCGCGCGGCCGAATTCAGCGAACGAGCCGCAGCCGTTCCAGCCGCAGATCATGTCGAGCTTGCCGCGCACCGGCAGGCCCGCGGCCTGCTCGAGGCGCGCGCGGGTCTTGGCGACGAACAGCTCGCCAAGCTGCGCGCGCACCTCGGCCGCAGCGGCGGGCACGCGCGGCCGGGCGTCCCAGTACATGGCCAGCGACTCGACCAGGCGCGCCACCGCGGACGGCGCGGCGAAGGTCTCGTTGATCAGGTGCTTGCCCACGTCCAGCGCCGGCACCACCTCGATCTCGTAGGCGCCGCCGTCGGGCGTGTCGTGGTGGTCGCCGACCTGGGGAAAGAAAGGCCGCAGCACTGCCGGCACGGCCGCGAGGAAGGCGTGCTCGGCCGCCATCTTGTCGCGCTGCTGCGAGGACTTGAGGAAATAGCCGGCGCGCCCGCGCGCCAGGCGGTTGAACGCGCGCAGCGAGAAGCCCGAGGCGAACAGGCGCAGGATGTGCGCGGGATCGGAGAGGTCGGCGAATGCGCCGGTGGGCGCGACTACGGACTCCGGCTCGCGCAGCGCGTGCAGCGCGAGCTCGGCATCGTTGCGCGCCAGCAGCTGGGCGACCGCGCCGCACCACAGCACCGGCTCGCCGGCGGCGGTATGCACCACCACGTCGACCGAGGCCGCGCAGGCCTTGTCGACCAGGGCGTGCGCCTGCGCCTCGTCGATCGGGAACCAGCGCGCGGCGTAGACCAGCACCCGCGCCGCGTGCGGGTGGCGCAGCAGCGTGGTGCGCAGGTCGCCGACGGTGCGCGGCAGGGTGGTCGCCTGTTCCGGGGTGGCGTCCGGCCAGAAACGGGCGAGGTGGTCGGCGTAGCGCTCCTTGCCGAGGCGCATGTTGGCGTAGGAGGAGATCGTGAGGATGCGGTGCACCGGCGCGAGGTCCGGGATGCCCAGGCCGACGATGACGAGCACGCTGCGGTGGTCCATGACGCTCAACCCTTGCGCATGACGGTGGTGAGGACGACGGCGGAGCCACCCAGGCCGAGGAGCAGGACGCCCAGCCACACGCTGGCGCCGGCCAGCGCGTGCGGACCGGTGATGCGCGACACCAGCAGCTGGCAGGCGCCGCCCAGCTCGGTGTCCATCGCCCACATCACCGAGAGCAGCTCGCAGCCCCAACCGCCCAGGGTCAGCAGCACCAGCACGAACAGCGCGTCCGGCCTGGTGATGCGCATGCGCGCGAACATCGCCCGGGCGCCCGCTGCCCCGGTGACCAGGGCGACGCCGGCCGGCCCGTGGTAGGCGCGCAGGGCGTGGCGTTCGAGGCGCTCGACGGCGAGCGGGAAGACGAACAGTGCGAGCGCGAGGACCAGGCCGACCGCCACCAGCGCCGCCTGATAGCCGGTGATCGGCGAGGACAGCGCGAGGACCAGCGGCATGATCACCAGGAAGTCGAACAACCGCGTGACCATCATCGCCAGCACCATCGGCAGGACGGTCGGGCGCCCGCGCTCCGCCAGGCCGCTGCGATCCTGCACATAGAGCGCCAGCAGGCTGGCCTCCTGGACCAGTGGGATGGTGGCGTGGCCAAGACACGAGGCGGTGAGCTGCATGCGCATGGTCTGCAGCGGGCGCGGGCGGAAGCCGGCGAGTGCGAGGTGCAGACGCACGCCGCGCAGCCCTTGCGAGACCAGCAGCGCGGCCAACGCCGCGAGCAGCACGGCGGCGCGCCGCGGCTCGGCCATGGCGGAGACGGCGGCAGTGATGCTGTCGCCGCCGCCCAGCGCGCAGGCCACCACCACCACGATGATGATCACCGCGCGGACCGCCCACATCGATGCGGCGCCGCCCATGGTCAGGACCGCGCCGGGCGCTGCAGGACGACGCTGCTGGTGTAGGCCAGCGCGCCCGCGGGCGTGGTCTGCGCGAACAGCGCGCGCGCGCCGGTCAGGTAGCGCCAGGTCAGGCCGAGGATGATCCACGCCTGGCGGAAGATCCGGGCGTTCGAGACCTGGTCGTCCTCGCGCCAGGTGAGCGGGAAGAACACCGTCGGTGAGCGCTTCCAGATGCTGTAGTACAGCATGTACACGTTGAAGGTGAGGTTGTTGGGGAAGTGCAGGTAGAAGCGGTTGGCGAGGAACGCCGTCTTGTACATGTTCAGCCCGGAGCCCATGTCGTGGACGCGGTGCCAGGTGACCAGCGAGATCATCAGGTTGAACACGCGGTTGCCAAAGGTGCGGAACCACGAGTAGCCGGACAGGGTGGCGCCGGGCGCGAAGCGCGCGCCCAGCAGCGCGTCGCAGGCACGGTGCGCGCCACGGTCGAGCTGCGGCAACAGGTCGGCGATCGCACCCTGGTCGTCGCCGTGCAGCACCACCAGGTAGTCGAAGCCGTGCTCGAGGGCGTAGGCGAAGGCCACCTTGTGCGAGCCGCCGAGGTTGTAGTTGTCGGTATTCTGCACCACCGTGACGGCGATCCCGTCGAGCGCCCCGGCGGCCGCGACCGCCACCGCGAGCGTGTCGTCGGGACTGCGGTTCTCGACCACCAGGATTTCGCTGAAGCGCTCGCGGATGCCCGGGCCGAATTGCGCGAGCACCCGGCCGATCTGCCCCGCGCAGCGGTAGGCGGGGATGAAGACAAGGATGCGTTCGTTCATCGCTGCCCGGTGGGCAGCCCAGCCCACGCCGTCTGGTCGCCGGCCACCCCGTGCGGGCGGGCCGTCCGGACGGCCGGCAGAGACGTTGGTAGGCAGTCGGACATGCGGCTTCCGGAATGCAGGTCGGTGCAGGGCAGGACCTTGGGATCCGGCCCCGGATCAGAGCGCCGAGGTCGGCGAAATCAAGCCGGTCGCACACAAGTTTTCCGCCTCGTCAGCGCTCCGCCAGCGCCGCACTCCGCACCACCAGTTCCACGCCGGGATGCGGCTCGCCACACGGGTCGAGCGCCAATCCGGCGATCAGCCCGCGGTATTCGGGACTGGTGCCCAGGTCGATGCGGTAGGTGTGCGCAGCCGGATCGGCGATCAGGGACAGGGGCAGGCTCTTGGCGGCGTCGCGCCCCTGCGCATCGCTGCGCGTCCAGAAGATCCGGCCGGTGGTGGCTGGTCCGGGCCACGTCAAGACCACGGTCAGAAAACGCGCAGCGGCCGGCCAGCAGCGCTGCGGAGAGACCAGGCGCGGCACGCTCGCGCCAAGCAGGATGCGCCACCCGTCGACCAGTGGCAGGCCGGCATCCGTGGCGCCGTCGACGTGCCAGTGCAGGCGGCTGGGACCGCTGAATTGCCAGTCCGGCGCCTGCCGGAGCGCCACCGCCACCGCCAGGCTGCGCGCGCGGATCTCTGCGAGCGTGCCGACGGTGATCAGGCAGGCGTGGTCGTAGACGATGTCGTGGTCCAGGGTCTCGGTCTCGACCGGCGCGAGGTAGCCGGTCGGCACGGCGTGCGGATCGCGCGAGCCGGCCTCGCCATAGAGGCCGCCGTTGAAGAAGCAGCCGTCGTCGCGGAAGACGCCCAAGCCCCAGTCGTCGTCGCCGACCAGCGCCGACCAGCCCTCGCTCGCGAGCCAAGTGGTCCACGGCCACGGTTGGTGCCAGTCGTTGCGCTGCTCATCCGGCGCCGCGCCGGTGAACGGCTGCGGCCCGCTGTAGGTCATCAGCCGGTGCAGCGCGGCGATGGTGTAGATCGCGGGTAGCTCCTGGCTGCGCGCCGCGTACTGGGTGTGGTCGGCGCGGTGGTTGGCGACGCGGAAGCGCATGCGCACGCTCGGGCCGTCGAGCGTGGTCCAGGTCTCGAAGGTGCACTCGCCCGGCTCGTCATCGAGCGGCCACTGCATCGGCACGCACTTGAGGTAGAGTTCCTTGCCGTCGTTGCGCTGCTCGACGACCTGCGACGGCCGGCCGAAGCAGTCGCCGGTCTGGATCGGATTCCAGCCCAGCCCGCGCCACTCCGGGCGCGGCTGCTTGCCGTGCGGCGTGAATGGCGTCGGTCCGGAATACACCGACATCTGGATCTGCCGGCCATAATCGTAGCTGTTGATCAGGTTGCCCGGCCGCACGGCGGCCCCGAGGAAGGTCACCGCGCCGCCGCGGTTGAGATCCATGCCGATGCGCAGCGTGCCGTTGTCGAGGAAGGTCATGCGCTCGGGCAGGGGCTCCGCCGCGGAGGCGGCGCAGGCGAGGAGGCAGACGAGGGCGAGGAGTGGGAGGCGGGGCATGCGGACAGGATAGGGCCTGGGGGAGCGGGAGGGAGAAGCCCCGCCCCCTGGCAACACCGCCGGGCGGGTCCATGCTCCGGCCATGCTGGTGTTCGACGCGGTCGCCAAGTCGTTCTTCGATCCCAGTCGCGGTGAAGTGCGCGCGGTCGATGGACTCAGCGCGACCCTCGGCGATGGCGTCACAGCCCTGGTCGGGGCCAACGGCGCGGGCAAGAGCACGCTGCTGCGCCTGGTCACCACCCTGCTCACCCCGGACCGTGGCCGCGTGCTGGTCGACGGGCTCGACACCCGCCTGCAGCCCGAGGAGGTGCGTGCGCGGCTCGGCTACCTGTCGACCACCACGCGCCTCTACCCGCGCCTGACCGGACGCGAGCTGCTCGGCTACGCCGGCGGCTTCTTCCTGCGCGACCGTGCCGCGCTCGCCGCGCGCATCGCGGCCATGGCCGAGACCTTCGACCTCGCCGCCTTCATCGATCAGCGCATCGACGGCATGTCGACCGGTCAGCTCCAGCGCATCAACCTGGCGCGCACCCTGCTCGCCGATCCCGACCTGCTCATCCTCGACGAGCCGACCACCGGACTCGACCTGATCGCCGCGCGCCACGTGGTCGAGGCGGTGCGCGCGGCGCGGCGCCCGGGCCGCCTGATCGTCATCGCCACGCACGTGCTGCGCGAGGTCGAGCTGATGGCCGATCGCCTGCTGGTGCTGCGCGCCGGCCGCCTGGTCTTCGACGGCGCGCCGGCGACGCTCGGCGGCGGCGAGGCGCTTGAAGCCGCGGTGCACGACCTGATCGGCGCGCCGCTGACGCCGCTGGCCGCGGCCGGGCCCGCAGCGCAGGGCCTGCCCGCGCCCCCGCCCACCACGCCGGAAGCCGCGCGATGAACCTGCGCCTGATCCTGCACATCTTCCGCAAGGACGGTCTCGAGATCCTGCGCGACAAGCGCACGCTGTTCGTCAACATCGGCCTGCCGGTGCTGCTTTATCCGCTGATCGCGCTGTTCGTCGTGCAGATGATCCAGCTCACCCGCGCCCAGCACGTCGAACCGGCGCGCATCGCCGGCGTCGAAGTGCCTGCGCATCTCGGCGACGCGCTGGCGCGCGCGGTCGCGCCGCCCAAGGATGATGACGACGCGCCCCGCGAGACCCCTGCAAAGACGCCGGCGGGCGCCCCAGGCATGCCCCGGGCACGCACGGCGGCCGAGCTGATCGCCGTCGCGCCGCCGCTGCGCGAGGCCCTGCAGCAGCACGCCCTCGAACTCGACCGCCTGACCCGCGAACTGGAACGCCAGCGGCCGGCCACCGGCGCGATCGCGCCGCCACCCACGCCCGAACTCCTCGACCTGCGCGCGCGGCAGGAGACCGAGCGCACCGCCCTGCTCGACCTGCTGCGCGACAACGACCTGGCGGTCGCGGTGATCGGCACCGGCGACGCCAATCGCGTGGTGCTGGCCCCGGACGACGCCAACCGCCACGTCGAGGAGGCGCGCCGCGCAGTTGAACGCGCCCTCGAGGATTACCACCGCGGCCTGGTGGTGGAGCGCCTGGGTGCCGCCGGCCTCGGCGCAGAGGCGCTGCGCCCGCTCGAACGCAGCGTGGTCACGGTCGCGCCGGTGGCGGAATCGATCCGCACGCGCCTCGCCGGGATGATCCCGCTGCTGCTGGTGATGTTGGCGATCAGCGGCGCCTTCTACCCCGCGCTCGACCTGATCGCCGGCGAACGCGAGCGCGGCACCCTTGAGAGCCTGATGTCGTGGCCGGTGGCGCGCCGCGACATCTTCCTCGGCAAACTGCTGGTGACCTGCGCAGCGGCGGCGATCTCGGTGATCCTCAACCTGCTGTCGCTGGCCCTGACCGCCGCCCTCGCCGGTAGCCAAATCGCCGGCGGCGCCGGCGCGGGCGTGTCCGGCATGCTCGCGGTCGGCGGCGGCACGCTGCTGCTCAGCTTCCTGGTGCTGGTGCCGATCACCATCACCCTGGCCGCGCTGTCGCTGGCCCTGGCCGGGCTCGCGGCGAGCTCAAAGGAAGCGCAGAACTACCTCAGCCCGCTGCTGCTGGTGGTGATGGTCGCGGCCGGCGTGGCGGCAACGCCCGACCTGCGCCCGAGCCTGGTCCTGGACCTGGTGCCGATCACGGGTTCGGTGCTGGTGCTGAAAGAGAGCCTGGCCGGTGCGGCGCTGCCGGTCTTCCACCTCGCCATGGCCTCGGCGGCGAGCCTGGCCCTGGCCGCGGTGGTGGTGAGCTGGGCGGCGCGCCTGCTCGACTCGGAGCGCTTTCGTTATCCCGGCCTGGTGCGCGCAGGCTGGGGACGTTTCCGCCGCTGGGGCCTGGGCGAGCCACTGCCGAACGGCCTTGAGGTCATGGCGGTGTTCGCCATCGCGGTCGGCGGCATGACCTTCGGCGCCGGCGCCTTCATGCGTTGGCAACACCAGTGGGTGCCGCTGTTCGTCGCCGGCCCGCTGCTGCTGTTCGTCGCCCTGCCGGCGCTCGCGCACTGCTGGCTTGGTGCTTATCGGGCGCGCGAACTCCTGCAGCTCGCCTGGCCACGGGCCAGCGGGCTGCTGCGCTCAGGGTTCGCCCTGCCCTTTGCCGTGCTCACCAGCATCGCCATCGGCAGCCTGCAGCCGGCGCCGCCGCCCGACGCGGCTGGCAGCGGCATGCTTGAACAAGTGGTGGCCGCCCTGCGCGGCAACGGCCTGCTCGTCGAGCTGCTCTGCCTGGCGGTGATCCCCGGCATTTGCGAAGAGCTGCTCTGCCGGGGCACCCTGCTCACCGGCCTGCGTCGCAGCCTGGGCGACACCGGCGGCGTGCTGATCTCCGCGTTCCTGTTCGCCACCCTGCACCTCTCGCCCTACCGCTTCCTGCCGCAGTTCACGCTCGGGATATTCCTCGCCCTGCTGACTTTGCGCACGCGCTCGTTACTGCCGGCGATCCTGCTGCACGCCGGCCACAACGCGCTGGCCGTGCTGCTCAGCGACCACCACGATACACTCGTCCAGGTCCTGCCCGAGCCCGCGCACCGCCTGCTATCTGCCATCGCCCACCTGCCCGCGCCGGTGGCGCTCGCCATCGGTCTCGCCGGTCTGGTCATCTGCACCTCGCTGCCGCGCCGCACCGCGCCAGCCGCAGCCTGAGCCCTGCCTGGTCCCAGTCACGGGCAGCCGGACCACGGCAGTGCAGACACACCGCAGAGATGTAGCGGTGGAGGAGCGAGGCCGTAAAGGCGACGCAGAAGGGAAGGGGAGAAGAACCGCAGCGCACGCAGCACTGGCTTGAACCTCAGGAATCGCACTCCCTGCGCGGCCGTCCACTGCGGCCTCCCACCTTCCGCGCTGCGCCTCGACGGCAAAGCCCTCACGCTGATGCGATCGGCGACTGCTCACAAACGGCAAGGCGTTCCGGAAGGCCCGCTGGCCACTCCGGAACGCCCTGGGCGCGCACGCAATCAGCGGGCGATCAGTCGTCCTCGACCTGCATGATCTTGACGCGGATGATGCCCTTGCCGAACGCGCCGTCGCTGGTGTAGGGCGCGAGGAACAGGCGGCCGTCGCCCTCGATGATGCCCGGCGAAAGGCGCGTGCCGTTCTCGATGAACATCACCATGGCACCGATCTGGTGATCGCCCGAGCTGTAGAAGCTGAAGAAGCCGTTTTTGCTCTTGGGATGGTAGCCCTTGAAGTCGCTGGTCAGCTGGTCGCCGTAGTAGTCCAGCGTCCAGGTGTCGCTGGGGTTGGGCACCACGCGCAGGCGCGCGCCCGGGACCAGGCGCATGTTGGTATCGTTGCGGTCCTTGCTCGCCGAGACCTGGACGACGGCGCCCTTGAGGCGTTCCCACTGCTTCTCGGTGAGGTTGTTGTAGTCGAGGTTGGTCATCGGCAGCAGGCCCTCGAGCTCTTCGAGGCGCTGCGCGACCTTGTCCTTGGTCACACCGGTCAGGCCGGGCAGGGCGCCCTTGTACCACATGAAGGAGCGGCTGAGCATCGCGTCCTTGGTCGGCGAGCGGCCCTTCTTGCCGAGGTCGTACCAGCGGTCGGCGACCTCGACCTGCTGCAGGGCACCCGCCGGCTTGGCGAGTTCCATCTCGGCGATCTTCTTGAAGTCGGCGTCGGAGCCGTGCGCGAGCAGCGGCAGGCCCAGCTCCCAGCTGTTGCCCTCGAGGGCGAAGTGCTTGCCGACCGCGCTGTTGGCGTCGGCGTCCTCGGGATTGTCGAGCAGCTTGAGGATGGCGTTGACGGTCTCCTTGCCCTTGGCCTTGCTCAAGACCGCCTTCTTGCGCGCTTTCGCGTCGACCCCGGTGAAGCTAGCACCCATGAAATCGGACGTGGTGATCACCGCGTAGTAGTCGCCCAGATCCATGGCCACGTCGGTGGCCGAGCTGAGCAGCGCCCACAGCATCTTGCTGTCGTCCTTGCTGGACTGGGCCTGCTCCATGAGCTTCTTGAGCAGGCTGCGCTTCTGGCCGGGCTTGCGCTTGGCGAAATCCTCTTTGTAAAGCTTGTGCAGCGCCTGGTCCGAGGCCTTCTGGTCGGCGGCCGAGGGCTGCTCGACCGCGGTGATGCCCGCAGGCAGGCTGGCGGGGCGGGTGAAGAGCGTCTGGCGGGCGGATTCCTTCTCGGCCTTGTAGGCGTCCATCGCCTTCTGCTGGGCGGCTAGGCTGAAGTTCTGCGCCTTGATGCCGATGTCGGTGCCGGGGAAGCGCTGCGCCACCTCGAACCAGCGGCGGCAGATCGCGTCGACGTCGTCCGGGTTCTCTTTCGCGTATTTCGCGGCACGGTCGAAGTAGGCTTTGCCCTCGTCCTTGCCGACTGGTTTGTTCGCCACCTGATCGGCGGTGGCGAGCGCGGCGGTGACGGTGGCATCGCCATGCTTGGTCGCGACGAAGCGCTTCACATCGTCGATGTCCATGCGCTTCTTGCACCAGAAGATGTTGGCCTCGAGTTCGCAGATCTTGTCGGTGTCGCCGGCCTGCTGGTAGTAGGGCAGGGCCTGGCTGAAGGACACCGCGGCCTCGACGCTCTTGCTCGGCTCGTCGTTCGAGGCGATCATCGCCGCGTTGCCCTTCATCACCAGGCGCGCCGCCTCGCGGCCCTGGTCGGGCTCGCCGACCTGGCGCGGGGGAGGGGTCTCGGCCGGGGTGCCGGCGGGCTTGACCGCACCGTCGCCCGCGGGCTTGGGGTCGGCGCCGGCTTCAGCGCCATCCGCAATCACCGTGGTCGGGATCTGGGAAAGTATCGAGAGGCACACCACCAGTAGGGCGGGGACGAGGCGCATACTTGAACTCCATATGGCAGATCAGATGAACGGCGGGATCTTCGCGGGGTCGAGACAACGGGCAAGTGATTATTATACCATAGCGTGGCTGATCCGGGCGGAATGACGTGGACCGCGGCGTTTCCTTGCGCACCCCCTGTCCACCCAACGCCGGCTGGGGTGGAGGACCGCCGCGAAGTGCGCGGAGGCGGGCCATCCTGCCCACGAACGATCGCTTCATTCCTTAGTGACCGGGCTGGCGGCGCAGTCCCCCCGGGGGTGGCGCAGGAACCCCGGCCGGACACAGTGCCGACCGGATTGGGTCAGGAAGCCTGGCAGGGAGATCGGGCCCGCAGCTTTTGCCTTGCAATCAGCGCGAGCGGCACATTCTTCCCGGCCCAACGTGATAAGCGCCCGGCCCACCGGGATCAACGCCACTTCTTCTTCGTTCCGACTCCAGGAGCCCGTCGCATGGCCCGCTATACCGGCCCCCGCCTTCGCATCATCCGCCGCCTCGGCACTGAGCTGCCCGGCCTGACCACCAAGACTGCCGCGCGCCGACCCAACCCCCCGGGTCACGCCGCCGCCGGCAAGCGCATGTTCAAGGTCAGCGAGTTCGGCCTGCGCCTGCGCGAGAAGCAGAAGCTGCGCTACCACTACGGCGTGACCGAGCGTGGCCTGCGCCTGCTCTACCAGAAGGCCTATGGCCTGCCCGGTGACACCGGCCGCAACCTGCTGTCGCTGCTCGAGTCGCGGCTCGACAACCTGGTCTGGCGCGCTGGCCTGACGCGCACCATCCCGGCCGCCCGCCAGCTGCTGGCGCACGGCCACGTGATGCTCGCCGGCCACCGCGCCAAGAGCGCCGGTCAGCACATCAAGGTCGGCCAGATCTTCTCGGTCCGCGAGTCCGCCCGCAATCGCGAGGACCTGCGCCTGACCGTGAACAGCCCCGTCCTTGAGCGCCCGAGCGGCCTGAAGGTCGACCTCGACACCCTGGCCGTGACCGTCGAGGCCCTGCCGGGCCCCGAGCAGGTCCCTTTCCCGGTCGACATCCAGAAGGTCATCGAGTTCTTCGCCAAGTAAGTCGGCGGGTCTCGGTTTTCGCTGCAAGAGCCGCAAGGGATTATCCTTGCGGCTCTTGTCTTTGCGCAGGACGGCCGTGCTCTCGCGCCCCGAAATAGCCCCGGTGCCGGAGACCGTCCAGGGCTCAGGGCGCCGTGCGGCTGCCCACCTGCCACTCCAGGATCCCGCTGGAACGCTCCGGCTGCAGGACCACGGCCACGCGCAGGGCGGTGGTCGTCACCGGGGGGAAGGCGAAATGATTAAGGCAGTCGATGGTGCTGACCGGAGGCGCGCCCTGCACTGGCTTCCAGGCGTCGCCGTCGCGGTAGAGCACCTGCCAGGAGGCCGGCAGGAAGCAGCCCTGGCGGTCCTCGAACCAGTAGACGTCGACGCTGTCGACCACGGCCGACTGCGGGAAATCGTACTGCACCCACTCGGCGTCGCCGCTGTGGCCGTACCAGGTCATGCGCGGCACGTGGGTATCGGCGGAATTGGCGGGGAGGATGCCGTCGTTGAGCGCCGCGATGGGATCAGTGGACCATATCCACGAGGCGGTCGCACGGCAGCGCGGAGCGAGCGGGAGCGCTGGGACGGGGGCAGGGGCAGGGGCAGGGGCGGAAGCGGGTATGGGAATCACGGCTGCTGGTACGGCAGGGTGTGGCGCTGGGGTCGCTGGCGCCTTGCGCGGTTCGGCAACGGCCTGGAGCGGATGCGACTCCTCTGAGACATGGGGCGTCGGATCGGCGGGCGACGGCGGCGGCCGTCTGCCGATGAGCAGCACGAAGACCACCACCAGCAGGACGCCGGCCCCGCCGAGGAGCAAGCCGAGCCAGGGCACGCGCGATCCCGGCCGGCGCTCGTCGAGGTGGCCGCGCTGGCCACGCAAGGGGCTCTGCTGGCTGCTGCGGGAACGTTTGGACGACGAATTGCCCACCGCCGGCGCGGGCGTGCGCCCACGCCCCGGGCTGGTGATGACCACGCCCGGCCGGCGCAGCTCCGGCGTGGCGGCCGGCATGGCCGCGATCGTGGAGGCCGAAGCCACCTCGACCCCGTCGGTGCGCAGCAGGTCCTCGAGCCCGGCGGTGGTGGAACCGTCGGCGGGCGCCTCAGCCAGGAAGGACGCCACCGGCACCGTCCGGCCGTTGACCAGGTCGATGACCTCGGCAGGGCGCCCGGCGAGTTCGAGCCCCAGGGCGCTGCAGACCTCCACGGCGTTGGCGGCGCGGATCTCGATGCGGCCGCTGCGCAGCAGGAAGGGGCCGGGTGGCAGGGGATCCCGAGACGGCATCGAAGCTCCAGCGCCCGGGCAGGGCAGGGTCGGTAAAGCTTAGCACGGACCCGCCCGCACTGCAAACCGGACCCCAACCTCATCGTCCCCCGGACCGGCCGCATTCCGGCCTGGATTCCCGGGTCGCAGGTCTGCTCCGGCCTGGGGTCTCACTTCGCCTCTGCCGAGCCCTGCCCTGCGTAGGCTGGCGCCGTCTCCGGGCCGCCTATGCTGGTCCCATAGACACCCGCCTTGGAGACCATCGTCATGGATACCCACCAGAACTGCTCCACTCATCTCCGCCAGGCCCACGAGCATCTGCGTGCGGCCGCACAATCCGCCAGCGAGCGCGTGCTGGGCAAAGATGTGACGCGCAACCTGCGTGGCGCGGCGCGCAACTTCCTCAAGGCCGGCCTTGAGGCGCTCGACAAGGCGGATGCGCGCAGCTCCGGTGGCGCGGCGGCCGCCGCGCCGACCGCGCCGACCGCCGGTCACTGAACCACATCCACCCCAAGACGGAGTGATCTCCGGCCGCGCCCGCGCGGCCGGCAACCCGCACATGGTCCTCCGTCGCAGTCTTGCTGGACTGGTGCTGCTCGCCCGTCTCGGCATCCAGTACCTGATCATCGCGCAACTGAAGCGCATCTCGCGTCGCGGTGCGCGCGCTTGGCGCACCCGCCTCGACCGCGCCGGAGGCCGACTGGTTGCTGCGCATGCACGCCGCCATGGCGGGCTGATGATCAAGATCGGTCAGTACATCGCGTCGCGGCCGGATATCTTCCCGCTCGCCTACGTCGATGCCTGCGCGCCGCTGCGCGACCAGGCGCCGGCGCGCTCGTTCGCGGTGGTCGCCGCGGTGCTGGACGAGGTCTACGAGGGGCGCACCGCCAAGCACTTCGCGCGCATCGAAGAGACGCCGCTGGCTGCGGCGAGCTTCGGCCAGGTGCACCGTGCGTGGCTGGCCGACGACGGGCGACTGGTGGCGGTGAAGATCCAGTATCCCGAACTGGCCACCACCGTCGCCGCCGACCTGTGGCTGGTGCGCCTGGCGGTGCGCCTGTTCGCGCTGCTGTTGCCGGGCTTTCCGCTGATCACGGTTTACGAGGAGATCTCGCGCACCAGTCGCGAAGAGCAGGACTACCTGCACGAGGGCAGTGCCGCCGACCGCCTGCGCCCCGGTCTGGCCGAACGCGGACTGCGCGTGCCGGCAGTGCTGTGGCCGCACACCCGCGAGAAGGTGCTGGTCATGGAATATGCCGCCGGCACCACGCTGGGCATGCTCGAACTCGGCCCGCTCGGCGAGCGCGAGCGCCGGCGCATGGCCGACGTGATCATCGAGAGTTTCCTCTACATGCTGCTCGAGATGGGCTTCTTCCACGCCGATCCGCACGCCGGCAACTTCATCTACGACACCACTGCGCCGCAAGGGCCGCAGCTGTGGCTGATCGACTTCGGCATGACCTCGAGCATCACCCGGCGCGAAGCCGCGCTCTACCGCGACTTCCTCGACTGCCTGCGCCGCAACGACACCGACGGCATGGTCGACCTGCTCACCAAGCTCGGCTGGGTGCTGCCGGGCGCCGACCTCGCAAACCTGCGCGTGCTGGCGCGCGAGGTCTTCGCCAGCCTTGGCCACCTCAGCCCGACCACCTTCAAGGGTTCGCGCCGCGAGGCCGAGCTGAGCGCCAAGATCGCCGAATTCCTACGGCGCATCGACGGCCTGGTGCTGCCGCGCCACACCATCATGTTGTCGCGCGCCACCGGTCTGATCGAAGGGGTGTGCATGGAGCTGGTGCCCGGCACCAACCTGCTCGACCTCATCCGTCCGCGCCTCGCCGGCCTGACCGGACTGCGCACCCAGCTCAGCCGCTGGTGGCAGGATCTGCAGGAGACCTGGAAGGCATACCGTGCGCTGCCGGAGCGCGTCGAGGCGCTGGCAGCGCGGCCGGCGCCAGCGCAACGTTCGCAGGCGCTGCTGGCGGCGTTGCTGTTGATCGCGGCGCTGCAGCTGGAGCCGGGCAAGGTGCGGACGATCGCCGCGAGCGTGGCGGCGTGCGCGGTGGCGATCGCGGTGCTGCGGGGGAAGTAAGATCGCTAGGTTCCCTCTGCCAATTCCGTGAGTTCCCGCCGGAATCCGCCCGACAGGATCGGGAACCGGCACCACGTCTTCGGATCCAGATTTTCATCGTCCAGATGGAACGCCGGCGCGAAGCGCTCGCGCTTCCACTGGTTGCGGCACCACAGGGTGAAGAAGCGCGCCAGCCAGGCGCGCAGCTGCGCCGGGCCGTGGGCGGGGAATTCGACGCAGAGGTGCGGCAGGATGGCCTTGGGCGGCAGCTTGTCGCGGATGGCGAGGCGTTCGATCCGGTCGAGCACCGGGAAGGGCATGAGGTCGTCCTCGCTGCGCTGCGCGGCGCCAACGGGGCGTAGTTCTGGAGTCGAGCGCTGGCGGGTGACGACGACGAGTACGGGCAGCGGCGCGTGGCCGTGCGGGCCGGCGCATTCCACCCATTCCAGCCAGCGGCGCAGAAACGCCTTGTCGATCCCGGCGATCGGGCTGAGGCCGCCGCAGGTATCGCCGTCCATGGTGGTGTAGCCGACCGCGGCCTCGCTGCGGTTGCTGGTGGCGAGCAGCAGCTTGTCTTCGAGGTTGGCGACCAGCCACACGCCCGGGGCACGCGCCCGCGCCTGGATGTTCTGCAGGGCGAGGTCGTCGCGCCGCCAGTCCGGGGCGCGGCCGAGCGCGGCGCCGACCGCGGCGGTGTAGCCCTGCACGAAGGGCTCGACGTCGAGTTCGAGATGGCGCGAGCCAAGCGCCGCCGCCACCGTGCGCGCCGCGTCGCGGGTGACCGCACTGCTGTTGGCGGTGCCCTGGTAGACGGTGGTGAGCAGCCGCGCGGTGAGCGCGGGCGCGTCCGCGCAGCCGAGCAGCGTGGGGATGTGCGCGAGGCGGGCGCAGAATTCCGTGACGCCGAGCTCGGCCAGGCCGCGCGCCACCATCAGCGCGATCAGCGCCACCACCGCGGTCGAATCACAGCCGCCGCTGAGGCTGACCACGAAGCCCTGGCTGCGGCTCTTGCGCAGGTAGTCGAAGAGGGCCAGGGTCTCGGCGCGGGTGAACTCCTCCTCCTTGAGCGCCGCGACCCCCTCCCAGGTGGCGACCGGCAGCGGCGCGGCCGGCACGCCGGCGTCAACCCAGCGGTGCGCGGCGCGCACCAGGCCGGGGTGCTCGCCCAGCGCGGGCGCGAAGCTGGCGCTGCGCGCCTGGGCAAGGCGCGCAGCCGCGATGTCGACGGTGGCGGCGGTCAGGTCCCACTCATGGAAGCCGAGGCGCTGGCCCTGGACCAGGATGCGCCCGCCGGCGGCGATCAGCGCGCCGCCATCGTAGATCGCGCGGCCGGCCTCGTTGCCGAGCAGGTTGGCGTAGACGTAGGCGCAGCCGAAGGCGCGGCTGCCCTCGATGACGAAGCGGTGGCGCACCGCCAGCTTGCCGAAGGCGAAGTGGCTGGCCGACGGGTTGAGGATGACGTCGGCGCCGAAGGCGGCGAGACGCACGCCCGAGCGTCCCGCGACCCAGGCGTCTTCGCAGATCTCGAAGCCGAAGCGCACGCCGCCGACGTCGAAGAGCAGGTCGCCCATCGGCACCTCGCGCCCACCGACGATCGTGGCCGCGACCAGGCCTTCCTGCCAGGGCTTGAACCAGCGCGGTTCGTAGTGGATGCCGTCGCCGGCGAGGTGCTGCTTGGCGACCAGGCCCAGCACCACGCCATCGGCGACCACCGCCACGGTGTTGAACAGCGCGCGGTGGTGCAGCCAGGGCAGGCCGATGCACACCACCAGACCGACGGTCTCGGGCAGCACTTCGAGCAGTACGCGCTCGGCCTGCGCGACCACATCGAGACCGTGGAAGGCGTCCTCGCAGCCGTAGCCGGTGATGCACAGCTCCGGCAGGCAGAGCATGGCCACGTCCTGCTGGCGCGCGGCGCGCAGCGCGGCGACGATGCGCGCCTGGTTGCCGTCCCAGTCGAGCGGGGTCTGGTTAAGGATGGCGGCGGCGAGGCGGAGGGTGGTCATGTGCGTGTGCTTGGGGGAGGTGCTACGCGCTCGGGAAGCCAGGCGATGCGCGAAGTCGAGAATGAAAGTTCATGTCCGGAGCCTAGCGACTCAAGCTGAAGCCGTCAGACCCGCGCGCGCAGCCAGGATCAACGCGGTCTTACGCTCATGCAGCCCCTGCTCCAGCCCGACCGGGTACTGGTGCGGATTGTCCAGGCGCTTGATGCCGGGATGGAAGAGCGCGAGCTGGGCCTGAGCGTGGGCGCGGACCTCGGCGAGCGGCGGTTGCTGGTAGACCGGCTGACCGGCGCGCAGGATCGGGACCAGCAGGTCCGACGCAGTCATCGCCGCTCCGTGCTCCGTGGCCAGGCCCAGGCGCCGGCGCCGGGTCGGGTCGGTGGGATCGACCATCACCCACTCGCCGGGCTCGCCGTGCAGTTCGTCCCAGATCACGTCGCCGACGGCCTCGCCGCAGGCGCTGAAGCGGCGCACGTTCTGGATGCCGGGGTTCGAGACCTTCACCGCCTGTTCGCTGAGCTTGAGCTTGGGGCGCCACGGCCCGCCCGGCGCGCGGATCGCGGCGAGCTTGTAGACGCCGCCGAGCGCGGGCTGGTCGTAGGCGGTGACCAGCTTGGTGCCGACGCCCCACACCGCGATGGTGCCGCCCTGGTCCTTGATGCTGGCGATGGTGCGCTCGTCGAGGTCGTTCGAGGCGACGATCACCGCCTTGGGGAAGCCGGCCTCGTCGAGCAGCGCGCGCGCCTGGATGGACAGCCAGGCGAGGTCGCCCGAGTCGAGGCGGATGCCGACGATCTCGTGGCCGCGCGCGCGCAGCTGGTGCGCCACGGTGATGGCGTGCTGCACGCCCTGGATGGTGTCGTAGGTGTCGACCAGGAAGACGCAGTTGTTGGGCATCGCCCGCGCGTAGGCCTCGAAGGCGGCGAGTTCGTCGTCGAACGACATCACCCAGCTGTGCGCGTGCGTGCCGCGCACCGGGATGCCGTAGCGCTTGCCGGCCAGCACGTTCGAGGTCGAGGCGCAACCGCCGATGTAGGCGGCGCGGCTGGCGCTCAGCGCGCCGTCGAGACCCTGCGCGCGGCGCAGACCGAACTCCAGGACCGGCTCGCCGCGCGCGGCCTGGCAGATGCGCGCGGCCTTGGTCGCGACCAGGCTGTTGAAGTTGATCAGGCACAGCAGCGCGGTCTCGAGCAGCTGTCCCTGCACGATGGGCCCGCGCACGCGGACCAGCGGCTGGTGCGGAAACACCACCGTGCCCTCGGGCATGGCGTCGAGGTCGACGGTCAGGCGCAGCCCGCCGAGATAGTCGAGGAACTCCGCTGCGAAAATCGGCTTGCCGTCGTTGCCCGGGATGGTCGCGAGGTAGGCGAGATCGTCAGCCGCGAAGCGGAACTCGCGCAGCCAGTCGAGTGCCAGCCCCAGCCCGGCCGCAACGGTGTAGCCGCTGCCGAAAGGCGGCTTGCGGAAATGCAGGTGGAAGACCGCCTCGTGCTCGGCCGTGCCGCTGCGCCAGTAGCCGTAAGCCATGGTCAGCTGGTAGAGATCGGTGAGCAGGGCTTGACCGTCCATGGGCGCTTCCTCTATGGTGTATTTAATACACTATGTACCGGGAGTCAAGCGCGGCCTGTTCGCACGCGCACGTGCACCATTTCGCGCCAGCGCACACCCGTGGGCTGGCGCTCGATCCCCTCCCAGCGGCCTGGTCTGCGGTACAGGCCGCAGCGTTCGGCCGGTAAGGCATGCAAAAAAAACCGCACCCGGTCGGGCGCGGTCTTTCAGGCGATGTGCGCTGGCGATTCGCCAGCCGTCTCAGTCGCTTACTTCGCCCGCTCCAGCTTGATCGGGTGCGTGCCCTTCGAGTTCCACTGCGCGACGTAGATCGCGCCATCGGGGTCGACGAAGAGGTTATGCGGATGGATGAAGGTGTCACCGGTGCTGGACATCTTGGTGAGGTGGCCCTCGGGGTCGTAGGCGGGTGCGCTGCCGGCGACGTTTGAGACCACCTTGCCGGTCTGGTCGAGGATCGACACGTAACCGTTGAGGTTGGGCACGTAGAGGTCGCCCTTGAAGATGAACACGTCGCAGACGTCAGCGCCGGGCATCGGGATGGCGTCGATGTAGTCGCCGTCCAGGGTGAAGCGCTTGATCGCCTGCTGCCCGCGCGAAGCGACCAGCAGCACCGGCTTGGCCGGGTCGCGGCGGTCGATGATGCCGCCGTGCGGGGTGTTGAGGTTCTCGGGCTTGTCGCCCTTGCCGCCGAAGATGCGCAGGATCTTGCCGTCGGCGGCATAGTGGATGACGGTGGCCTGACCATAGCCGTCGAAGACGTAGAAGTCGCCTTTATCGCCGAACTCGATGTCGGTCGGCTTGTACTGGTCCTTCTTGGTGTACGGCTCGTGGCCCTCGGGCCAGTCGAAGGTGCGCAGCTCCTTGCCGTCGATGGTCGCCTCGATCACCTGGTGGCGGTCGTGGTCGGTAAGCCACACGTGGTCGCCATCCGCGCCCGGCACGACCTGCAGGCCGTGCACGCCCGGATACGTGGTGCCCCAGGTCTGCAGCATCTTGCCGCTGGCGCGGTCGTAGATGATGACGTTGTTGTTGCCGCCGTTGTTGATCAGCACGATGCGGCCCTTGCTGTCCATGCGCATGGCGTGGCAGTCGTGCAGCGGGATGTTCGCGGCGCTGACGTCGCCCCAGCCGGGCAGGACGTGGTAGCGGTAGGCGCCCTGGCCGAGTTCGCCCTCGGCGGCGCCGCCCGCGGTCGCGGCGGCGACCACGCAGGCGAGGCCGGCGGCGAGGCTGGTCAGGAAATGGCGCGGGGAGCTGGAGGACGCGTGGACGAGCATGGGGTTCCTTGGGGGCGTGGGTCGGAAGGATGGAAAGCGTATACGGGCGGTCGCCGTCGGCGTGGCGGATGTTTCAGCGGGGTCAGGGCGCGGGCGCGGCCGGCTCGAGGGTGATGCGCGCATCACCCAGGGTGCCCCATTGGAAGCCATCGCCGAAGCCACCGTCGCTGGTGGCGATGGTCAGCCAGCGCGCACCGGCCGGGATGGCGACATCGATACGCGAGGCGGGCTGGTCCACCAGGGGAATGACGCTGCGCTGCACCAGCTGTCCATCGAGCAGCACGGTCAGGAAGGTGCCGCCCGCGGCCAGTCCACGCGCGGGATCGCGGTCACCGGTGGCGGCCAGACGGAAGCAGCCGATCAGGTGCTGGTCGTAATTGCGCTGCTGCTGCTCGAGGCGCACCTCGAGGCGCTCGCCCGCGGCGACCGCCACCGGATCGAGGAAGAACACCGCGTGGTGCGGCGCGCCGGTCTCGGGCACGATGCCCCAGCCGAGGGTGCCATCGCCGATCACGGTGCTGCCGATGGACCAGCCGGACTGCGAAAAGTCAGCGACTGCGCCGACCAGGGTGAGCTCGCGCCGACCGGCGGGACCGACCAGCGCGAAGTGCGCGCCGGTGAGGATGAAATTGCCGTTGGTCGCCGCGCCCGGCCCGTGGCCGCCGAGGTGTGCATCGGGCAGGACCTCGAGACGCACTGCGCTGAGGCGGTCGCCGCCGAGGTCACCGCGCACAGTGTAGGTGTCGCGTTTGGCTGGCGCGCTGGCGAGCAGCGCGCCATCGTCGCGCTCGGTCAGCACCGTGCCCGCGGCGGTGCTGGCATGCACCCCGGCCAGCGCCGACCAGCGCACCTCCGCGCCGGCTGCGCTGGGCAGCGTGCACAGCGCCGGAGCAAGGCGGCGCGGCGCGCTGTTGGCGGCGAGCGCGGTGAAGCGCGCGGCGCGGCCACCGTGGACGCGCCCTACCTCCTGCAGGTCGATGGTGATCCCGGCGTTGGCGTGCATGCCCACCTGGGTGTGGCCGGGGCCTGAGAAATCGGTGCCGCCGAAGATCTCGGGCTGGTGACGGATGCCGGGGATGCCGCCGTCGGGCGGGCGGATCAGGAAGGGGCCGCGGCGCACCGAGTCGTAGGCCGAACCACCGGCGAGCGGGAAGCGCCAGGTCGCGCCGTCGGGCGTGATCGGCACGTCCGCGGCCGCGTCGGGCACGAACACGCCCGCGACCAGCGGCTGGCCCGGCACCGCGTGGAAGGCGCGGTCGCCGTGGATGCCACCCTGCGAGAGCAGCGAGTGCAGATTGCCGGTGAGCAGATCGATGCCATCGCTGGTCGCGCCGCCGCGCCCGTCGCCGCCGCCGACCAGGTCGGCGAGGTCGATGTCGAGCGCGCGCAGCGGGCCGCTGCGCAGGAAGCGTCCCGGCACGAAGGTGATGGCGGCGATGCGGTCGGCCTGCGGATCGAGGCGCACGGCGTCGCCCGCCTCGGCCCGCCGCGCCGCGCCGCTATCGAGCACCAGCTGCGCGGCGCCGGCGTAGACCTGGACGTCGGCGCTGCCGTCGGTGGCGAGCGCGACGCCGATTTCAGTGCCGAGGTCGATGACGCGCAGGCCGGCGGCGGCGATGGTGAAGCCGTGCGCCGACGCCGGGATGCGCGTCGTGACGCGGCCCTGGTCGAGGCGCACGCGCAGGGGCGAAAGCACCTCGAAGCGTGCCGGGCCTTCGATGAGCAGCACCGCCTGGTTGTCGAAGTCGAGCTCGATGGCGCCGGCGGCGAAGGCGATCGGGCCGGGGCGCACGCGCGCGCCCTCGTGCTGCCCGGCGCTGGCGCCGGCCGGCCAGCGCGCGCCCTGGGGCAGGATGTGCAGGGTGGCAAGCGGCTCGTGCGAGACCTGCCAATGGTCGCTGATGGCGATCGCCGAAAGCGCGCAGCCGACCAGCAGCGAGGCGGCGAGCGCGCGCCAGCGCCAGGGGTGGTGCGGCGCCGTGCGCCGGTCGCGGGCCGCGATGCCCGCCATCACCTGATCCTGGAGGGTCGGGCTGCGCGAACCCGCGATGGCGGCAAGCACCGGCGCCGCGTCGAGCGCGGGCCGGGCGAGCTCGCTGAGCGCGCGCGCGATGGCCTGGTCGTCGCGCAGCGCGTCGCGCAGTTCGGCATCCCCGGCACAGGCCGCGGCGAGGCCTTCGAGCACCTCGGCCGAACGCTCGCCGGCGGCGAGTCGGCGCACCAGCTGGTCGTGGTCAGGCGCCATGCGCGGCTCCTGCGGGATCGCCATCCGTCAGCCCGGCCACCTGACCGCCCGCCTTGGCGATCAGGCAGGTGCGCAGCGCGCGGCGCGCGCGGTGCAGCACTAGGTGCACCCAGTCGGCGCTGCGCCCGTGGCGGGCCGCCAGCTCGGCGACCGGCACCTGCTCAAGATAGTGGGCGCGCACGATGGCGGCGGGCAGGTCGCGCAGACAGGCCAGGCAATCGCCGAGGCGACTGAGCAGACGTTCATCGGCGAACGGCGAGACCTCGTCCCCACCGTGCAGCGCCTGGTCGAGGCGGCGCTCGCCGCGCAGGCGCTGCTTGAAGGCGTGCTCGGCCAGCCAGCGGCGCCGCTCGTTGAGCGCCTGGTAACGCGCGATGGTCGCCACCCAGGCCATGAACGAGGTCCCTAACGTGTATTGGTCGAGGCGGAAATAGGCGGTGACCAGGCTCTTCTGCACCACGTCGTCGACCGTCGCGACCTGGGGCAGGATGGCGGCGACCAGCACACGCAGCGACGCCTCGCAGGCGGTGATGACGGTGCGGAACGCCTCGCGGTCACCGGCGCGCACGCGCACGATGGCTTGGTCGATCGGGTCGTCGCCGGGCGTCGCCGACATCGCTGTCCTTCCTGCGTTGAGGGGCTGCCTTGGGCGCCACCGGTACATGGCACTATGTGTCCAGGATGGGCGGCCTTTCACGGGGTCCAGGGGGGAAGCGGAAGGGCAGGGCAGGAGGATGGAAGGAGTGAGGTACCAGAAACATGTGCTCAACCAGTTCCGCTGACGCGCTTCCAGTTCCGCACTTCTCCCTGAAAGGCGCTCCGTGCGCAGCACATATGAGGGTGGCCCGCACCGACCTCGTTGGACTCCCACGATGCCCGTCGTCCCACGCTCCCCCCCCTTCAGGCTGCGCGCTGCAAAGACTCTGCGCGGGGGCGTTTCCATCGTCATTGGCGTGCTCATCGGGTGGTCGCGTGCCGGCTTCGCCGCCGAGACGCCGGTGGACTTCGCGCGCGACATCGAGCCGCTCTTCGCGCAGACCTGCCTCGCCTGCCACGGCGAGAAGAAGCAGAAGGGCGACCTGCGTCTGGACAGCCGCGAGCGCGCGCTGCTGGGCGGAGCGAATGGCGCGACCCTGGTGCCGGGCAAGGCGGCGGACAGCCTGCTCATCAAGCGTCTGCAGGGACTGGGCGACGATCCGCGCATGCCCAAGGACAAGCCGGCCTTCAGTGCGGCGCAGATCGCGCTGGTCGCGCGCTGGATCGACGAGGGCGCGACCTGGCCGCAGGGCGCGACCACGGCGGCGGCCAAGCCGGTGCACTGGGCCTATGTGCCGCCATCCAGTCCGGTGCCGCCTGCGGTCACGGACGCGCGCTGGGTGCGCAATCCAATCGACGCATTCATACTTTCCCGGCTCGAACGCGAGCACCTTGCGCCAGAGCCGGAAGCCGATCCAGCGACCCTGGCGCGGCGCCTGGCCCTCGACCTCACCGGCCTGCCGCCGGGTCCGGCCGAGCTCGACGCCTTCCTCGCCGACCGCAGCCCGGGCGCCTACGCGGCGCTGGTCGACCGCCTGCTCGCCTCGCCACGCTTCGGCGAGCGTTGGGCGCGGCCGTGGCTCGACCTCGCGCGCTATGCCGATTCGCAGGGCTATGAAAAGGACCGCAAGCGCAGCCAGTGGCCGTGGCGCGACTGGGTGATCGCCGCCTTCAATCGCGACCTGCCCTTCGACCAGTTCACCATCGCTCAGCTCGCCGGGGACATGCTGCCCGGCGCCACCCCGCAGGACGTCATCGCCACCGGCTTCCACCGCAACACCCTGATCAACGAGGAGGATGGCGTCGACCGCGGCGAGGCGCGCTGGAACACCCTGGTCGACCGCGTCGGCACCACCGCCGAGGTGTGGCTGGGCAGCACCCTGCAGTGCGCGCAGTGCCACAACCACAAGTACGACCCGTTCACGCAGCGCGAATTCTACCGCTTCCTGGCCTTCTTCGACAATGCGGATGAGCCGACCGTGGAGGTCGACACCGCCAGCGCAGAGGAGCGTGCGGCGCGCGAGAGCGAGTTGACCACGCTCGCGCGCACGCTGGCTGAGGATACCGCGGAGCTGCGCGCGGCAGAACGGGCGTGGGAGGCGCAGAGCGCGGGCAGCGGCTGGCAGGTGCTCGCGCCGAGCGCCGCGACCAGCGCCAAGGGCACCGCGCTGAAAGTCCTGGGCGATGGCAGTGTGCTGGCGAGCACGCCGGCCCCGAGCGATGTCTACACCGTCAGCGCGCCGTTGGGACTGCAGCGCCTGACCGCGCTGCGCCTCGAGCTGCTGACCGATCCCAGCCTGCCGGGCATGGGGCCGGGCGCGGCGGGCAACGGCAACTTCGTGCTGACCGATCTGCATCTGACGATCGAGCCGGGCGCGCTCGCGGTGCGCCTGATCGCCGCCACCGCCGATTATGCGCAGGACGGTTTCCCGGTCGCCGACGCGATCGACGCCAAGCCGGAGAGCGGTTGGGCGGTGTCCGGCGGCACCGGCAAGGCGCACACCGCGGTCTTCACCTGCGCGCCGCTCGACCTGCCCGCCGGCGCGCGCCTGGTCGCGACGCTGGCGCAGCAATCGCCGTACGGCCAGCACCTGCTCGGCCGCCTGCGCCTGGCCGCCACCGCCAGCGCCACGCCATCCACGGCCACCATGCCGGATGAGGTAGTCGCGGCGCTGGCCGTCGCGGTCGACGCGCGCGCGCCCGCGCAGCAGGCCGTGGTCATGGCATGGTACCGCGGCATCGCCCCGGCGCTGGCGTCGGCGCGCGCACGCCAGGCGGAGCTGCTTGCCGCCGCCAAGGGACCGTCCGCTGCCACCGCCATGGTGATGCACGAGCGTCCGGGCGACGGCGCACCGACCACCGCCATCCACGTGCGCGGCGCCTGGCTGGTGAAGGGCGATACGGTCACCGCCGACGTGCCTGCCGCGCTGCCGCCGCTGCCGTCCGGCGGCGTCGCCAACCGTCTGACGCTGGCGCGCTGGCTGGTCGCGCCCGGCAATCCGCTGACCGCGCGCGTGACCGTGAACCGTTTCTGGGAACAGATCTTCGGCACCGGCATCGTCGCCAGCAGCGACGACTTCGGAGTGCAGGGCCAGCCGCCCACGCATCCCGAGCTGCTCGACTGGCTGGCCAGCGATTTCGTAAGCCACGGCTGGCAGGTCAAGCGCCTGCTGCGCACCCTCGTCATGTCGGCCACCTACCGCCAGGGCGCCCACGTCGGCGCTGCCAAGCTCGAACGCGATCCCGCCAACCGCCTGCTTGCGCGTGCGCCGCGCTTCCGCGTCGAGGCCGAGATGGTGCGCGACGTGGCGCTGTCCGCGGCGGGGCTGCTCAGCAACCGCATAGGCGGACCGTCGGTCTTCCCGCTGCAGCCGGACGGCATCTGGGACACCCCCTATAATGGAGACCGCTGGGAGACTAGTTCCGGCGAGGAGCGCTACCGACGCGGCCTCTACACCTTCTGGAAGCGCTCTTCGCCCTATCCCGCATTCACCACCTTCGACGCGCCCAGCCGCGAGGTCTGCATGCTGCGCCGGCCGCGCACCGACACGCCGCTGCAGGCGCTGGTCACGCTCAACGACGTCGCTTTCGTCGACGCCGCGCGCGGCCTGGCGCGGCGCCTGGCGCGTGAGGGCGGCGCGACGCCGGCCAGCCGCTGCGAGTACGGCTTCCGGCTGTGCACGGCGCACACTGCCGACGCGCGCCAGGCGAAGGCGCTCGGCGAGCTCTACGCGCGCGAGTACCGGCGCTACGCGGACGATCCCGCCGCCGCGGAGAAGCTCGCCAGCGGTGAAGACGCCGGCGTCCCCCGCGCCGACCTCGCAGCGCTGGTGGTGGTCGCCAACGTGCTGCTGAATCTCGACCAGACCCTGACCAGGGAGTGACCATGGACCCACGCCACGCCCTTCATCCACTGCGCAGCCTTGACCGCCGCGCCTTCCTGCGTGAGACCGCGCTGGGGCTGGGCGCGCTCGCCATGGGCACGCTCGCCGCACCCGCGCTGCATGGAGGCGAGGGCCAGGGCGCGCCCGACCCACTCGCGCCGCGCGCGCCGCCGCTGCCGGCAAAAGCCAAGAACGTGATCTTCCTGTTCATGGCGGGCGCGCCCTCGCAGGTCGACATGTTCGATCACAAGCCGAAGTTGAACGAGCTGAACGGCCAGGCCATCCCGGATTCATTCGTGAAGGGCGAGCGCTTCGCCTTCATCAAAGGCACGCCGCGCCTGCTCGGCTCGCCATTCGCGTTCGCGCGCCACGGCAAGTCCGGCCAGGAGTTCTCCGAGATTCTGCCGCACCTCGCCGGCGTCGCCGACGAGCTGGCGATCGTGCGCAGCGTGCACACCGACCAGTTCAACCACGGGCCGGCGCAGGTGCTGATGAACTGCGGTTCGGCGTTGTTCGGACGGCCGAGCATGGGCGCCTGGACCACCTACGGACTGGGCAGCGTGAACCGCAACCTGCCCGGCTTCGTGGTCATGCTCTCGGGGCAGAACATCCCGGACGGAGGGACCTCGTGCTGGTCGAATGGTTTCCTGCCCAGCTACTACCAGGGCGTGCAGTTCCGCTCCACCGGCGCGCCGGTGCTGGCGCTCGCCGATCCCGCGGGCATGGCCGCGGGCGACCGGCGCACAGCGCTCGACGCCATCCGCGCGCTCAATCAGCAGCACCTCGACATCGTCGGCGATCCCGAGATCGCCACGCGCATCGCCGCGTATGAACTCGCCTTCCGCATGCAGACCGCGGTGCCGGAGCTGACCGACCTCGCCAGCGAGTCCAAGGAGGTGCATGCGCTGTACGGCACCGAGCCGGGCAAGGCGACCTTCGCCAACAACTGCCTGATGGCGCGCCGCCTGGTCGAACGCGGGGTGCGCTTCGTCCAGCTGTATCACCGCGGCTGGGACCAGCACGGCGAGTCCGATGGCAACAGCATCGACAAGCGCCTGCCGCGCATCTGCGCGGACATCGACCGCGCCGCGGCCGCGCTGATCACCGACCTCAAGCGCCGCGGCCTGCTCGACAGCACGCTGGTGGTGTGGGGCGGCGAGTTCGGGCGCACACCGATGAACGAGGGCCGCGGCGGCGTGCCCTTCATGGGCCGCGACCACCACCCGCACGCGTTCACCATGTGGATGGCCGGCGGTGGCATCAAGCCAGGGGTGACCATCGGCGCGACGGATGAATTGGGGTATCGGCCGATCGCGGATCCGGTGAGCGTGCACGATCTGCATGCGACCATGCTGCATTTGCTGGGATTCGAGCACACCAAGCTGACGTTCCGCTTCCAGGGGCGGGATTTCAGGCTGACCGACGTCGAAGGCGAAGTGGTGAGGAAGCTGTTAGCGTGAAGGGGCGCCACCAACGACGCGATCTGGTCATCGCTTCAGGTGGCCGATGAACCCGCTCACCAGAGCGGGGGCGTTATGGATCAGAGAAAATCACCGCGACCATGATCCACCCTGCCGATGCCTGATACAAAGGCACTGGCGATCTGCCCGGACGTCGGGTCGATTGCCACCATGCGCCATATCATCCCCGCCCTGCGCTGGCTGCTCGTCATCTTCTTCGTCTTGGCTGGGATTTGGCATTTCGTGAAGCCCGACCTCTACCTGGCGATCATGCCGTCGTATCTGCCGTGGCCCGAGGCGCTGGTCGCGATCAGCGGCGTAGCCGAGATCCTCGGCGGCCTGGGCGTAGCGCTGCCAGCGACGCGGCGGCTGGCGGGCTGGGGCCTGATCGCACTGCTGCTCGCGGTCCTCCCGGCGAACCTCACCATGGCGACCACCGGCGCGCATCCGCCGGGGATGACCTTCTCGCCGCTGGTGCTGTGGCTGCGCCTGCCGTTCCAGCTGGTGCTGATGGCGTGGGTGTGGGTGGTGGCGCTGCGCGACTCAGGGCGCGCAGCATCGTAGCCGGCTTGAGCCCTTACGCGCGCGGGTACTCGGTCGGGATGCCGACGGGTTTCCATGCATTCAGCTCCGCCTCCAGCACATGCAGGCGCTTCTCGAACTTGTTGGAGGCATAGCGGCCCAGCACCAGGCGGAAGGGCGGTTTGGGCAGGCCGGCGATGTCGTAGATGGCTTCGGCGGCCTTGGTCGGATCGCCGGGCTGCTTGCCATCGATGGAGCTGAGCAGGGCGGCGAACTTGCCGACCGTCGCCTGGTAGACCGGCAGGCGCGGCACGGTTTCGAGCGAGCGGCCGAGGAAGTCGGTGCGGAACGGTCCGGGCACCACCACTGTCACGGCGATACCGAAGGGCGCGAGCTCGCCGGCGAGCGCCTCGGAGGCGGCTTCGAGGCCGGCCTTGGCGGCGCCGTAGATGCTGAAGCCGGGTTCGTTGGCGAAGGCGGCGATGGCCGAGACCGAGATGATGTGGCCGTGGCCCTGCTGGCGCAGCAGCGGGATGGCGGCGCGGATCAGGCGCAGCGGCCCGATCAGGTTGGTCTCGAGGTTGCGCTGCAGGTGCGCGTCATCGGTCTCCTCTAACGCGGCGAGCAGACCGTAGCCCGCGTTGTTGACCAGGACGTCGATGGCGCCGAAGCGCTCGAGCGCGGAGCTCAGCGCCGGTTCGATGCCGGCGGGCACGGTCAGGTCGAGCGCCAGCGGCAGCACCTGGTGGGGATGGCGCTCGACCAGGCCGGCGAGCGCGGCGACGCTGCGCGCGGTGGCGATCACGGTGTCGCCATGGCGCAGGACGGTCTCGGCCAGCGTGTGGCCGAGACCACTGGATGCTCCGGTGATGAACCAGGTCTTCACGATATGCTCCTCGCCGCGCGCGGCGGCTGAGGAGCGTAGCGATGGCCATGGAGAGTGCCAAGGGAGAGCCACCCGGGCTTGCGCGGCCGGGGCGGCAAGACCGATGCAGGGCTTCCCTTTTGGATAAAGCGCCTGCAATGCACCGGCTCCGGCAGCGGCCGGTTTGAGTCATGACCCGCGAGCCACCATGCCCTTCACCTGCATCCACACCGCCGACTGGCAGCTCGGGCTCAAGCTCGCCTACATCCCCGGCGATGCCGGCGCCCAGGCGCGCCTGCTGCGCTACCAGGCGGTGCAGGCGATCGCCGCACTGGCGCACGCCCGCCAGGCCGACGCGGTGCTGGTCAGCGGTGACGTGCTGGATTCGAACGCCGCGGGACCCGACACCATCCAGCGCGCCCGCGAGGCGCTGGCGCTGTTCGCGCCCATCCCGGTCCTGCTGCTGCCCGGCAACCACGACCACGGCGGACCGGCCTGCGCGCTGGGACGCCTGGCCGAGGACCTGGCGCACGTCCAGGTGCTTGACGCGCGCACGCCGCTGGCGGTCGCCGGCGCCGTCATCCATCCCTGCCCCCTGCTGCAGCGCCACGAGGTCGACGATCCCACCGCCTGGCTGCCCGCGCGCGCGCCCGGTGACGGCATCCGCGTGGTGATGGCGCATGGCGGGGTCATCGACTTCGCGGGCTGGTCGGGCGACGAGGTCGAGACGCCCAACCTCATCGACCTGCGCGCGCTGCTGGCGAAGGGCTTCGACTACGTCGCACTCGGCGACTGGCACGGCACGCTGCGCGTCGATCGCCGCGCCTGGTACAGCGGCACCCACGAGGCGACGCGCTTCAAGGAGCAGGATCCCGGCAATGTCCTGGTGGTGAGCATCGCCGGCCCCGGCGCAGAACCGCAGGTCGAAGCGGTGCGCGTCGCCACCACCACCTGGCTGCGCTGGGCCGAGGCCGTGCACGACGACGTGGCGCTCGCGCGCCTGGCGCAGCGCTTCGCGGCACTGCCGCGGCCCAGCACCACCGCCATCGAGCTGGCGCTCGAAGGCACGCTGACCCTGGATGGGCGCACGCGGCTCGACGGCATGCTCCAGGACTGGGCGCAGCGCTGCATGCTGCTGCGCGTTGATGCCGGCGCGCTCGTCGCCACGCCGTCGGCGGCTGATCTCGCCGCGCTCGCCGAGCCCGGGCTGCTGGCCAGCACGGTGGCGCGGCTGCGCGCGGATCCCGGCCAACCAGCGCAGGACGCGCTGCAGCTCCTTCACCGCCTGCTCACCACCGCGGGCTAAGGCGCAGCGCCCATGCACATCACGCGCCTTGAGGTCCGCCATTGGCGCCGCCACGATCACCTGCTGATCGACGGCCTGTCCGAACGCATCACCCTGATCTGCGGTCCCAACGAGGCGGGCAAGTCGACGCTCGCCGAAGCGCTGCGCTTCGCGCTGTTCGAGCCGTGCAAGCCGGTCTACGACGCGCGCAAAGCCCTCCAGCAGCGTGGCGGCAGCGAGCCGCCCGAAGTCGAAGTCGATCTGGAGGTCGACGGGCAGTACTGGCGTATCGCCAAACGCTTCCTGCGCCGCCAGCAGACCCGCCTGAGCGGGCCCGCTGGCCGCACCCTGGAAGGCGAGGAGGCCGAACGCCGCCTGCAGGAGCTGATCGGCATCGCCGTCCCGGACGCCGGCCGCGTCACCCGCGATGTCGATCAGCGCCACCTCGGCCTATGGCCGGTGCTGTGGTTGCAGCAGGGCCAGCTCGCCGAGCTCGGCGATGCGGTCACCGACGGCGTGCGCAGCCGGCTGTCGGAGCTGGTGGCGCGCGAGGTCGGCGCGGTGTCCGCGGGCCCGCTGGGCGCGCGCGCCCTGACGCTGGTCGAGCAGGAACACGAGCGCTATTGGACGGGTGCGGCGATGCGGCCGACCGGCGAGCACGGCAAGGCGCTCAAGGAGCGCGAAGCGGCGCAGGCGCGGCGCGACCAGGCGCAGCAGGCATTGCGCGGCTTCGAGACCGCGGCCAGCGACCTGCTGCAGGCGACCCGCCGGCTTGCCGAACTGGTGCCGCGCCAGCGCCGGGCCGAGGAAATGGCGCAGGCGGCGCAGCGCCGCGCGCGGCAGGCGGAGGAGCAGCTGCGCACCCTGGAGCGTGAGCGCGCCACGCTGCTGACCCTGCGCCGCGCGCTTACGGACGCGGAGCAGACTGCGGCGCGCCGCGCGGGGCTCGCCGAGCAGCTCGACCGGCTACGCACCGAGCTGACGGCCAGCGTTGCCAAGGAGGCGGCGCTGGCCGCCATGCTCGACCGCGCCGAGCAGGCCCACTTGCGCCGCGAGGCCGAGCTGGCGGCGGCGCAGCAGCGCACGCGCAGCGCGCAGGACGACGCGGAACGCGCCGGCCTTGCGGCCGAGCGCGCCACTCTCGCGTTGCGCGTCGCCGAACGCGGCGCGCTCCAGGCACGCCTCGCCGACCTGGACGCGGAGCGCCGCCAGGCGCAGACGGCCGCCGACGCCCTGCCCGAGCTGACGCCGCGCACCGTCGCCACCCTGCGCGACCTCGCCGCGGCCCACCGCGAGGCCTGCGTGCAACGCGATGCCGCGGCCACCGCGGTGGTCTTCCAGGCCGAACGCCCGGTGACCGTGCGCTGGCTCGCCGACGGCCACGAGCAGGCCGCAGAGATCGCGGCCGGCGGCACGTTCGAGGGCCGCACCGCGGGGCTCGGCGAGCTCCACCTCGCCGGCATCGGCAGCGTGCGCATCCGCACCGGCGCCGGCGGCGCCGCCGACCTCGCGAGCGCGGCGCGCACTGCCGGCGAGGCGTTGGAGCAAGCACTGCGCGCCGCCGGGGTGTCCTCACCGGACGCGGCCCAGGCGGCGATACAGGCGCGTCAGGAGGCGCTCGGCGCCGCCCGCGCAGCGACCGCGGCCCTGGCCGCCGCCCTCGGCCTGGAGCCGCGCGCCGACGGGGATGCGCTCGCCGCCGCCGGCGCGCGCCTGCAGCGCGAGGCCGCCGCGGACCGTGCGCGCCTGGACGCCATGCCCGCGCCGGCCGGACCTGCTGGCGATCCCGAATCCGCCCGGACCGCGGTGCAGGCCACCCGCATGGCGGAGCAGGAACGGCGCAGCGCGCTCGACGAAAGCGCCGCTGAACTTAAGCATCTGGGCAGGGAGCGCAGCGCCGCGGTCACCGCGCACGCGGTCCACGACGAACGCGCCCGCAGCACCGGCGCAGAGCTGGTGCTGCTACCCGCGCCCGAAGAGCTGGCGCGCCTGCGCGCGGACGCCGCGCTGCGCCTGGGTGAAGCCGTGAACCGCGAGACCGGACTGCAGGCCGCCTGGGAAGAACTCGGTGGCGCCGACGCCGCGAGCATTGCCGAGGGCGCAGCCCGCAGCGCGAGCCATCTGCAGGAACAGGTCCACGACACACTGCGCCAGCGCGACCGGCTGCGCGTCGAGCTGCGCACCGCCAGCGACCAGGATCCGGCGGCGGCCCTGCAGGAAGCCGCTGCGGAATCCGCCCGCGCCGAGGAGCGCGCCGCCGCGCTGGAACGCCAGGCCGCGGCCGTGCGCACCCTGCGCGCGACCGTGATCGAGGTGCAGAAGGAGACCCGCGCCACGCTCGCCGCGCCGGTGCGCGGTGCGATCGAGCCCTACCTGCGGCGCATCTTCCCGCGCGCGGACCTGCTGCTTGGCGACGACGATTGGCGCATCTCCGGCTGGTCGGCCGACGCCATGGAGGAGCCCTTCGAACACCTTTCGCTCGGCGCCCGCGAGCAGTTCGCGCTGCTCGTCCGCCTCGGCCTCGCCGAGGTCCTCGCCCAGGGCCGGCGCCTGCCGCTGGTGCTCGACGACCCGCTGGTCAATGCCGACCTGCAGCGTCGCGCCGCCCTGCTGAAGGCGCTGCGCCACGCCGCGCGCACGCTGCAGATCATCCTGTTCACCTGCCACGAGGCGGAGCATGACGGGCTGGGCGCGGAAAAGACGGTGGTGCTGACGGGCAGATGAGGATTAAGAGCGCGAAGTGCGACGCGGATGTCAGACGGCGCAACTCTGCATGACGATGGGAATACCGGCCGCATCCGGCCTTTTCCGAATGGAGCGCAAGATATCTTGTCCAGTGAGACTGGGCATGTTCTGATCGATCAGGATCAAGCTAGGCACAATCTGACTGGCTGCACCTTTGAGAAATAATGTGCTGGCGGCCTCAATAACGGCGGAGCCATTGCGGAATGACTTCAACTGTCGTGTGACTTCGCAGGATTCGCACGCCCTTATGGCCAGCAAACGGGTTCCTCGTCATTCGCGGTGGATTCTAGGCCTACTTGGTTCTCGTCGATCACATCAGGAAAGGCAGGATCGAACAAGAGGAACGGGAAAACGCCAAGAGATGGCAATGCCGTTTTCCCCCGATTTCGCTTTTTTTCACTGGCTCCCTGTCCTCCTCCGTTTCTTCGTTCCTCTTGTTCAATCAGGTCTCGCCTACCCGGCGATGGACGGAAAGATTCCACCTCGGACGACGAGGAGCCGAAAAACGTTCATTTCATGCACTCCTATGGTATGCGATGAGATCATTCATTGCTTGAACAAACGGAAAGTATTCGTGGTACGTGACTGGCTTTGGAAATATGCGCGTGGCGCCAGAATACGCGGATGCATTTCCACTGGTGGTTCCAGCCGCCGATGACCAAACGACGATTGGAACGGCAGAAAATCGTTGAGCGGCACGCAGCCTTCGGGTCAGCGCATTGCAATGGATCGAGAGGCGCAAATCGATGATTATCAGATCTGGGACCGGGTGGGCATCCAGCGTTTGTACAAATATCTCGGCGTCTCGGAATTGGCTTAAAATAACGTCTGACTGAGCTTCCCTCCATGCTTCTTGCAACAGCAAGAAATCGGCATCGTTGTCATGCATGACCACGACAACCGGCGTCTGTGGGAGGACACTATTCTCACTGAGCAGTTGATGCGGCGTCGTATAAATCTCCAGAGAATCAGCCAGCGGATACAGCTCCTTCTCCTCACGTTCAATGCGATTGCGCAATGCCCCCATTACCACAGCCGATTCCTTGGCAAAGCCCTCAGGATTTGACCATATGGCGTTTTCAGACCAAGTGCGCGCGAAGGATGCGAATACTTCCTTAAGGCCGCCCATTTCGCGAGCAAAGCGCTCACTGGTTTCGCGAACAGAGGCCACAGGGGAGCGTCCGAGTTCACGATAAAGGCCGTCATCCTCGGCCTCGAGGTGAACGCGCACATGTGCGGAGATGGTTTCGAGGAGGTGCCGAGCCTCCCTATAGCGCATGCGCAAATTGTCAGAATTTACGGATTTCAGACGTTCTGATAAATTTAAGAGCAGGGCGTGTTGGCGACGGAAATCGTCAGAGAACATTGGCATCCAGGACTCACTCCTTGCCGAGGCTTGAAACACCAGGCGCGGACGATGACTGGCGGCCGGACAAAGGCAGGGCGAAGTAGAACTTCGATCCCACTCCCATCTCTGACTCAACCCAGATGCTGCCGCCATGATTCTCGATGATCTTCCGACACGTCGCGAGGCCGATGCCCGCTCCTGGGACGTTCTCGGCGTGACAACGACGAAACATTTGGAAGACGCCTTTTAGATCCGCCGGCTGGATCCCCAAACCATTATCCGTGACGGTGAATACGGCCAGCTTGCCCACGGCTACAGCGCCAATGTGAACCACAGGCGGGCGATCACCGGTAAATTTTATCGCGTTGACGATGAGATTCTGAAACACCCGTCCGAGCTGGATAGGGTCGACCACGACAGAAGGGAAGGTACCGCACTCGACGACCGCTCTTCGCTCATCGATTAATGAATGCAAATCGGCCAATGTCTCCTCCAAAACGCGTCCAGCATCGACCACAGGCATGACAGTGCCAGGACTGGAAACTTTCGAGTACGCCATCACTGCATCGATAAGCTGGTGCATACGACGTGCCCCGGCCGCAGCGTTGCACAGGTAATCATGGCCCCGTGCGTCCATCTTCTCGCCGTACCTTTTTTCGACGAGGTCCAGGTAACTGGAGACCATGCGGAGCGGTTCCTTGAGGTCATGCGACGCCACTGCGGCGAAGTTCTCGAGGTCCGTATTCGATCGCGCCAAGGCCTCGGCATATCGCTTCTGATCGTCGATGTCGGTATTTGATCCGATCCATTGCAAGATCACACCGTCGGCATCGCGCACGGGGAGAGCCCGGCTCAAATGCCAGCGATAGACGCCATCACAACGGCGGAAGCGGTTTTCGAATTGGAAGGGCTCTCCCGTATCCAGCGCGCGTTTCCAGACCTTGACGTTCGCCTCGACGTCCTCGGGATGGATAAACTGTTTCCAGCCCCAATCACGAATCGCCTCGAACGTCAGTCCGGTGTATTCCATCCATTGGGGGTTGAAGTAATCGACATCGCCTGCGGGGGTGGCAGTGAAAATCTTCTGTGGCATGCACGCCACCAGGACCTGCCAGCGTTTATCCGCTATGGCCAAATTGTCGGCCGCCGTCTTCAGATCATGAATGTCCGTGCTCGTGCCATCCCACTGGGTGATAACACCGTCTTTTCCGCGGCGTGGCCTCGCCCGTATGAGATGCCATCGGCACTCATCGTCCGATGCGCGGCGCATGCGGAATTCAATCTGGTAGGGATCGCCTTGCGCTAAAACGCGAGCCCACTGGCTCATGACTCGGTCGTAATCGTCTGGGTGCACCACCGATCGCCAATCGGTAGCCCGGGAGGCCGCCAAGTCGAGTCCGGTATAATCCGTCCAGCGTTGATTCGCATAGGAGAATCGTCCGGACGCGTCGGTGCTCCAGACCAGCTGGGGAACCGACTCGGCAAGCTCAAGAATGCGTTGCTCGGCGTTCCGAACTTGGTCGCGCAGGAGGACATGCTCGGTTACGTCAACGAAGGTGACAAGTAATCCCGCCACTACGCCGTTTGAGAGCGTGATGCGTCGGATCTCCCAGTCGAAAAACAGATGTTCGTTAGAACCGAGGCGGGTCGTTCGGTAGGCCGTTGCCTTGAATGGGTGGCCGTTCTCGAGGACGCACTTGAATGGCAAGAGGGCGGCCTCGGCGGCTTCCGGCGTCCAGAGCCGGTGCAGGATGTCCGAGAGCGAGTGCCCTATGGTATTCGCGCGATCGCCAATGAGCGCAGTCGCCTGATCATTTACCTGGCTTATCCGGAGCTGGGTATCAAGAACGTAGATTCCCGTTGGGGACTGGTCAAAGGCCGCCTGTAACAGCGACTCCGTGAGCGCGAGGCGCTCGGCAAGCCCAGATGGGGGCAGGCTGGTCATGCTTGTCGGTATGCCAAGTTAGCCAAAAAGTAAATGCGCGGTTTCGGTGCCCTAGCCGCCGAACATGCCGGTCGTGCAAAATGCAGTTTGGTAGAGGCGTCGCAGGGTATTCACCCAGCCTCGCCATCCATCATAGTTCATCGATTTTTCGAAATACAGGCAGGGTAGCGCTGTCTCAGCAGACATGACCGAGCCAGTCAAGATGACGATCGGGGTCTTCTAAAGCACAGGATCCTGGGTCATTCTCCACACGAGAGCGAGACCATCCACCAACGACACGTAGCGATCAGCTATGACCAATCTGAATGGCCGGCTTGTGCGGGATTTATTTTCAAGCTGCACCATCGCATCTGCGCCATTGGTTTCGATGCCGACCACATCTGAGAGAGCAGGGTCTTCAAGGACTAAACCCCACAGGTCGATATCGCCTTGGTTATCCTCGACGACGAAAACAGTTACTGTTTCAAAGCTCAAGTGCCGTCATCGGAAAAGTGATCAGCTCAACCATTGTGGACGTGCTCAAAGGGTTGATTGGCTTGAGGAGCGCCTATTATATTACTTTTGCGCATTTCACGGGCCTACCGTGGACCGTATGACACCTCGTCTCGACGCTTTCCTATCAGAATTCTGGAGTCCGTTCGCGACCATTGCGGGACATCCCTATGAACCGGAAAAAAAATCAAGCCATCGCTCGTACTGATTGAGTGCTACGCGCGCGGATGCGCCTTGCGGTACACCTCGCGCAGCGCCTCGATGGTCAGATGCGTGTAGATCTGCGTGGTGTTGAGGCTGCTGTGTCCGAGCAGCTCCTGCACCGCACGGATGTCGGCGCCGGCCTGGACGAGGTGGGTGGCGAAGGTGTGGCGCAGGGTGTGCGGCGTCGTGCGCGCCGACAGGCCGGCGGCGATGAGGTGGTGACCGACGATGCGGTGCACGTCGCGCGTGCTGAGCGCGCGGCCGCCGCCGCCGCCGCGCTTGGCGGCGGCCACGCTCAGGAAGCTGGCGCGGCCGCCGGGATCGCGGCCGTGCACGCCATCGCGCACCGCGCGGTAGGCCTCGAAGGCGCGCACCGCCGGGCGACCGAGCGGCGCCAGGCGCTCCTTGCGGCCCTTGCCGCGCAGCCGCGCGACGCCGCCGATCAGATCCAGGCTGCGGTCGTGCAGCGCGACCAGTTCGCCGACGCGCAGGCCGGTGGAGTAGAGCACCTCGAGGATGGCGCGGTCGCGGGTCCCCGCCTCATCCTCGCCCGGTGGCGCGGCGAGCAGACGTTCGAGCGCCTCGGTCTCGAGGTAGTGCGGCAGCTTGCGCCCGACGCGCGGCGCGCGCAGCAGCGCCGCCGGGTTGGCGGCAAGCCGCTCAGTGACCGCCAGGTGGCGGCCGAAGGCGCGCAGCGCCGCGACGGTGCGCGCCACGCTCGCCGCCGCCGGGGCCACGCCGCCGCTGCCGCCCGCGCGCGCCGCGACGTAGGCGCGCAACAGCCCGGCCTGCAGCTGGTCAAGCACCACCGTTTCCGGCGCCTCGCGCTGCCGCCACGCGAGGAAGGCGGTGAATTCCTGCCGGTACGCGCGCAGGGTGTGCACGCTCGCCTGGCGCACGTCGCGCAGGTGATCCAGGTAGGCGGTGACGGCGGCGGCGATGGTCTCGCTCATGAGGCGTCAGCATGACCGGGACCGGGGCGCCGACCAGGGTCGGGGCCGCGGGACCGGTCATGCTGACGGGTCCGGAAGTCCGGAGGTCCGGAGGTCCGGAAGTCGGAGAGACAGCCAATCCACATCCATGGTTTCGTCGGGGACAGCACCTGAAACCTCGGGAAACCAAGACTTCCGGACTTCCGGACTTCCGGACTTCCGGACTTCCGGACTTCCGGGCTCCCGGACTTCCGGACTCCTCAAAGCGGATCTATGCGATTCAACTTCCCGCAGTTCACGCACATCGCGGTGAAGCTCTCCGGCTTGACCAGCACCACGAAGACGCGCCGGCAGTGCGCGCAGGCGACGGCGCGCGAGCTGCTGGTGAGCGGCTGGGCGGAGGGCGGAGGCTGCTCCGTATGGCCGTGTGGCGGGGTCAGCGGGCTGGCGCCGCCGACGCCGCGGCGGATGCGCGTCGACGAGAGCGTGGAGTAGTGACCGCCGGTGTGGGTGAAGAGTCCGGCCTGGCGGCGCACCAGACCGGTGGTTGGCGGCTGCTCGGCCTGCGGTTGCGAAAAAGCCTGGGTGATGGCGGTCGGATAACGGGTGCGCGAGACGTTGCCGTTGCCGTTGCCGTTGTCAGCCGCGCCCGGGGGCGGCGGCAGGGGCGGCAGCACCGGCGGGGGCGGCAGCGGCACGGCCTGGATGCGATGACTGCCAGGGGCGGTGAACGGATCGGTGCCGGGGATCTGCGCCGCCGCCTGGGTGCTGCCGGTGCGCCGGCCAAGCTGGGCGGTGAAGGCGCCCGTCTGCCCGGTGGCGGCGGGTGTGGACGGCAGTTCGAGGGACGGCGGCGCAGGCTCGCGCACCACCGGATGCAGGTCGCTCTTGCGCTCGAGCGCACCGGTGCGCGATTCACCGGTGCCGGCGTCCGGACGCCGACCGCCCGGCTTGACGATGACGCGCGAGGTGCCGAAGAACGGCTGGTTGTCATCGCGGGTGGAGCGCGCGGTGAGCTGGCGGCGGGCGGTTCCGGTGCGGCGGGCGATGACCTCTTCGACCAGGCGCTCGATACGGCGCAGTTCGAGCGGCTTCTCCATCACGGCCAGGCACTCGAGCTGGGTGGCCTGCTGGTGGAGGTTGGGATTCACCGCCGAGAAACCGGTATAGAGCGCGGTCGGGATCAGCAGCTGGCGCCGGCGCAGCTCGCGGACCAGGGTCAGCCCATCCATGCCGGGCATGGTCACGTCGCTGATCAGCAGGTCGTAGGCGTCGCCGCTGCGGGTGCGCCGCACGATCGCCTCGAGCGCCTCGGCACCGTTGTTCGAGGTCTCGACGCGGTGGCTGCGCGCGAGCAGGAATTCGGCGAGGAAGAGCACCGAGTCCGGGCGGTCGTCCACCAGCAGGATGTGCAGAGCCATGGTCATCAGGATTCCAGGGCCGACGCCGACGCCGACACGTTCTTCCGCAGCATGGTACCCCGCAGCGGCTCGTGCTGGCAAGCGCATCTTTCGCACCCGGGGCGCCGGCGCGAGGCGTGCGGGACAGCCGCCCTGTCCCTGAGGTGACGGCGTCCCAGGTCGTCACCCCGCCAGCAGCGGACCGCCGGCGCCCGGATGCGTCGCACTGCCCTCGCGCCCCGTGGCTCTCGCCTCCCCATCCCTGGCGGCCTGCGCTTGCCAGGGGTGCCGCCCAGCCCAGCATGCGCCCATGACCACGCGTTCCCGCCACCTGCTGGCGGCTGCCATCGCCCTCGTGGTCACGCTGGTGCTGTCCCGGACCGGGCTGCTCGCCGCCGCCTGGCATCGCCTCTCCGCCCCACTGGATCCCTGGCAGCGCGGGCTGGCCGGCCAGCCCGCGGCGGCCGGCAGCGAGCTCGCCCAGCAGCTCGTCGCCGCTCAAGAACAGGTCGTGCAGCTCAACGCCGAGAACATCACCCTGCGCACGCGCCTGGCCGAATACGCGCAGGTGCGCGGCGAAGGCGGCATCCCGCCCGAGCAGGCGGTGGTGGTGCGCGCACGCATCATCGCGCGCAACCAGCGCCAGGGCCGGCGCTACTGCGAGCTTGATGCCGGCGCGGTCGACGGCGTCACCAAGGGCATGGCGGTGTGCGCCGGCTGGAGCCTGGTCGGCCTGGTCGCCGGCGTCCAGGAGGGCCGCTGCCTGGTGCAGGAGATCACCGACAACGAGAGTCGCATCCCCGCCGCGCTGATCGACGGTCAGCGCCTGCTCGCCGAAGGCGTGCTGACCGGCGTCGGCAAGCGCGGCGAACTGCTGCTCGACTTCGTCGAGGACCGCGACGGCCTGAGCGTGGTCCCCGGCCTGCAGGTGGTGACCGCCAATTCCGACACCCGCGTGCCCCCCGGCCTGGTCCTGGGCACGGTCAAGGCCGCGGTGCGTTCGACCACCGCCGACCACTGGCACATCGAGGTCGCCCCCATGCGCCTCATCGAGGCCTGCGAATCGGTGCTGATCATCCGCTTCGCCAACGCCGAACCCACGCACTGAGGCGCCCGGCCGCGCCCCCGGTAAACCCGCCTTGCCTCCCGGCCGCCCCAGGCGTATCCTGGTAGAGTGGAGGCCTACCCATGCGCCGGATCGCCCTGAGCCTGCTGCTGGTCTGCGTCGGCCTGGCGCGCGGCGCGGAGCCAGCGGCGCCGGCCGATCCGCTCGCTGCCGCGCTGGCGGTGCTGCGCGTCAACGACCCACGCTGGCTCGACCGCGAGAGCACCCAGTTCGCCACCACCCTGGGCAGCGATCCGGCGCCGCTGCGCGCCTGGCTGGCGCGCCTGCTGTTCCGCGCCGACGCCTTCGACGGCATCGACCTCACCCGGCCGGCGCTGATGGCCTGGCGCGAGGGACGCGCGCCGCTGCTGGCGGTGATCCCGCTCGCCAACCGTCGCGGCTTCCTCGAACACTTCGGCACCACCATCGGCGACGAAGCGCCGATGGTGCGCGTCGGCGAGCGCGACGGCACCGTGGTCTACAGCCAGAACGACGACCAGGGACTGAGCGAGTACCGCCTGCTGATCAGCGACAACACCGCCTTCCTGGCGCGCACGGTTGCGGAATGCCGCCAGCTCGCCGCGCACGCGCTGGTCCCCAGCGCCAGCGACGCGCCGCTGTCCTTCACCGCCTCCGGCGCCTTCCTGCGCAGCCTGCAGCCGGGCGGCATCGCCCTGGACGGCGTCGCCGGCTGGCTGCCGGCGGACCTGCTCGCCTACCCCATCGATTTGGGCCAGAAGGGCATGGCCACGCGCCTGTGGAGCGAACTCGCCACGCAGCTCGAGACCATCACCTGGGAGGTGCGTTCCGACAGCGACGACCTGATCCGGACCAGCGGCCGGGTGCAGGCGCTCGCCGACTCGCCGCTCGCCGCGTGGATCGCCAACCAGCGCAACCAGCCCAATCGGCTGGTGCCGACGGTGCGCTCGCCGCTGACCTGGCTGACCGTGGCCAGCGCCATCGTCTGGCAGGGCCAGGCCGAGCGCGTCGGGCAGATCGCTGGCGAGGTCGCGCAGGCCGCCAGCGGCGCGCGCTGGACGCCGGTGGTCGACGAGGCCTGGAAGGGCATCTGGGCGATCGCCGACCGCAGCGGGCCGTGGGCCGCCGCTCTCGACGTCGAATTCAAGGACCGCCTCCTGGCCGAACTGCGCTTCGCCGGCGAGCAGACCCGCGCCCATGAGCTGCTCGGCTTCGGTGAAGCGCTCGCCCAGGGCCTGGAGGGCGCCACCACCACCCCGGTGACGGCCGGCACCGCGAGCGGCTTCCACATCGCGCGCCCCCAGGGCGACGCAGTGCAGGTGGCCACGGACCGTCAGCTCGTCCAGGTGGCGTCGACCATGCATGCCGCGCAGGCGCCGGCAGAGGAAATCGTCAAGCGCCTGCAGGGCGCCACCGTCCCCGAGGGCCAGCCCGCCCTGCTCGCCGTGCAGTGCAACGTGACCGCGCTGGTGCGCGTGCTCGCCCAGGTGCGCGGCGGCGTCAACCAACAGGTGCTGCCGGCCGCGGAATGCAGCGCCGCGCTCAAGACCACCGCCGCCAAGCAGCAGCTGGTGCTCGAGGTGGTCGGCTCCACGGCGAAGATCGCCCAGCTGATCCGCGATGCGGGGCTGCTGCAGGGTGGCGCGCCCGTGAAATAGGCGTGCGCGATCCGCGGTCGCGGCAGATCGTGGATCACGGCGGTCCTGGGAACCGGTGCTTTGGCTTGGCCTTCCGATATCCGCCCACTGTCCCCGACCTGCGACCGGCCCGCCCGGGGTGAGCGGGATTTCCCGGGCGGAACCGGCAACTGCGAGGGATACTCCTGCATCCGTTCCAACCGGAAGCCTGTTCCGGACCCCACCTTCTCCTGGCCTGAAGCGGACAGGCGGCTAGAACGCGCCTCCCTCCTTCCCCAGACCCGTTTCCGGAGTCCCGCACATGCCCAAGCACAAAGTCGCGATGCTCACCGCCGGTGGTCTCGCCCCCTGCCTGTCGTCCGCCGTGGGCGGTCTGATCGAGCGCTACACCGACCTCGCGCCGGAGGTCGAGATCATTGGCTACCTGGGCGGCTACAAGGGACTGCTGCTGGGCGATTCCGTGCCGGTCTCGGCAGAGGTGCGCGCGGCCGCGGGCATCCTCCACCGCCACGGCGGCTCGCCGCTCGGCAACAGCCGCGTCAAGCTCACCAACGTCGCCGACTGCTTGAAGCGTGGGCTGGTCAGCGCGGGCCAGGATCCGCTCCAGGCGGCTGCCGAGCGTCTGAGCCGCGACGGCATCACCATCCTGCACACCATCGGTGGCGATGACACCAACACTACCGCCGCCGACCTGGCGAAGTACCTCAAGGCGCACGGCTACGACCTGACCGTGGTCGGCCTGCCCAAGACCATCGACAACGACGTGGTGCCGATCCGCCAGTCGCTGGGCGCATGGACCGCGGCCGAGCAGGGCGCGGTGTTCTTCGAAAACGTGGTGAACGAGCAGAGCGCCAACCCGCGCATGCTGATCGTCCACGAAGTCATGGGTCGCAGCTGTGGCTGGCTGACCGCAGCCACCGCGCGCGCCTACCGCCAGCGCCTCGCCCACCGCGAGTTCCTGCCGCACTTCAACCTCAGCCGCGCGCACCTCGACGTGGATGCGGTCTACCTGCCCGAGATGGAGCTCGACATCGCCGCCGAGGCCAAGCGCCTGAAGCAGGTGATGGACCGCAAGGACTGCGTGAACGTGTTCATCAGCGAGGGCGCCGGCGTCGCCACCATCGTCAAAGAGATGGAGTCGCGCGGCGAGACCGTCGAGCGCGATGCCTTCGGCCACGTCAAACTCGACAAGGTCAACGTCGGCACCTGGTTCAGCAAGCAGTTCGCCAAGCTGCTCGGCGCCGAGAAGGCGCTGGTGCAGAAGAGCGGCTACTACGTGCGCGCCTCGGCCGCCAACAGCGAGGACCTGCGCCTGATCAAGAGCATGGTCGACCTCGCCGTCGACTGCGGCCTGCGCGGCGAATCGGGGGTGATCGGCCACGATGAGGAACGCGGCGGCGTGCTGCGCGCGATCGAGTTCCCGCGCATCAAAGGTGGCAAGCCGTTCGACATCGCCACCGCGTGGTTCGATGAGATGCTCAAGGGCATCGGGCAGCCGGCCGGATTGAAGGTGGTGTCGGGTCAGCATGGGTGATGGCTGATGGCTGACAGCTAACGGCGGACGGCTGGCGGCTGACAGCTCGCGGGTCGCGGCGCTACCCCCCGATGGCGAAGCGGAAGCCCAGGAACGAGAAGTGCGCGATCGCCAGGTAGCGCGTGCGCAACGCGATGCGCGCCTCGTTCGCGGCGTGGCCCCAGGCGCCGCCGCGGGCGATGCGGCCGATGCCGTCCCAGCCGAGCGGATCGGTGACCGCGCCGGCGGGATACGGGGCGTGATAGTCCTGGCACCATTCCATGACATTGCCGCGCAGGTCGTGCAGGCCCCAGGCATTGGCAGGCTGGGTGCCGACGGGATGACTGCGGTTGCCGCTGTTCGCGGCGAACCAGCCGACGGCCGGCACTTCGCCCGGTGCACCGGCGCGGCAGGCGTATTCCCACTCGGCCTCGGTCGGCAGGCGCGCCAGCGGCAGGGCCAATGCCGCGTTAACACGGCGCAGAAAGCCCTGGGACTCGTCCCAGGTGACATTCTCGACCGGCAGGTCGTCGCCGCGGAAGGCGCTGGGATTGGCGCCCATCACGGCTTGGTAGAGCCCCTGCGCGACTTCGACCTCTGCCAACCAGAAGCCATGGCTGATGGTCGCCAGGCAGGGACCCTCGTCGGCGTGGCGGCCGGCCTCGTCGAGTGGGCTGCCGAGCATGAATGAGCCGGGCGGGCACCAGCGCAGGCGCACCGTGCGGCCGGCCAGGGTGAGATCGGCCCAGCGGCCGTGCGCATCCTCGCCGCGCGCCGCCGCCCACGCCGGACGGGGCCAGGCGGGCTCGGGGATGGCGGCGGGGCTGGTGGCGACCGCGTCCGCCACCACTGTCGGCGCGACCTGGGCGACCACCGGCGGGGCACCGCCACGCAGCAAGCCCCAGGCCACCGCGCCGATAGCGAGGACGGCCACCGCCGCGACGATGAGCGCGGTGCGCGCAGGTGGCGTCGGCGGCACAGTCTCGGCGTCGATGGCGCGCGCCTCGGCGGCATATGCCGACGGACGGGTGTGGGCGAAGACCGTGCGCGTGCCCGGCTGGTAGTCGCCTCCATCGCTCGCTGGCACCTGCGCATGGATCGGCGTCGCGTCGATGCGCAGGCGCTCGAGGTCTTCGCGCAACTGGGTGGGCGTCGCGTAGCGGCGTGCCGGGTCCTTGGCCAAGGCCTTGAGCACCACCGCGGCGAGGGCGGGCGACAGCTCCGGCGCGTCGTCGCGCGGGTCGGGCGGCGGCGCCTGCAGGATCTGCAGGCGCAGCGCGCGTGGGTCGGGCGCCGCGTAGGGCGCGCGGCCGGTGACCAGCACGAAGAGGATGGCGCCGAGCGCATAGGTGTCGCTGCGGATGTCCGGAGCCGCGCCGCCGCCGGCCAGTTCCGGCGCGAACAGCGCCTCCTCGCCGGGCTCCCCAGGCAACTCCGCATCGTCAACGAGCGCCCGCGCGGGATTGGCGAGCTTCACCGCTTCGTCGGCGGAGATGATGACGTTGGCGAGGGAGAGCCCGCCGTGCATCAGCCCGGCGCGATGGATGCCTTCCAGACCGCGCGCACACTCGGCGACGATGCCAACCGCCTCCCTGGCGGTGAGCCGGCCGCCGCGCGCCGCCAGGTGCGCGGCGAGATCGTCGCCCGGCACCAGCTCAAGCGCCTGGTAGACCAGTCCCTCGTCTTCACCGACATCATAGCAGGCGACGACGTTGGGATGGTGCACGGCGCCGGCGCTGCGCGCCGCGGCGACGAAGCGCTCCGCGCAGCCCGGCCGGCGCGCCAACTCCGGGGCCAGCACGGTGAGCGCGACCTCGCGCTGCAACGACAGCTGCACGGCGCGGTAGGTGACGCCGGTGCGGCTGCGCCCGAGCTCGTGCAGCACCTGATAGCCGGTGATCAGCACGCGCACGGCAGGCGGGACGCCGACCCACGCGCCACTCGCGGTACGCTGACGCTGGCTGGCACGCTTCGGCTGGTCGGATTGGTCCATGCAACGATCCAGGACGGAATGAATTGGGTACCGTGCGCAAGATGATGAAGGAATGAAGTAGGTGCGGTGAAGCGTGCGCCACGCATTGGCAGGCCACGGTCGCCTGGCCGTCGATCCGCTTCATCCCATCAACACGGGATCTTCACGAACCCACCCCAGACTGGCTTTCCTACCGCGCTCCGGAACCACCCCCGTGCTCCCGGAGCCTCGTGCCTCACCCCCTTGCCCACGGCCTGCCCATGCGCCTCATCCAGACCGCCCTCCTCCTCACCGTCCTGGGCGTCCACGCCCTCGCCGCCGCGGAAGGCGCGCACGCCATCGCCATCGAGGGCTCGAGCACCGTCTACCCGATCACCATCGCGGTCGCCGAGAAGATCGCGCAGCAGAACCCGCAGCTCGCTGCCGAGGTGGTGTGCTCGGGCAGCACCGCCGGCCTGCGCCGCCTGATCGCGGGCGAGATCCCGATCGCCAACTCCTCGCGCCCGGTGCGCCCCGACGAGCTCGCCAAGGCAGCGCAGAACGGCATCGAGCTGATCGAGCTGCCGATCGCCTTCGACGGCGTGACCGTGGCCATCAATCGGCGCAACACCTTCGTCGACAAGCTCACCGTGGAGGAGCTGCGCCAGCTGTGGAAGCCGGGCAGCACGATCATGCGCTGGTCGCAGCTGCGCGCGGGCTGGCCCGACGAGCCGATCGCGCTGTACGGCAAGGGCAAGGACTCCGGCACCTTCGACTTCTTCACCGAAGTGGTGATCGGCGAAACGCGTGCCATCCGCCCGGACTACATCGTCAGCACCGATAACGACCCGCTGGTCGGCGGCATCGCCGGCAACGACTACGCGCTCGGCTACTTCGGCTACGCCTTCCTCAAGGAGAACGAGGCGGTGCTGCGCGCAGTGCCGATCGACAACGGCCAGGGCCCCATCGCGCCCACCGCCGAGACCATCACCAGCGGTGCCTACCGCCCGCTGTCGCGGCCGCTGTTCATCTACATCAGCAAGGTTGCCGCCGCGCGCGAGCCGGTCGCGCAGTTCGTCGACGCCTTCCTGCGCCTGGTGCCGCAGCTGGTCACCCAGGTCGGCTACGTGCCGCTCGGCGAGCGCCTCGACGGTCTCGCCCGCGCGCGCTGGATGGCGCGCACCACCGGTTCGCTGTTCGCCGGCGCCAAGTCCGGGCAGCGCCTGGAGGAGCTGATGGGCGTCAAGCCGGTGGCGGCCGCACCCAGCGCAGCGGTGACCGCGGCGCCGGTGGCGCCGATCGCCAGCGCGCCGACGGTGCGCACCACGCCCGCAGCGCCAATCGCCGCAGCGCCGGTCGCCCAGGCCGCCCCGGTCGCCAGCCGCGCCGTGGCTCCGGGCGGCGATGACCTGCGCAGCGCACTCGACCGCGTGCGTGACGACAGCCTGGTGCTGGCGCGTCTCGCCCTGGACGGCGCCACACCCCTGACCGAACTCGAGCGCCGCGCGCGCGAGCTGCACACGCGCACCGCCGAGTTGATCCTGGCCACGCCCGATGGCGCAGGCGGCCGGCCGGCGACCGTCAACGACGCCGAGAACGCGGGCCTGGAGGCGGTCGCCGGTGACGCGCCCTACGCTGCGCTGCTCGACCGCCTGACGCTGACCGAGCGCGCCCGGGGCGTGCTCGACGAAACCGCACTCGCCGCCTTCCGCCGCGCGGCGCTGGCCGGCGATCCCCAGCAGCGCCGCACCCTGGCCGGCGCGCTGCGCAGCGCGGGCGGAAACGTGGGCCGCTTCACCGAGGCGGTCGCCGCCCTTGGCCGCGGCAAGGCCGACCTCGACGTCATCCTCGCCTACGCCCGCGGTGGGCTGGTGCTGCGCTGAGCGCGGGGAGCATGCCATGACCACGCCCCTGCGCCGCCCCTTCCCCGCCACGCTGCTTTTCGCCGCCGCACTGCCCCTCGCGCTGGGCGGTTGCGGCAGCGCCCGCACCACGGCCCTGCCCTGCACCGGCACGTGGCACCTCGCACGCTCCGCGCCTGCCGCGCCCACCGAACTCGCCGACGGCGATTCCCAGGGCTGGCTGGCGATCGCGCCCGACCAGGTCGTCGGCGATGTCGCCGGCCTGCCGCGCGGCATCGCCGCGGTGGTTGCTGCCCAGGCTGATCCGGCGCGCGGCTCGGCAGCCATCGACCTCGACAACGGCGTGCGCCTCTACCTCGCCGGTGGCCACGGCGCCGGCGAGTACGCGATCCCGGGCGGGCGCGTGGTAGGAGCGGCCGACTGGCTCGACGTGCACGCCGTGCGCCCGACCCGCGACGGCGACCAGGAGGTCGCACGCCTGCGGCTGTGGTCGGGAGAATCCCTGGTCACCGCCGCCAAGGCCGCGCAGCTGCGCCGCGCGCCGCTCGCGGCGGCGGCGGCGCCGGCAGCGGCCGCCGCCACCACAGGCAGTGCCCAACGCGTGGCGCCGGTCGCCGCGCGCACCGTCGACGCGCACGGCACCCCCGCGCCGGCCACCGCGATGAATGGGGCGCGCAGTCCCGCAGCCGACCTGCGCCTGGAACTGCTACACCAGCTCGAAGCCGCGCGCCGGGGCGAACCGGGCGCTCTCGACCTCGCCAAGCAGACCGAAGAACGCCTCACCGCAGCGCGTTGAGCGCCAGCCTCATTGGCGCAGAGCGCAGAGCGCCCGGGTCGTGGCGGAATCCGCATGCCCCACCGGCGCACACCCTCGCGGCAGCGCCAACGAGTGCGCCCACGACGACCATCCGACCAGCGCCCCCGCGGCGCTGGGGTCAGCGCTGCGCTGGCTGGGTGGCGGATCCGATCGGACTCGCCTCCAGTCGCGCTGATCCGACCAGCGCCGGGGTGAGGCGCAGTCCGGGGATGGGCCGTTCGAAGCTGGCATCGGGGAGCTGCCAGCCCACGGCCAGGCAGTCGCCGCCGAAACCCTCCTTCTGCAGCGCTTCGATGTAGTAGGACTGGCCCGCCGTCAACGCGATGGTCGCCGAGCGCTGCTGCGGGAAGGTGTTCCACGCCAGCGGCGCGGTCGCGCTCGGCACGGTCGCGATCAGCAGCTTGTCCTGCTCGAGTCCGGTGAACGGACTCAGCCACAGCTCGCACTGGTCGTCGCCTGCGATCCAGAAGGTGTACATGCCGCTGAGCGGCGCGGTGACGTAGCCGCGCATGCGCGTGCCGTAGGTGTCGGCCCAGTTGCTCGGCGCGACGAAGGCGGGCTGCAGGCTGGTACCGCTTGGCGCCAGCGGGAAGGCAGGCCAGCTGGTCAGCGATGCGACCGTCTTCCCCGGCACACCGCTCCAGAACTCGCGCAGGATGCCACCGCCGGGTGGCTGCGCGTGGCTCCAGGCGGAGACCGGGATGACCTGCTCGATGAAGCCGGGACCCGACCACGTCACGCTCAAGGTGGCGCCGCCGCCGCCCTGGAAGAACTCGGCGGCGACCGCGTGCAGGCCCGCCTGCAGGCCGATGGTGCCGGAGCGCCGCTGCGCCACGTGCTTACCGTCGTTGTCGACCACCAGGGTCCCGCCAACGATCAGGTTGCTGCCATCGTCGGAGGTCGTGGCGAAGGTGTACACCCCATCCGCCGGCACCGACACGTACCCGGTGAAGCGCAGCGCGTAGAGCGTGTCGCGCCGGCGCGGCGTCAGGTCGATCTGCGCGGCGGTGCCGGTCGCAGTCGGAGCCAGGGTGGTGAAGTCCGGCAGCGTGTTCCACGCCCCCTCTGCGTACGCGTAGGCGAGCCCGGGCTGGGTCGCGCTTGGGTGCTCGGCCGGGACCAGGTCGGTATACGTCACGAAGAACGAACGTGTGGCGAGGCTACCCGCGCTATCGCTTGCGATGACCATCACCCGCGTCTGACCCGGCGTGAGAAGCGCCGTGAAGTTCCAAGCCGAGGTCCCGGTGGCCTGGGTTGACAGGTTGGTCGCACCGCTCAGCACGTAGTCGACTCTTCTGATCGGGGAAGGACCGGTGGCGGTGCCGGCGATCGGCACGCTGGCAACGCTCGTGGTCCATGTAGCGCCGGAAGTGGGCGCGGTAATCGCGACGACCGGGCCGCCGTTTATCGACCGCACGACATCCATCACGACGGACGCGGTGGTGCCGATCGTCGAGGTGGCGGTGATGGTTACGAAGGTCTCTCCGACGTTCACCGTCGGAAAGACGGACCAGGCAACATTCCCGGGTGCGCTGCTGACCCCGCCGTTCGCGGCACCACCCCCTGTGGTCGCACCACTCATGGTAAAGGCGACGTGGTCGATGCCGCCATATTCGTCGCTGGCGACGCCGAGAATGGCCACCTCCGCAGACGCGGTGCCGACGAAATGAAAGGTGTCGGGGAAGGCGACCGAAATGGTGGTGCCGCTCAGCAGCGGCACGGTGCCCGCGTCGGTGCCGTCGCTCGCCCATAGCACGCTGTAACGCCGGGCATCGTTGCGCTGCGCGACCAGCGCCAGTGCGCCGCGCGCGCCGACCGTTACCGGCGACGCGATGCGACTGGTGACCAGGGCGGTGCCACTGGCGGTGCCGTCACTACGCCACAACTCAGCGCCGGAGGTGAAGAACAAGCGGCTGCCCACAACGAAGGGAAGGTCGCACGACACTGGCGCCAGCACCCCGGTGCTGGCCGGAGTACCAGTCGTAGTGGCGAGCGGCCGGTACGGGAACTGCGACGGCGCATCGGGGTTCATGAACACCGTCGTACCCAGGGCGGCGTAAAACTGCGTCGCGCTCAGCGTGGTGCTGAGCTGCGTCTGGTGCGCGGGATCGCCGTCGGTGACCCAGATGCCGTTGTTGAAGGAATCGGTGGTGCCGCGAGTGTAGAGCAGGCCGCCCACCGCGGTGTTGAAGTCGTTAAAGTAGGTCAGGGCGCTGAACTGCCTGGTGCCAGCGTCGCTGCCGTCACTGAGCCAGATGGTGCTGTTGGCGGTGCGCGAGGTGTAGTACAGCTTCCCGGCGAAAGCGGTCATCGAGATCGGCTCCATCCCCGGCGCGCCGGCGGCGGTGTTGCGGACCAGCCGCGTGCCGGCGGCGGTTCCGTCGGTCACCCACAGCGCGCTGCCGTGCAGCGGATCGGTGCCGTTGAAGAACAGCTTGCTGCCCACCACGCAGAAGACGTGGTGCCAGTTGTACGAGAACTCGTCCGCGCTCGGCGACGGGTCGATGTCCTTGAGCAGCACGGTGCCGGCCGCGCTGCCGTCACTCGCCCACAGGCGCCAGCCGATGCCGGGCTGGAAGGCGCTGAACACCAAGCGCGCGCCGAGCGCGAAGAGGTGCGCGGGATTCGAAGAGGAACTGCCGGCCGCAAGGTCGACCACCATGCGGGTGCCGGCGGCGGTGCCGTCGCTGGTGTACAGCTCGCGCCCGGAAACGCCGTCATTGGCGGTGAAATACATACGGCCGCCCAGCAGTGTCAGGTGCCGCGGCGCACTGTCGGCCGGTCCCTCGTTGAGGTCCGCGACCACCCGCGTTCCAGCGGTCGTGCCGTCCGTGGACCACACTTCGCTCCCGGTGGCGCTGGTGGTGGCGCCGAAGTAGGTGCGCCCACCGAGCTCGACGAGCGGATCGGTGACGTTGGCGTCGATGAACTCGGACGGCGACTGGTCACCGGCCTCATGGACGAGGGCGCCGCCTGGAATGGCCTGCTTGGCCACTCCAGGACCGGCGTAGGTCACCATAAGCGTGGCACCGCCGCCGTTCTGGAAATAGTCGACGGTAAGCGCGTGCAGGCCGGCCGCCAGACCGACGGTGCCGGTGCGCTCCTGCGCCGCATGCTTGCCATCATTGTCGACCACCAGCGTCCCACCGACCCGCAGCCGGCTGCCGTCGTCGGAGGTGGTGGAGAAGGTATAAATCCCATCCGCTGGCACGAACACGTAGCCGGTGAAGCGCAGCGCGTAGAGCGTATCGCGCCGGCGCGGCGTCAGGTCGATGAGCGCAGCCGTACCAGTCGCGAGCGGGGCCAGGTTGGCGAAGTCCGGAAGGACGCTCCAGCCACCTTCGACGTAGGAGTAGATGAGGCCGGGCTGCGGGTTCCCCGGGTGCTCGGCCGCAAGCAGCGGCACGGGGACGAGCTTGCGGACGCGGAAGTTGTTGCCATCCGAGAACACCAGGTTTCCGGCCGGATCCAGGCACATGGTCGTCGGGCGGTTGAGTTTCGCCTGGGTCGCGGGGCCGCCGTCGCCGGAAAAGCCCCGCAGCGAACTGCCGGCGATGGTGGTGATGGTGCCGGTGACGTGGTCGACGCGGCGGATAGCGTCGTTGTCGTTGCCGACCGCGATCAGCAGATCGCCGTGCGCATCGATGAACAGCGCGGTCGGATTGAAGAGGATCGCCGCCGTAGCCGGACCGCCGTCGCCGGTCGCAGTGGTGGTGATGGCGGTACCGTTGCCGGCGATGGTCGAGATCGTGCCGGTGGCGGCGGCGATGCGGCGGATGCGGTTGTTGCGCAGGTCGGCGATGAAGATGTTGCCGGCCTGATCGACCTGCAGGTCAACGGGGATGTTGAGCGCGGCACTGATCGCCGGGCCGCCGTCACCGGAAAACCCGCCCTGGACCTGATTGCCCGGGATGGGTGGCAGGCCGATGCCGCAGACGGTGGTGATAATGCCAGTGGTGGCGACGATGCGGCGTACGCGCTGGTTCAGCATATCGGTGAGCAGCAGGTCGCCATTGCCGAGGACCAGCAGCCCGACCGGCTGGTTGAAGGTCGCCGCGGTGGCTGGGCCGCCGTCCCCGGAAAAGGACCCGGACGGGTTTGGAGTGAGCGACGAATTGCCGCTGCCGGCGATGGTGGTGATGATCCCGGTCGCAGCCGCCACCTGACGGATGCGGTGGTTGTTCTGGTCGACGATAAGCAGGTTGCCCACGTGGTCGAAGGCGATGTGCGCCGGATTCGCGAGATCGGCCGCGGTGGCCGGTCCGCCATCCCCCGAGAAGCCGTAGTGCCCGGTGCCGGCGACGGTGCTGACGATGCCGGTGGCTGCGGCGACGCGGCAGATGCGCTGATCGCCCTGCGCGACGATGTACAGGTCCCCGCCAGGCCCGTAGGCGATGCCACCGACCAGGCTGAACTGCGTGCTGGTGGCGGGACTGCCATCACCCGAGTAGCCCGCAGCACCCGATACCCCCCCACCAGCGATGGTAACGATGGAGTCCTCTCCCCGGGCCGGCCCGACCAGAGCGAGCAGCGCGACAACGGCCAGCACGGGACGTGCGCAGGCGGACCAACGGGTCATCAGATCGGCGAGCTGGGTGGTCATGGCGATGTTATCCAGGGGGCGGGCGGGGCGAGCACAGGGACGCTACCAGCAGATTGCCTGCCGTCCAGGAGCGCCCCGGCAGGACGTCAAGGTCTGCGGGTCATGCCGGCCACGTGCTGCGCGCGCGATCCCCAACGTCGGTGCGGCGCCTGGCGGCCGGGACGCGAACGCACCTCAACCGTCGAGACGCTCCTCGCCGAGCAGGGCGAGGGTCTCGCCCGCCAGGTAGAGACTGCCTGTGACGCAGACGTCCGCCTCCGCCGGCTGCGCCGCGAGCGCCGCCGCGATGCTGTCGTGCCACGGCCAGGCGCGCTGCGCCGGCAGCCAGTCGGGTTCGCAGCGCGCGCGCGGGCTGCTGTAGCCGCAGCGCGTGACCGCCAGGTCCGCGGGGATTGCTTCGGCGATCTCGGCGAGCTCCTTGTCGGCGGCCAGGGCGATGATCAGCCGCCAGCCCGGACGCAGCAGGCCCGCAGCGGTGGCGAGGGTCGCGGCGATGCTCTCGCGGTTGTGCGCGCCATCGACCACCAGGCGGCGGCCGGCGCGCACGACCAGCTGGCAGCGCGCGGCGAGGGTGGCAGTGGCCATGGCGCGGCGCGCGGCTGCGACGTCCAGGCCGGGATGCACGGTGGCCGCCGCGGCCAGCGCGGTGGCGGCGTTGTCCTGCTGGTGCGCGCCGGGCAGGGCGAGCGCAAAGGGCGCGGACGGCGGGTCGATCCAGCGCACCGCCGGCGTCGGAGCGCCCGGGGCGGCCAGCACGGCGCGGATCGCCGCGGCGCCAGCCGGCGTCTGCGGCGCAATCAGCAGCGGGCGGCCCGCGCGCGCGACGGCGAGCTTTTCGCGCGCGATGTGCTCCAGGGTCGGACCGAGAATGTCGCGGTGGTCGTGGGACAGGTGGGTCAGCACCGCGACCTGCGCGTCGAGGGCGTTGGCGCAGTCGAGGCGGCCGCCGAGCCCGACCTCGACCAGAAAGTGCGTCCCGGTGCGCGCCCGGGCGAGCAGGCAGGCGATGGCGAAGGTGCGTTCGAACCAGGTCAGGGCCTCGCCGAGACGCTCCTCCAGCGCAGCCACCGCATCGCAGGCGTCGGCCAGGCTGGTGACGTCGATGGGGACGCCGTCCCAACGCCAGCGTTCGCGCACGCTGCGCACGTGCGGACTGGTGAATGCCAGCACCGGCACGCCCTGGGCGAGCAGCGCGGCCTCAATCAGGCGCACCGTGCTGCCCTTGCCCTTGGTTCCGGCCACCGTGCACGGCGCAGGCGGCGTCGGCAGCGCGGCAAGGGCGCGGGCGATGCGCTCGAGGCGGATGCCGGCGAAGGCGCCGCTGCGTTCGAAATTGACCGCGCCGTCCAGCCAGGCGGTGATGGCCGCGTCGTCGGCGGCAATGCGGGGGGACATGGGGGGAGAATGGGCACAGTCTGGAGGTGCGGAAGTCCGGAAGTCCGGAAGTCCGGAAGTCCGGAAGTCCGGAAGTCCGGAAGTCCGGAAGTCAAAGACATGCGCCAGCAAAGCACCTGACCGAGATCACCCTCATGCACGTGGCAGTCGCCCAGCACGTTCGGACCACGAGACTTCCGGACCTCCGGACTTCCGGACTTCCGGACCGGGCCGGCCCCCAGGCCGCCCGCCCCCAGGCCGCCCGCCCCCTCCTTGGCATCCCATGCCGGCCCCTACGATAACCGCCCATGCCGCGCGCGACGCTCGAACTCAAGCTCTCCAAGAACGATCTGATCGCCGACAAATACAAGGTGGTCAAGAAGCTTGGCGAGGGCGGCTGCGGCTCTGTCTACCGCTGCAAGGCGACCAAGGGCGAGGCCGAGGTTGCGGTCAAGGTGCTCGAGAACGCCAGCGACTTGGCGCGCTTCCGCCGCGAGGCCAAGGTGCTGAGCGGCATCCGCCATCCGCACGTGGTGCGCCTGCTCGACCGCGGCACCCACGGCGCCCACCCCTTCCTGGTGCTGGAGTACATGGAAGGCGGCAGCCTGCGCGACCTGCTCGACGCCCAGGGCCGGCTCGGGGCGGAGGAGGCCGCCTGGGCGATGGTCCAGGCGCTGCGCGGGCTGCGCGCCTCGCGCACCGTGCACCGCGACCTCAAGCCCGAGAACATCCTGGTCGGCCGCGGCCCGGGCAGCACCACCGGGCGGATGCCACCGCTGACCATCGGCGACACCAAGCGCGGCTGCGTGCTCAAGGTCGCCGACTTCGGTCTGGCCAAGCATCCCGACCCGGGCGCGACGCGCCTGACCAACACCGGGCAGGTGATGGGCACGCCGGTCTACATGAGCCCGGAGCAGTGCCGCAACACCCGCACCGTGAACTTCCGCAGCGACATCTACTCGCTGGGCGTGATCCTCTTCGAGATGGTGACAGGCAAGGCGCCGTTCGACGCGACCAACGCCTACGACATCATGGCCAAGCACTGCAACGACGAGCCGAAGTTCCCGCGCATGGACCAGCGCATCAAGGACATCTGCGCGCGCTGCCTGGCCAAGAGCCCCAAGGACCGTTACCCCTCGCTCTACACCCTCGAGCGCGATCTCGCCCGGGTCGCTGGCCTTGACGAGCCCGAACCCGACCGCGCCGGACGCAGCTGGCTGCTGATCACCATCGGCATCCTGATCGTCGGCGTGCTGATCTGGCTGCTGCGCGAACAGATTACTGAGCTGTTGACGGCGTGGTGGGCGAAGGGGTCGACTCGGTAGAAGAGTCCGGAAGTCCGGAAGTCGGAGACAGCGCGAGCGATCTGCCAAGCGCCCGTTCTCGACCCTGCGCCTGTGCTGGACGTGAAGACTTCGCGAACACAAGACTTCCGGACTTCCGGACCCCGGACTTCCGGACCCTCCCCCTCAGTTGTCATCCCCCACCGGCAGCGCGTTCCACAGCAGTGTGCGCCCCTCGGCGTCGGCGCTCAGCACCTGGCGCAGGTCGGAGGAGAACTCGGCGGCGAGCACGGCCTCGCGGTGCTCGCGCAGCACCAGCAGCACGCGGCCGCTGGAAGCGTCCCAGATGCGCGCGGTGCCATCGGCGCTGCCGCTGATGAGCTGCGCGCCGTCGGCGGAGAAGGCCAGGCTGCGCACCACGTCGGCGTGGCCGCGCAGCAGCGCGGCCTCCGTGCCGTCGAGCGTCCGCCAGATCCGCACCTGGGCGCCGCCGGCAGCCGCAAGCAGGCCGCCATCCGGCGAGAAGCGCAGCGCCGCGACCGACCCAGGCGCGCTGAGCTGCTGCAGGACCGCCTGGTCGTTGGCGCGACGCACGCGCACCAGGCCATCGTCCCCCGCGCCGGCGAGCCGCTGGCCATCCGGCGACCACGCGACTGCGGCCAGCGCCCCAGCCTGATCGACGAGCGCGACCAGCGCCCGGCCATCATCCACCGCCCAGATGCGCAGCACCCCGTCGGCACCGCCGGTCAGCAGGGTGCCGCCGTCCGGGCTGAAGCACACCGCGCGCAGCGCGGCGGCGGGCGCGGCGATGCTGGCGAGCAGCTCGCCGCTCTGCGCCGACCAGATGTGCCCGACCCCGCCATCGCCGACGGTGGCGAAGCGCCGCCCATCCACGGCGAAGGCGGCGGCGCGGATCGCCGGCCCCTGCACCACTGTGCGCAGCGCCTGGCGGCTGAGCGGGTCGCTGAGCGTCGCGGTGCCGTGCGTGCTGGCGGTGAGCACGCGGCCGCCATCGGGCGAGAGCAACGCCGTGGTCAGCCCGGCGACGCGCGGCAGCTCGACGATATCGTGGCGCACCTGCGCGTCCCACAGACGCAGGCTGCCGTCATCGGCGACACTGGCGAGCCGCCCGCCGCCGGCGAAGGCGATGGCGCCCAGGCGGTCGCCGTGGCCGCGCAGCACCAGCAGCGCCGGCGCCTCGGCGAGGTTCCAGATGCGCACCGTGCGGTCGGCGCTGCCGGTGGCGACCAGACCGCCATCCGGGGCGAAGGCCGCGCAGGTGACCTCACGGGCGTGACCGGCGAGGGTCGCGAGGACGCGGCCGCGCACCAGGTCCCAGACCTGCGCGCCGCGCGGCGCGGCGAGCAGCAGCAGCGGCGCCACCGGGCTGACCGCCAGCACCGCGCCGGGCGCCTGCAGGGTGGCGAGCGGCGCGGCGGTGCCGCTCCACACCCGGACCGCGCCGTGCGACCCGCCGGCGACGATGCGCCCGCCGCCGCGCGCCGCGCCCAGGGCGCTCACCGCTTCGCCCAGGCTGCCGAGCGCCAGCGCCGGTCCGCCAACGGGATCCCAGAGCGCCACCGCGCCATCGGCGGCGCCGCTGAGCAGGCGCACCTCGGCGGTGAAGGCCAGCGCGGTGAACGGCACCGCCGCATTCGCGAGGGCACGCGCCGGACCACCCGGGCGCCAGCAGCGCAGACCGCCATCGCCGCTGGCGCACGCGACCACGCTGCCATCCGCTGCGATGGCGAGAGCGCGCACGGTCCCCACGCCAGTGCAGCTCGCCAGCGCGCGCAGCCCGGGCAGCTCGTAGAGGGTCAGCGTGCCGGCGGCGTCCGCCCCGACCAGGCGGCGCCCGTCGGCACTGACCGCCAGCACGGCGGCCTGGCCGGGCAGCGCGGCGAGTTCCTGGTGGCAGAGCAGCGCGAGGCGGCGCCACACCCAGTCCCGCAATCGCACCGGACAGCCGTCGAGCAGCTGGGCGGCGGCGGCAAACTCGTCGTGATCGATCTGCTCGCCGGCCAGCGCCACCGCGGCGAGATGGTCCTGTACGGCGCTGCGCTCGCGACTGGCGAGCTCGGCGGCAAAGGCGGCCTGGGCCTTGCGACGCTCGTCCTCGGCGATGCGGCGCTGCTCGTCGGCGGCGACCAGGGCCGCGGCGGCGACGCGCGTCTGGTCCTCGGCGTGGCGGCGCTGCCGGTCGGCGTTGCCGCGCTCGTTCTCGGCGCTGGCGCGCGCCGTCTCGGCGCGCTGGCGCTCGCGCTGCGCGACCTCGCCCTGGGCCTCGGCGCGGTGGCGCGCCGCGAGGTTGAGCCAGAATCCGGCCACGCCGACCGCCAGCAGCGCAGCCACACCGACCGCCGCGACCATGGTGGCGATGCGATGGCGGCGCACGAATTTCCCGACCACCTCAAGCAAGGAGTCGCTGCGCGCGCTGACCGCGCGACCCTCGATGAAGCGCTCCAGGTCCCGGCGCATGGCCGGTGCGCCGGGATAGCGGTCGGCGGGATCAGCGGCGAGCGCCTTCATCGCCACCGCGGCGAGGTCCTTGGGGATGGCGCGCGTGGGGGCGCGCTGCTGCGGCGCCACGATGCGGTTCATGCTGGCGTTACGCAGCACCTCATCGAGGTCGCCGCCACTGACCGGCGGCGCCAGCGTGAGTAGCTCGTAAAGCACGGCGCCAAGCGCGTAGACGTCGCTGCGCGCGTCGATGAGCGAGACCATGCCGGAGGCCTGCTCGGGCGCCATGTAGGCGGGCGTGCCGATGACCGCGCCATCCTGGGTCTGGTCCAGGCGCAGGGCCTGGCGCTGCGCCGAGCTGTCGCCGTCCGCGGTGACCAGCGCCGCGGTCGAATCGCTGCGCGGATTTCCGCTCACCGCCCCCTCATCAAGGGTCTGCCCGCCGACCGCGCCTGCCGCCCCGACCTTGGCCAGGCCCCAGTCCATGAGCATGACCTCGCCGAAATCACCGAGCATGATGTTGCCCGGCTTGAGATCGCGGTGCACCACCCCGCGGGTGTGGGCGAAGGCCACCGCGTGGCTGACCTGGATGAGGATGCTTACCAGCCGTGTGAGCGGGAACTCGGCGGCCGCGGCGCTGGGATCGTCGCGGTGCCACGCGAGGATCTCGGCCAGGGTACGCCCGCGCACCAGCTTCATGGCGAAGAATAGGCGGCCCGATTCGTCGACGCCGAATTCGTGCACCGGGACGATGTTCGGGTGCTCCAGCTGACCGGTGACCTGGGCCTCCTTGATGAAGCGCGCGCGCTGCAGCGGGCTCTGCTGGTCGCGGATGACCTTGATCGCGACCTCGCGGTGAAGGCTGCGATCGCGCCCGCGCAGGATCACGCCCATGCCGCCGCGGTTCAGCTCCTCGACGACTGCGAACTTGCCGGCCGGACGCGCCAGCGGCGCTACGCCCGGCTGCGCGGGGGTGGCCACCTCCAACGGTGTGATGCGGACCGCGCGGGAGGGCGGCTGCGCAGCTTCCAGGCGGATGGTCTCGTCGGCGCTGCTCGGCGCGCGGCCGGCGCGCGCCGGCGCGTCGCCGCCCACGGTGTCGGCGAGCAGCACCATCTGCCGCGAATCGTCATCCACCGCGCACGCATCATGGCTGACCACGGCCCGCGCGCGCATGCCCCCCGGCGGCCGCGGGACGTGCCCGGGCAGGAAGGACTCCCCGCAGGCGCGGCACGTGATCGGGCCGACCGCCGCCGGCAGGGGATTGGAGGTGAAGCACAGCGGGCAGGCGGAGGTGTCATCCATGACGGTGAAGAACCGTGCACCGGCGCATGAAGGCGGGATGAAGACGGCCGCAACGCCCCGCGAGCCGGCCTCCCCCGGTTTCGCGCCTCGATGCTCGATGCTCGTGTCTAGTCCCCGCTGGCTCCAACCCACTCCACCCCGCACATGGCAGCCCGCGGAACCCCCATTAGGGTTATCATGATCCCATGTCCCGCACGGCCATCCTCGCTCTTCTGCTGCCTGTCACCTGGAGCTGTGGCGTCGAACTGCCGGGCATCCCTGCCGCGGGTGGGGTGGAGCGCGGGACCTGGCGCCTGGCAGTCGGCAACGATGGCCTTGGGCCGGGCGGCGGCGGCGCCAGCGACGACTTCCGCACCGGGCATGTCGGGCTGGGCTGGGACGACGGGCGCTATGCGCTGGCCGCCGACTACAGCCTGCTGACCAGCCAGAACCCGAGCGGTGCGCCGATCGCCTGGGGCTTTCCCGATCCGTTCACCGCGACCCGGGTGGGCGCCGCGCGCAGCGACGAGGTGACCGTGGCCGGTGCGCTGCGTGGCGGCATCGTCGACGGTCCGTGGCGCGCCTGGATCCAGGGTGGTCCGGGCGTGCAGCTGGCGGGCGACCTGCACGGCAGCGCCCTCCAGAACGATGTCCACGTCCTGCTCGGCAACGCACCCAACGACCTGCCTTACGAGCACCCGGCGCTGCAGGCCGCCGGGCTGGTGCACGCCGGGGCGGGCGGGCGGCTGGCCCTGGCCGGACCGCTCGCCATCGACGTGGGCGCCATCGCCCTGGCCACCACCGACGGCTGGTCGCGCTGGCGCGGAGAGCTGCTGGCGACCGTCGCGGGCGACGGCGGCGGGGTGTGGGCGGGCCTGCGCGGCGACGGCGCCGGCGGACACGCCCTGACCGGCACCGCCGACGCCGTGGCCAGCCACGAGCGCGGCGTGGGGCTGGTCATCGGCGTAGCCATCGACGTCGGTGCGGTGCGCCTCGGCCTCGAGACCACCCACAGCCTGACCAAGAACGGCCAGGACGGCACCCTGTCGCTGGCGTGGACGCCGGGGCGGGCGCCGCCGCAGGCCGGACCCGCTCCCTGGGCAATGCGCTTCGGCATCTCGGGCCAGGATTCGCGCGTCTCAGGCCACGGCGTCGACCTCGCGGTCGGCAACGTGCCGGATGGCTGGCCAGCGTGGTTGCAGGTGGTGTGCGGGCTGCGCGATCAGCGCATCTCCACCCCCTATACCTTCGATATCTCTGGTCAGCGCCTGCTGGTGTGGGCTGGTCTGGCCACCGAGCCGGCGCTGCTGTCCGGGGACGACGGTGCCCTCACCCTGCGCTGCGAGGCCGGCGTGGGCTGGCGGCGCTCCCACGTCGAGACCCATGGCTTCCTCGATGTCGACGGCGGGGAAGAGCGCACCAGCCAGGTGCTGGTGGCGCGCCTGGCGGTCGGCCTGGGGGCGCGCCTCGTCACCGGGATCGGCACGGTGGGCGTGACGCTGCTGGGCGAGGCGACGGCGGCGCCACAGCGCGATGCGGTGGTCAGCACCCACGATCCCATCGACACCAGCATCATCCGTGAACGCAACCCCGTGCCGCTGGATGGGAATTCCGTGGGCGGTGTGCTGGCGCTGACCGCGACCTGCACCTGGTGAGACGCGCCATTGCTCGCTGTCAGCGCAGCGGCCACGGCGCCGATGGGGGCGGATCCCACTCCATGCGCAGGGTCTGCCCGTCCAGCACCAGGCGGCCATCCGCGGGCGGCGCGGGCAGGTCGATGCCGAACCCGGCGACCTCGTCGAGCCGTGCCGGCCAGCGGCCGCGCGCCTGGGCTGCGCCGAGCAGCGTGAAGTTGGCGGAGGTCAGGCGCCGGTCGTACGCCCGTCGCTCCAGACCGCCGCTGACGATGCGTCCGTCGACCAGCACCCAGGGCAGGCCGAAGGGATCGCTCTTCAGCTGCGACCGGCCCTGGTCATCGCGCAGCACCGGGCCGAGCGGCGGCAGGCCACCGGGATAGCGACGGGCGAGCAGCGCGGGCGCGAGCAGGTCCGCCAATCCGACCGGGCGCGGCGGCGCGGCGGCCCGCGCCGCGGCGATGGTGGCGAGCGGCGCCGTGCGGTAGAGGACCGCCAGACTGGCGGCGCGCAGCGGCAGCGCGCCATGCGCGACCAGCCAGTCGTCGTGCAGGCGCTCCAGCTCCTGGAGCCCGAATGCGGCGAGCTGTTCGCGCAGCACCGCCTCGATGTAGTCGCCGCTCGCCGAGCCGGGCTTGCTGCGCAGCAACTGCTCGTGCCAGTAGGGGACCTGCTCCAGGCCGTGGAAGGTGCGCTGGGCCATGCTGCGCTTCCAGTCCCACACCATGCGCTTGCCCTCGGGCGTGGGCTCGGCCGCCTCCCAGGCGGCGAGGAAGCCGTCCATCAGGGCCGGCATGCGCTCCTCCCACTGGAAGTGCATCTTGAGCTCGGCCGCCGCCGACCGCCACAACTCGCGGTTCTCCGGCAGGGCGGCGATGCCGCGCATCAGGAAGCTAAGCGCGACGTCGTACTCCTTGAGCACGCCCCCGGTGTTGAGCGCCGCGTGCTGGTAGAAGGGCACAAAGGCCGGGTCGAGGGCGATGAGCGTCTCATAGAGGCGCTTGAAGCCGGTACCGCCGCCGGCGACGTGATCGTCCTGGCGGTCGAGCTGGTACTGGAAGTAGGCGAAGCTGTCGATCCAGCGCAGCTTGGCCACGGTGTTGCCGTGACCGAAGCTGAGCAGCTTCGCCACCACCGGTGCGGGCAGGAAACTGAGGTCCTTGGTGCGGATGCGCGCCTGCGCTCCGACGAAGCGCTCGGCGTTCCAGACGGCGAGGCCGGCGCCGATCAGCGCGATGATGATGAACAGGCCGGCGGAGCGCATGGGTCAGGGTCCGGAAGTCCGGAAGTCCGGAAGTCCGGGTGTCGACGACCAGCGCGGCACCAGGACCGCAACGGTCGGACCGGGGAAAGGCGCGCAACCCGCCGTCGACGTCCGGACTTCCGGACTTCCGGACCTGCGGACGTTCTTCACAGCTGCTTCCTTCGGAACATCGCGATGGTGATCGCCACCAGCAGCGCGATCCACGCGGCGCCGTAGACTAGGCTCTGCAGCAGATCCCCGAGCGGCAGTGGGGTGCCGTAGACCGCCTGGTTGCGGTAGGTGAACATGCCGAGGTTCGGCACCAGGCTGGCGAGCGCGCAGGCCACATATTGCTGCGGCCCGCTGAGGTGGTGCATGAGTTCGGGCAGGGTCGCGACCGCATGGCCCAGCGCATAGGTGGCGAGGCCGAGCACCGCGGCGAGCAGCGGCGTCGACAGCGCCGTCCAGCACAGGCTGACCGCGGCCATGACCAGCACCTCGACCAGGGTCAGCATTCCGGCGAGCAGCAGCCAGCGCTGCACCGGCGCGCCGGTCGCCCACAGGTAGCCCAGGCCGATGGCGAGCATGGCGAGCTGACCGACCGCCAGCGCGCCGGCCAGGCCCAGGAACTTGCCGACCACGAAGCGCCAGCGCGGCAGCGGCCGCGAGAGCACGGTGTAGAGGGTCTTCTGCAGGATCTCGGTGTGCATCAGCGCGGTGCCGGTGGCGACCGCGACCAGCACGCCGATCACGCTTTGCAGGCTGAACACCACGTCGGTGGTGACGATGTCGCCATCGGTGGCGCTGATCCAGCCGACCGCGCGCGACAGCGCCACCGCCACCGCGTAGATCACCAGCAGGCCGGCGAAGGTGCGCGAACGCAGCGACTCGCGGAAGGTCGCGCCGGCGATGACCATGATCATCGTTCCACCCCCGCGCCTTCGGCGAGCTTGCGGCCGGCACCGTGAAATGCCTTGATGCGCGCGACGAAATAATCCTCAAGGGCGATGCGCTGGCGCTCCAGGCGCAGGATGGCCGCGCCCGCGGGCAGGCTGGCGAGGACGCGCTCGCGATCCTGCTCAGGGAAGGTCAGCGTCCACGCGCCGTCGTCGCCGTCCGTGGCGCCCACTGCCCGCGGGCCGCGCGCGGTCAGGCGCAGCGGCGCCTGACCGAGCAGCTCCGCAAGGCGACCCTGCTCAAGCACGGTGCCGTGATCGATGACCGCATAGTGATCGCAGAGATCTTCGACGTCGGACAGGATGTGCGACGAGAAGAACAGCGTCGCGCCGCGCCGCCGCTCGAGGTCCATGACCTCCTTGAAGCGCGCGCGCCACAGCGGGTCGAGACCCGAGAAGGGCTCATCGAGGATGAGCAGGTCGGGCTGGTGGACCATCGCCTGGGCGAGGCCGAAACGTTGGCGCATGCCCTTCGAGAAGCTGCGCAGCTTGCGTCCGAGCAGTTCGCCGAGGTCGAGCAGCCGCGCCACCCGGTCGCAGCCGGCGGCAAGCGCCGGACCATCAAGCCCGGACAGCCGACCGAGGTAGGCGAGGTACTCGCCGACGCGCAGGTTGTCGTAGAAGTAGGGCTGTTCGGGCAGGTAGCCAAGGCGCTGACGCAGGCGCGGATCGCCGAGCGGCGCGCCGAACAGGCTGATCGCCCCGCGATGTCCCTGGAGCAGTCCGACGAGCAGCTTGATGCTGGTCGACTTGCCGGCGCCATTCGCCCCCAGGTAACCGAACGAGGAACCGCGCGGCACCGCCAGGGTGACATCCGTCAGGGCGTGGATGCGCTGCAGCCAGTCGCCGCGGTAGGTGAAGGAGACATGGTCGAAGGACAGCGTCAGATCGCTCATTCCGGGGTCTCATCCAGCGGTTGCCCGCGGCGCGTCCTGCGCCGGGGTCAAGGCTTGGGAGGATGGCACCGGATCCGAGACGTGTCCAGTCGACGGCAGTCCCCCTCGCGGCAGAGCGCGGTCCGAAATCTGTCGTCGAGTGATTCAGACGTTGCATGCGCATGGTGCCGGCCGTCGGACATCGGACGTCGGACGCCTGCGGCGGCCGTCGGCTCACGCTTCCCGCTGCGCCGCCTTGCGCCGCCGCATGATCCCGATCACCACCGGCAGGAACGACAGCGCGACGATCACCAGCACCATGTAGTGGAGGTTGCGGCGCATCGCCTCCTGCCCGCCGAGCCACCAGCCCAGTCCGAGCATCGACCAGATCCAGGTGGTGCCACCGGCGACATTGAAGATCAGGTAGGTGCGCAGCGGCATGCGCGACACGCCGGCCATGAAAGGCACGAAGGTGCGCGCCACCGGCACGAATCGCCCACCCATGATCGCCCAGCCGCCCCAGCGTTGGTAGAAATCCTGCGCCTCGACCAGATGGCGGCGTTTGAAGAAGCGGCTGTCAGGACGCTCCCAGATGCGCCGCCCGCTGAGCCGGCCGAGCGTGTAGTTGAGCGCGTCGCCGCAGATCGCGGCGAGATTGAGGCACAGTCCGAGGATCACGAAGTCGAGCGGCGGCGGCGCGGTGTGGTCGGTGGGATTGAAGGCGCACAGCACGCCCGCGGTCATCAGCAGGCTGTCGCCCGGCAGGAAGAATCCGACCAGCAGGCCGGTCTCGGCGAAGACCACACCGATGAGCAGCAGCGGACCGACCACCGCGAGCAGGTGGCTGAGGCCTTCGGGTGTGGTCAGCTGCTGGTACCAGGCGAACATGGGCGCCGGACTTAACCCGTAACCGGCTCGGTACCATTGAATTCGCCGCTACCGCCGCCACGCGCGGCGCCCCGCGTGGGCCGCCCCGGTCTCGGCCGTACGCGCGGTCTGCAGATACGAGCCCCCGCATCCGAGGTCGTCATTGCAGGCGCTGCGCCCTGCGGATACGGTGAACCGCAATCCGTCGCGCGGAACCCCCGATACCTTCATGACCGACCTGCCCACCACCCCCACGCCCGGCACCGACTCCCGGCTGGTCCGCCGCGCCCAGCAGGCCGGCATCCTCGGCAGTGCGCTCGCCGAGCAGGCGCTGGTGCTGCTGCGCGAGGGCGGCGACGGCTGCGCCTTCCTGGTCGCGCAAGGCGCCCTGACGGCTTCCCAGGTCGAGCTGCTGCGCGGCAGCGGCGCCAACGAGGCGCTCGACAGCCTGGGCGAATTCGTGCTGCGTGAGGTCATCGGCAAAGGCGGCATGGGCGTGGTCTACCGCGCCGTGCAGAGCAGTCTGCAACGCGAGGTCGCGCTCAAGGTGCTGGCCGGATCGCTGGCCGACGATCCGCTGTTCCGCGAGCGCTTCATCCGTGAGGCCAAGGTCGCGGCCAGCATCAGCAACAGCCACGTCGTCACCTGCTACGCCGCCGGCAGCGACCAGCACCGCCTCTACCTGGCGATGGAGCTGATGCCTGGCGGCGACGTCGAGCGCCTGGTGCTGCAGCAGGCAGGCACCCTGCCCGAGGCCAAGGCCCTGGCCATCGCGCGCGACGCGGCGCTGGGCCTGGAGGCGATCCACCAAGCGGGCCTGGTGCACCGCGACATCAAACCGGCCAACCTGCTGCTCGATCGCGACGGGCGGGCCAAGATCGGCGACCTCGGCCTGACTCGGCCGCCGAGTCCGAGCGGCGTCACCGGTCACGGCGCGGTGCCCGGCACGCCATCGTTCATGGCGCCAGAGCAGATCTGCAACGATCCCACCCTCGACGCGCGCGCCGACATCTATGCGCTGGGTGCGACGCTCTACTTCCTGCTCACTGGGCGCCCGCCGTTCACCGGCTCCAGCCAGTACGCCGTCGTCCATCAGGCGGTCAACGAGTCGATCCCGGATCCACGCCTGACGCGCCCCGGCATCAGCGTGGCGGCGGCGGCGATCGTGGTGCGTGCCGGGGCGCGCGACCGCACCAAGCGCTACGCCAGCGCTGCCGAACTGCATGAGGACCTCGACCTGGTCGCCGCCGGCTGGTCGCCGCGCCACGCGCCGGCGCTGGGCCAGACGCCCAGCGCGCGCCCGCCCACGCCGGCAGCCGCCATCCCCGCGCTGCGCCCGGGCCGACCGCGCGTGCTGATCGTCGATGGCGATCCCCTGGCGCGTGACCTCTACGTCAATCGCTGCACCGCCGCCGGACTGCTGGTCGACAGCGCGGCCAGCGGCGCCGAGGCGCTGACCAAGGTGGCGGCGCTGCATCCCGAGGCGGTGCTGCTCGACCTCGGCCTGCCCGATGGCGACGGCGCGGCGGTCATCACCAGGCTGCGCGCCATGCCCGGCGGCGCGCACCTGCAGATCGTCGCCCTGGCCAACACCCTGGTCGACGAGCAGGTGCGCGCCGCCCAGGCGGCCGGTGCGGATCTGGTCATCGACCAGTCCATCCAGGCACCGACGCAGGTGATCACCGCGCTGAAGGCGCTGATCGGCCGCCCCGGCCACACCCCGATCGCGATCCTGGCGCCACCGCCGCCGGCGCCCACCGCGCTGCGCCACGAGTTCATCGAATCGGCGCGCAACGCGCTGCGCCGCCAGCACGAGGCGCTCGCCGCCTTCCGGACCGCGAGCGGCGACGCCGCGGTGCAGGACGCGGCGCTGCTGCAGCTCGCGCTCAGCCTGCACCAGCTGCCCGGCGCCGCGCGCGCCGCCGGCTTTCCGCCGCTCGCGCGCATCGCCGCTGCCGCCGAGGCGCTCGCCCGCCAGCTGCTCGACTGGCCGGAACACCGCACCCCCGCGACCATGCACTCGCTGGCCCAGGCGGTGTCCGGTCTCGCCGACCTGCTCCAGCGCCCGGCCTCGGTGATCGAACCGCCGCCGCTCACCGCGCTGGTGGTCGACGATGACAACCTCTCGCGTCTGACCATGTGCCAGGCGCTCAAGAAGGTCGGCATCGCCACCCAGGCCGAGTCCGACCCGCACGCCGCCCTGGCGCGCGCGCAGACCACCGCCTACGCGCTGGTGCTCAGCGACGTGGTCATGGAGGGTCTTGATGGGCTCGCCCTGGTCGCGGCCCTGCGCGCCCTGCCCACTTACCGCGCCACGCCGATCATCCTGGTCACCAGCCTGGCCACCCTACCCGCCGGCGACCACCTCGCCGACGACGTCATGGTCAAGCCCTTCCTGCTCATGGAGCTTGGACTCAAGGCCCTCACCCACGCGCTGGTCGGGCGCGCGCTGCCGCGCTGAGGCGGCTTCGTTACGACGGTTTCCATCTGACCTCCCTGCGGTGGCGGTGCAGACTTGGGATTTCCGGCGTTTGCCGCGCGTTTGGAGAGTGCGGCGCCGATCACATGGAGAGGCGAGTCGTCCTGGGAGCGCCGAGCACCAGCTCGGCAGGCTTCAGGATTTTCGAGCCGAGCTGGGGCTCGGCGTTCCCAGGTGGGAGCTTGAACCGCCCGTGAGGGAAGATCCCTATTTCTTCTGCGCATCCGCGGGCGCGTCGTCGTCGAGGCGCTCGATGTCGATGTAGGCAAGGCGGGTAGCGTTATCGTTGCCATCGTCCTGGTCGATGGCGAGCATGCCGCCCGTGACCGTGATGGTGGCGGTGAAGGCTTTGAACTCGCCGCCCGCGAGAGCGAGCTTGCGGCACTGCTCCACGCCGCCGATGCGCAGCGTGGCGACACTCGCATGCTTTGCATCACCGACCAGCACGGTGATCTCGTAGCGCGCGTCGGGCAGGGCCACCTGCCACACCCCGCCAGCGTGGAACCCGACGATGGTCGCCAGACGCGGGTCGGAGTTGAGGCCGCGGTTGCTGGCGAGGTCGCTGTGGTCGCGGTTCCAGCCATAGTTCAGGTCCTTGCCGCGCGCAGCGAAGACCGCGCCGTGGTCGGATAGCCAGCCGTCGGGCAGGCGAGCACCGGCGGGCTGGAAGTCGATGCGCAGGTGCAGTGGCGGCGGCCGCGGCGCAGCCGGCTTGGCTGGGACGGGGACGGGGACTGCGACCGGGACTGCGACCGGGACGGGCACCGCCTTGGGGCCGGCCAGCGGCTTCGGCGGCGTGGCCGTGGGATCATCGCGGAAGGGCAGGTGCCCGAGTACCACCGTCCAACCGGCGAGGCCCAGCAGCGCGAGCAGCACGACGCTGATCGCCAAGCCGGCGACCGGGAAGCCGCGTCGCCGGCGCGCGCGCGCCGGCGGCGGCGGCGCACCCGGACGTACGCGCACCGGCGCGGAGCTGGTCGTGCCGCGGCCCGGCTCGCCCACGCCACGCGCGGCCTGGCGCTTGGCGAGCGGTTCGAGCGCCGCGCTTGGCGCCGCGGCGATGCGCGCCGGGATTGGCCCGGTCCTGGTCCCCGCCGCGCGCGCCGCGGCCGGCGCGGGCCCCCCCCGCGGCGCCGGCGCGGCCCCCAGCGCCGCCCGCCAGTGAGATAAGCAAATCCGCGTGTATGGAGAGAG
>JBBQSO010000014.1:0-80606 GCA_038213805.1 Planctomycetota bacterium | reverse complement strand
GATGTCGCCGACCTTGATGTCTTCGAACTTCTCGACGGTCAGGCCGCACTCGAACTTCTCGCGCACCTCCTTGACGTCCTCCTTGAAGCGCCGCAGCGAGCCGACCTTGCCGGTGTGGAGGATGGCGTTGTCGCGGGTGATGCGCATGAAGGCATCGCGCCGCGCCAGGCCGTCGGTGATGTAGAGGCCGGCGACGATGCCGGTCTTGGTGATCTGGAAGACGTTGCGCACCTCGGCGTGGCCGATGACCTTCTCGATGGTCAGCGGGTCGAGCATGCCGGTCATCTCGGCGCGCAGCTCGTCGAGCAGTTCGTAGATGATGGTGTAGCTGCGGATCGGCAGGTGGTAGCTGTCGGCCAGCGCGCGCGCCTTGGGGTCGGCGATGACGTTGAAGCCGATGATCCAGCCCTTGGAGGCCTCGGCGAGGGTCACGTCGCTGGAGTTGATGCCGCCCACGCCCGAGTGGATGATGGTCACCCGCACGTCGTCGGTGGCGAGCTCGCTGATGGTCTTGTTGAGCACCTCCATCGAGCCGGCCGCGTCCGACTTCACCACCACGCGGATCTCCTTCTTCTTCTGATGGGCGAGGTCGCCGAAGATGGAGGCCGAGGTGGTGATCTTCTGCTTGGCGGCGAGTTCGCGCTCGCGCATCGCCAGCAGGCGCTGCTCCGAGACCTCGGAGGCCTGCTTGAGATCGTCGAGCACCTGGAAGCGATCGCCGGCGCGCGGCATGTCGGACAGGCCGATGATCTCGACCGCCTGGCTGGGCCCGGCGAGCGGGATCTTGTCGTTCTTCCAGTTGGTCATGTTGCGCACGCGGCCGTAGCCGACGCCGGCCAGGACCACATCCCCGACCGCGAGGCTGCCGCGCTGCACGAGGAAGGTGGCGGTGACGCCCTGGCCCTCGTTGCGATGCGCCTCAATGACCGTCCCCGACGCGTTGGCGAAGTGGTTGGCCTTGAGCTCAAGGATTTCGGATTCGAGCGCCAGGCGCTCGAGCAGCTCGTCGATGCCCTGACCGGTGATCGCGCTGGTGCGCACCACCGCGATGTCGCCGCCCCATTCTTCGGCCTGCAGGCCGGCTTCCGCGAGCTGGCGGATGACGGTCTCCTGGCTGGCCGCGTCGGCCTCGGGCTTGTCGATCTTGTTCATCGCCACCACGATCGAGACGTTGGCCGCCTTGGCGTGGTTGATGGCCTCTTTGGTCTGCGGCATGACGCCGTCGACCGCGTCGACCACGATCACCACCACGTCGGTGACCTGCGAGCCGCGTGCGCGCATCTCGGTGAAGGCCTCGTGGCCCGGGGTGTCGATGAAGGTCACCTCGAGATCGCTGGTGGTGGTGACGGTGTAGGCACCGATGTGCTGGGTGATGCCACCGGCCTCGCCGGAGGTGATGTTGGTCTTGCGGATGGCGTCGAGCAGGCTGGTCTTGCCGTGGTCGACGTGGCCCATGATGGTGACCACCGGCGGACGCGGCGCGAGGTCCTCGGGCTTGTCTTCCTCCTGGGCGGCCAGCGACTCGGCTTCGAGCTGCTGGGCGACGTCGGCGGCCTGCTTGATGGTGACGGTCTTCTTGAACTCCATCGCCAGGAGTTCGACGGCGTCCTTCTCGAGCACCGAGTTGATGTTCGCCATCACGCCAGCCATGAACAGCTTGGCGATGACCGTCGAGCTCTTGATGCCCGAGGCTTCGGAGAACTCGCGCACGGTGCACGGCAGGGCGATGTCGAACTCGGTCTTGCCGGAAAGGTCGACCTCCTCCGTCGACAGCGGCCGGCGCCGGCTGCCCGACTTGGAGTCGGCATCGGCGTCGGTGGCGCCTTCGGCGCGGTGTTCGCGCGAGTCGCGCTTGGGACCGCGGCCAGGGCCGCCCGGCTTGTTCGGGCCGCCGGGGCCGCGTCCTGCGCCAAGACCGCGACCAGGGCCGCCGGGGGCGGGGGTCTTGCTGCGGTCGATGGGCGCGAAGCCGGGCTTCTTGCGCGAGCGGTCGGCGATCTTGGCGTCCTTGACCTTCTGGGCCATGGCCAGGTTCTTGCGGATGTTCTCCTGGATGAGGCGGCGGCGATCCTCGGGGCTGAGCGCAGTCTCCTCGACGGCGGGGCCGGTCGCGACCGGCACCGCGACCGGCTTGACCACGGCTTTGACGCTGTGGTCGGCCTTCTCGTGGGTCGCCTTGGCCATGCCGGCGAGCTTGCTGCCGAGGCCCTTGGAGGCCTTCATCGCCAGTTCCGCCGCGAGCGGCATCGCCGGGCGCGCCGGTTCGGCGGGCTTGGCCGGATCAGCGGCGCGGACGGCGGGCGCGCTGGGCGCGGCTTCGCTGACGGCCGGTGCCTGCGCCGCGGCGGGGGCCGTGGGCGGAGCGCCGGCCAGGGCCACCGGGGACGCGACGGCGCTGGGCGCCTCGACCGGGGCGGCTGTGGAGACCGCGCTGGCGCTGGCGCTGGCGTCGCGCTGGGCGGCGGCGTCGTTGGAATTGGCGCGCATGGCGGCGAGTTCGCCGGAGATGCGCTTGGACTCGTCCTCGCGGCGACGGATCTCCTCCTCGGCGGCGTTGCGCAGACGCTCCTGCTCGGCGGCGATCAGGCTGTCCTGCTCGGCCTTGAGGGCGGCGGCCTCGGCGTCGGTCTGCTCCTTGAGCAGGCGCTCGGCCTCGCGCTTGGCGAGCTCGCCGGCGTGCTTGGCGCGCTCGGCGTCCAGGCGCACGTCGTCTTCGCGCTTCTTGGCCTCGGCGTCGGCCTCAAGCTTGCGCTTCTTGGTCTCAAGCCCCTTCTTGGTCGCGATCTTCTTCTTGTGCTTGTCCTCGAACTCCTTGGCGATGATCGGCGTGAACGCCTTGCCGTCGGCGGTCTCGAGACCATCGCAGGCGAGGATGACCGTGACCTCCGTGTCCTTGAGCTCGGTCTCGAGCTTCTTGGGCAGGGGGATCTTGAGATCCTCTTCGACGACCTCGCGCAGGAGGTCGAGGTCGAGGTTGTGTTCGCGGGCCAGCTCGCTCAGCTTCATAGAATCTCGTCTCGCCTGGATCTTCGATTACGGTGGGATGCTGGATACCGGTGCAGCGCGCCGCCGGGCGCTCATGAGGACTTGGGAGGCTGGCTCTGGGCGCCGTAGCCGCCGTCGGTGAGAAGCGCGGCGTGCACCGCGGCCTCGGTGTCGGCCTTGATCTGGGCCTCGGCCATGGCCAGCTCGCGGGCCTCCTCGTCGGCGGCCTCGCGCTCGGCCTGCAGGCGCCGGTCGATGATCTGGTCGCGGTCGTGCTTCTGATCGTCGGTGAGCAGCTCGTTGGCCTTGGCGATCATCGTCGCGGCCTGCTCGTTGGTGATCGGATGCGCCTCAAGGTTGCTGCACACGCGCTCGGGGGTCTGCGCCGCGAGCACCGCCAGGCTGTCGAGGTGGCTGTCGAGGAAGACCTCGCGCATGAAGTCCTCAAGCAGACCGGCGCCGATGAGCTGCTGGAGCTCTTCGCTGCCCTTGGCGCGCGCCTGGGACGCGGCCTCTTCGCTCATCACGTCGATCTTGTAGCGGGTCAAGCGCGCGCTCAGGCGCACGTTCTGGCCGGCCTTGCCGATCGCCAGCGGCAGCTGGTCCTGGCTGACGACCACGCGCGCGCGGTCGCGGAAGTGGTCATAGCTGATGCGCAGCACGCGCGCCGGCTTGAGCGAGTTCTCGATGAACTGCGCCGGGTCCTCGGCCCACGGGATGATGTCGATCTTCTCGCCGCCGAGCTCGTCGGTGATCTTGGTGATGCGGCTGCCGCGCATGCCGACGCAGCTGCCGACCGGGTCGATACGCGGGTCGGTTGAGGCGACCGCGATCTTGGTGCGGCGGCCGGGCTCGCGCACGATGCCCTTGATCTCGATGAGGCCGTCGGCGATCTCGGGGATCTCGGCCTTGAACAGCTCCTTGACGAAGTGGCTGTGGGTACGCGAGAGCACGATGCGCACGCGCTGGCCCTTCTTGCCGACGGTCAGGACGTAGGCGCGGACGACGCTGCCGGGGCGGTAGACCTCGCCGGGGATCTGCTCTTCCTTGGGGAGGATGGCTTCGGCGCGGCTGCCCAGGCTGACGATGATCATGCCGCGCTCCTCGCGCATGACCGTGCCGCTGATGATGGTGTGCTCGCGGGTGGTGAACTCGTCGTACAGCATGTCGCGCTCGCTCTCCTTGAGCGCCTGCACGAAGACCTGTTTGGCGACGTTGGCGACGATGCGCCCAAGCTTCTCGAGGTCGACCGGCTTCTCGTCCTCGAACGCACGGATCTCGCCGGTGACGCGATCGATGGTGAGGGAGAATTCGCCGACCGCGTCGAAGCGCTTCTGCGCGGCCTGGATCAGGGCGCGCTCGATGTGATCGATGATGATGTTCTTGTCGATGCCGCGCTCGCGCGCGGTGGCGTCGACCAGGCGCATGAATTCAACGAGATTCATGGGCTTCCCCGAGGTGTTGTGCTGATGCAGCAGAGTGGAACGGGACGGGCGGATGGGCGGGTCAGAGATAAAAAAAGCGTGAGCCCAGGGGCCCACGCTCGGTACATCCACCGAATGTGAGGGTGGAACCATAGGATGGCAGGTGGATCGGTCAAGGAATATGGCGGGGAGCAAAAAGGCTAAAGCAGGCGGAGGGCGGAAGGTCAGCAGCGGAGAGGGTCTAGAAGCAGAGCGGTGACGTAGCCGACGGGGCGGTGCCGTTCGGCGACGGCGGCGTCTTCGCAGCGCTTTCCGTGAGCCGCTGCGCGTCCATGCGCCAACCCCTTGGACGGTAGGCATCGCCCGCAGGACAGCGCATCCCACACCGCGCACATGGCTCTGGCAAAGCCCCCACTGCCGCCCAGTCTGCGCGCCTCCGGCGCCGGCTCCTCGAAGGGGTCGCGCGGCTGCTGCACCATGACGCACATGCCCTTCCAAATCGGCCCGCGGGAGCTGCTCCCTAACCAAGAGCTGGCCGGCTGGTTCGCCACCTTCGACCAGGTGCCGTCCACCCATCCGCGGCGCATCGGCCTGACCATCATGCGCTACGGCATGGTCATGGGCCTGGCCAGCCTGTGCCTGGGGCTGGCGATGATGCACATCTGTTTCGCCGTCGCGGTGCTGGGCGCGCTGCTTGCCGCCCCACCCCTGCACCGCCTGCCCGGCTTTTGGCTGGGCGCGGCCACCGTGGCGTGGGAGACGCTCAGCCTGGGGGTGGGCATCGCCCACCACGAGACCCGGCCCACCGACGGCCTCGGCACGCTGTTCGTCTGGCTGTCGCTGTACATCGCCCAGGCGGCCTTCGCTGATGGCCGCGTGCGCCGCTGGGCGTCGCAGGCCCTGGTCGGGACGATGTGCGTGACCGCGACGGTGGCCATTCTTCAGGTAGCGATCGGATTGGGTGGCGGCGGGCCGCTGCGCATCGCGGCGCCGCCTGCCGGGGCGCGCTTCGCGCACGGTGCGGGCTTCCTGCCCGATCCCGCCCTGCAGGGCTTCGCCATGGCGATGGCGGCGCTGGTCTTCCTGCACCTGCGCAGCGTCGACGCGACCGCCAGCCGCGAGCGCTTGTGGGGCGGACGGGCGGTGGCGTGGCTGGCGCTGCTGCTCGCCAACGTGCGCGGCGCCTTCCTCGGCACCGCGGTCGCCCTGGCGGTCGGGGCCGCGACGCACGCGCGTACGCGCCTGCGCCGGCTGCTTGGGGTCGGCCTCGGGCTGGTGATCCTGACCATCAGCCTGCTCGCCCTGTTCGTCCCCGCGCGGCTGGTGGGCCTGGTCCATCCGGACGCCCTGCCCGATGGCGCCCCCGCCATCATCGCCGACCTGCCGCTGTTCGGAGCGGGCGGCTTCTGGGCCCTTGAGCATGGTGTGCTGCCTGCGGCGGAGGGGCGCGGCGGCGAGCTCGCCCTGGCCGCCGCGTACGGCATCCCCGCAGCGCTGCTCCATCTCGCCTGGATTGGCGCGGTGCTGGCCGGCGCCTTCCGTCAGCGCCGCGCCAACCCCGGCCGGTGGGCCCTGGCCGCCAGCCTGATCGCCGCCTTCCTGGTCGCCGGGTCCTTCGAGGACCTCGCCCGCCACAGCGCGTCGGCGTATGCGTTCTGCCTCACCCTGGGACTGTGCCTGGGGCTGGGGCCGTTGCCCGACCACGCGCGGGGATCCAAACCGACAGCTGATGGAACAGGTGCTGCGGAGACGCGGAGCACGGAGGATGACGGCCGCGCCTCGGAAGTGGTGATCAGCCGGTAGGAATCCTGCCCTGCATGTCCGACTCGCAACGCGGGCTTCCACAAGGGACGGGCGTTTTTCCAGACCTGTCCCCGCGTCCGATCTCTGCGTCTACGCGCATCCTGTTCGATCCGGCGGTCCGAGCCGCCTCAGCTCACGACAGGTCGGGAAGCAGCTTGGTCCCGATGCCGATCGGCTTCTCGAGCGGCACACCGGCGCGGGCGAGGATGGCGGTGAGCAGGTCGCCGTGGTTGCCGTTGCACTTGGGTACGTAGCGGCCGGTGCGGATGGTGCCGCCACCCTTGCCGGCGATGATGCTGGGCAGGCGGCGGTTGGAGTGGTTGTTGCCGTCCTGCTGGCCAGAGCCCCACATCATGATGCTGTTGTCGAGCAGCGTGCCGGGGCCTTCCTTGAGGGCCTTCATGCGCGCGATGATGTAGGCGAACTGCGTGATGTTGAAGGTGTCGATCTTCTGCACCTTGGCGATCTTGTCGGCGTCCTGGTCGTGGTGGCTGACGTCGTGGTGGCCATCGCTGAAGCCCAGCTCGGGATAGCCGACGCCCTGCGGGTGCGAGGTCATCAGGCTGACCACGCGCGTGACGTCGGTCTGGAAGGCGAGGACCATCAGGTCGCCCATCAGCCGGACGTGTTCGCTCCATTTGACCTCGCCGCCGGGGACCTTGACCTCGATCGGCGGTGAGGACGAGAAGTCGGACTTGCCGCCCTTTGCGCCGGCGCCGGCGCGCGCCTTGATCGCCTCGGCCTGCTGGCGCTCGATCGCCGCGACCCGCGTCTCGAGCGAGCGCACGGTGTCGAGGTAGTCGTCGAGCTGGCGCTGGTCCTCGACGCCGACGCGGGCGCGCAGGGTCTTGGCGCCGCCCAGCACCAGGTCGAGCATGCTGCGATCGAGCGACTGGCCGTCGTCCGCGGCCGCGGCGCCGCCCGCGAACTTGGCGGTGTCGACCGCCGGCCCGCCGCGCTTCTGCGGCGTCGACTGGCGCGACGAGAACAGCCGCTTGAGCACCGCGGCCGGGCTGGTCTCGACCGGCAGCGGCTGGGTCGGAGTGCGGAAGCTGCCGGTGGTGTAGTAGCGGTTGTTGACGCCCTCCTGGCCGGTGCCGGAGGCCGAGTTGCCCTGGTAGGCGAGTTCGAGCGACGGTAGCGCGGTGTAGAGGCCGATGTGCTTGGCCGCGACCTGGTCGGCAGAGGTGGCGATGTCGACGTTGGCGCGGTTATCGACATTGAGCAGCGTCGCGGTCAGCCACGACGACAGTTCGATGGCGTGCGCGGCGTTGCCGACCGGGCCGTGGTCGACGTTGTCGATGCCGTCCAGGATCAGGCACTGGTCGATGACCGGGCGCAGCGGCTCCAGGCTGCGCGGCAGGGTCACCGGGAAGATCTTGGGGTCGGTCGGCCAGAAGTCCGGGCACCACACGCCCAGCGGCATGTAGATGAAGCCCAGGCGCACCGGCGGCTTGTAGGCGCCGCCGGCCTTGGGTGTCTCGGCCCAGCCCATCGCCTCGAGCAGCGGCAGGGACAGCGCGGCGCCGAGGCCGCGCAGGCAGGTGCGTCGGTCGATGAGCCAATTCTTCGCGGGCATGGGCGCTCCGGAGTCAGTGCGTGACGTGGCGGTTCAGAAACGGATAGCTGGTAACGATGGCGGTGATCAGGCTCTGGAAGCGGTAGCCGTCCTTGGCGGTGGCGGCGGCGATCTCGTCCGCCACCACCTCGTCGTAGCCTTCGAGATGGCGGCACAGCGCGTAGGCGAGCAGCTTGGCGGACAGCGTGCGGCAGAAGTCGTCCTTGCGCGCGCCGATGATCTTCTTGAGGTCCTGCGGCGTGCGGAACACCGCCTTGCCGGGCAGCTCGCCGGTGGCGTCGACCGCGCCGCCGGTGTCGTCGCGGTCGCGCCAGCGGCCGATCGCGTCGAAGTTCTCCAGGCCGAAGCCGATCGGGTCGAGGACGCGGTGGCAACCGTTGCAGGCCGGGTCCTCGCGATGGCGCTCGGTGCGTTTGCGCAGGTTCAGCCCGGCGCTCTCCGTGCCGTTCTGCTTCTCGAGCGGCGGAACGTTCATCGGCGGCGGCGGCGGGTTCTGCCCGAGGATCTGCTCCAGCACCCAGCGCCCACGCTTGACCGGACTGGTGCGGTTTGGCAGCGAGGTCACCGCCATCACGCCGGGCATGGTCAACACCCCGCCGCGGTTGCCGTCAATCAGCTGCACCTTGCGGAACTGCGGGCCTTTGACGGTGTCGTCCAGGCCGTAGACCTTGGCGAGCAGGCCGTTGACGAAGGTGTAGTCGCAGTCGATGAACTCGCCGAGCGGACGGTCCTCGCGCATGATGGTCTCGAACAGCATGCTCGCCTCGGCGTACATCGCCTTGCGCAGGTCCTTCGTCATGAGCGGGAACTTCTTCTCGTCGACCTGCAGCTCGGCGAGCCGGTCCAGGCCCAGCCACTGCGCGCCGAAGCCGTCGAACAGCGCGTGCGAGCGCGGGTCGGCGATCAGGCGCCTGACCTGCTGGGCGAGCAGCGCCGGCTGGTGCAGCCGGCCGTCGTCGGCCAGTGCGCTGAGCTCGTCGTCGGGCATCGTCGCCCACAGCAGGTAGGACAGCCGCGACGCCAACTGGTGGTCGCCGAGCGGCACAATCTCGCCGCTCGTTCCGGGTGGGTCGTCGGCGGTGATGAACAGGAACTGCGGCGAGACCAGTACCGCCTTCATCATCAACTTCACCGATTCGGTGAAGACCTCGTCCTGGCTGTCGGCCAAGGCGAAGACGCTCATCAGCACCTCGATCTCGTCGGCCGCCGGTGGGCGACGGAAGGCGCGCCGCGCGAAGGCCTGGGCGATGCGCCGGGCGGCCTCGGTCTTGGTCACGTCCTTGCCCGGCATGGCCACCAACAGGCGGCGCTGTGCCGGTGAGGCGAGCGCGCCGGGCGGGCCGAGCACCTCGATATCCTCGATGGTCACGATGCGCAGCTGCTGGCCATCGCCCGCGCCCGCGGCCCCGGCCGCCTGCTTGGTAACGCCTCCCGGCTTCGCCGGCGTGACGGTGGGCGGCTTGGGCTTGGTCGCACCGGGCTTGGTCACGACCTGGGCCGCGGGATCCTTCTTCGGCGCCTCGACTTCGACGTAGGGGTTGGCCATCAGCAGCGACAGCCGCGCCTTGCCGGCGGCGAGCTTAATGGTCAGCGTCTGCACCGCCGGCGTCTTGGGCGCGGCGGTGATCTTGAGTTCGCCGACCACCTGGCCGTCGATGCGCACCGCCAGCTTGGCTGGATCCCGCCCGAGCTTCTCGGCGGAGGCCTTGACGCGAATGGTGTAGGTGCCGTCGACCGGCGCGGGGATCAGGGCGGTGACCTCGCCTGGGCCGGTGAAGCGGCGCTCGGCGCCGTCCGGCCTGCCCTCCTCGCGCTGGGCGCCGACGATTGCATCGAGCTGGCCGGCGCGCCACGTGAGCATCAGCTGGTCGGGCTTGATGAGCTGGTCGAGGACCTCGTCCGCGACCAGCAGGTACTTCTCCATGAGCAGCGGCGAGATGCTGTTGTTGTAGCCTTCGCCGACCACGTCGGCGGGAAGCTCGGCGGCGACCTGGGGATCGCAGCCGAGCAGATCATGCAGGGAGTTGGCGTATTCCGCGCGGGACAACCGGCGGATCGCCGAGACTCCGGGATCGCGCGGGCTGAGGCGGCGCACGCTGCGCACCCAGGCGGCGACCACGCCGCGCTCCGCGTCGCTGGGCTGCTTGCGCTCCTTCTCGGGCGGCATCTCGCGCGTGGCGAGCTTCTCGGCGCAGGTCTTCCACAACGCGGGTTTGGCGAGCGCCGCCTCGGCGCCGGCCACGCTCTCGAAATCGACGTCGCCCTTGTGCTTCTGGGCGTTGTGGCAGGTGGCGCAGTAGGTCTTCAGGAAGGGGTGGACCTGCTGCTCGTAGGCGCTGAGGACGGCCTGCCGGGTGTCGCCCGTGGACGGTTCCGCAGCGCCGGCCACCGCCCTGAGCGGGAACAGCGCAGCGATGAGGATGGTTGCCAGGGGTCCCCGCCCGGCCGGGAGGGCGGGCGCGACGGTGCGACAACGCCTGGACTGAACTACCATGTCATTAGTTGTTGCCCGATGGAGGACGCCGGGGCCATGTTTCTGGCGCTCTGCGGAAGCGCACGGTAGAGGTTTATGCATTGCAGTGCATTGATTCACCTATGGATGGGGTGCGGGCTCGGAAAGTGTCAAGGAATCTGGTGGGGACGGGAGGCAGGGTCCATTTCCCACCTATGGTCCGGATGCCACCTGGCGCGCCGCGACAGAACAGCTGTGCCAGGTCCGCGGTGGCGTGTCCGGAGCAGCTCCTCCAGCGACAGGCTCTTGTCGGTTGCGGCATGGTCAGGCGCTGCCTGATGTGCTCGCAATGGGTTGCAGCCATGCCGCTGTGCATCAGGGATGGTCTGCAGGTCAGCGCACGACGAGCGCCGGGCGCCCTAGGGACGGTCATGAAGTATCGTCATCGCCGTGCTCGGAGAAGGCGGTGCGCCCCCACCCGCGGCGCCTCTCCGCTCTGGTTTAGCCATTTTGGCAGGCGGCCTTTCAGGGTGTTCCAGTTGCGCCCGGCCGGTGCGCGCCATGCCAACGGGAAGGACATTGCATTCCATCCCGACCGCTGCCGGATGGTTGCACGAAGGGTCGCGAAGCGCTGGTTGAAATGCCAGCGGGGAACCAATACTCCCATCCCTTCCCAGAGACACCCGACTGCATGACCGCCCTGCCCGCATCCGCGCCTGCCACCGTGCCTAAGCTGTTCGCCGCCCACCTAGCGCGCAGCGGTGAGAGCGCACGCGCTTTCGCGACGCGCAGCGGCATCGGCTATCCGGCCATCCTCGCCCTGGTCGCCAAGGGCGCGCTGCCGCGCAAGCCCGCGCACCTCGACATCCTGCGCAAGGAGCTGGGCGTCGAGCGCGAGGGCTGGGCCACGCTGGTCGCCGGCGGCCGGCGTGGCGGCATCGCGATCCCCGCCGACGGTCCTTTGACGCTCCAGCAGCTGGTGCTCAAGAACCTGCTCAGCCAGGGCTTTACCGAACAGAGCTTCGCGCGTGCCTCGGGCATCCCCTATGCCACCATCATGGGCGTGACGCGGCGCGGCGCCGTGCCGCGCGGCGACACCCTGGCCGCCTTTGCGAACCAATTGGGCATCGCGACCGAGGCCATCGACGCGGCGGCCGCCCACACCCGGGTGGCCGTAGATACACATAACGGAGAGGATATGGCGGTGATCATGACAAGCGATGCGAGCGTCCCCAACCTGGCGCAGCTGGTAGCCGATACCATCGTGCGCACGGGTTCCAGCGTGGCGTCCTTCGCGCGCACCCACGACATCCCCTACGTCAGCCTGATGAAGCTGATCAACACCGGGCAGCCGCCGCGGCGCAAGACCGTGCTCGATCCCCTGGCGGGCGCCATGCAGGTATCGGCCGAGGCCTTCGCAGCCAGCTTGGCGAAGAGCAAGAACAACCCGCAGCCGGCCGAGGCGCCGCGCCAGTCGGACAACGCCGTGAACCCCTTCCACGCCGCGCTGCTGCGCCTGGTCGAGGAGCGCCACTTCACCACCAAGGCCTTCGCCGAGGCCGCCGACCTCAGCGTGCTGACCGCGGCGAAGCTGCTCAAGCGCGGTGAGCTGCCGGGCCGTGCCACCACCCACGAGAAGCTGCGCACGCTGCTCGGCCTGACCGAGATCGCCTACCGCGACCTGCTCGCCTCCTCGCGCGCCGCGCTCGCCGCCAACGACGGCTCGGATGACAAGGACGAGGCGCCGGCCGGCGGCTACGTCGCGGTTTCGACCGGGGCGGCGCCGAGCTCCACCACCAAGGGCGAGCTCTTCGAACTCATCGACCGCATGTCGCCCGCGCAGCTGGTGGCGCTGAAGAACTTCCTGCTCTCGGTGCTGTGAAGCGCTTGCGATCGTCGCCACCGTGCGCCCGCGCGTGGCGGTGGACGGTTGACCGGAGCTGTGCTGGGACAGTCACAGCGGTGCGCTAGGATTGCGATCTTCGCGTCATCCGCCGTCTGGTTGTGCGGTACAATGCTGTCGAAGCGCGGCCGTCCGCCGGTGGGGCGCCGGCCCAGTGCCGCGTGACGGACGGAAGGAGCGACATGTCGGAGGCCTTGACCAGCACGGTGCTGCTATGCCGCTGCGGCGCCCGGCACGTCGTGGTCGAGGCGCGCGAGCTGGACGAGGTCATGCGGCCCTTGCCGGTGCGCCCATTGGCGGGCTGCCCGCCACCCGGGCTGGGTGAGACCACGGTGCGCGGCGAAGCGGCGATGGTGCTGGACCTCGCTGCGCTCTTCGTCCCCGCGGCGCACGACCCGGCGCTGATCGCCGCGCCTTCGCCCCGTCCATCCGCGTCCGCCACCTCCGCCCGCTTCCTGGCGCTGCCCGGCGGTGGTCGGCGGTTTGTCCTGGCGGTAGATCAGATCGTCGATGTCAGGCGTGCCTTCCCCGAGGCGCTCGCGGGACTGGTGCGGCTCGCAGATCACCCGCTGCCCCTCTCCCAGGTCTTCGAGGAGGGGGTGCGTCGCGCGCTGCAGGCCGTGCGTCTGGTCAGCGACGCCGATTGGGGCCGGCCCGGACGTGGTGGCGAATGAGCGCAGCCGCCGCCTCGCCCGAGCCCGCCGTCCTACGTCTGCGCGACCTCATCGTCGCGCGTCTCGGCCTGCAGTTCGCCGCTGATCAGTTGCCATTCCTGACCGGCGTGCTGCACGCGTGCGCCAGCGCGGGGCGGGTCACGCCGGAGCAGCTGCCTGAGCGCTTGGGCAGCCTCGCCGAGGGGGCCAAGGAATGGCTCGGCCTGATCGCGCGCATCACCGTCGCCGAGACCTATTTCTTCCGCCATCAGCCGCAGCTCACCGCCTTCACGGGTGCGGTGGCAGCCCAATTGCTCGACAGCGGTCGCGGCTCTCTGCGCGTGCTGTCCGCGGGCTGCGCCAGCGGCGAGGAGCCGTATTCACTGGTCATGCTGTGGGCAGACCATGCACGGCTCGGCAAGGCTGGCATCGCCCTGGAGGTCACCGCCCTCGACCTCAATCCTGCCAAACTTCAGCGTGCGCGCGCAGGTGTGTACAGCGCGTGGGCGCTGCGCGAGACCCCGCCGGAGATGCGCCTGCGTCACTTCACCCCGGTCGGCGATGCCTTCCGCCTGGCCGAGGAGGTGCGCGCGGCGGTGCGCTTCCTGTCCGGCAATCTCGCGGTCGACGATCCAGGATTCTGGCAGCCCGGGCGCTTCGACGCGATCTTCTGCCGCAACGTGCTGATGTACTTCGCGCCGGCCGTGGCGCGCGCAGCCATCGCGCGCTTCCACCGCGCGCTGAGCCCGGGTGGCTACCTCTTCCTCGGCCACGCCGAGACCCTGCGCGGGCTGTCGGAGTCGTTCCGCATCTGCCACACCCAGGGGGCCTTCTGCTACCGCCGCGAGGACGGGCCCCAGCGCAGCGGCCACGACGAGCTGCACGGACCGGCGTCCGCGCACGGCAGCGCGCAGGTCGCGGTCGCCAGCGCGCAGGTCGGCACCGGGACGTGGATGACGGCGATCAACAGCTCGTCGCGTCGCGTCGCTGCGCTGTCCGCCGCGGCGGGACCGGCGGCGGAACCCGCCGGTCCGGAAGGCGCAGCCGCCGCCCCGTCCCATCAGGTCACACAGGACCTGCTCGAGCTGTTCCGGCACGAGCAATTCGCGGCCGCGCTGGCGGCCGTCGACGGGCTCACGCCGGCGCTGCGCGCTCACCCCGTGGCGGCGCTTGTCCGCACCCTCGCGCTGGCCCACCTCGGAGCGCATCGCGAGGCGGCCGCGGAATGCACGCGGCTGCTCGCCGCCCAGCCCGAGGAGGCGCGCGTCCACGTTGCGGTGGCGCTCTGCCAGGAGCTCGCCGGTGCGCCTGACGGCGCCCGCGACTCCTACCAGCAGGCTCTCGCGCTCGCGCCCGGGTTGGCGCTGGCGCACCTGCGTCTCGCGCTGCTCGCTGCGGAGGGCGGTGACGCGGCGGCGGCGCGGCCACGCTTCGCCCGCGCGCTGATCCTGCTGCCCCACGCCGAGGAGTCGGACCTGTGCCTCTTCGGCGGCGGCTTCGGCCGCGACACGCTGGTCGAGCTCTGTCGCATGCAGCTTGCTGGCGGTGCGCCATGAGTATCGCCAGCGCCGCTGCGGAAATGGATCTCGGCGCGCTCGCTGGGCGTCTGCGCGCGGAATTCGATGCCGGCTTCGCGGCGCCACGCGGCCAGCCGCCGGAGGAGGGCGTGGCGCTGCTGCTGGTGGTGGTGGCGGGCCGCACCTGGGCGCTGCGCCTGGCCCAGCTCGAGGGTTTCGCCGCCTGCGCGGACCTGGTCGCGCTGCCCGCCCAGCATCCCGCATGCCTCGGCCTGGCCGGCTTCCGCGGCCGGGCGGTGCCGGCCTTCAGCCTGGCCATGCTGCTCGGCGCGCCGGTGCCCGACGCGCATGCGCGCTGGCTGGCGGTGGCGACGCCCGGTGTCGCGCTGGTCGCAGCGGGCTTCGCCGGCCACGTGCGCGCGCCGCGCGCCGCCCTGCGCGAAGATGGCGCCAACGGCGCGCTCCTCGAGCACGCCGGCCAGTCGTATGCGGTCCTGGATCTCCTACTTCTCGTCAGCCCCTTCCTCACCCCCCGCGGTCCCGTCCGCCCAGGAGTCATCCCATGAGCGCACCATGGACCATCGGCCAACGCATCGCCCTGGGCTTCGCCCTCGCCCTGCTCGCGCTCTTCGTGGTCGGCGGCGTGGCCTACCGCAACGTCGAGGTCATGACCAGCGCGGGTCATCATGTCACCCAGGAGAACCTTGAACTGAACGCGATCGCCGCGCTGCTGTCGGTGATGAAGGATCTGGAAACCAGCCAGCGCGGGTTCGTGATCACCGGCGATGAGAGCTTCCTGAGCCCGTACAACGCGGCCCTGCAGGAGATCGGCGCGGCAAAGGAGCGCGTCCGTGTGGCCGTCGCCGGCGACCCGGCGCAAGCGGCGATCGCCGACAAGGCCTTCGCCCTGATCGACGCCAAGATCGTCCAAGCCAAGAGCGTCATCGACGCGCGCCGCGCCGCTGGCTTCGAGGCAGCGCGTGAGATCGTCGCCAGCAAGGTCGGCAAGGGCTTGATGGACGACCTGCGCGTCCAGCTTGGCCTGCTTGAAGAGGAGCGCCGTAGCGGCCTCCAGCGCGATGCGGATGCCGCCACCGCGGCCGCCGCCACCGCCAAGAGCACGGTGATCCTCGGCACCGTTGCCGCCGTGCTGCTGGTGGCCTTGGCCGGGTGGCTGATCGTCGCGGCCATGACCCGCCAGATCGGCGCGGCCACCCGCGACATGGAGAGCTCGGCGGCCGAGCTGCAGGCGGCCTCGCAGCAGCAGGCCACGGGCGCCAAGGAGCAGGCGACCGCGATGACCCAGATCGCGACCACCATCAGCGAGCTGCTCGCGACTTCGCGGCAGATCGCCGGCAGCGCGCAGCGCGTCGCCGAGATCGCCGAGAAGACCGCGGCCTCGGCGCGCTCCGGCGACAGCACCGTGCAGCGCGCGAAGGAGGCGGTCGGCGGCGTGCAGCGTCAGGTCGACCTGATCGTCACGCACATGCTCGATCTGGGCCGCAAGTCGCAGCAGATCGGCTCGATCCTGCACCTCGTCAACGAGCTCGCGGAGCAGACCAACATCCTCGCCATCAATGCCACCATCGAGGCGGCAGGGGCGGGCGAGGCCGGGCGGCGCTTCGCGGTGGTCGCGGATGAGATCCGCAAGCTCGCCGACCGCGTCGGCGGCTCGACCAAAGAGATCCGCACCCTGGTCGATGAAGTGCGCGCCGCGGTCAACACCACGGTGATGGTCACCGAGGCCGGTTCCAAGGCGGTCGACGCGGGCACGCGCCAGGTCGGCGAGGCGGCAGCGTCCTTCGCAGCCATCGCCGGACTGGTCGAGACCACCACCGAGGCGGCGCAGGAGATTGGTCTGAGCACCAAGCAGCAGACCAGTGCGGTCGAGCAGGTGAACCTGGCCACCCTCAACGTCGCGCAGACCTCCAAGGAGACCGAGGCCAGTACCGGGCAAATCCTGCAGACCGCCGCGCAACTCACCGCGCTGGCGCGCGGCCTGACGCGCTTGATCAAGGCCTGACCGCGCCGTCCCGCATGTCCGCTCCCGATCCTTACCGCTACTTCCGCATCGAAGCCCGCGAGCTGATCGCCGGGCTCGCCGACCACCTGCTGGTGCTCGAGCGCGGGGCGAGCGCGGCCGAGGTGGCGCTGCTGCTGCGCCTCGCCCACACCCTCAAGGGGGCGGCGCGGGTGGTACGCCAGGCAGGCATCGCCGCGCATGCGCACGCGCTTGAGGAGGTCCTGGTGCGCCACCGCGACGGCAGCGCACCGGCGCCGGACGAGATCAACGCCGCGATCAAGCTGGTCGATGCCATGCGCGCCGCGCTGGCACTGCTCGACGCGCCGCAGCCTGCGCCTGATGTACCCGCCTCGGCCACCTCGCCGACGGCCGCAGACCCGGTCCGCGGGTCGGCATTGGCGGTGCGCATCGAGACCAGCGAGACCGAGGCGCTGCTCGCCGGAGTCGCCACGCTCGGCCAGGATCTCGCCAGCATGACTGCCGAGCCCGAGGAGCTCACCGCCACCCGTGCCCTGGTGCTGGCGCTCGGCGAGGTGGTGGCGCAGGCGGGCCCCGCCGCGGCGCGCGGCCGCGCCATCGTCGGCGAACTCGGCGAGCGTCTGCAGCATCTGCAGGGTCGGCTGGAGGCCGGCCGTGAGCGCGCGCAGCGCGATCTGCGCGACATTCGCGAGCGCGCTGCGCGTATGCGGCTGCTGCCGGCCGCGAGCCTGTTCGGGCCGCTCGAGCGCGTGCTGCGCGATGCCGCGCAGGAGCTTGCGGTGCCGGCGCGCTGGCAGGCCGTCGGCGGCGCCATCGGCATCGAGGCGGCGCTGCACGGGCTGCTCGCCGAGGTCCTGCCGCACGCAGTGCGCAACGCTGTCGTGCACGGCCTGGAGCCGGCCGCGGTGCGGGCCACGGCTGGCAAGCCTGGGGTCGGCACGGTGCGCCTCGAGGTCGTGCGCCACGGCGGGCGGGTGCGCGTCACGCTGCGCGACGATGGTCGTGGCGTCGACCTCGCCGCGGTGCGCGCCAGCGCGGCGGAGCGCGGGCGGCTCACCCCCGCCGAGGCCGCGGCGCTCGACCCCGCCGCGCTGCACGCCTTGCTGCTGCGCGGCGGCCTTTCCACGATGGCCGCAACCACCACCCTCGCCGGGCGCGGGGTCGGCCTCGATGCCTTGCGCGCGGCGCTGGAGGGTGCCGGTGGCGTGGTCGCGCTCGCCAGCCGGCCGGGGCAGGGCACGGTGGTCGACATCGACCTACCGGTCGCGCTGTCGTCGCTGCCGGCGTTGCTGGTCGAGGCGCAGGGGCGCACCGTGGCGGTGCCGCTTGATGCGGTGCGGCGCACGCAGCGCGTCGCGGTGCGCGAGCTGGTGGTTTCGAATGGTTGCGACTTCCTGCTCGTCAACGAAACCACGGTGCCATTCCTGGCGCTGGCCACCCTGCTGGGGGCGGCGCCGGTGGCGCGCGTCGTGGGCACCTGGACGGTGGTGCTGATCGAGGCCGGCGGGTCCACCGCCGCGCTCGGCGTGGACCGCCTCCTCGGCACCGCCGAGGTCGCGTTGCGGCCGCTGCCGGCGGGCTGCGCGCCGGTGGCGTTCCTGGCTGGCGCCGAACTCGACGAGGGGGGCGGCCCGCGCCTGGTGCTGGATGCGCCGGGCACGGTGCAGGCGGTGCGTGCATGGTACGGCGCACGTGGCCATCACCAGACTGTCCTGCGCCGTGCGCCCATTCTGGTGATCGACGATTCGCTCACCACGCGTGCGCTTGAGCGCAGCATCCTCGAGGCGGCGGGCTACGAGGTCGAGAGCGCCGCCTCGGCCGAACAGGCTCTGGCGATGGCGGCGCGGCGCGACTACGCGGTCTTCGTGGTCGACGTCGAGATGCCCGGCATGGATGGCTACACCTTCGTGGCGCGCACCCGCGCGGACCCGCGTCTGGGCCGCGTGCCGGCCATCATGGTGACCTCGCGCAACGCGCCCGAGGACCGCGCCCGGGGCGCGGCGGCGGGCGCTCACGCCTACATCGCCAAGTCCGAGTTCGACCAGAACCGGCTACTTGAGATCATCCGCGGGCTGGAGGGCTGACCGTGCCGCGCATCCGCGTCCTGGTCGTCGAGGATTCCCTGACCGTGCGCCGGCGCATGGTCGAGGTCCTCGCCGCTGATCCCGATCTCGAGGTGGTTGGCGAGGCCGCCGACGGCGCCGACGCCATCGCCCAATGCCGCGCGCTGCGCCCGGACGTCATCACCCTCGACCTGGTGCTGCCCGGCGTCGACGGGCTGGCGGTCACCGAGCAGATCATGGCGCACCAGCCCACCCCGATCCTGGTGGTCTCGGCCGCCGACAACCGCGGCGAGCACTTTCAGACGTATGCGGCGTTGGCCGCGGGCGCGCTCGAGGTTTTGGAAAAGTCTTCCGGGACGGAGCCCAGGCATGACTGGGAGCGCCGTCTGGTTGCGCGCACCAAGTTGGTCTCGCGCATCAAGGTCATCACCCACCTGCGCGGGCGTTTGCCAGTGCGCACCCCGGGCACCGACAGCTTCAGCCGCCAACAGGCGAAGCCACGCGGCTTCGCCGCGGTGGCGATCGGGACCTCTACCGGCGGTCCGGGCGCGCTGGTGCGCCTGCTCGGCGGCCTGGATGCGGCGTTCCCGGTGCCGATCCTGGCGGTGATCCACATCGGCGCGCCGTTCGGCGACGACTTCGCGCGCTGGCTCGACCAGTACACGCCGCTGCACGTCGCCAACGCGGTCGACGGCGAGCCGCTGCCCAGCGGTGGCGGGCGCGTGATCGTCGCCCCGCCCGAGCGCCACCTGGTGCTGCAGGGCGGCTGCCTGCGCCTGACTGCAGACGCACCGCGGCACTCCTGCCGGCCATCGGTCGACGTGCTCTTCTCCTCGCTCGCCGCGCTCGGCCCGCGCGCCATCGGCTGCCTGCTCACCGGCATGGGGCGGGACGGTGCGCAGGGTCTGCTCGCGATGCGCAACGCCGGCGCCACCACCATCGCCCAGGACGAGGCCACGTCGGTGGTCTTCGGGATGCCGCGCGAGGCCAGTGAGATCGGCGCCGCCGGCCGCGTCCTGCCGCTCGGGGGCATCGCCGCCGAACTCACCCGCCTGGTCCAGGGCACCGCCCCGGAGACCCCATGATCCCTGCCGTCCTGGTCGTCGACGACAGCCTGACGGTGCGCATGGACCTCGCCGAGCACCTCGCGGCCGCCGGTTTCGCGGTGACCACCTGCGCCACCCTGGCCGCGGCGCGCGAGGCGCTCGCCGCGGCCGCTTTCGCGCTGGTGGTCCTCGATGTGCAGCTCCCCGACGGCGACGGCATCGATCTGTTGCGCGCGCTGCGCGACGATCCGCTGACCTCCATCCTGCCGGTGATGATGCTGTCGGGTGAGGCCGAGGTGCGCGACCGCGTGCGCGGCCTGCGCACCGGCGCCGACGATTACGTCGGCAAGCCCTACGATCCCGCCTATGTGGTGAACCGCGCCCGCACCCTGGTCGCGGCCCGCCAGCCCACCGCAGCGCGCCGCGCCTTGGTGCTGGTCATCGACGACAGCGCCACCTTCCGCGAGCGCTTCGCGGCCGAGCTACGCGCCGCCGGCATGGCGGTGGTGGTCGCCGCGAATGGCGAGGAGGGTCTCGCACTTGCCGCCGCGCAGCGCCCGGCGGTGGCGGTGGTCGACCGCGTGCTGCCGGGCGTCGATGGCCTGACCGTGATCCGGCGCCTGCGCCACGACCGCGTCATGCGCCTCACCGCCTGTCTGCTGCTGACCGCCAGCGACGCGCCCGATGAGGAGCTGCGCGCGCTCGAGGCCGGCGCCGACGGGTTCCTGCGCAAGGATCATGAGATGGGCGTGGCGGTGGCGCGCGTCGATGGACTGGTGCGCGGCTGGCTCGCGGCCGGTGGCGAGCCGGACGCCGCGAGCCTGCATGGACCCAAGCGCATCCTGGTGATCGACGAAGATCCTGCGTGGCCGCAGCGTCTGGGCGACCGCCTGCGCGATGACGGCTGCGAGACCATCGCCGCGCGCTCCGGAGACGAGGCGCTCGAGCTGCTCGCGGTGCAGGCGGTCGACGCGATCCTGCTCGACCTGGATGTCGGCGGCCTCAGTGGTCCGGAGACCTGTCTGCGCATCAAGCAGTCCCCGGCATGGCGCGACATCCCGCTGCTGATCACAACCGCCGGGGAGTCGCGCGAGGCCCAGATCGCCAGCGTCGACCTCGGCGCGGACGGCAGCGCGCCCAAGGACGGCGACCTTGAGGTGGTGCGCGCCCGCCTGCGCGCGCTGCTGCGCCGCCAACAGTCGGTGGGCGAGGTGCGCGCGCAGCGCGAGCAGCAGCAGCGCCGCGAGCTGCTCGCCGCCGGCATGCGCGCCGCGCAGGAGCAGGCCGAGGCGCGCGCCGCACTGCTCGACGACCTCGAGGCGCGCTTCCACGAGCTGGAGGCCTTCAGCTATTCCGCTTCCCACGACCTGCGCGCACCGCTGCGCAGCCTGGCCGGCTTCAGTCGGGCGCTGAGCGAGGATTACGCGCCGCTGCTCGACGCGCGCGGCCAGGACTACCTCGGGCGCATCGCCCGCGCCGCCACCAGCATGGGCCAGCTCATCGAGGCGCTGCTCAGCCTGGCGCGGGTGGCGCGCGGCGACCTGGTGCGCGCGCCGGTCGATCTCTCGACCATGGCCGGTGAGGTCGACCGGCAGCTGCGCCTGGCCGAGCCCGGGCGCGCGGTCGTCACCACCATCGCGCCGGGCCTGGGCGTGCACGGCGACGCGCGCCTGCTGCACATCGTACTGATCAACCTGCTCGGCAATGCCTGGAAGTATTCCGCGCGCCGCGCGTCCGTGCGCATCATCGTCGACGCGATCGAGCAGGACGGCGAGCGCGTCTTCCGTATCGCCGACAATGGCGCCGGCTTCGACATGGCGCTGGCCGACAAGCTCTTCGGCGCCTTCCAGCGCCTGCACCGCAGCGACGACTTCGAGGGCACCGGCATCGGCCTGGCCACGGTACGCCGCATCATCCAGCGCCATGGCGGCCGCATCTGGGCGGAGGCCACGCCCGACCAGGGCGCGACCTTCTTGTTCACGTTGCCGGATGAACGCCCGCCCGCGTAGCCGGGTGGTTGCGCTGATCAGGGTGCTGCGGGAGGGATCGAACAGGAGGCGCGGAGCTGCGGAGATCGGAGGAGGGGAAAGAAGGAAGGATGGAAGTTTAGCGGACCGGAAACGGACTGCTGGCTCGAAGCCGCTGATGGCGCGCGCGAGCTTCGACCTCTGAGCCGCCAGCGAGTGGAGCGCTCGGCCGTCTGCACGTCGGCAGTCACCCTTCCCGCCGTCCTCATCCGATCTCCGCGTCTCCGCGTCTCATGTTCGATCGGCTGTCCGCATTTTCTCTCCCACGCGTATCGCCGCTGACCATCCGCGTCCGCATCATCCGGCGCGCGCCTCGAGCACGCCAGCGGCGAGCAATGCGCGCAGCGCGGCTTCCAGGCCATCCTCGGCGGCGCAGGTGATCAGTCCGGCACCGCGGCCGGCGAGGGCGGCCTGCCACTCGCCCTGGTGGCGGGCGAGGCGCAGGCGGTAGGCGGCGCAGGCGGCGCCATCGAGCAGCACGTCGCTCTCGCCGCCCTCGACATCGTGCAGGCGCACCGCGCCGGACGCTGCCGGCTCGCGCTCATCGCGGGTCAGAATTTGCAGCATGCAGATGCGCCCGGCGCCTTGGCCGAGCGCGCGCACCGCCTGCGCCCCACCGGCCGGGCATAGACCGTCGGAAACCAGGATGCGGTCGCCGCCGGCGGCGAACGGCGGCAGCGGGCGCGCCTCCAGGCCGGTCTGGCCGGCCGGCTGCTGGTCGCGCAGCGCGGCGCGCCAGTCAGGGCCGAGGCGACGCGTGCCGGCGCCCAGCCACCACAGCAGCGGGCGCGCGCCATCGGCCTCGGCGAGGGTGGTGAGCAGCGCTGCCAGCGCGGTGGCCAGCGCGCTCTTGGCTGGGCTGATGGCCATGCTCGCCGAGCCGTCGAGCACGATCTCGACGCGCGGGCTGACCTCCTGGCGGTGCCGGCGCAACACCAACTGATCGCTGCGCGCGTACACCCCCCAGTCGACATGGCGCAGGTCGTCGCCTGGCACGAAGGCGCGGTGGTCGTGGAATTCCAGGCTCGCGCCCGGGCCGGAGCCGAGCCGCGTGCCACTGCCGTGGCGGCGGCGGCGCGGATCGGCGGACAGGCGCAGGCGGCGCGCGGCGGCTGCGACGCCGGCCTCGTCCCAGGCCGGCACCTCAGCCGCCCCGCGGATTGGCGTCGTCGCCGCGCGCCTGGACGCGGCGCGTGATGATGGTCAGGCGGATGCCTTGGATGAGCAGCACCAGCCACGCCGCGAGTCCGCCAAGCACGGGGACGGCGACGTCGAAGGGGTTGATATCACTGCCGTGGCGGTCGAGGATCTGCGCCGCCCCCCAGAACGGGCTGAGCGTCGCCAGCCAGCTCTTTTCGACGTGGCCGGTGTCGAAGACCAGCGCCGCCAGCACCGGGCCCAGGCTCCACACCGCGACCATCACCAGCAGGAAGCCGCGGCGCAGCAGCGGGGTGTCCAGCCAGCGCGCCAGCGGACCGCGGTAGATCAGATCGGTGGTCCACAGGATCAGCGACGCGTGGCCGGCGATGAGCGCGCTGGCGAGCATCCATGCGAAGCCGCTGTCGCCGCTGTCGCAGGCCGCGCCGATGCCGCTGAGGAGCAGCGCAAGCGCGGTGAAGGCGCAGAACGCCAGGCGGCCGCGCGCCGCGCCCGGCCCGAGCAGCGGCGTCAGCGGGCGCCGCCAGCCGCGCGCCGCGGTGATCGCGCGCGCCTGGCGCGGCGATAGTTCATAGTCCTCGCTGACGCTGAAGAGGCCCAGCGCCGCGGCCCAGACCACGCCGATCAGGCCGCTGGTCAGCAGCGGTTCGGACAGCGAGGTCCACAGGAAGCTGCGCCCCGTCGCGGCGTTGCGCCAGGTCACGACCAGCAGCCACAGCGTGAGGTCGAGCCAGAGCAGGAACCAGATCAGGCGTGGACCGCCCGAGCGGTCGCCGGCGCGGTGGGTGAGCAGCGCGCCGCTGAGCACCAGCATCAGGATCACGAAGGCTGCCCAGGCGTTGGCCAGCATGCCCAGGGCCAGCCAGGCGTCGGCCTGGCCGTCGCGCAGGCCGCCGATCGCCGCGTCGATCGCCGACTGACCACCCGTCCACATATAGCCGCTTACCCACCAGCAGCCTGTCAGGAACAGGCCGAGCAGGCCGCCGAGAAAGGCACGGCTGCCCTTGTTGTTGCCCAGGCAGGCGCAGAACACCGCCAGGGTCGAGGCGGCGATGCCGGCCAGCGGGATCGCCACCAGGGCGAAGGCGATGGTCATCAGGTCGAGGCCACGCAGCAGATAGGACATCGCCAGGAAGGGCGCCAGGGCGGCGGTGTAGAGCTGCCCGTGCGCGAGGTTGGCGAGCAGCAGGCCGCGCAGCACCTGTCCTGGCCGCATGCCGGTCAGGTCGACCAGGTCCCAGGTGTCTTCGTTGCGCTCGCGCGTGACCGCGGAGTAGGTGCCGAGCGCCTGTACCGCGACCACGAAGCTCCACGCCCAGGCGAGGATGCCGAACAGCCCCTGCCCGGCGCGTTGGTCCTGCCCGGCGTCGGCCCAGCCCGCCGCGAAGGTCGCGGCCAGGGTCGCGACCGCGAGCAGCAGCAGGTAGACGCTGATGAAGGTGCGGCTACGCAGTTCCTGGCGGACGCAGCGCACCAGCATGGGATTAGCGCGGTCGGCGATCAAGGCCAGGAGCCGTCCTGCCGGGCCACGCCGGACGCTCGCCGCGGGTGTGCCGCCGCCAGCCGCTGCGCCGGGAGTGGTCATTGCACCTTCCCTTCCGTCAGATGGAGGAACAGGTCCTCAAGGTTCTGCTCGCGGGTCGCATAGCGGCAGATCGGCAGGCCGGCTTCGACCAAGCGGCGCAGCAGCGCGGCCTGGACCGCGCCGCCGCCGCGCACGCGCGCGGTGACCAGCAGGTTGTCGATGCGTACCTCGGCGAGCTCGGGCTGCTCGGCCAGCACGCGCGCCAGCGCGTCGTGGGCGGTGGCCAGGCGCAGTTCGATGATCACGCCCTGGGCGTCGGCGCTGGCCTCGCCACGCTCGGCGACCGCGGCGGCGACGCTGGCCTTGATCTCGGCGACGCGCCCGGTGCGCACCAGCTGGCCCTGCTCGATGATCGCCACGCCGCTGCACAGCTCCTCAAGTTCGGCGAGGATGTGGCTGCTGATGAAGATCGCCTTGCCCTGCCCGGCGAGCAGGCGCAGCAGCTCGCGGAACTCGATGCGCGCGCGCGGATCGAGGCCAGCGCTGGGTTCGTCGAGGATGAGCAGCTGCGGGTCGTGGATCAGGCAGCGCCCCAGGCACAGGCGCTGCTTCATGCCCTTCGACAACGTGGTGATGAGCTTGTCGGCGAGCGCCCCGAGCTGGCAGAAGGCGACCACGTCCGCGACCGCGCGGCGGCGGCGGGCCGGGTCCAGACCGTAGGCGCGCGCGAAGAAGTCGAGGTACTCGCGCACCGCCATGTTCGGGTAGGTGCCGTAGCTGTCCGGCATGTAGCCGATCATGCGGCGCACCTCGGCGGCGTCGTCGACCGTGCTCAGCCCTGCGACGGTGCAGTCGCCGCTGCTCGGCAGGTCGAGGCTGGCGAGGATGCGCATGGTCGTCGACTTGCCGGCGCCATTGGGGCCGATGAAGCCGAAGATGTCGCCGCGCTCGAAGCTGAAGCCGATGTCGCGCACCGCGTGCACGGCGCCGAAGGTGCGGGTCAGGTTGCGGACCTCGACGAAGGCCATCTCAGCGCCCTCCCGCGGCGGGGGCCGGGTCCGGCAGGCAGGTGCCGAACACCGTGGATTGCACCGCCTGCGCCTCGCTGCCATCCGGGCCGGGCACGGCCGCGAACGGCCGGTCGAGCAGCGCGACGAAGGCCCCGGGCGCCTCGGCCAGGCGCAGCGCCATCTGACGGTGGCTGTGGCCGAGGAAACCCTGGTGCAGGCGGGCACCGGGGGCCAGTGCGGCGGGCGGGTACTGGCGCCAGTCGTTGCCCGAGGGATTGCGCGGCATGCGCTCCAGCGGCTTGCGCTGGCCATCGGCAAGGCCGTCCGCGCGCCACGGCTGGCCATGTGCATCGAACCACACCACCGCGGTGATGGTCGCGCCCAGACCGTTGCCGACCGTCCAGCCGTCGCCCGCGGCGCTGATCGCGATGCGCCGCCGGTCGGGCCGCGGCTCGACCCAGATCAGCGTGCGGTTGCGGCGTGCCGGCACCAGGTCACCGCTCAGCAGCTGGCCCGCGCGCCAGTCAACGCTAAGCGGCAGCTCGCGCCGGCCATAGCGCTCCGACGAGTCCTCCAAGTCGATGCGCTCGAGCCGCGCGTCCTGGTCGAGCAGCGTGCTGCTGCGTGCGAAGGCGGCGAAATAGGTGCAGGCGGTCCAGGTCACGGCGCGGCCGCTGCGCAGGTCCAGGCAGGTCGCCTGGATGACGCTGCGGCGCACCCCCAGGCCGTCGTGGAGCATGCTCACCACCAGCAGCACCAGGCAGGTCGCGGCGCTCAGCAGCGGGGTGCTGAGCAGCAACAAGTGCCGCGCGTTGCGGCGCCGCGCCCACCACAGGTTGAGCGGGCCCGCGACCAGCGCGAAGCCGATGGCGAGGATGAAGAAGCCGGCCACCGGCACGTTCTCGGTGCCGGGCACGGACAGGCGGTCGAGCAGCCCGCCGCCCTCGCCGGCGGCGGCGATGCGCTCATGCAGCGCGCGCACCTGCGCGGCGTCGGCGGTGTCGACGGGCGTCGCCGCCACCCCGTCCTTCGCCCAGCGCGCCACCTGGGCCGGAGTGGTGACGAAGACCGCGCCGCCCGCCTGCGTCCACAGCACCAGCGCGGCGCGCTGGGCGCTTCCGAGCGCGGCCTCGCCGCCCGGGGTCAGGCAGACCGTCAGCCACGAGGGATAGCCCTGCCAGCGCTCCGGCAGCAGATCGGGGGCGATGCGCTGCAAGCTGCGCGTGTTAACACCGCTGCCCTTCTCGAGGGCTTCAACGAGCGCCGGCAGGTGCAGTTCCTCACCCGGGTCGATGACCGCGAGGGAGAGATCGGACTGCCCGCGCGCGCTGCCGCCATTGAATGCCGCCGTGCCGGCATGGCCGTGCCCGTCATTCCACGTGAGCTCGCCACCCGGCAGGTAGTCGCTGCCCTGTGCGGGCAGCAGCAGGGTGCGGCGCGCCGGCCCACCTGGTGTCACGTGCGTCGCGAGGCGGGCATGCATGGAGCCGCATGTCGCCTCAAGGGTGACATCGGCTTCGATGCGCGCGGCGATGGTGATGATCAGCGGCGTATAGCCGTGGCCATCCAGCCATGAGGTCGCGACGGTGACGGCGAGGTCCTCTTCGGCGTTCACGGCGACGGCGCTGGTGAGCAGGATCAGGAGCGCGCAGGCGGCGTGCACGAGTCCGGAAGTCCGGAAATCCGGAAGTCCGGCAGTCCGGGGCCGCGGCCAATCCGTTCCTGGGGGCGGTCCGTCGCATCGGGGCGCGGTCGCGACCCGCGCGTCACGGGACTTCCGGACTGCCGGACCTCCGGACTTCCGGACCGCGGCGCAGCCGCTCCTCACGCCGCCAGCTCGCCGACGCTGCCAAGCAGGCCTTCGACCAGGGCGCTGGCGGTGGTGCCGGACAGGCCGGCCTCGTAGCCGAGGATCAGGCGGTGCCCGATCACCGGCACGGCCAGCGCCTTGACGTCGGCGAAGCCCACCGCCGGGCGGCCGGCGAGAAGCGCCGCGGCGCGCGCGCAGGCCGCCAGGCTGATTGCCGCGCGCGGGCTGGCGCCCCATTTCACCGCGGCGCGGATGGCGTCGGGGGCCTCGGGCAGCTCGGGGCGGGTGGCGTTGACCAGGCGCGCGATGTAGTGCGCGACCGCCTCGGGTAGGGCGATCTTGCGCACCGCGGCGAGCAGGTCGCGGATCTCTTGCGCGGTGGTCAGTGCCACCGGTTCAACGCCGCGGCCGTCCGGGCGCTCGCGCAGGATGCGCGTCAGCGTCTCGGTCGAGACGCCGGTCACGGCGCACTTGACCGCGAAGCGGTCGAGCTGGGCCTCGGGCAGCGGGTAGGTGCCGTCGAGCTCGACCGGGTTCTGGGTGGCGAGCACGAAGAACGGGTCGGGCAGGCGGTGGGTGGTGTCGAAGACCGTGACGGTGCGCTCCTGCATGGCCTGGAGCAGCGCCGACTGGGTCTTTGGGCTGGCGCGGTTGATCTCGTCGGCGAGCACCACCTGCGCGAATAGCGGGCCGGGGCGGAACACCATCGAGCGCACGCTGCGCCCGTCGGCCTCGCGCGCGCCCTCCTGCAGCATCAGCGTGCCGGTGATGTCGCTGGGCAGCAGGTCAGGGGTGAACTGGATGCGCTTGTGGTCGAGCCCGCTGAGCGCGGCCAGCGCCTTGACCAGCTCGGTCTTGCCCAGGCCGGGCAGGCCCTCGAGCAGCACGTGGCCACCGGCGAGCATGCCCACCACCACCAAGCGCAGCAGCGCGGACTGGCCAAGGATGACCTTCTCAAGCCCGTCGAGCAGCGCCTTCGCCTGACCCTGGTGGTGCTGGAGCTGGAGTTCGTTGAGAAGGACGCTCATGGACGCTCCGGAGCGCGGGGGAAATGTGCCTGCCGCGCGCGCGGCGGAACCCGGAGCCGACTGTGGAAGCGCACAGTGCGGGGGCAAGGGCGACCTGGGCGGCGCGGGCGCTGCCGCGTGCAGCAGGCGCTGGCGCGGCTGCCGGAAGATCCCGGAAAGCCTCTCGCGCCCCGTCGTCGGGGTCCTAGGTTTTCGCCATGACCGCCACCATCTACCTCGCCGTCAACGCCGTCATCTACCTGGTGTTCGCGGTGTGGTGCGTCATCCAACCGGCGCAGACCGCGGCCTTCGTCGGCCTGCAGCCGGTGGGGGGCGCCGGGCGCAGCGAGTACTTCGCGGTCTACGGTGGCCTTGAGTTCGGACTGGCGGTGATCTTCGCGCTCGCGGCGTGGCGCCCCGGCCTGCAGACCGCCGGCCTGCTGGTCGCGGCCTGCACCTACGTGGGCATCGTGCTCTTCCGCAGCGCCGCCTTCCTGACCCAGTCCGAGCCCGGCGGCAACGCCTGGTACATCTTCCCGCTCGAGGTGACCATGGCGGTGTTGGGCGTGATCCTGCTCCTGCCGCGCCTGCGCGAGCTCTAGAGCGACGAGAGCGGTTGCCGACCCCGTCCCGGTCCGTACGACCGTGGCGTCCATGCTCGGCGACCCGACCATCTATGACATCGCCAAACGCGCCGGCGTCGGCATCGCCACGGTCAGTCGCGTGCTCAATGGCAGCGAACGCGTGGCCAGCGCCACGCGCCTCTCGGTGCAGCGCGCCATGGTCGAGCTGGGCTTCCGACCCAACCGCGCGGCGCGCCGCTTGGCGGTGCGCGGACCCAACCGCCAGCGCGTCGCCGCGCTGATGCCGTTCTTCAGCGCCAGTTTCTACTTTTCGGTGTCGAAGCCGCTGTCGCTCGGCTTGGCCGCGGCCGATCTCGATTTCGTGCTCTACAACATCCAGGACCGCGACGACAAGAACCGCGTCCTCGACCGCCTGGTGCGCGAGCACGCCTGCGAGGGCCTGGTGCTGTGCAGCATGGGCATCACCGCGGAGCGCGTCGCGCAGCTCCAGCAGATGGGCATCCCGGTGGTGAGCGTCGAGTACGCGCTGCCCGGGGTGCCTTCGGTCACCATCGACAACGTCGCTGCCGGCACACGCGCCGCGCGCTACCTGCAGCGCGGCGGCAGCAAGGCGCTGGCGCTGATCACCGGTTCGGCCGAGACCCAGTCCTTCCTCGACCGCGAGGAGGGCTTCGTGGCGGTGGCCGGCAGCCAGGCCCCACAGCTGCGCGCCGACGCCATCACCCCGGAGGCGGGGCGCGCCACGGCCGCGGCGCTGCTCGACCAGCACCCGCAAGTCGATGGCATCGTCTGCGTCAATGACATGATCGCGGTTGGCGTGCTCGAGGAGCTGCGCGCGCGCGGCCACCAGGTGCCGCGCGATGTGCAGGTGATCGGTTTCGATGACCAGCCGCTGATGGACATCATCGGGCTGTCCACCATCCGCCAGCCGATGGGCGAGTTTGGCGCGTGGGCGGCGCAGTCGATCGCCACCCTGCTCCACCGCCCCACCGCCGGCAAGGCGCCGAGCGTCGCCGCGCTCGAGCTGCCCGTGGTGCTGGTGCCGCGCGCCACCACCCGCGCGCCGCGCGCCGCGCGCACCAGCAAGGAGAGCCCATGACCATCCGCGTCACCGTGTGGGGCGAGAACGTCCACGAGCAGCGGGTGCCGCTGGTGGCGAGCATCTATCCGCAAGGCCTGCACGGCGCACTCGCCGCGGCGCTCAACGCCGATCCTGGCATCAAGGCCACCACGGCCACTCTGCAGGAGCCGGAGCACGGTTTGACCGACGCGCGCCTCGCCGCGACCGATGTGCTGACCTGGTGGGGCCACGCCGCCCACGGCGAGGTCGCGGATGCGGTCGTCGAACGCGTGCAGCGGCGCGTGCTCGACGGCATGGGCCTGATCGTCCTGCACAGCGGCCACCACTCCAAGATCTTCAAGCGTCTGATGGGCACCAGCTGCGACCTCAGCTGGCGCGAGGCCGGCGAGCGCGAGCGCCTGTGGTTCTGCAACCCCGGCCACGCCATCGTGCGCGGATTGCCTGGCACGCACCTCGACATCGAGCAGGAGGAGATGTACGGCGAGCCGTTCGGCATCCCCAATCCCGACGAGGTGGTCCTGCTGTCGTGGTTCCAGGGCGGCGAGGCCTTCCGCTCCGGCGTGACCTACCGGCGCGGTGCGGGAAAGATCTTCTACTTCCGCCCCGGCCACGAGGCGTATCCGACCTACCACCATCCGCTGGTGCAGCAGCTGCTGCGCAACGCGGTGGCCTGGGCGCGCCCCGAGGGCGGCGCCTACCCGGCGGGCTGTCCGCACGTGCCGGCGGAAAAAGCGCTCGAGCCGTTGGTGGTGCGCGGTGGCAGCGTGCACTAGCGGGAGGGTCCGGAAGTCCGGAAGTCCCGGGACGCGTGAGTCGCTTGCGTGTGCAGTGGGAGGCGAGAGCAATCTGACCGTGCGCTGCGGCAGGCGGCGGTCCGGTTGGTTCCACGACAGCCGCCCTCTGTAGTGGACCGCTTCTTCCCGGCCGGCAAACTCCGCGACTGGTCGGAACTGCTTCCGGTTCCTGGCCGAATTCGCAGTACTTCACGCAGTCCGCCGCGCACCGCCGCGCTGCGGCAGATCCCTTCCGCCATCACCCGTCCCCGCCCGGGGGCGCACCGTCAAGGAGACACCGCATGGCCAACAAGTATGGCTGGGTTCCCGACCTCCCCGATCACCGCGACCTGCTGTATGCTGCGCCGCACGCCATCATGCGCGCCCTGCCCGCCAAGGTCGACCTGCGCAAGCTGTGTCCGAAGACCGTCTACGATCAGGGCCAGATCGGCAGCTGCACCGCCAACGCCATCGCCGGCGCGCTCGAATTCGCGCAGCTCAAGGCCAAGGCCAAGAAGGTCTTCACCCCATCGCGCCTGTTCATCTATTACAACGAGCGCGACATGGAGCACACCGTCGCGTCCGACAGCGGCGCGATGATCCGCGATGGCGTCAAGTCGGTGCACAACCTGGGCACCCCGCCCGAGACCGCGTGGACTTACAGCGACGCCAATCCCGGCAAGTTCACCCAGAAGCCCCCGGCCGCCGTGTACGCCGAGGCGAAGAAGCACAAACTGCTCTCCTACCAGCGCGTGCCGCGTCTGCTCTCGCAATTCAAGGGCACCCTGGCCAGCGGCTTCCCGTTCGTCTTCGGCTTCACCGTCTATGAGGGCTTCGAATCGGCCGCCGTCGCCAAGACCGGCGTCGTCTCGATGCCGGGCCCCAAGGAGGCGACCCTGGGCGGCCACGCCGTACTCGCGGTCGGCTACGACGAGAGCAAGCAGGCCTTCATCGTGCGCAATTCCTGGGGCCCCAAGTGGGGCATGAAGGGCTATTTCACGATGCCCTACGGCTACCTCACCGATCCGGACCTGTCCGACGACTTCTGGACGCTGCAGACCGTCGCGGAGTGAGCGCGGCCAGCCACCGCGGCCGCGGAATCAGTGGGCCAGCATGAGCTGCACCAGGTGCGGTGGTGGCCCTTCGGGGGCGTAAGGCCCAGCGGCCGCCGGGATTCGGAATGAGAATCCTGGCGCCGCATGTTCGGCGATGACCACGAGCGCAGGCGCATCCAGGCCGATGGCGTCGTGAACCGTCGAATCCAGCGATGGAGCTGGCGACACGCAGACCTCCGCCCGGACCTCCGGCGATGGCGGTACCGGCACGGGCAGCGCTCCCTCCCGCGCTGACGCCTGCGCTGGTGTCGCCATCGTGATCGTCACGGTCAGCGACCGCCACGGTGGATCAGCGGATGCTTCCGCTGCCATCACCGCGAGCGCGGTCGTCGCCCTTGTGCGGGTCATCACCAGGATGAACCCTGCGAGCGACCATCGGCAGAGCTTCCCACACGTCAGTCTCGCAAGTGCCAACCGCCAGCACGGCCAGTGGTTTGACGTGGGCACTGGGGAGGAGGTGGAGTGGGATTCCCGTGGCCGCGATCTGCGAGGGCGAGCATTCCGTTGATCCCAGGCGCGTTCGTCCGCAGCCTTCGCGAACAGCCGGAAGCGCCGGACCCGGACAGCATCCGTGCGATCCCGGTGCGCCTGGCGCCATGTGCCCAGACCTTGCTGGGCAAGGTCAGCCTCGCTGTGCACGCTGTACCGCGCGGCGGTGATGCGGGCGCCCATGCTTGGCGTCGGCGCGCACCGTGGCTCATTCACGATGTGGAGAAACGAGCATAATCCGCAGTATTAGTACGTGCTAATAATACCATGACCGCAACATCCCGCGCTGCCCTGTTCTGGGAATCCCCGGTCACACCATGAAGAACATCAAGCGCTCCCGGAATTTCTTTCGCGTCCTGTGGTGCGCCCTGGCGCTGGCATGTACGGTTTCCGGCCCCGCTACCGCCGCTACCGCCGCTACCGCCGCTACCGCCGCTACCGCCGCTACCGCCGCTACCGCCGCTGCGGCCGGAGCGAAGAACGATCTGCAGGTGGTCAGCGAACTTGCGCTCCTGCGCTCGCTCCCGTCGGCAGTGATGGAGCCCTGGCGGGGCGGTTCCGGTGACGCCCGCGGATTCGTCAGCTTCCAACAGGCGCAGAGGGAGTTCGAGGCGGGGCACCAGCGTGGCGGCATGCACACCCTGGCGATGAGCGTCGCGCTCAAACGCCAGGCGTGGATCGATGACGGGTGGCGGGTCGCAGATGCGACCTTCGCGCATCATCAGGGGGACGGCAGCCTGGGCGATGACCTGTCCATCAGCAAGACCACCTCCAACGCGTCCTTTCTCTGTGGCAATGGCCAGGAGTCTTTCAAGGGGAAGGCCAAGGGCCCCAATGACACCGAAGTCTTTGAGGCCCTGCTGCTGGGAGGCGCCTGGGCGGGTGACCAGGCGAGCAGCGCCGCGGGCCTGCGTGCGCATGCGGGTGGATATGGGCACTGACCTTCCTGGCTCGCATCATCCTGGTGGCGTGGAGCGGTACTCGATCCTCAGGCAGGACCAGGGATGCGAACCCCTCCCGATCGATTCCGCTGACGCCCAGCCCTGTTCTCACCTGCCATGGGAGCGTGCCATGCGCCTCGCTTTGCTGTTCTGCTGTCTGCTTGCCGCTGAGCTCCCGGCAGCGGAGATCATCTTCCCCGACGACCCCAAGGCGGTGCTCGACGTGAAGCGCGACCTCGGGGCGAAGGGTGACGGCAAGGCCGATGACACCGACGCGCTGCAGCAGGCGGTGTACCGCTGCCAGGCCAGCGACTTCAGCCGCACCATCTACCTGCCGAAGGGCGTCTACCGCATCACCCGTCCACTGGTGTTCAAGCCCGAGGCGAAGGGCGGCGAGGGGGCCATGGTCGGGCCCTGGTTCTATGGTCAGGAGCGCGACACCACGATCATCCGCCTCGACGACAAGGCCACGGGGTTTGGCGATCCGGAACATCCGCAGGCGGCGATCCGCGCCATGTCGCGCGCTGATAGCGCGCATATGAATGCCGACTTCTTCGATCGCACGATCGTCAACCTGACCATCGATACGGGCAACAATCCGGGCGCCATCGGACTGCTGTTCTATTCCAACAACACCGGCCTGGTGCGGGACGTGCGCATCACCGGCAACGGTGTGGTCGGTCTGGAGCTGGGCCTGCACGATCAGAACGGGCCGCACCTGATCCAGGACGTCGAGATCAACGGCTTCGCCACCGGGATCCACACCGCGAGCGGCATCAACAGCCAGACCATCTCGCGGGTCACGGTGACCAAGGCCAAGGTCGGGCTCCGGCATCGCGGCCAGGTGTTCGCGGTGGAAGGTCTCACGGTGATCGGCGCGCCCCTCGCCGTCGACAGCGACGAAGGCTCGCTGTGCCTGGTCGATTGCCGTTTCGAAGCCCCTGCAGGTACCGCGGGCCCCGCGGGCCCCGCGGTGTCGCTGGGCGCGAAAGGCCGGCTGTACGCGCAGCGGTTGACCACCACGGGCTTCACCACCGCCATCCATGCGCCGCAGAAGGATCTCGCCGGCGGCATCATCGCCGAGTTCAGCAGCGAGCCCGTCACCCGGCCCAGCGGGTCCGCCGCGCCCGGCTCCGGCTTGGGGCTGACCCCCAGGCCGGAGCCGGTGGTGCCGCTGGAGAAGGACCCGAAGAAATGGGTGTGCGCCAACGAGTTCGGCGCCGCGTTCGGCGATGAGGACGACGACAGCGCGGCCCTGCAGAAGGCGATCGATCACGCGGCCGAGATCGGCGCCACCACCGTCTATCTGCGCGGTGGCAAGGGCGGGGATCCGAACTGGTACTGGATCAAAAAAGACGTGAAGGTCCACGGTTCGGTCAACCGCATCTGGGGGTTCGGTTTCATCCGCCTGCTCGGCGGGCCGACCGATGCGCCCACCTATCCGGAGAACCTCGCCAAGTTCGTGGTCGAGGACGATCCATCCGCCAAGGCCGCGCCGGTGGTGGTGTTCGAACACCTCCAGGTGTTCGCACCGTGGCCGAACTTCGGCATCGAGGTACGCTCCACCAAACGCGCGGTGCTGATGCGCACCTGCAGTGGCGCCGCCATCGCCCGCCCCGGCGCCACGCTGTTCATGACCAATTGCGTCGGCCACGCCTACATCGAAAAGGGCGCCACCGCCTATCTGCGTCAATGGAACACCGAAGGAACCCCCAAGGCCGTGCGCGTCAACACCCGCAACGACGGCGGCACCATGTGGATCCTGGGCATGAAGACCGAAGGCGACGGCACCAAGGTTCTGACCAGGAGTGGCGGCAGGACCGAGATTCTCGGCACGCTGATCTACAACACCTCGGGCATCAGGGACGACCACCCATGCATCGCGGTCGAGGACGGCTCGCTATCCAGTGCGTGCCATCAGGAGATCAACTTCGGCGGCGCCTTCTGGAACGTCCCGGCGCTGGAGAAGCTCGACGGCATCGTGCACACGGTGCCCAAACGTGATTGGCAGGGCTGGGCGCTGCTTAGGGCCGGACGGTGAGGGGCCCACGGAACCACGGGGGCGAGGCTCAGCCCCGGACGGAGCCCGGATTGCCACCGGCGAACATGTCGCTGCCGCCTGCAACGACGCATCTGCGATCCTCCATCGCTGATCGCGGACGCCTCGACCCCGTACGCCAGCGAACCGGGATCGCGCGACCATCTGCTGGGCATACTTCGCTGCGGAGCAAATTGTTGGAAGGGCCTGGGGTGATCGCCTGGCCTGCTGCCGGGAGCCAGGCATTCTGCGCCCACATCGGGAACGTGTCATGAGCGCAACAACCAGCGCGTCGCGCAGCGCAGTCATCCTGGGCGCCACGCTCATGTGCGCTTCAGCCGAGGAGTGGCCCGCGCTGACCCTCGATGATGGCGTGACCCGGGTGGAGATCCGCCTGCCTGATGCCGAGAAGGGCTGGTACCGAGGCCAACGCTTCGATTGGAGCGGGATGATCGTCGGCATGCGCTGGCATGAGCGGGAGTATTTCAGCCAGTTGCGCCCGGCGCACGATCCCACTGGACACGATCATGGGGCCGGACCCTGCGAGGAATTCGGGCTGCGCGATCCCCCTGGTTGGGACGAGGCGGGTGACGGCGGATCCTTCGTAAAGATCGGCATCGGCCGTCTGACCCGCATGGGCGCTCCGGACTACCACTTCAACGTCGCCTATCCCATCCGCGAAACCCCCCCATGGACGGTCGTCGGGACTACGGGCAGCGTGGCGTTTCACCAGGATCTGCCGCTTCGCGCCGATGGTTGGGGCTACCGGTATGCGAAGACGGTCCGTCTGGTCATCGGCGGCGGCGTGGCGATTGATCACCGCCTCGAGAACACGGGTTCCCGGACGATCGCGACCGATTTCTACAGTCATGCCATGCTGCGGATTGGGACGGCACCCATCGCTTCGTCCTACCGGCTCACCTTTCCCGGCATCCCCGTACCGCAGCCCCACCCACCGGCAGCGGTTGTCGACGGCACCAGGATGTGGTTCACGGATCCGATTCCAAACGGATCGTGGACGACGATCCCCTGGACCTGGTCGGACGCACGGGTCTCCGTCACCACGCCGACGGGAGGGCTGCAGATCACCACCACGCCGCCGCCATCACGCTACGAAGTGTATGTGGAAGCGGCCGCATTCTGCCCCGAGCCGTATATCCGGATCGATGTTCCAGCGGGTGGGCATTTCAGCTGGACGCTGGAATATCGGCCCACGGATTGATGCCTGCATCCAGTGTCGCCGTGGCCCGAACACTGGAATGGTCGTGCGCACTCCCGACCGGCGCGTCGAGGTGTGTGCATGGTCGTATGCGTCAGCCCACGCTGACGGTGATTGCCAACCGCTGACGAGACGTCTCCTCCCACCCGCGCCCCAGCTTAAAGACCAGCGTATGCGCGCCGACCGCACCGAGCGCCACCCGCCAACGGTGGCTGCCGTTGGCGCCTGGGTGCTTCGCATCGCCCGGCGTGCGCGTCTCGTCCGTGACGGTGCAGCCCGCCGGTGGCCCGGCGAGGCGCCACTGGAAGCCGCTGCCCGCCGTCTCCTCCAGCGCGATATCCAGCACGTCGCCGACCTGCGCGGCGACGTGCTGGCCATCGTGTGGAGCGGCGATTGGAATGGTCGTCATGGCGACCCGCCGGCGCCCGCGCTCACGGCGCCTCCGCGACGCCAGAGCGCTCAGCGCGGCGTTCCGCCAGGCGTCGGCCGGCCTCGACCAGGCGCAGCGTGAGGGCTTCCGGATCGCGCGCCGGCAGCAGGCAGGTGGTGCCGATGCACAGCATCACCTGCGCCTCGTCGATGTCGCGGCGTCCGTCGAGGCAGGCCCAGGCACGCTCGCGGCAGGTGGCCAGCGGCACGATCACCAGTCCCGGCAGGGTCGCGCGCCGGCAGGTGGCGAGCAGCGCGACGGTGGCCGGATCGTCGGCGGCGCCGGCGACGACCGCGATGAGCGCTCCGCGTCGCGCCTGCACGGCGGCGCGCAGCAACGTCGCGCAGGCGCTGGGGGCCTGCGCGACGATCGCGGCGCTGGCCGAGAACACACCCTCGGCGAGCGCCCGCCAGCGGCCCGTGCCGGTCAGCGCGGCCAGGCGCACGCAGCCCAGCGCAAGGCTGTTTTGCCCGGAAGGCCACGCGTTGTCGGTCTGCTCGCGGCCGCGCCGCACCAGGTCGGTGCGGCCCGCTGGGGTGGTGTAGAAGCCGCCGTCGTCCGCGTGCAGGCGCGTCCAGGCCTCGTCGGCGACGCGTTCGGCCGCGTCGATCAGCGCCGGCTCGCCGAGCAGGTCGAAGGCCGCGCACAGCCCGGTCACCAGCGCGCCGTAGTCGGTGATGTAGGCAGGGCGCGCCGGCTGCCCGGCGGCGCCCGGCAGGCGGATCAGACCATCCGCATGGTGGCGCGCCATCAGCACGGCGGCGAGTTCGCTGCAGGCGGCGGTGAAGCGTGCCTCGCCACGTTCATCGCCACAGTGACGGCCGAGCGCAGCGAAGGCCTCCAGGGCCAGGGCGTTCTGGTCGGTGAGCACCTTGTCGTCGCGGCCGGGGCGCGGGCGGGCAGCGCGGCGCGCGCGCAGCACCGGCAGGTGCACCTCCCACGATGCCCGCAGTGCCTGCACGTCGCCGTCCGGGGCGAGCCGCGCCAGCGCGGTGCCGCGCGGGTGTGGGATGTGGCTGACGATCGGCTCGAGGTGGCCGTGCGCGCTCGTCGGACGCGTGCCGGGCGTGATGTCCCAGGCGGCTGCCAGCGCGGCGCCCGTCGCCGCGCCAAGCGCCGCGGCCAGCTCGGCCGGTGGCCAGGCGTAGAAACTGCCTTCGCCATCCGGATCGTCGGCGTCCTCGGCACTGGCATAGCCGCGGAACACGCCGTCCTCGACCACGCGCAGGTCGCGCAGCAGGTAGTCGCCGGCGTTGACCGCGGTGCGCGTGAAGTCGGGTCGCCCGAGCGCCGCCCCCGCGCGTGCGTAGGCGACGATGAGCTGCGCGTTGTCGTAGAGCATCTTCTCGAAGTGCGGCAGCCGCCAGTGACGGTCGACGCTGTAGCGGTGAAATCCGCCGCCGACGCGCTCGTGCAGGCCGGCGTCCTGCATCGCCTCGAGGACCAGCTCGGCCTGGCGCAGCACCGGCGCGCGCCCACTGTCGAGCAGCAGCGGCAGCACCTGGCTGGAGGGGAACTTCGGCGCCTTGGCCTCGCCATACGCCCAGCCCGGCGCGGCGCCGTCCCAGGCGCGCGCCAGGCCCTGCTCGAGGCCGCTCCACAGGTCGGCCGGCAGCGCGCCCGGGGCGACGCCCGCATCCTGGAGGTGGGCGGTGATCTGCTCCGCCGCCTTGGCGATGCGTGCGCGGTCGCCTGCCCACAGCGCCGCGAGGTGGTCAAGCAGCTTGCGCCAGGCGGGGCGCGGCAGGTAGGTGAGCGCGTGGAACGGCCGTCCGTCGGCGTCGGTGAAGGCGTTGAGCGGCCAGCCGCCATGGCCGGTGAGCGCCTGCACCGCGTCCATGTAGATGGCGTCGACCTCGGGATGCTCCTCACGGTCGACCTTGATGCACACGAAGTGCGCGTTCATCAGCGCCGCGGTCTGCGCGTCCTCGAACGACTCGTGAGCCATGACGTGGCACCAGTGGCAGGTGCTGTAGCCGATCGAGACCAGCACCGGCACATCGCGGCGGCGTGCCTCGGCGAAAGCGGACTCTCCCCACGGCTGCCAGGCCACGGGGTTGTCCGCGTGCTGCTTGAGGTAGGGCGAGGCGGAGGTGGCGAGGGCGTTGGGCATGGTGGCGGTCCGGGCGGTGCTCGTTGCGCATCATCCACGCCGACCACCGAATGCATCCCGGAAGCGCCGTCGCCCCCCACGCACGGGGATGGTGGGATGATGCCAGGAGGCGCCGGGCCTTCCGCCTTGCGGTGCCGGCGTTACGCTGAGCTTCTGGAGCGTATGCGATGTGCGGAATCGCCGGGTATCTCGGTCCCAAGCCTGCGGATTCGGTGCTGATCGTCGCGCTCGAGCGCCTCAAGTACCGGGGCTACGACTCCGCCGGCCTGGCGGTGATGAGCGACGGTGAGATCCATCTGCGTCGGGCGGCCGGCAAGCTCAAGCAGCTCAGCGATCTCATCGAGGCCCAGCCGGTGGACGGCAACTGCGGCATCGCGCACACGCGCTGGGCCACCCACGGCGCGCCCACCGAGATCAATTGTCACCCGCACCTCGCCAGCGGCGGGCCGTACGACGGGCGCATCGCGGTGGTGCACAACGGCATCATCGAGAACCATGAGCAGTTGCGCCGCGAGCTGACCCAGGCCGGCGCGATCTTCCGCAGCGAGACCGACACAGAGGTCATTCCGCAGCTCATCGCCCACCATTACCGCGGCGACGCGCTGGCTGCAGTGCGCGCGGCGGTGGCCCGCCTGGAGGGCAGCTTCGCCTTTGCCGTGGTCTTCGCCGACCACCCGCGGCGCATCGTCGCGGTGCGCCAGGGCTCGCCGCTCCTGGTCGGCAAGGGCCGTTCCTACGACCTCAACGAGCCGGCCGCGGAGGGCAGCACCGCGAGCTTCGCCAAGGCCGGGCGCACGCCGGTGCGCGAGATGCTGTTGGCCTCCGACGTGCCGGCGCTGCTGCCGCACGCCCACCAGGTGTGCTTCCTGGCCGACGGTCAGATCGCCGACCTCACCGACCAGGGCCTCGCGCTCAGCGACTTCGCCGGGCAGCCGGCCGAGGCGGTGTTCAAGGCGATCGAGGTCACCGCCGAGGCGGTCTCGAAGGGCAGCTACGACAGTTTCATGGCCAAGGAGATCGCCGAGCAGCCGGCGGTGCTGGCGCGCCTGCTCGACAGCCGCCTGCGCGGCGGCGCACTGGTCGAGCCCGACCTCGGTCTCGACCTCGCCTCGGTCAACCACGTGGTGTTCCTCGCCGCCGGCACCAGCTGGCACGCGGCGCTGCTCGGCAAGCGCTTCCTCGAGCAGCTCGCGCGCATCCACGTCGAGGTCGACATCTCCAGCGAGTACCGCTACCGCAACCCGGTGGCCTCGGGCAACACCCTGGTGGTGGCGATCAGCCAGTCCGGCGAGACCGCCGACACCCTCGCCGGTCTGCGCCTGGCGCGCGCCAAGTTCATCCCGGTCGTCGGCCTGGTGAACACCGTCACCTCGACCATCGCGCGCGAATCGAACGGCGTCATGCCGCTGCTCGCCGGCCCCGAGATCGGCGTGGCCAGCACCAAGGCCTACACCGCGCAGGTGCTGGCGCTCTACCTCTTCGCCCTGCAGGTGGCGCGCGCCAAGGGCCTGCTCGACGCCGCCGCCGAGGCCCAGGCCGTGGCCGCTGCGCGCGCCCTGCCCGAACTCGCGGCCGCAACCTTGGCCACCGCCGAAGAGCCCGTCGCCGAGGCCGCGGACATCTTCGCCGCCGCGCAGGCCACGGTCTTCCTTGGCCGCGGTGGCGAGCACCCGACCGCGCTTGAGGGCGCGCTCAAGCTCAAGGAGCTGGCCTACGTGCACGCCGTCGGCTACCCCGCCGGCGAATTCAAGCACGGCCCCATCGCGCTGGTGACCAGCCACCTGCCGGTGATCTGCCTGTGCCCGCGGGACGCGCTCTATGAGAAGATGCTCTCGAACCTGCAAGAGGTGCGCGCCCGCGCCGGCCGCGTCATCGCCGTCGGCCTGGCGGGCGATCGCGCCCTGCGCGATCTCAGCGACCATCTCTTTCCCGTGGCGCGCGCCGGCGAGGATCTGCTCCAGCCGCTGCTCAGCGTGCTGCCGCTGCAACGCTACGCCTACCACGTCGCGCGGCGCCGGAACTGCGACGTCGATCAGCCACGCAATTTGGCGAAGTCGGTGACGGTCGAGTAGCGCTCCCCGTTGCGCGGTTGGGTACCTCGGCGCGAGGCGCGACGATAACGCGCAGCGTCACAGGAATTTTGACATGAGGCTGCGCTGATCGCCGTGGCCCGCCCTGACGCGAGACGCGAGACGCGAGACGCGAGACGCGAGACGCGAGACGCGAGACGCGAGACGCGAGACGCGAGACGCGAGACGCGAGACGCGAGATGCGTCTCGTGTTCAACGTCTCCCTTCTCCTTTACGGCTGCGTCTTCGGCCCCGGCTCGCGCTGCGCCAGCTCGATCACCGGTAGCCGGTCGACCAGGAATGCCGCGGTTGCGCGCATGTCGGCGTCGAGGTTGCGCAGTTCACGGTTGAGCGGAATCTCGCTGGGCATGGTTGGCAGCGTGAAATCGTCGTCCGCCGCGTGTGCAAGGGGCTGCAGCGCGACCACCGGCACTGCCACCGTCGAGGGCGCGCCGCGCGCACTCGCCAGTGCGCCGATCGCGATCAGCAGGCCGGCCGCAGCGGTCAGCCAGGCCCACGCCGGCATCGTCAGGGGGCGTCGGCCCATCGGCGCGGCGACCGCGACCGCGACGCGCGCGGCCATGCGCTCGCCCAGGCCAAGTGGGGCGTCCGCCGGCCACGCCTGCGCGGCGCGGCGCAGCCGTCCGGACAGGCGCTGCTGCTCATCGTTGGTTTCAGGACTCATGGCTGAACTCCGTGCGGGACCTGGATGGGGGCGCGGCCGGGGCCGAGGGCCTTGGCGAGGCGGGCGCGTGCGCGGTGGAGGAGGACGCGCGCGTGCAGCGCGGTGATGCCCATGACGCGACCGACGCCGCCGGCGTCGAGATCCTCGCCATAGTGCAGCCACAACACCTGGTAGGCGCGCTCGGGCAGCACTGCGCGCGCCTGCAGCCAGAGGCGTCCGGCATCCTCGTCGGGCTCGGGCGGTGCGCTTGCGCACAGTTCAGCGGCCTGCTCGGGCAACGGCACGGTGCGGCGCTTGGCAAGCTGGTTGAGCGCCAGCCGCCGCGTGATGGTGAACAGCCAGGTCGAGAAGGCCCAGGTCGGGTCATAGCGGTCGAGGTTCTGGTGGGCGCGCAGGAAAGCGTCCTGCAAGACGTCGTCGGCGTCGGCGGCGCTGATGCCCAGGGCGGTGACGAAGCGGTGCAGGCGCGTCGCGTAAGCGCGCACCAGGGCAGCGAACGCCTCGCCGTCGCCGGCGCGGGCGGCCGCCACCAGGCGCGGCACATCGGCGTCAGCGACCGGGCCTGAGATGTGGACCGGCTGGCCGGCGCTCATCAGGGCGCCGCCTGCCCGGCGTTGCGGCGCTCCATGATGCCGAGCACCGCCGCGACCGGGACGTGGGCGCTGGCGCTGAGTGCGGTACCGCTCGCGCTGATCTGCGCGCTGTCGACCACCGCCTGCACCAGCGGCTCCATGGCCGCACCCTGGTTGAGCTTGGCCAGGGCGATCAGGCCCTGGGCGAGGTCGCGCAGCTGCGCGGCGGCCGCGGCGTCGCGGCCACTGAGGTATGCACTGAGCACGAAGTCGTCGCCCTGCTCGGCGACGCCCGCGACCACCCCGCGCACGTTGCGCAGCATCGCCGCCTGCGGCGCGAGCCTGGCCCAGTTCTGCATGTCGACGGTCGCCGCCAGCACCAGCGGCGCGCCGGCGGGGAACGCGGCGGCATCGAACTGACCGGCCTTGGCCGCGGTCGCCTGGTTGCGCCCCTCGAGGACGTCGAGCGCCAGCTCGACCAATTCTGCGCGCGGCGAGAACACCAGCAGGCCGTCGCCGACCAGACAGGCGGCGTTGAGCTTGCCTGCGCCACGCTTGGTGTCGTGCCACTGCGCGATGGCGTGCCCCTGGTAGGGGATGCTGGTGTAGCCCTCGGCCGCCTGGACGAGGGTCGTCAGGCGCTTGGCATCGAAGCGGCCGCGCGCATAGATCAGCGCGTTGTCCTCACCGGCGTCGGCGCCGCACAGGGTCAGCGAGTCGAGGTCCTTGGTCAGGTCGAGGCCGCTGACCGCGGCGAGCAAGCTCAGGCGCGCCTTGATCATGCCGTCCTGATGCTGGAGCAGCCACTGGCCGAGCCGGCCCTGCATCACCGCGGCGACGTCGACCTGTACCAGCCAGCGTTCGTCCCCGGGAATCTGACCCAGGTCCATGGCCTGCGCGGGGGTCGTGGCGGCCCACAGGGCGCAGGCCAGCGGTAGGGTGAGGATCGTGCTGGTCAGTGACATGGGCGCCTCGGCGGAAGAGGGACGATCCCGGCTGGGATCGGTGGATATACCGGTTCCAGGGGCTTGTTGTTACAGCCCCGAAGCCCGGCTTCCACGTGTGGAGAGTTGGGCCCGGGACCAGCTGCGAGCTGCGAGGAAACGTGGCTTGAAGCCCGCAGCCCGCGACTCCTGCCTGCCGTGCCCTTAATGCAACCGCTGCAGGAACTCCGCGGGTGTGATCTCCGTCAGACCCGCTGGCGGCGCGAAGCGCATGCCCTCGTCACTGATCGCCGGCACCGCGCGCAGGTCGCGCAGGCGCAGGGAGTATTCGCCGTTGTCGCCGGCGACCACCAGCTTCACGCGGCTGGCGCGGTTGAGCAGGTCGAAAACCTGGTATTTGCCGTACTCGAGGGTCAGCACCGGCGCACCGCTGGCATCGCTCAGGCGCTTGCCCACCGCCTGATGGCTGGCGTGGTCGACGGTCAGCTGCGCGTCCAGTCCGCTGGCCGGGTCGGTGAAGCGCAGCGTGCCAGCGGCCGGGCTGGTGGGCGCGGTGCCGGTCGGCAGGGGACCGGCCTTGGCCTCGCTGACCAGCAGGGTCAGGTAGGTGAGGAAGGGCAGGCCAAGCGGCTTGCCCTGGGCGTCGCGCTCAGCGAGATCGGCGAGCGTGCCGTGGACCACCTCCCGAGTCTGCACCAGCTCCGCGGTGAAGTGCCCGTCAGCTTGGACCAGGGCGCGGATGAACGGCACTTCCAGGCGCGTCGCCTCGAGGTGGATGCGTCCGTCGTCTGCGCACCACAGATGCAGCTGGAAGATTTCAGCGTCCGCGCCATCCGGTTTGACTCGCACCAGCAGATCAGCGGTCACCGCCGCGGCCTGGCCGTGCACGCGCTGGACGTCGGCGGCCAGAGCCGCGGCCTGGTCGGCGGTCGCTGGCGGCTGGGCGTCGGCCTGGGTGCGGACCGGGGCCGAGCCGCAGCCAGCGAGAACCAGGGTGGCGAGCAGCAGGCACCGGCGCCTGGCCCTCACACCGCCTCGGCGATGAGATCGTACCCCTTGGAGCCGGTGATCCTGACCTTCGCCCAGCTGCCGACGCTGGCCAGCTCGCTGGCCAGGATGGTGGCGCCGTCAACCTCGCTGGCCTGGCCGTAGTGGCGGGTGGCGAACACCCCGAAGTCGCGCTGCGCGTCGACCAGCACGGTCAGTTCGCGGCCGATCCAGCGCTTCAGGCGCGCGCGGTGCAGCTTCTTCTGCTGGGTCATGAAGGCGTGGTGGCGGGCAGCGATGACGTCGGCTGGGACCTTGTGCTTCATCTTGGCGGCGGTGGTGCCGTCCTCGTCGCTGTACTGGAAGCAGCCGACCGAGTCGAAGGACTGTTCCTTGGCGAAGTCGAGCAGCTCCGCGAAATCCTCGTCGCGCTCGCCGGGGAAGCCGACGATGAACGAGGTGCGCACCACCACCTCGGGCATGGCGGCGCGGATGCGCGCCAGGCGCTCGCTGATCTGCGCGCGCGTGGTGCGCCGGCCCATCGCCGCCAGGGTGCGGCTGGCGCCGTGCTGGATCGGCATGTCGACGTATTTCACCACGTTGGGCGTCTCGGCCATGGCCGCGATCAGCTCGTCGGTGAAATCGTTGGGATAGCAGTAGTGGAGGCGCAGCCACGATTCCGGGGCGGCCGCGGCCAGGGCGCGCACCAGCCCGGGCAGGCGCTTCTCGCCGTAAAGGTCCTGGCCGTAATAGTCGAGGTGCTGCGAGATCAGGTTGATCTCGCGCACGCCACGCTTGGCCAGGGTGCGCGCCTGGGCGACCAGGTCCTCTTGCGGGCGCGAGCGGTGCTTGCCGCGGAACAGTGGGATGGCGCAGAAGTTGCAGGTGTTGTCGCAGCCCTCGGCGATCTTCAGGAAGGCGAAGTGCGGGGGGGTCAGCTGGCTGCGCTGGTCGTGGCGCAGGCGATGCTCGGGGATGTCGCCGAAGTGGGTGCGCACCACCGCCGGGAAGCGGTCGTAGTCCTTGAAGGTCACCCACTGGTCGACTTCGGGGATGTCGGCCTGGAGTTCGCTCAGGTAGCGTTCGGTTAGACAGCCCGCCACGAAGAGCTTGGCACCCTCCTTGCGCCCGGCCGCGGCATCCAGGATGTGCTGGATGCTCTCCTGCTTGGCGCCCTCGATGAAACCACAGGTGTTGATCAGCACCAGATCGGCCTCGCCGAGCTCCTTGGTCAGGCCGAAGTCGACCGAGCGCAGCGCGGTGATCAGATCTTCGCTGTCGGCGAGATTCTTCGAGCAGCCAAGGCTGATGAGGGCGGCGGTGCGCTGTACCATAACGGGCGGGCATTGAAGGGCGGAGGGGGGGGAACTCAATGGCCGTTTTGGGGAAGTCCGGCAGTCCGGGGTCCGGAAGTCCGGAAGTCTTGTCGGCAGGGTGCGAGCCGGTCATCCCTGGGCCTGGGTCGGGAGGCCATCCTCAAGTCTCGGGTGCACGGGATCCGTCAGCAGCCGACTTCCGGACTTCCGGACCCCGGACTGCCGGACCGGGCGCGAAGCGTCCACTGCTGCATTCCGCAGCTTGACGCCCCCCCATGCGTGGCTCTACTCCCGGCCTACCAGGAGCGGCAGGTGGTCAAGAAGGACGTCCCCGGACTGGTCGTGCGCATGGCCACTCTCGATGACGCGGCCGTCCTCAATGACATGGTCGCAGCCTTCGCGGCTTTTGAGCGCCTCCCCAACCATTCGACGATGGAGTCGCTGAAAAGTGAGCTCGGTCGGCCGGACAAAGTCATCGAACCCGTGCTCGCTTTCCTGGATGGCGTGCCCGTGGGCATGGCCGTGTTCTTCCAGACTTACTCGACGTTCAACGCCCGTCGTGGTCTGTACTTGGAAGATATTTTCGTGAAAGAAGAGTACCGTAATCGCGGTATCGCTACTGGCATCCTACGCTTCATTGCGCGCACGGCGGTTGAGCGCGCCTACGGTCGCGTCGAGTTCACCGTGCTGCTCTGGAATACGATAGCGATCGAGTTCTTCGAGACGCTTGGGGCGACTCCGACGAGCGCCTGGACCACCTACCGGTTGAGTGGGGAGTGGCTGCAGAAGCTGGCCGCTCATCCGTAAGCCGGGCGAGATGACCTTCCGCACGCCGGCGATCACGGCCACCATCGACCTCGGGCGCATCCGTTCCGCCGCTGCCGCCATCGTCGCCCGCACCGGGGTGCCGGTGTTCGCCGTGGTCAAGGCGGACGCGTACGGCTGCGGGGCGGGGCGCGTGGTAGCCGCACTGGCAGGTACCGTCGCCGGGTTCGCCACCTTCACCCTGGCCGAGGCGGCGAGCGCGGGCATCCATGCGGCGACTGCTCTGCCGGTGCTGGCGATGGGTCCACCGGTGGATCTCCCCGCGGCTGATTACCGCATGGCCGGGGTGCGTCCGGCCGTCCATGACGCCACCCAGGCGGCGACCTTGTGCGCCGCCGGGCCGGTGCTGTGCGTCGATACCGGCATGCAGCGTTTCGCCTGCCCGGCTGATCAGGTCACGGCCGCGCTTGCCGCCGGCGGGTGCAGCGAGGCCTTCACCCATGCCACCAGGCCCGAGCACGTCACCCGCCTACTCGCCGCAGTCGGCGGTCGCGGGCTGCGCCTGCACGCCGCCGCCACCGCCCTGCTCGACCGGCCCGATGCCTGGCTCGACGGGGTGCGTCCAGGGCTGGCGCTCTATCGTGATGCTGTGCGGATCGCGGTGCGCCTCGCCGAGTGCCGTGACACCCGCGGCCCTGCGGGCTACACCGGCTTCGCCGCCACCCGCCATGGGGTCATCCCGATGGGCTACAGCAATGGCCTGCGCACCGGCTGGTGCCAGGTCGCGGGCACGCGGCGATGGGTGCTGGAAGTCGGCATGCAGACCGCCTTCGTCGAACTCGGGGTGGGTGACCGGCCTGGTGATGAGGTGGTGCTGCTGGGCGATGGGCTGAGTCTCGAGGACCAGGCTCAGGCGTGGGAGACGAGCCGCCAGGAGGTGCTGTTGAGGCTGCTGCAGACGGCGACGCGGGAGTACGTCGGGGAATCTTGATAGCGATGCGCTGGAACGTGGGCGTGAGCCTAAAGTCTCAGCTCTCCCGTATCCCCTTCCTCCCCGCGGTTGATCATCGCCGCCGCCGTGCGCTCCATTTGCAGCAAGAACATCGCGCGCTGTCCCTCCGGCATGGCGCTCGCCGCGACGGCTTCGCGCATGCAGCGCAGCCATTCGCGGGCCTCGGCAGGGCCGATCGGAAAGGGCAGGTGGCGGGCGCGCAGGCGGGGGTGGCCGCGCCATGGTGAATAGCGCGCAGGGCCGCCCCAGAACTCGCTCTGGAAGGCGGCCTGCTTGGCGCGGGTCTCATCCATGGTCGGTGGGAAGAGGGGGGCGATCGCGCTGCCGGCGATGCGCCCGTAGAAGTCGGCGAGCAGCGGTTCCAGAACCGCGTCTCCACCCAGATCGTCATAGCGGCTCATGGGCGCGCAGCGTGGCCGGTGACGCGCGCGCGCAACGGGCCCGGAATGGCAGGTGGCCATTTCGTGAGTCCTAACCGACCCACTGCATGCGGGTTGCACGCTGCACGGCATCTGTAATTGCCAGTTGCAGGAAGTAGTTTCCGGTTGCATAGAGTAGAGCCTATTAGCAGTATCCCAGTCCAGTGGAGCTGGCCGTGCTTCCAACCCAACGTCTGTCGCCGAAGAATCAGGTGACCATCCCGCGCGAGGCCCGTGCCCTCCTGCAGGAGGCCGGCGTGGACCATCTGCGCGGCATGAAGCACGCGATGCCGACCGTGGGCGGCGCGGGAAATGCCGGGAAAAATGCAGAAAATCGCGTCTACCCGATCCTTCTGCTGCTCACCGAGAAGGAGCTCCAGCGCCGCGAGCAGCGCATCCTTGACGATGCCCGGCTTAGTCCCGAGCAGCGCCTGCACCTGGTCACCGCGCTCAATGGCGAGATGGCCTCGATGGCGATCGACGCCCAGCACCGCGTGGTGCTGCCCGCCCACCTGGTCGGCTACCTCGGCCTTGAGCGCGACGTCTTCTTCGTCTGCACCAACACCACCATCCAGGTGTGGAATCCCGCCGACTACCTCGCCTGGTCGGGCCGCGATGCGGGCCCCAGCTACAACGCCGACCTCAACTCCTACCTGATGATCTAGGCATGAGCCCCGCCCCCGCCGCCCGGATCTGCGCCGTCACGACCATGGAGACCGCCATGCACGATGTCACGCTCGGTCGCCTGCTGCACGCCCTCGACGCCGCGGTGGAGCACTCCACCGCCAGCGGCACCGACCTGCAGGGCGACCTCGAACTCGCCGCCCTGCGCCTTACCTGCCTGCGTCGGCGCCTCGGCCCGGCGGTGGCCGAGGACAGTGCCTACCTCGCTTTTTTGCGCCGGACCGTCGACCACGCGGCCGCGGCGGCGCCGCGCGTGGCCGTCGGTGCCTGAGCCGACCGACGCCGCGGCGCGTCACATCCCGGTGCTGCTCGCGGAGGTGGTCGAACACCTCCGCCCCGCGCCGGGCCGGCGGGTGCTGGACTGCACCCTGGGTCTGGGTGGCCACAGCGAGGCCCTGCTTGCAGGCGGGGCCACGGTCCACGGAGTGGACCGCGATGCGCAGGCGCGCGCGTTGGCGACGACGCGGCTCGCGGCCTACGGGGCGCGCTTCAGCGTGCGCGCCGGGACCTTCGCCGACGCCATGGAGGCGCTGGTCAGGGAGGGGGAGCGTTTCGACGGCGTGTTGGCGGATCTCGGGGTTTCGAGCATGCAACTTGACGACGACAACCGGGGCTTCTCCATCCGCTCGGCCGCGCAGGCCGATATGCGCATGGGCGACGGCTGCCCGCGCAGCGCGCTGGAGCTGATCGATGCGCTCGGCCAGGACGAGCTCGCCGACATCATCTACCAATACGGCGAAGAGCGCCTCAGCCGGCGCATCGCCGCCGCACTCAAGCGCGGCCGCACGGAAGGCCGCCTGCACACCGGCGCCGAGCTCGCGGAGGAGATCCGCCGCGTGGTGCCCGGTCACCATAACCGCCATCCCGCGGGCCGCACCTTCCAGGCCCTGCGCATCGCCGTGAACGACGAGCTCGGCCAGCTCGGCCGCCTGCTCGCCGCGCTGCCCGCGCTGCTCGCCCCGGGCGGGCGCGCGGTGGTGATCAGCTTCCACAGCCTTGAAGACCGCGCCGTGAAGACCGACTTCCGCGATCGCCGCGAGGCCGGCACCTATGCCGACGCTGCGCGCCGCGTGATCACCGCCGGTGCAGCCGAACTGTCCGCCAACCCGCGTTCCGCCCCCGCAAAGCTGCGCTGGGCTGAACGCGCCGGAGCCCACCCATGAAGCGTCCCGACCTCTTCCTGCACGCCCTGGTCGCGGTGGCCTGGATCAGCCTGGCCCTGGCCATCGCCCTCAAGGTCGCGCTGCTCGGCAACGAACAGGCCGCGCTCGCCAAGCAGCGCGGTGCCGACTTCAAGGCGCGCACCGACCTCGCCTACAAGCAGGAGCGCCTGCGCGCGGTCCTCGACCAGGCGGCCAGCCCGACCGCGCTCGAGGACATCGCGCGCCGTATCGAGCTGCCGCTCACCGGTCCGGAACCCACCGCTGCGCGCGACCGCGCCGCCGCCCCGCTCGCCGTCCGCTGACCCCGCCGACCCCCTGATGAACGAAGCGCTCGTCCCTGTCACCGCACAACCCTGGCGCACCGGCCTTGCCCTGCTGGTGTTCGCGGGGCTGTTCGGACTGGTGACGATGCGCTTGCACCACCTGCAGGTCGACCAGGCGGAGCACCTCGCGCAGATGGGCGAGAAGCAGCGCACCCGCACCTGGACGCTGCCCGCGGCGCGCGGCAACTTCTACGACGCGCAGGGTGCGCCGCTCGCGGTCAGCGACGGCACCTGGACGATCAGCTGCGACCCGGTGTACATGGACGACCGCCTGCGCGCGACCGTCGAGCTGGCGCGCCTGCTCGGCCTGCCGCGCGACCATCTGCGCGAACAGTTCGAGTCGCCGCGCAACGGTCGGCTGCTCGCCAAGGGCGTCGACGACGACCACGCCGAGCAGATCCGCAAGCTCAACCTGACCGGCGTCTACGTGCGCCGCGAGTTCACCCGCCGCTATCCGGAAAGGCCGCTCGCCGCGCACGTGCTCGGCTTCGTGCAGAGCGACGGCAGTGGCGGCGCCGGCCTCGAGCAGACCTGCAACGCGCTGCTCGGCGGCGTACCCGGGCACGAGACCGTGACCATCGACGCGCTCGGCAAGCCCAGTCTGACCGACGCCGAAAGCGTGCCCGCCCAGGGCGGCGCGCACGTCCAGCTGACCATCGACGCCACCCTGCAGCATATCCTCGAACAGGCCCTGCTCGAGCAGGTCGAGAAGAGCCGGCCCGCGAACGCCGCGGCGATCATGGTCCGCCCGACCACCGGCGAGATCGTGGCGATGGCGAGCTATCCGTCCTTCGACCCGACCGACATGACCAAGCTGCAGCCGCGCGCCTTGCGCGACAACGTCATCGCCTTCGTCTACGAGCCGGGCTCGACGATGAAGCCGCTGATCGCCGGCGCGACCGTGGCCGAGGGCCTGACGACCTGGGCCGAGAGCATCTTCTGCGAGCATGGGCGCTGGACGCACCGCGAAGGCAAGGCGGTGCGTACCATCACTGACCACAGCGTCGGCAGCGGCGGCCACGGCAACCTCTCCGTCACCCAGGGCATCGCCTTGTCCGACAACATCCTGATGGCCAAGCTCGGCATCCGCCTGGGCGTCGAGCGCCTGTTCCGCTGGGTCGGCACCTTCTGCTTCGGCCGCCGCACCGGCATCTGTCTGCCCGGCGAGGATGCCGGCATCGTGCTGGCGCGCCCGCGCTGGTCGGTGCTCGGCTCGTGCATGTCGATCCCGATGGGCCACGAGATCGCGGTTACGCCGCTGCAGCTGGCCATGGCCCACGCCGCCACCGCCAACCACGGGGTGTGGCTGCCGCCGCGTCTGGTGCGGCGCATCTATTCGCTCGACGAGCACGGGCGCGGCCGCGAGCTGCCGCTGCCGGTGCTGCCCCCGGCCCGGCGCACTTTCAGTGTCGACGACGCCGCGCAGATCCAGGAGGCGATGACCCACACCATGACCGAGGGCACCGGGCGCAAAGCCGAGCTCTCCGGCTACACCGCCGCGGGCAAGACCGGCACCGCCGAGAAACTGGTCGGCGGCCACTATTCGCACGCCAACCACGTCGGCTCGTTCGTGTGCTGGGCCCCGGCCGAGCCGAACGTCGAGCCCGAACTGCTGTGCCTGGTGGTGATCGACGACCCCAGCCGCGGCGGCCACTACGGCGCCGAGACCGCCGCACCGGTGGTGCAGAAGGCGCTGCAGGCATCGCTCGAATATCTGCACGTGCCCAAGCGTGCGGACCTGGTCGCGGCGGAGCAGGAGAAGCTCGCGGCGAAGGACGCCAAGGCCGGCCGTACCAGCACGGTCGCCGGTGCGCCGGCCGCTCCGGCTGCCGCGGTTGCACGACCGGTCGCCGCTGCCAGCGCCGCGCCGGCGCGATCCGCCCGTCCCGTCCGCGGCGCGGCGCGCCCGACCGCCGCGCACGCGCCTGCCGCGCCGCGCGAGGACGCCGACGCCCCGCTGACCGTCTCCAGTTCCGCCGCCCCGCGCGCCGTCACCATCTCCGGAGATTCCGCCCGATGATGCCCATCGCCCGTCTCTTCGCTGGTCAGGCCCTGCTGCCCGCGCTGACCGCGCAGCCGGCCGGCGGCGCGCTCGTGCTGCCGGCCGCGCTCGCCGGCATCGCGCGCGACAGCCGCACGGTGCGCCCCGGCGAGGCCTACGTGGCGAGCGGCCGCACCGCGGAACGCGCCCGGCACCGCGCCGAGGCGCACGCCGCCGGCGCCGCGGTGATCGTCGCCGAACTCGAGGACGAGGGGCCGGGCCTGCGCAGCGCGCACCCGCGTTGGGCCTTCGCGCGCGCCAGCGCCGCGGCGCACGGTCTGGATCTGGCGCACCCGCCGCTGGTCGCGGTCACCGGCACCGCGGGCAAGTCGACCACCACCCACTGCGCGTGGTGGGCGATGGGCGGGGCCGAGACGCGCGCCGCGCGCGTCGGCACCATCGGCTGGCATGACGGCACCGCCGAGCGCCCCAACGCGCAGACCACGCCGCCGCCCGAAGAGCTGCACCGCTTCCTCGCCGGGCTGCCCGGCGACTGCCCGGGCGTGGCGCTCGAGGCTTCGTCGCACGCCGGCGACCAGCAGCGCCTCGCCGGGCTGCGCTTCGCCGCGGTCGCTTTCACCGGCCTGGGCCGGGACCACCTCGACTACCACCGCACGCTTGGCGCCTACCTGCAGGCCAAGCTGCGCATCTTCCGCTGGCTGGCACCGGGCGGCCTGGCGATCGTCAACGCCGAGGACGCGCACGCGCACACCGTCGCCCACGCCGCGCAGACCGCGGGCGCGCGCGTGCTGACCCTGGGCTTCGCCAAGGGCGAGGCGCGCATCGTCAAGGCCGAACGCGGTTGGCGGCTGCGTTTCGCCGGCATCGACTACCCGCTGCCGGTGCGCCTGCCCGGCGACTTCAACGCCTGGAACGCGGCGGCTGGCGCGCTGATGGCTAGCGCCACCGGCGTGCCGCTGGCGACCGCACTGGCGCGCCTCGCCACGCTGCCGGCGGTGCCCGGCCGCCTTGAGCTGCTTGCGCACGGCCCCGACACCTTCGTCGACTACGCGCACACTCCGGAGGAGATCGCGGTGATGCTGCGCGCGGTGCGCCGCGAGTTTCCGCAGCGCCGCCTGGTGTGCGTCTACGGCTGCGGCGGCGACCGCGACCGCACCAAGCGCGGGCCGATGGGCTGCGCTGCGCTCGAGGCCGACCTTGGTGTGCTGACCACCGACAACAGCCGCGGCGAGGAGCCGCGCAGCATCGCCGAGGAGGTCATCGCCGGCCTGCCGCAGAGCACCCAGGTGTTCTGGGCCGAGAGTGGCGCCGGCGCCGATCTGCAGGTCCTGGCCGCCGCGCTGCGCACCCCTGGCGCCACGCCGGTGGTGATGATGGATGGCAAGCGCATGCCCGATGGCCGCCTGCTGGTGGTCGAGCTCGACCGCGCGCGCGCCATCCGCCTGGCACGCGCCTTGGCCGGGCCCGAGGGCGTGGTGGTGGTCGCGGGCAAGGGCCACGAGACCAGCCAGATCATCAAGGACCGCGTGCTGCCGTGGGACGACCGCGCCTTCGTGGCCGGACTCGAGGGCGGCATCGTTGCCAGCGGCGACCCGGCGGCCGGTGCGGAGCCAACCCGCCCATGACCTCCGCGCGCCTGCCCGTCGCCAGCGTTCCCCGCCCGGCTCCGTTCCTGCTCGATCAGCAGGTTGCGGTGCGCCTGACCGGCGGGGTGTGGCACGGTGCGGCGCGCGAGGTCGTCGTCCACGGCGCGAGCATCGACAGCCGTGCGGTGCGGCGCGGCAACCTCTTCGCCTGCCTGCCCGGCGCCAGCCACGACGGCCACGACTTCGCCGCCACCGCGGTCGGGGACGGCGCGGCGTTGATCCTCGCCACCCGTCCGGTGGCGGTGCCGGTGCCGGTGCTGGTGGTCGCCGACGTCACCCTGGCGCTTGCCGCCCTGGCCATGGAGTTCCGCCGCCGCTACCAGGGCGCGACCTGGATCGGCGTCACCGGCTCGAACGGCAAGACCACCGTCAAGGAGCTGATCGCGCTGGCCTGCGGCGCGGGCGGCGCGGTGCACGCGACGCGCGGCAATCTCAACAACCACCTGGGCGTGCCGGTGACGGTGCTGAACACGCCGCCTGGGGTGGCGCACGCGGTCATCGAGCTGGGCGCCAACCACCCCGGCGAGATCGCCGCGCTCGCCGCCATCGCCCAGCCGCAGCTCGGCGTCATCACCGCCATCGGCCCAGCCCATCTTGAGGGCTTCGGTTCACTGCTTGGCGTGGCGCGCGCCAAGGGCGAACTGTTCGCAGCGTTGCCCGCTGGCGCGCCGGCGCTGCTCGGCCTGCACGGCTTGGAGGCCGCGGCGCGCGCGGGCGGCCAGGACGCCGCGGTGCTGCTCGCCGCGCTACGCGAGCGCGCCGCGGGTCGGCATCTGCTCGAGGTCGGCTCCAGCGCGTTGCCGGTCGAGGGCGACGTGCGCGACGCCGGCATCACCCTGCGCACCGCCAGCGGCAGCGTCGACCTCACCCTGCTCGGCGCGCACAACCTCGCCAATGCGGCGCTCGCCTGGCGCACCGCGGTCGCGGCCGGCGTGCCCGCCGATGCCGCGCTGCGCGCGCTGGGTGCGATCACTGCGGTCTCGGGCCGCCTGCGCGCGCGCCCGGCCAGTGGCGGGCACCTGGTCCTTGATGACAGCTACAACGCCAACCCCGGCAGCATGGCCGCCGGCCTGCAGGTGCTGGCCGGCTACGCCGGGCGCCGCCTGGCGGTGCTGGGCGGCATGGGCGAACTGGGCGACGGCAGCGCCGCCGGCCACGCCCAGGTCGGTGCGGAGGCCGCGCGCCTCGCCCTGCCCCTGCTCACGGTCGGGGAGCGCGCACGCGCCATCCTCGACGCCTACCGCGCCGCCGGCGGTCCCGACGGCGAGCACGCCGCTGATCGCGAGACTGCGCTGCCGCTGATCGCGCGCCGCCTCGCGGCGGGCACGACCACCATCCTGGTCAAGGCCAGCCGCTCCGCCGGCCTTGAGACCGTGGTGCGCGCCCTGGTCGACGTCCCCACCGGCCGCCACGCCGGGGTCTGCACGCCATGATGAGCCGCCTCAACAACCTGCTCGCCGACTGGGGCATCTACTGGGGCCCGCTGCGCCTGCTCGACTATGTCACCACGCGCGTGGTGCTGGCGGCGCTGACCGCGTTCATCCTCATGCTGGTGGCGATGCCGCCGCTGATCCGCTGGCTGAAGCGCAAGAAGTTCGGCGAGTCCGGCGCGAAGGGCGACGGCGCGGTGGTGGTCGACGCGATGCGCGAGGGCAAGAAGGGCACGCCGACCATGGGTGGGCTGGGGTTGGTGGCGTGCATCGCGGTGACCGGCCTGCTGTGGTGCGATCCGCTCGAGTTGCGCAGCTGGCTGCTGCAGTTCGGGCTGCTGTCGTTCGCGCTGGTCGGTTTCCTCGACGACCGCACCAAGATCTTCAAGGGCGCCAAGGGCACGCCGTCCTCGGTGAAGCTCGGCATCCAGCTGCTCGCCGCCGCGGTGTGCGGCATCGGGCTCTACATCATCAACCAGCACAACGCCGACCTGCTGCTGACCGGCGCCGACCACCCGGCGGGCTTCCCGCTCGACTGGTACAAGAAGCACTTCGAGCTGCAGGGCCACGACATCAGCTACACCGTGCGCCTAGGCGTGCACCAGCTCAGCTTCCCGTTCGTGCCGGTGGAGTGGGCGGTCAACCTCGGCGTGGGCTCGGTGCTGTGGGTGGTTTTCGTCAGCGTGTCGTGCGCCAACGGCGTGAACTTCACCGACGGCATGGATGGCCTGGCCTCGGGCACCATGCTGATCGCTGCGCTCGCCTTCATGGGCATCGCCTATCTGACCAGCCGCGTCGACAGCGCCGACTACCTCAAGGTGCTGTACATCTCCGGCGGTCAGGACGTCGCCATCTACTGCGCCGCCATCGCCGGTGCGTGCCTGGGCTTCCTGTGGTTCAACTCGGCGCCCGCCGAGGTCTTCATGGGCGATACCGGCAGCCAGGCGCTGGGCGGGGTGTTCGGCCTGATCGCGCTCAACACCAAGCAGGAATTCCTCATCCTGCTGGTCGGCCTGGTGTTCGTGGTCGAGGCCGCCTCGGTGGCCATCCAGGTCGCCAGCTACCGCCTGCGCGGCGGCAAGCGGGTGTTCCTGTGCGCGCCCATCCACCACCACTTTCAATACAAGGGCTGGCCCGAGTCGAAGATCGTGCTGCGCTTCTGGATCGTCGCGGCGCTCGGCGCCCTGGCCGCTCTCGCCACGTTGAAGGTCAGATGAGCACCACCGCCCGCCCCTTCCACGGCATGCACCTGGTGCGCACGGCCTCGCGCCTCGCTCCTCGCGCCTCGCGCTTGCCGACGTGTGCGGCGCTCAGCGCGGACCGCTTAGCGGCATCCGCTCATCGCCACCCGCCCTCCGCCTCGCGTCCCCGGGACTTCCGCCCATGACCCCGCGCTGGCTGCGTCTCCAACTCTGGCTGCTGGTCACCCTGATCGCCTGCTTCGGCCTGGTGATGATCGCCAGCACCACGACCATGGGCATCGGCGCGGCCGGGCGCGAGGCCGCGGTGTCCTACGCCTTCCTGGTCAAGCAGGCGCTCGCCATGGCGGTGGGCGCGGTGCTGGCCATGGTCATCAGCAGCCTGGGCGCGGAGCGCCTGCGTTCGGGCTGGCTGATCGCGATAGTGGTGCTTGGCGCGCTCGGCGCGCTGGTCGGCGTGCTGGCGATCGGCCGCGAGATCAACGGCGCCAAGCGCTGGATCGACCTCGGTCCCATCAACCTGCAGCCCGCCGAACTCGCCAAGTTCGCGCTGGTGGTGGCCGCTGCTTGGCACCTGTCGCGCGTCGCTGAGCGCGTGCGCTCGAACTGGTACGGCGTGCTGCTGCCGCTCGCCGGCTTCGCCATCGTTGCCGGCCTGGTGTACATGACCAAGGACCTCGGCTCGGTGGTGGTGATGGCGGTGGTGCTGGGCGCGATGCTGCTGTTCGCTGGCGCGCCGTGGTGGTATCTGCTCGGCGTGTCGGTGCCGTGCGTGCCGGCGCTGCTCTATGTCACCGTCATCCAGGTCTCGTACCGCCGCGACCGCCTGCTCGCCTTCCTCGATCCGTGGAACGCCGAAGGCCCCGCCGCCTACCATCTGCGCCAGAGCTTCATCGCCATCGGCAGCGGCGGGCTGTTCGGCGTCGGCCTCGGCCAGAGCACCGCGAAGTATTCGTTCCTGCCCGAAAAGCACACCGACTTCATCTTCGCGGTGATCTGCGAAGAGCTCGGTCTGGTCGGCGGCTTGGCGGTGGCCGGCGTCTACCTGCTGCTGGTGGTCACCGGCCTGCTCATCGCCGCCCAGGCCAAGGACCGCTACCTGCGCCTGCTCGCGGTCGGCGCGACGGTGGTGCTCGGCACCCAGGCGTTCTGGAACATGCTGGTGGTCACCGGCGCGGTGCCGACCAAGGGCCTGACCCTGCCCTTGATCAGCTATGGCGGCTCAAGCGTGGTGGTGTGCCTGTGCCTGATCGGCGTGCTCGACGCGGTCGCCGCCGCGAACGTGCTGGCGGCGAAGCGCAATCTCACCACCACGCGCATCGGCGCAGCGGTGCGCAGCGAAAAGGCCTGGCGTTGGAACGAAGGAGGTGCCTCATGAAGCTCAATCACGCGGTGCGCCGCCGCGATCCGCTCGCCTCCGCCACTGCAGCCGGCGCGGTGCTGCCCGTGCTGCTGGCCGGTGAAGGGGTGGTGCTGAGCCTCGACCTCGCCGAGCGCACGCGCGAGCGCCTGCGTTCGGTCGTCACCCGCCTGCGCGTCATGCAGCGCGGCGCGCGCCGTGAGCTGCGCGATGTGCCCCATGCGTGAAACCCATGCCGAAAGCTGACGGCATCCTCTTCTGCGGTGGCGGCACCGGCGGCCACGTGCTGCCCGGCTTGGCCGTGGCCAGCGCGCTGCGCGCTCGTGGCCAGGGCACGCTGCGCTGGATCGGCGATCCGCAGCGCATCGAGGCGCGGCTGGTGCCCGCTGCGGGCATCGCGCTGCTGCCCTGGGGCTTGTCGCGGCCGCGTCTGAGCAGCCCGCGCTGGCTACTCGCCTCCGCGTGGGCGGCGTGGCAGTGCCTGCGTGAGCTGCGCCGGCGGCCGCCCGCCGCGGTGGTGGCGCTCGGCGGCTACGCCGCGCTGGTGCCGGGGCTGCTCGCGCCGCTGCTCGGCCGGCCGCTGGTGGTGATGGAACAGAACGCGCGCGCCGGCCGCACCAACCGCCTGCTAGCGCGCTTCGCCGACCGCGTCGTCACCCAGTTCCCCGAGGCGCGCCGCGAGCTGCCGGGCGCGCGCGTCGTGCAAATCGGCAATCCGGTGCGCGCCATCGCCCCGCTGCCGCGCGGCGGCGGCGCCGGCCTGACCGTGCTGGTCGCCGGCGGCAGCCTGGCGGCGCGCACCCTCAACGACCTGGTCGCGCTGGCCGCGCCGACACTCGCCGCCATCCCCGGCCTGCGCGTCGTCCACCTGGCCGGCGACGAGGACCAGGAGCGCGTGCGCGCGCTCTACGCCACGGCCGGCGTCGCCGCTGAGGTGCACGGCTTCTACCAGGACATGCCCGGCCTCTACGCGACCATCGACCTCGCCATCACCCGCGCCGGCGCCACCACCGTCGCCGAACTGTGCGCGGCCGGCATCGGCGCGCTCTACGTGCCACTGCCGTGGGCGGCCGAAGACCACCAGACCGCCAACGCGCGCGCCGTCGCGCGCGTCGGCGGCGCGCTGGTGCTGCCCCAGGGCACGACCACCCCGCTGGAGCTGGCCGCGCTGCTCGCGCGCCTAGCCGCGCGCCGCGACCTGGTCGCGCGCATGGGCGTGGCCGCGCTGCGCCTGGCACGGCCGACGGCCGCCGCCGAGGTCGCAGCGCTGGTCGAGGGCCTCGGCCCGCAGCGTCGGCGCGCCGCGGGCGTCGCGCAGCGCAGCGCCGGACGCACCGCGCACGTCGCCCAACTGCTGCCGTCGCTGACGCTCTCTGCGCGCTCGGCCCCGGGCAGGGTCGCGTCCGCGCTGGCGGTGGAAGCCGATGCGTCCGCCGAACTCTCCGCCCTGTCCGCGGCCCCGGCCACGCCATGATCACCAGCTTCTTCCGCGACCGCCACGTCCACCTCATCGGCATCGGTGGGGCCGGCGTCAGCGCCCTCGCGCCGCTGCTCATCCAGGTCGGTGCGCTGGTCTCGGGCTGCGACGGCCAGGCCGGCGCGGTCACCGCGGGCCTGGCGCGGCGTGGCATCGCCGTGCACCTCGGCCACTCGCCGGCCCATCTCGCGGGCGTGGACATCGTCGTGCACACCGCCGCGGTGCCTGTCGACCATCCGGAACTGGTCGCAGCGCGCGCGCTCGGACTGGCGGTGCTGACGCGCGGCGAATGCCTGGTCAAGCTGATGTCGGGGACGCGCACCTTGGCGGTCGCCGGCAGCCACGGCAAGACCACCACCACCTGGATGCTCGGCCATCTGCTGGTCGAGTCCGGCCTCGACCCGGTGGTGATGGTCGGCGGCGCGGTCGGCGCGCTGGGCGGCGGCGGCGCGCGCGCCGGGCGCAGCGACCTGTTCGTGGCCGAGACCGACGAGAGCGACGGCAGCTTCGCCCAGGTCGAGCCGAGCGTGGCGATCGTCACCAACCTCGATCGCGAGCACCTCGACCACTACGGCAGCTTCGCCGCGCTTGAGGACGCCTTCCGCGGCTGGCTCGGGCGCATCCCCGCGCAGGGCGCGGCGATCGTGCCGACCACCGGCCTGGCGGAGCGCGTCACCGCCGGGCTCGCCTGCCCGGTGATCCGCTGCGGGCTGGACGCCGGCGATTATCACAGCGCCGAGGTCGAGCTGGGCGCCGACGGCAGCCGCGCGCGCGTCATCGCGCATGGCCAGGACCTGGGCTGGATCAGCGTGCCGCTGCCGGGCGCGCACATGCTGCACAACGCGCTGATGGCGGTCGCCGCGGCGCGCCAGGTGCTGCCCGATCTCGCACTGTCCGCCCTGGCGCGCTGTGAGCGTGTGCGCCGGCGCTTCACCGTGCACGGCAGCCCGCGCGGCATCCGCGTGGTCGAGGACTACGGCCATCATCCCGCCGAGGTGCGCGCCACCATCGCCGCGGCGCGCCTGGGCGGCGGTCGCGTGCACGTCATCTTCCAGCCGCACCGCTACACCCGCACCGCCGCCTGCTTCGCCGACTTCACCGCCGCCTTCGACCAGGTGCATGCCCTCGCCATCCTTCCCATCTACGCCGCCAGCGAGGCACCCATCCCCGGTGTGGACGGCCGCACCCTGGCCGAGGCCATTGCGGCGCGCCGCGCCGGCTTCGCCGCCGAAACCGTCGCCTTTGCGGCCGACGGCCAGCAGGCCATCGCCGCGGTCGCCGCGCATGCGCGCGAAGGTGACACCGTGCTGGTGCTGGGCGCGGGCGACGTCGGAGAGCTTGCAGGGCCGCTCCTCGATTTTTTCGCGCCGGGCCATGATCAGCATGGCCCGCACGCCGGCGACCCGTGCGACGCGCATCAGCCCGATGCGTATCCGCCCCAGCAGCGCGAGCAGGTGAGGGCATGATGCGCTTCACTCCCGGCTTCCTCGCGCGCAACCCGGTCGCCACCACCGCGCTCGCGCAGTGCACGACCATGCGCATCGGTGGCCCCGCCACCCTGGTCACGCTCGCCGACCGCGCCGATCTGCCCGAGCTGCTCGCTCAGCCGCACCGCTGGCTGGGCAAGGGCGCCAACCTGCTGGTCGGCGACGACGGCGTGCCCGAGGCGGTGGTGCGTCTAGGCGGCGCCTTCGCCAGCTGCGTGCTCGGCCCACTGCGCGCCGGCCGCGCCACCGTCCAGTGCGGTGCGGCCGTCGACCTCGCCGAACTGATCAGCGCCTGCATCAAGGCCGGCCTGGCCGGCCCCGAGGGCCTCGCCGGTGTACCGGCCACGGTGGGCGGCGCGCTGCGCATGAATGCCGGCACCAGCACCTGCTGGACCATGGACTGGGTCACGCGCGTCGAAGTGGTGCTGCCCGGCGAGGACGCGCCGCGCTGGCTGGAGCGCGCGGCGCTCGCCGCCGCCTACCGCTCCTGCGGGCTGCCGCCCGGCACGCTCTTCCTGGGCTGCGAAATGGAGTTGGCCGCAGGCGATCCCGAACGTCTGCGTGCCCAGGCGGCGACGCTGAAGAAGGCCAAGGCCACCAGCCAGCCGCTCGCCCAACCCAGCGCCGGCTGCGTGTTCAAGAATCCGGCGCCGGGCCTGCCCGCGGGCCGCCTGATCGACGAGCTCGGCCTGAAGGGCGCGCGCCACGGCGGCGCCGAGGTCAGTGCGGTGCACGCCAACTTCATCGTCAACCCGGGCCGCGACGCCAGCGCCGCCGACGTCGCCGCGCTGGTGCGGCTCATCCGCGGTCGCGCCTGGCGTGAGCGCGGTGTGGTGCTGGAGATGGAGATCGAGACCTGGGCCTGCCCGACGGAACTGCACGTCCATCCGGAACAGCTCAGCGAGGTGGTGGCATGATCGTCGATGTGGTCATGGGTGGGCCGGGGCACGAGGCCCAGATCAGCCGCCGCTCCGGCACCGCGATCGCGGCGGCGCTGCGCGCGCGCGGCTTCGACGTGCTGGTCATCGACCTCGCCGGCCGCCTCGATGCCGGTCAGCTGCGGCAGGGGTCGGTGGTCTTCAATATCGTGCACGGCACCTATGGCGAGGACGGCACGCTGCAGCGCGAGCTTGAGGCGCTCGGCCGCGCCTACGTCGGCAGCGACGCCGCCGCCAGCGCGTTGTGCATGGACAAGGACGCTGCCAAGAAGCGTCTGGAGCAGGCCGGCATCCGCGTGCCGTGGGGGGTGAAGCTCGACCTCACGCGCCCATTCTCGCCGCGTGACCTGCGCATCCCGCACCACGCCGGGCTGGTGCTGAAGCCGGCGAACGATGGCAGCTCCGTGGGCTTGAAGATGATCGCCAATCCAGGCTTCCTGCTGCCCGCGGTCGAAGAGATCCTGCGCGAGTCGGGGCCCATCCCCTACCTGCTCGAGGAACGCCTGCCGGGCCCCGAGTACACGGTCGCGGTGATCGACGAGGACGCGGGGCCGCGGGCGCTGCCGCCGCTGACCATCCGCGCGGCGTCGGGGATCTTCGATTTCGAGGCCAAGTACCAGCGCGCCGACACCCAGGAGGTGCCGGTCGCCGATCCCGCCCTGGCCAGCGAGCTCGCCGCGCTCGCGGTGGCCGCGCATCGCGCCTGCGGCTGTCGCGACCTGTCGCGCACCGATCTGATGCGCTGCGCCGACGGCGGCATCGCGGTGCTTGAGCTCAACACCCTGCCCGGCTTCACCGACCAGAGCCTGACGCCCAAGGCCGCCGCCGCCGCCGGCATCGGCTTCGGCGAGCTCGCCGAGCGTCTGGTGGCCCGCGCCGCCGCGCGCTCCCGCGCCAAGGAACACGCATGAGCGACCACGACGACCTGCTCGCCGCCCTCGACCCGCTGCCGCCGGCGCGGCGCCGCGGTGCGCCCGCACCGCCCGCCGACGACGGTGCCGATGACGGCGCCGGGATCATCGCCGCCGCCGACCGCAAGCGCCGCGGCCGCCGCGCGCGCAACCCCTCGTCGGAAGCCCTCGACGCCCTCGCAGCGCACGAGGAGACCCCGCCCGAGGGCTACCTGGTCGATGGCGAGGCCGGCAGCCGCGCCATTGAGAAGCGCAAGCCGCGCCGCAAGCCGCTCAAGGGCGCGGCGCGTGCCGGGGTGTTCAACGCCGTCGACCAGGAGGATGACGCCATGCCCGCTGACAAGGGCGCGCTCACGCGCGGCATCCACGCCGGCCTCGACGGCGCGCAGCAGGTGCAATCGGGCATGCGCCGCGCCGGTCCGTGGGGCGTGGCCGCCGCCGCGGTGATCACCGTGCTGGTGCTGTTCAGCTTCTATGCCGGCAGCCAGATCCCGGATCCCATCCCGGTCAGCAACGTGCGCGTCGATTTCCTGCCCGGCCCGCGCCTGGCCCAGGCCGAGGTCATCGGCTGGCTGCGCGCCTTCCCCTACCGCGACAAGCTCGGCGAGCCGCAGCCGTGGGTGCTGGACAAGCTCGCGGCGTGGCTGCGCGTGCTGCCGGCGATCGGTGAGGTCCGCCAGGTGGTGGTGGTGCACGAGCCGCTACCGGGCGCGCCCGATCGCGTGCGCCGGACCCTGGCACTCGAGCTTGGCCTGCGCCAGCCGGTCATGCCGGTGGTGCTGGCCAGCGGCGAGCGCGCCTGGCTCGACGCCGAAGCGCGCGTCCTGCCCGGAATCCTGCCCGGCCCGACGGTACGCCGCCCGCTGGTGCGCGCGCTCGAGCAGGGTGGCCTGGCTGCGGCGCGCGCCGCCCTCGACCTGTGGGCGCGGCTCGAACCGCAGATCGAGCCCGGCTTGGTCACCGACATCCACCTCGCCGACGTCCTCGACGCCAAGGGCAGCAGCCGCGGCATCGTGCTCTACACCCGCCAGGGCAGCCGCCTGGTGTGGGGCAACCCCGCCGAGGAGCGCTTTGGCGTCAAGCCCGACGACAAGGTGCGCGACCTGGTGCACGCCATCCGCTGCCAGGGCGACCTGGGCCGCGTCGCGTTGATCAACGTGCGCTTCCGCCAACCCTTCCTGGTGATGCGCGACGGGCGCTGAGCCGCCCGCCTGCCGCCCGCACCGTAATGACCTTAGACGCCCGGAGCCTACCATGAGGAACGATGAAGCCTGGAGCAGCGACAGCGGTCGCGCCGCCGCGGCCCTGCCCCACCCCGGCCGCTGGCGCGCGGCGCTGGCGCGCCTGGCCTTCGCCGGTGGCGCGCCGCGTGCGCCGCGTATCACTGCACGACGGCCAGCCATCATGCCCATCGCCCCCGAAAATGTCGTCGTCATCGTCCTGATCGCCAGCCAGCGCGTCTCCGCGACGGTCGCCGCGCTGCACCCCGAGCACGGCGACAAGGTGGTCGCGCACAAGTCGATCGACTGCGTGTGGGCCGAACTCAGCGAGTCGGGCAAGCGCGAGGCGCTCGCCGACGTGGTGCGCCTGGCCAGCGACAGCGCCGGGGTCGAGGCCTTCTCCGTCTACCTGTCGATGTCCGACCCCAGCATCACCTCGCGCCTGGCCATCGGCTGGGCCGATCCGGGTGACGAGGTCGTGCTCTCCGCCAACGAGGCGGCGTGGGCGCTCAAGCGCGCGCGCGACCAGGCGACCGGCGCCGACCACGAGCTGGTCGAGGCCATCCCGGTGCAATGGACGGTGCGCGACCGCAGCGGCGAGCGCGAGGTCGAGGACCCGGTCGGTCAGCGCGGCAGCCGCCTGACCTGCCAGGCGCTGCTGGTGACCGCGCGCCGCGGCTACCGCGACGAGCTCGCCGCCCTGGTCAAGGGCCTCGATCTCGAGCTTGAAGGCGTGATCGCCCAGCCGGTGGCGCTCTACCGTGGCATGGCCAGCAACCTGCCGCGCAAGGGCACCACCTATGTCATCGACTGCGGCGCGCGCTGCACCTCGATCCTGGTGCGCCGGCGCGAGCGCCTGATGCACCTCGAGTGTCACGCCTTCGGCGGCGACGACCTGACCGCCGCGCTGGTCGAGCGGCTGGGCATCACCCAGCATCAGGCCGAGGACCTCAAGCGCGACCTCGACATCCACGCCGAGGCCAAGCAGGAGAACCTGCTCGGCGGCCAGCAGTTCATCTGGAGCGACGTGCGCGAGCGCCACCGCCTGGTCGGCCCCGGCGCGGCGATCTGCGCCGAGGTGATCGGCGACTTCTTCCGTGCCCGCGCCGGCGAACTGCGCGACCACGGTCTGCTCGGCCAGCAGGGCCAGGTGCACCTGCTCGGCCGCGCCAGCTCGCTCGGTGGCCTGGCCGCACACCTCAAGGAGATATTCGACCTGCCGGTGGTGCTCGGCACCGGGCAGAAGCACCGCGATCCCAGCGCCGAACTCGCCGACATCCTGGTCTCAGGGCTGGTGTGCGCGGCCGCGGACTACCGTCGCAGCCACCTGTCCGCGCAACGTTCGCACCTGCGCAACACCGCAAGCGGGGTGTGGACGTGGTTGACGAAGAAGATCGAGTAGACATCCCGCGTGCCTTTTCGCCATTCCGGCGAATGATCGCAGGCCACGGAGCCCCCATGCCAGTCATCCGCACTGCGGCCGTCGCCGCCTTCCTGGTCTTCTGCTGCGCCGTTGCCGGGACGGCCGAGCCGGATCCCACCCGCCCGCACGCGCTGATCACCACCAGCCTCGGTGACATCACCGTCGAGCTCTACGCCGACGAGGCGCCCAAGACGGTCGAGAACTTCCTCGCCCTGGCCGCGGGTACCAAGCCCTTCACCGATCCCGCCACCGGCCAACAGGCGACGCGGCCGTTCTACGACGGGCTGGTCTTCCACCGCGTCATCAAGGGCTTCATGATCCAGGGTGGCGATCCTCTGGGCACCGGCAGTGGCGGCCCGGGCTTCACCTTCCCGGACGAGATCAGCGCCAAGGCGCTCGGCCTCGACGCCGAGAAGGCGCTGATCGGCCCCCAGGCGCTCAACCAGAAGTGCGCCTACCAGGGACAGGACTTCATGCGCGTCATGGTGCAGCCGCTGCTGAAGGCCAAGGGCATCACCGAGGCCACCCCGCAGGCCGAGCAGGAGGCGGCCTTCACCGCGGCGCTTGCCGGCCTGAAGGACGCGACGCTCAAGGATTTCTACACCGCCCTCGGCTACCACTACGACGATGCGCTGCCCGGTTCGCACGTGCCCATGAAGGGTGCGCTGGCGATGGCCAACTCAGGGCCCGACAGCAACGGTTCGCAGTTCTTCATCAATCTTGGCGATACCCCGCACCTCGCCGGCAAGCACACCGTGTTCGGTCGCGTGATCGCCGGTTTCGACGTGGTCGAGGCGATCGGCACGACCGCCGTCGACCAGAATGACAGACCGTCCACGCCGGTGGTGATCAAGCGCATCCGCGTCATTCCGGCGCTGTAAGCCCGGTGGCACGTTTCGCGTCCGGCGCGGAATCGGCGCTTTCCTGCGCGGATCGCGGGCCCGGCGCCCTGTGCGCCAGGTGAAATCGGCAGCGCGCGGCCCACGCTCGGGTAGGATCTGCGCGGAGATCCCATGCGTCCCACCCGTGATCAGCTGCGTGCCGTCCTCTTGGCCGCATCCATCCTCATCGCCGGCACGGCACCGCTGCCGGCCGCTGACATCGCGCCCATCCCGCGCCTGCTGCCAGCGGCGGCCCAGGTTCTTCCGGAGCCCGATCGCCAGCGCCTCGCCGCGGTGCTGGCAGCGTTGGCCCCGCGCCTGGCCGCCGCGGCCAAGGATCCACGTATCGCCGACGTGCGCATCTTCACCAAGGCGGTCGAACTCGCGCTGCAGGACGGCGAATTCTTCGATGCGGTCAAGGACACGGCGCTCGCAGACTGGGCGCTGAAAGAGGCCGCCCAGCGCCTCGACCAGCTCGCCGCCGCGCCGTGGGCAGCGCAGAAGGGCCTGGTGGTGCGCGGCTACCTCTCGCCGGTCGACGGCGCGGCCCTGCCGTACGGCCTGGTCATCCCCGAGAAGCTCGACCTGGCCAAGCCCGCTGCCCTTTACGTGTGGCTGCACGGCCGCGACGAGCGCGGCACCGACCTGCATTTCCTCAGCGGCTGCGCGCACAACCGCGGCGAAGTCCACCCTGACGATGCCATCGTGCTGCAGGCCTTCGGACGCGGCTGCGTCGGTTTCAAGGCGGCGGGCGAGCTCGACGTGCTCGACGCCATCACGGACGCCCAGGCGCATTACCGCATAGATCCTGCGCGCATCGTGCTGATCGGCTTCTCGATGGGCGGCGCCGGCGCCAAGCATCTCGGCGCGCACTACGCCGATCATTTCTGCGCCATCAGCTGCGGCGCCGGCTTCGCCGAGACCGCGCACTATAATAAGCTTACCCCAGAGACGTATCCGCCGCCGTGGGAACAGACCCTGTGGGGCCTCTACGACGCGCCCGACTACGTGCGTAACACCTTCGCCGTGCAGTTCTCCTGCTATAGCGGCGAGAAGGACGCGCAGATCCAGGGCGCGCGCATGATGGAGGAGGCCTACACCGCCAACGGCCGCACCCTGCGTCATTTCATCGGCCCCGGCGTCGCCCACCAGTACAACCCCGCGACCCTCAAGGAGATCCTCGCCTTCGTGAGCGACGCAGTCGTCGCCGGCCGGCCGGCCGCGCCGGACACCCTCACCCTGCAGACGCGCACGCTGCGCTACGACCGCCTCTTCTGGCTGCGCGCCGAGGGCCTGGAACACCACTGGGCCGACGCGCGCATCGACGCACAGGCGCATGGCGCCGACGTCGCCCTGACCACCACCAATATCACCCGCCTGCGCGTCGCATGGCCGCACCTCGGCGCCGCTTCGGTCGTGACCGTCGATGGCCAGAAAGTCGCGGTGGGCCCCGGCCTGCCCGCGCCGTCCCTTGCCAAGGCGGAGGGGAAGTGGTCGCTGGTCGACGCCAAGGCACCTGTCCCCGGCCTGCGCAAGGTCCACGGCCTGCAGGGACCGATCGATGACGCCTTCATGGGCCCGTTCCTGATGGTGCTGCCCAGCGGGCGCAGTGCTCAGCCGCGCGTGCAGCGCTGGGTCGAGTTCGAGAGCGCTCACGCCATCGCCCGCTGGGCCGGGCTGATGCGCGGCGCGGCACGGGTGAAGACCGACAAAGAGGTCACCGACGCCGACATCCGCGACTACAACCTGGTGCTGTGGGGCGATGCCGCGTCGAACGCGCTGATCGCCAAGGTCGCGGGCAAGTTGCCGATCCGTTGGAGCGATCAAGACATCACCGTGGGCACTCGTCACTTTTCCGCTGCCGACCATGTGCCGACGCTGATCTTCCCCAACCCGCTCAATCCAGCGCGTTACGTGGTGCTGAACAGCGGCCTCACCTTCCGCGAGGCCAGCGACCGCACCAATTCGCTGCAGAATCCCAAGCTGCCCGATTGGGCGGTGATCGACCTGGCGAAGGATCCCGATGGCGCGGCGCCGGGGGTGATCGCGGCGGCGGGATTCTTCAGCGAGAGCTGGGACCTGGCGGTGGAGGATCCGGCCGCAAAATAAGCCGCTCGGTGGATGAGGGCGGAACTGGTGGGATCGTGCACTCGGCGATTTCGTGGCGCGCACGCCGCTGCTCGCCACCTGCATCTCCGGGGTTGCCCCGCACAGCTCCCGCATGAGGCACGATTTCGTGTCCTGATATTCCGCCGCCGTCTTCAAGCCTGGAAGTCGGCCTCAGAAGGCTCAAGGACGTGGTGTGGGCTGCTTGAAGTGGAACGGAGACATGGTGATCGGGATCCGGTCGCTATGGATTTCTGCGCATGACGGGCTGGTGATTCCCCAGGGTTCGCAGGGTGTGGGGTGATGAAAGAGAGGAGATCGGGGGTGATCAGCTCCGCCTGATCGACCACCCGGTCCACAGGCCCAGGGTGAACCAGGCGAACGCGATGCCCCCGGCAGCGAAGATGGTGTCGCCGATGACGCGCAACCAGCGCAGGGTCTGCATGGGCTCCTGCTGCATGAAGTCGGCGGAGCGCGCCGACCACAGGCCGTGCTGCATGCACTCATAGGCCTGCCAAAGGCCAACCGGCAGCAGCGAGAGCGCCACCATCAGGCCGATGCCGATGTTCATCGCCCAGAAGGAGAACTTCAATGGGCCTTCCTTCCACTCTGCGCCCGCTGTCAGGCGCCGGAAGATGAACAGGACCATGCCGAGCGACAGCATGCCGTAGACACCGAACATGGCGGTGTGGGCGTGCACGGCCGTGGTGTTGAGGCCCTGGAGATAGTACAGGCTGATCGGCGGATTGATGAGGAAGCCGAAAACGCCGGCGCCCATCAGATTCCAAAAGGCTACGGCCAGAAAGCAGGCGATGGGCCAACGGTAGGTCGCTGCCCAGGGCGCGGCGAGACCGAATTGGCGGTTCTTCCAGGCCTCATGGCCGATGAGTACGAGTGGCACCACTTCCAGTGCCGAGAACACCGCGCCGACCGCCATGACCGCAACCGGGGTGCCGCTGAAGTACAGGTGGTGGAAGGTGCCGGGAATGCTGCCAAGCAGGACTATGGCGGTAGCGAACAGGGATGCGCGGGTGGCGGATTTGGCGCTGACCAGTCCCAGTCGGCTGAAGATGAAGCTGATCGCCACCGTGGCGAAGACTTCGAAGAAGCCTTCAACCCACAGGTGGACGACCCACCAGCGCCAATACTCCATGACCGACAGGTGAGTACGCGCCCCGTACATCAGGCCTGCGCTGTAGAACAGTGCGATGGCGACGGTCGAGCCGACAAACATGGTCAGCAGTTGTTTCCGATTCACGCCTTCAACGTCCCCGTCGGCCACCTTTGCGGTCAGAGCGGGCCAGAAACCACGCAGCATGAGCCCGAGCCACAGCACCAGGCCGACGAGCAGGAAGAGTTGCCAGAAGCGGCCCAGGTCGACGTATTCATACCCTTGCGAGCCGAACCAGAAACCGGTGTCGAGGCCCATGCGCTGGGCGATGGAGAACCACTCGCCGGTGAGCGAGCCAAGGACGATCACCACCAGCGCGACCAGCAGGAACCAGACGCCTGCCGCCTGGAAGCGCGGCTCGCGTCCACCCACGATCGGAGCCAGGAACAACCCGGCTGCCAGGAAGGCGGTGGCGATCCAGAAGATGCCGAGCTGCAGGTGCCAGGTGCGCGAGACGGCGTAGGGCAGGCACTCGGCCAGATTGAAGCCGTAGAATCCGCGACCTTCGACGCCGAAATGGGCGGTGATGACACCGCAGGCGATCTGGAGCATGAACAGCCCCACGACCGCGGCACCGTAGCAGGCGATGGCCTTCATGGATGGTGTGACGGCGAATCCATCCAGCGGATCGTTCATCGGCGCGACCAGCACGTCGTGATCCTGGTGGTGTGATTGCCAGTAGACCATGCCGCCGATGGCGGCGATCAGGAACACGAACGAGATCAGCGACCACAACAGGTTGGCGCTGGACGGCACATTGCCGATCAGCGGCTCGTGCGGCCAATTGTTTGTATAGGTGATGGTGTCGCCCGGTCGCTCCGTGCCACAGCTCCACGCGGCCCACCAGAAGAACTCCGCGAGCTGGGCCCGCCGCTGCGCGTCGGGGATGGCCTGATCCTGCAAGGCGTACGCTTCGCGCAGTTTGAGGATCGAGTGATCCTGCGACCCGCCGAAGAGCGCATCGTAGTGGCTGGCGATCCCGGACATCACCACGGCCCTATCGGCTGAAACGGTGACGACACCGGTCGCGGCATCGAAGGTGTTGGTGCGCATGGTGCGGGTGGCGCGATCGCGCAGGGCGGCCTGACGTTCGGGATCGAGCAGCGCATAGGGTTTCTGCGCTTCATGCTGGGCCCACAGCTCGAGCAGCCCGGTGATTTCACGGTGCAACTGGTCGGCTGACCAGTCTGGTGCGACATAGGCGCCATGGCCCCAGACCGTGCCGACCTCTTGTCCGCCCATCGACTGGTAGACCTGCTGTCCAGTGAGGATGTCGTCCTTGGTGAAGAGCGCCTTGCCGTTCGAAACCACCGCATTCGGCAGTGGTGGGGCCTGCCGGTAGACTTCGCGTCCGAAGAATCCAAGCAGGATGAAGGTCGTCCCGACCGTGAGGACGAGGAGTAGCCAGAGGCGACGGTTCAATGCGTGCTGCTTTCATGCGTGTGGGGCAGGGCGGAGGCGACGGATGCGAGGCCGGCGTAGAGCTGACAGACTGATCCGCACGAGCCGGCCCAGGGTTGGAAATCTTCCGTCAGTTCGCGGAGTCGTCGCCCAAGCACGATCTGGGCCGCCCTGTCGATGATTGGCGTGTCTGCCAATGCATTCACCACTTCAGCCAGGGTGACGGCGTCGGAATGGGTTGGTCCGTGGACGCGAGCCACCCTGTGTGCGAGGAAACGTAATGCGGCGATCTGTTCGCCCCAGACGGGGATGGGAGTTGTCATGGCTCAGTCATTCTTCTTGCAGCCGCAGATGGCGGTCAGCAGGTCCATGATCTGCGGATTGTCGCTGGCACGCGGCACGCCGTAGGTGGTGGCCAGGGCATCAGCGATGCCCAGGAGCCGCTCGTGGGTCCCATTACCCATGTCATCGTGTTCGATCGCGCGATAGCCTTCAAGTATTTCGGCATCCTGGGTCGGGGTCAGCATCTGTCCGGCGAAACGGAAGAGGACGTCATCCTCCTTGGCGATGTGCTGGCGCAGCAACGCGATGTAACCGGTCGCGGCCTGGGCGAAACGGGCGGCGTCTTCCTGCGCCACGGCCTCGAGCATGGCGCGGATGAATGCGCGTCCTTCCACATGTTCGGCGCGCATGACCTGGACGGGACCGAAGCCGGGTTGGATCGCCTCCAGGGCCGGGAAGAGGACGTTCTCCTCTTTGCCGTGGTGGCAGTGGTCGGCGAATCTGGTCAGGACTTCCAGCGCCCGGCTGGCATGGTCGATGGGGATGCGCCGGTCACTGGTCGCGATTGCGGCGAGCTTTTCCAGTACAGTGAGCACCTGTAGGATGACCTGGTGCTCACCGGACAGGATACTCGTCGCGCTGACGCGGGTGAGGTCGACGAGGGGCAGATGGGTAGCGCAGTGCATGGGAGCCTCGGTGGGTGGATGCGTCGAGGGACACCATGCGTAGACCGTGCCATGGCATTCGTGCCATTATGGCCGTGGGTGGCGAGTCAGATGCGCAATAAAAGTATTCGGGGTCCTCATTCCAGAGAGTAGGCCATGCTCGTTATGACCGATTGCATCTCAGCAGCTGGTGCGGCGATCGCGGCCGCGCGAACGTGGCGGTGTTGGCAGTATCCGTTGCGATCGTCCGGTATGACGAAGGCCGCCTATTTACCATGCTTTCCGTGATGGTCGCGGTCGAGCGGCAGCAGGGTGCGGTGCAGCTCTGCGCGGCGTGGGCCGCTCACCAGATCGTGCAGAGAATAGCGATCTAGGCTGGCATAGAATGCGACCAAGGCTTCGGCGAGCAGACCCTTCAGCCGGCAACTGCCGTTGATCGGGCAGGTGTTCGTGGCGGAATCAAAACACTCGACGAGGACGGATTGGGCTTCGGTCTCGCGAATGAGGGTGCCGATGCGGATGTCCTGGGCTGGCCGTGCCAGGCGAATGCCGCCGGCATGTCCGCGCTGGGTCTCCAGGTATCCCTGTTTCGCTAGGTGGTGGACGATCTTGGCCAGGTGATGGCGCGAGATGGCGTACGCCGTGCTCACGTCATCGAGCGGGAAGAGTTCGTCCCGCAGCGCGGCATACATCAGCGTGCGCAGCGAATAGTCACTGAAAAGACTGAGTTTCATGAGGCGGACTACCTGACTGCGGGCGGCCGACGCGGGCGCGGCGGGATGTGCGTAACCATGGCCATCCGGCGACAGCATTCCATCGCCGCGGGTGCGGACCAGAAGCGAATTTGCCCCTTGCGTTGAACATGTATCAAGAATACATCTTCAACAACGCGAGCGCCCCGCGCCATCACCCCAAGGTAGCCCAGCATGAACAGCCTGCTCATCCGTCTCGCCATCGCCTGCTTGGCTATCGTACTGGGCGGTCCCGCCAGCTGGTGCGAAGATGGAGCGCCGAAGGTTCCTGCGACCGAGATCAACACGGTATGCCCGATCAGCGGAAAACCCGTCGATCCGAAGATCACCGTGGTCTACGAGGGCAGGACCTATGCCTTCGCCGATGATGACTCGCGCAAGAAATTCAACGAAGCGCGGGAAAACAGCCTCTATCAGAAGCTCGGCGGAAGGGCCGCGATCAACGCCGTGGTGGATGCGTTCTATGTCAAGGTCCTGGCTGACGAGCGTATCAAGCACTTCTTCGCCGAGGTCAATATGGATAAGCAGGCCAGGAAGCAGAAGGCCTTCCTGGCAGCCGCGTTCGGCGCACCGACGGCGTGGGCCGGCGGGGATCTGCGCGCGATCCATGCCGATCTCAAGCTGACCGAGTCCGATTTCAATGCGGTGGCCGAGAACCTGTTGAAGACTCTCGAAGAGTGCAAAGTGCAGAAGGCGTTGATCGACCAGGTGATGGCGATCGTTGGCAGCGTGAAGAACGAGGTGCTGAACCGTCCCAAGGCAGCGAAGTAACGAACCCAAGCCACGTCATCGACGTGGGTGAGCGCTGGGCCCAATGGCGTTCACGTATCACCCATCCCTCTGGACGGACCTTCCGAAGGGCATCTTGGATTCCCTGGGGGCGTGTCTGTTTGGTCGGGTGAGTAGGAAAATTGTCGGAGAACGCTGAAACACCGCTCCGTCATTTCAGCGATAGGGTTCTCCGCTGAGGAACTCACCGATCGGATCGTCGGCATATGACGGAGGAAATCCTCCCTGACCCCCCGTGGTCCGGCGAGCGTGCTTTCGGCCTCGGCCTGCATGGCCGTGGCGAGGGCCATCCTTATCGGCGAGGCCGCAATATTTTGCTCACGCCCACAGAAAAAATCTGCGTGGAACGGCTCAATGTTCATCAAGGGATTTAGTTCGCCAGCGTGCGATTTGATGGTGCAGCGCGCGCTGTGGATGGCGATGAACTCCTGTCAGGGAAACCGGGAATCTACCGTGAGCGCGGTGTGGATGACCATGCGTTCCTTGGTCGATCCCTTTCGCTGCTGTCCGCGCGGGCGATCTCGCTCGACCAGCCGGCAGCGAACGGGGACGAAGAGGCAAAGAAAGACGGGAAGTCGCAACAAAGGACATACGCATATGCCCCCACGCGCCCATCCTGATTACAGCCATTGCGTGAGCCGGCCAAGTTTTTGGCGGCCCTCAAGCGGCATCTGAATCGGCGCCGGCGAGAGCGTCATGGTGCAGGTGCCGTCCGCGATGGCGGCACCCGTGGGCACCGTGACGGTGCCCTGCTCTGGGCGCTTCGCACAGAGTCAGAAGCCCAAGCGATCCCAGGCGACGATCTTGACGCGGGTCTTGTGCGTGCCGATGAAGACGAAAAAGTCACCGACAAAGGGATCCTGGCCGAAGGCATTCCCGACCACGTCCGCCAGGGAAGCGCAGCTCTTGCGCAAGTCGGTGGCCTGGCGAGCGGTGAAGATGCGATGGGTGCCGCCGAAGTCAGCACGGCTAAAGCCTCCAGGGCGGCGATCACGGTGTGCAGCAGCACCAAGTCGCTGCCGGGTCTGATGCGCACGGCGACGCCGCGGGAAAAGAGGATCTCCACCACGGAGCTGGCTGACGCCGGGGGAGGAGCTGCGCCGCGCGCAGAAGGTCATATCTGAAGAGGGTCGGGGCAGTGGCCGGCCCCGTGGCACGTGCTGGCACGGTCCTCAGCTTGCGCAGGCGCTTGAACCAGTACATGAGCAGATGAGCACCGACCTGGTGCTGACGGGAATTGGCTGCTCGCGACAGGTCGGAACGTCGCCAGGCAGCGCTCAAGGCTCGGCCTTGATTAACCGCATCTCGTTTCAGGGCACGCTCTGCGTGCGTTGGCCTGGCTTTATGGGACCTCCATGCACGCGAAGCTATCGGCTACGGCTCAGTCGCTAGGCGGCTTGGTTTGACGCTTATTATGAACCCACGTGCCTCAGGCATCGTTAGCCACCCGGCCGTCGCCCGGCCGACCTTCCTTTGCATGGACGGTGCCCATCGCCACCATCGGGCGACCCTCGGGAGGCCGACCATGCGCATCATCACCTGCAACCGCCGTCTCATCCTTGCTGGCTGCGCGCTGGTCGCGCTGTTCGGTGCCCTGCCGCGTCTGAGCGCAGCCCAGGAGCTGGACATCCCGACCCTCGAGGCGGTGGTGCTCGCCGATGACCGCGCGCACGCCCTCGCCGGACTGGTGCCGGACAGCGACGCGCAGCGCTTCCTCACTGGTCTGGGTCTGCAGGCCACCGGTGACTTACCGGCGGTCGACCGCCTCATCGCGGCGTGGCGTGCGCAAGAGAACGGCGGCGGCCAGCTGCTTGAGCGGCTCGCGGCGCGCCAAGACGTGCTGTGGTACGACCGCGATCCCGCGGAAGGCCGCAAGCGCCTGATCACGCGCTTCAGCCTGGCCTTTGACGACACCATCCCCGGCGCGGCGCGCGCCGCGCTCAGCGATCACCTCGACCCGGCCTTCCTCGCCTGGGCCACCCTGCGCGAGCCCTTCGCGCGTGGGTCCGAGGTCGCGGGGCAGTTCACCCAGGCGGGCGTGCGCCGGCTGCTCGGCGAGGTGCACGAACCCGAGCGCCGCCATCAGTTGCTGCTGCTGCTTGAGCAGGCCGACACCGCGCCGCTGGCCGCCGCCGTGCTCGCCGACCTCACCGAACGCAAGGGCGCGCGCTTCGCCGACCTGCCCTGCCACCGCGCCCTGACCCTCGCGCAGCTCGGCGAACTCGCCGTGGCGCGGCCGGCCCTACGCGGCAGTGAGACCTTCGTCGCCGCCTGGGTCGCGGCCGAGCGCGCAGCTTTCGCCACGCGCCGCCTGCGCTGGGACACCGCCCTGCAGCGCGCCTGGGCCACGCGCCTTGCCGAACTTTCCGCGCCGCTGCCGCACCACCTCGGCCGCCTCCACCAGCAGGCGCTGCGCGCCCAGCTCGAAGCCGAGCGCGCGCTCGGCGTCTACGATCGCGCGCATCTGCTCGCCTATCTCGCGGTGCGCCCCGACGAATCGCCGGTGCCGCGCACTGCCGCGCACGGCGAGGGCGAGCTGCCCGCGGAAGACGTGCTGCGCGCTGCCGGCATCGTCCCCGTCTCCGACGCCGACCTGCTCGACGACCTGCTGCTGCAGCTGCTGCGTACGCGCGAGGACGTGAAGGCGGTCGCCCCGTCCATCGCCGAGGAGTGGCTGGAGCGGCGCTATGCCGAGGACCGCCTGCTGCGGGGCGAGCCGCCCGAGCCGGGCGCGGCCGCGCTGCCCGCCAGCGCGCTCGAGGAGCTGCGCGACCGCGTTGACCTCGCCTTCGCGCCAGCCAACCGCGCTTTCTACGACGGCGATGACGCAGTCGCCCTCGACCTCGACATCAAGCACGTCGAGCGCCTGTTGGTGCGCATCTACCGCCTCGACGCAGCTGCGCTGCTGCGCGGCGGCCACGAGGCTGGGGCCGACCTCGAGCTGGCCGGCCTGGTGCCGAGCGCCGAGCGCGAGGTGGTCTACGCGCAGGCGCCGCTGCTGCGCCACCGCGAGCACCTGGCGCTGCCTGAGCTGGCGGCGCCCGGGCAGTACGTGGTCGATGTGGTCGCCGGCGGGCGCAGCCTGCGCACGCTGATCACCAAGGGCGAGCTGGTGGCGGTGCCGTCCTACGACCGCGACGGCCAGTGGCTGACCCTGCTCGACGAACGCGGGCGCACCGTCGCCGATGCCCAGGTGCGCATCAAGGAGCAGGACTTCATCGCCGCCGCCGACGGCCGCGTGCGCCTGCCGTACGGCTCTGGCGAACGCGTCAGCGCGCTGCTGCGCGGCGCTGGTCGCGCCAGCCGCGCCAGCGTGCAGATGGCCCGCGAGGACTACGCGCTGCGCGGCCAGGTGCTGTGCGCGCGCAGCCAGTTCGTCGCCGGCGCCGAGGCGGCGCTGCCCATCCACGTCGAGCTGCTGCTCGGCGGTCGCGCCCTGCCGCTCGCCACCATCGAGGACGCGCGCGTCGAGCTGACCTGGACCTGCGCCGACAAGATCGAACGCCACGACGTGCGCCGCAACCTGCGCCTGGCCGACGACGCCGACCTGGTGGTGCGCTTCGCCGTCCCCGAGGAGTTGCGCGACCTGCGCGTGGCGCTGCTGGGCAGCGTGCGCCGCCGCAGCGATGGCGGGATGGTGCCGGTCAGCCTCGAGGGCCGCATCGCCCTCGGCGCGGCAAACGACAGCGACCGCCTCGGCAACCTGCACCTGCTGCACGACCAGGACGGTTGGACGGCGCTGTTGCTCGGCCGCGGCGGCGAGCCGCTCGCCGATGAGTCGGCGCTGCTTGAGCTGCATAGCGACCTGCGCCAGGACGCCCTGCCGGTGACCCTGCGCAGCGGCGCGGGCGGGCGGATCCCGCTCGGCCAGCTGGCCGAGGTTGGAGCCGTCGGCGAGGGCGGTCTGGGCGCCGGCCGCATCGGCGAGTCCTGGGAGCTGATCCCCGCGCCGCCGTTGCCCGCCGCCATCGCGGTGCGCGCCGCTGCGCCCTTCAGCATCGTGGTCGGCGCGTTCGCCATGGACCCGGCCGACCCGCCGTGGCGCCTCTACCAGGTGGCTGGCGCGGTGCGCGCGACCGATCTCAGCGCGCGCCTGGCCTATGCCGACGGCGTGCTCAGCTGCGCCGGCCTGGGGGCCGACGATTATCTGCTGACGGTGCGCGACCGCACGGGTCGCGCACGCCTGGTGCCGGTGACGGTCGCTGATGGGCCCACCGTCGGCGCGGTGGTGGTCGAACGCGAGCGCAGCGTACCCATCGGCGGCGGCGAGGCGCTAGCGATCGGCGTTCCCGTCGAGCAGGGCCAGGCGCTGGTGGTACCGCTCGGCGGTGCCGGGGCGGGTGCGCGCGTGCACGTGTTCGCGGCGGTTCTCGCCGGAGACCGCATCGCCGGCGCCTGCCCGGGCGCTGAGCCACAGGAGGATGCGCCGCGGCCCGCGAGCATCACTGCGGTCCGTCAGCTCGACGACGAAGAGCGCTACGTCCTCGAACGCCGGCGCCTGGTGCCGGCGCCCGGCGTCATGGCCGAGCGCCCGGGCCTGGTGCTCAATCCCGCCGACGACAGCGCGGTCGAGCGCAACGACGCGTTCGCAAGCCGTAGCGGCGGCGGAAAAAGGCGCGCTTTAAGCGCGGGCGGTGGGGCTCGCATGCCATCGCTCATGGCGCCGGAGCCGCAGCACGCCACCGCTTCCTGGGACGTCCTCGCCCATCCCGGAGCGCTGCTCGCCAACCTGCGCGCCGACGCGCAGGGACGCGTGACCATTCCGCGCGCCGCGCTCGGCGACGCCAGCCTGCTGACCGTGGTCGCCTGCGCCGGCGCGCGCATCACCGTCCGTCAGCTGACGCTGCCGGCCCACGCGCCAGAGCTGCGCGACCGCCGCCTGGCCATGGCCCTCGATCCCGCCCTCGGCCTGGCCTACGTGCCGACCCTGCGCGTCCTGCGCGCGGGCGAGCGCGTGGCCCTGGGCGGCGCTTTCGAGCGCTACCAGATGATCGACACCATCGACACCGCGTGGCGCTGGCTGGCGGCGCAAGATGGCGCAGATCTCGGCGAGTGGTCGTTCCTGGGCACGTGGCCAGGGCTCAGCGACGCGCGCAAGCGCGAGCTCTACCGGCGCTTCGCCGGGCACGAGCTGCACTGCTTCCTGGCGCGCCACGATCCCGCCTTCTTCACCCAGGCGATCGCGCCTTACCTGCGCAACAAGGCCCAGCCGGAACTGGTCGACCGCTGGCTGCTGGGCGTCGATCTCGCTGGCGACGCGGTGCCGTGGCGCCTCGAACAGTGCAACGCCGCCGAGCGCGCGATGCTCGCCCAGGCGCTCGCCGGTCCCGGCCACCAGGCGCTTGGTGGTGGTCAGGCGCGTTGGTTGGCCGACGCGGTCGCTCGAGATCCGGCACCCGCTGAGCGCTTCGCGCGGGCGGTCGGCGCCGCACTCGACCTCGCCGCGCAGTCGGCCGCCGCGCAGTCGACGGGGTCGCGGATGCTGCCGCCAGCGCCGGCTCCAGAGGAAGGGGCGAAGTTCGAGAAGGAAGCTGACGCCGCCGCGCCCCCGGCGATGACACCTGCTCCGGTCGCCGCGACGTCCCGCGCCAAGAGCGCCGGCAACGCCTTCATGCTCGCTGTCGAGCCCGCCCCCGAGCTCTACGTCGAACCCGGCGCGACGCGCATGCTGGTCGAGAGCGCCTACCACGGCGTGCCGCGTAGCGAGCGCAACCCCGGCCTGGTGCCGCCCGCGCGCCTATGGGCCGAGTTCGCGGCGGCGCCCGCGGGCGCGCCCTTCCTGTCCACCGCCATGGGCGAGCTTGGCCCGGACGCCACGGAACGCCTGCTCGCGCTGGCGCTCAGCGACCTGCCCTTCACGGCCGGCGTGCACCAGGTGGTGCGCGACGGCCAGACCACCACGTTGATCGCCGGTTCACCCGCGATCCTCGCGCGCGCTGCGCTCGAAGCGCTGCCCAACGCGGCCTCCGACGTGCTGCTGCGCGTCGAGCTGACGAACGCCGCCGAGGATGTCCAGGCGAGCGAGCGCGCACCGTTGCTGGTCGCCGACCTCGCGCCACGCACCGCCTACGTCCAGCGCATCACCCTGGTCAATACCGGCTCCAGCCCGCGCACGCTGGCGGTGCTGGCGCAGATCCCGCAAGGCGCGGTGGCGTTGCGCGCCACCCCGGCCACGCGCATGGACCTGCTTGAGCTCGCACCGGCCGCCACCATCACTCTGCGCTCGGTCTTTTATTTCCCCCAATCCGGCACCTATCCCCAGCACCCGGTGGTGGCCAGCGACGGCCACGCCGTGCTCGCGCGCGGCGGTGGCGGCCAGCTGCACGTGGTGCCGGCGGCCGGCGACTGGCGCACCAGTGGCGATCTGGGACGCGTGCTGGCGGGCCTCGGCAGCGCGGACCTCTCTGGACTGGACCTCGCGCCGTTGCTCGGCCTGCTGCGCGATGCCACGGCCTACCGGCGCATCACCGCCGCCCTCGCCGCGCGTGGCCTCGGCACCTGGGTGGGCCAGAAGTACGCCTTCCTGCACGACGATGCCGCGGGCATCGCCGCCTTCCTGCGCAATGAACCCGAGCTCATGGATCAGCTCGGCACAGTGCTCTCCAGCCGCATGCTGGCGCGCGACGCGCTGGCCGAGGGCGACCTGCCGGTCAGCGACTTCGCGCCGCTGGTCAATCCGCGCGCGCATCCCTTCGGCGAGCACCCGCGCATCCTCATCGCGGCGCTCGAGGAGCGCTATCGCAGCTTCCTCGGCGCGCTCGCGGAACGCGTGCTGCCGACCGATCTCGACCGCCTCATGCTGTGCTGCCACCTGCTGCTGCAGGACCGCGTCGTCGAGGCGCGCGCGCAGTTCGTGCGGGCGCGGCGCGACCACCTCGCGACCGGCATCCAGTACGACTACGCGCGCGCCTGGCTGGCGCTGGCTGCCGGCGATGCCGCGGGTGCGGCGGCGGTCGCCGCGACCTACCGCGAACACCCGGTCGAGCGCTGGCGCTGGCGCTTCGCCGAGCTCGCCGCCCAGGCGGCCGAGGCCGGTGGCAAGGTGGTGGAGCGCGATCCCTTGGCCGGCCTCGCGGTGCGGCAGGAGAACCAGTCGGCGGCAGCCCCCGGCCTCGACCTCGCACAGGCCGACGAGACCCATCTGCGCATCGTCCACCAGCGCTTGACCGGCTGCGTGCTGCGCTTCCACCCCATCGACCTCGAACTGTCGTATTCGCGTGCGCCCTTCGCCGCAGTTGGCAGCGGTGCGCCCTCCAGTCCGGTGGCGCCCGCCGCCGAGCTGGATGTCCCGCTCAGCGGCGATGCCACCACCGTGGTTGAGATCCCCGCCGCATGGCGCGGCCGCGCCGTGCAGGTTGAGGCCGTCGCCCCCGGCTGCCGCGCGCAGTTGCTGCTGATGGCCTCGCGCTGCGCCCTGCGTCTGGCCAGCGCCAGTGGCGAACTCACCGTGGTCGACAGCGCCAGTGGCAAGCCGCTGCCCGCAGTCTACGTCAAGGTCTATGCCCTGCACGCCGGCAAGCCGCAGTTCCACAAGGACGGCTACACCGACCTGCGCGGCCGCTTCGACTACGCCACGCTCACCGCCGCCCACGCCCTCGATGGCGTGACGCGGTTCGCCATTCTGGTCACCAGCTCGGAGGCGGGCAGCGTGGTGCGGGAGGTGGAGCCGCCGCAGAGGTGACCGGCTGTGCCGGTCGGCTGATGGCTGATGGCTGATGGCTGATGGCTGATGGCTGATGGCTCGTGAAGCGACGTCGCCGCGGGAAACGTCGCGATAGGT
>JBBQSO010000013.1:0-80979 GCA_038213805.1 Planctomycetota bacterium | reverse complement strand
GTACCATTCATGAATTCTGAGCGCAACAGGCAGGTAGCTTGAAACACTGACACCGGCGCGAAGCGCCGGTGTCAGTGTTTCAAGTCAGCCATCAGCCATCAGCCATCAGCCATCAGCCATCAGCCATCAGCCATCAGCCATGAATCAGCCCCGCCAGCTCCTGCAGGATGCTATCCGCGGTCTGGATGACGCGGGCGTTGACCTGGAAGCCGCGCTGGGCGGTGATCAGTCGGGTGAACTCGCTGGCGATGTCGACATTGCTACCCTCAAGGGCGCCGGCGGTGATCGCGCCCGACCCGGCGGTGCCGGGCTGGCGGACGATGGGGTCGCCCGAGTTCGATGACACCTGCCAGAGGTTGTTGCCCGAGTTGGTCAGACCGCCCGGATTGGCGAAGGTGGCGACCTGGACCTGGTAGAGCGGCACGCTCTTGCCGTTCGAATACAGGCCGATGATGTTGCCGTTCGGGCTGACCGACAGCGAGGCCAGCGCGCCGTTGGCGTTGCCGTCCTGGTTGATCGCGGCCGCGGTCGAGCCGGTGCCGAAGCCGGTCAGGCCGTTGGTGCTGTTGGCCGTGCCCAGGTCCATGTTCATGACCGAGGTGCCCGTGGTGCGCCAGTTGACCCGGATCGAGTTGTCGATCGGGGTGCCGACGTAGATGTTGGAGTCGGAGATCGCCGTGCCGTGCGCGGTCGAGCCGAGGTTGGCGGCGCCCTTGAACCGGCCCTTGTCGTCGAACTTCACGCCCGCCACCAGGTCGTCGACCATCTGCCCGTCCTCGGGCTTGACGTTGAGCAGCATGTCCCAGTCGTTGGTCACCGAGGTCAGGCCGTTCTGGGTGGTCGATTCCGTGCCGGTGCGCAGGAAGGCGGCCTGCAGGATGTGGCTGCCACCGTTCTTGTCGAACACCGGGATCGAACTCGTCACCCAGGCCGGCGAGAAGCGGATGCGGTACCAGTCCATGGTCGCGTTCGAGGCCTTCTCATACTGCCAGGCGTTGATGTCGGTCGAGCTGCCGCTCTGGAACATGTCCGGAATGCCGTCGGCGTCGGTGTCGGAGGTGAGGTTGCTGCTGTTGTTGTCGGCGACGATCTGGGTGGCGGTGGTGATCGGTGCGGCGGTCGCCTTGTTGCCCGAAACTTCGTAGCTGACGACATCGCCGACCTTGACGTGCGGGTAGCTGCTGAGGCTGAACGCGGTCGGCGCGGCGAGCACACCGGTAGGCGTGATGGTACCGACCTCGACGCCGTTGATCTTCACCGCCACGCGCAAGGTGCCGTTCGCGCCGCCGTAGGTGTCGGCGGGGATGGTGAAGGTCGGCTGGAGGAGCCCGGCCTCTCCGGCCTGGACGGTGTGGCTGCCGATGGTGCGCGCGACGCCCACGCCCGAATAGCTGACGCCCGTCGCATCGTCGAGCCCGTGCGAGACCGTGGCGAAGTCGAAGGTCAGGTTGTTGCCGATCGCCGGCCCCACCACCTCATAGGTCACCGCGTCGTTCGGCTTGACGTTGGGGAAGCTGGGCAGCTGGAAGGTCTGCCCGTTGTTGTAAGTGGCGGGCTGCAAGGTCAGCGACTGCACGGCGACGCCACCGACCTTGACCTTGATGGTGATCGGGCTGCTGGTCGTCACCGTGCCATTGATGGTGAAGGTCGGATCGTAGGCGCCCGCGTCGGCCACCGTCGAGGTGAAACTGGCGAATTGCGTGGTGGTCGCGTTGACGGTGCTGGTGGGTCCGCCGTTCGCCCCTGCCGGCGTGGCGCCGACCGCGGGCAGGTTGGCGGTGCCCTGGATGGGATTGCGTTCGCCCAGGAACAGCGAGAAGCCCTTGCCGTCACCGATGCCCGCGGCAGTCATCACGCCGTTGCTCAGCGTCACCTGTCCGAAGACGTTGTTGCCCTGGCTGAACACGGTGTTGATGCTGTTCATCAGGTCCTGGACGGTGTTGGTCCAGGGGTTGATGTCGAACTGACCGGCATACGAATCGCCGTTGGGCTTGGTGCCGACCACGTAGATCGTGCGGTCGGGGCTCGCTGGGATGGTGAACGGGGTCAGTCCGCTGTTGAGATTGAAAGCCTGGGTCTGGCTGAGCACGGTGTTCTCGTTCGCGACCGACGAGTTGTTGTTCGGATCGACCGCGAGCAGCGGAAAGGCGGTGGTCAGCGACGGGCCCTGCAGGGCGCCGGCCGCGGAGCTGAGATTGCCCTGGAAATTCACCACCTTGGTCTGCACCGCGTCGAGCGACTGGTTGTCGGTGGTGTTGATCGGGATGAGGTTGCCGAGCGTGGTTCCGGCCGGGTCGGTCTGCTTGCCCAGCACCTTCAGGCCGGTGCTCTGGTCGACCAGGTTGTTGTCCTTGTCGAAGGTGAGATTGCCAACGCGGCTGAAGAATGACTCGGTGGCGTTGCCGGTCGAGTCGACGCGCGCCATCTGGAAGAAGCCTCTTCCGGAGATGGCGAGGTCGAAGTTGCGTCCGGTCGACTGCAACGAGCCCTGGCTGAAATCGACGTCGACCGCGCCGGTGGTCACACCTAGGCCGAGCTGCTCGGGATTGCGGCCGCCGTCGATGCTGGTCGGGGCCGAGCCACCGAAGTTGGTCTGGTTCAGCGAGGTCGCGAAGTCGACGCGGCTGGACTTGAATCCAGGGGTGTTGACGTTGGCCAAGTTGTTGGCCGTGGTGTCGAGGATCAACTGGTGGTTGATCATGCCGGTGACGCCGGTCGTGAGAGCTTGCAGCAAGGCCATGGCGGTGACTCCTGGGGGCGCGGCGGGGCGGCGTTGGCCGCGGGGGTGGGTTCGTCGAAGCTGTAACGCTGATTCCGTGCCAATTTTTTTTTGATTGAAGACCCTAGACCCTAGACCCTAGTGAAGGCAGGTCGCCGCGGTGTGCAGAAATGGAGAATCCACGGGAAATCTCGGCATATAACGAGGACGCAGCGTAGGTCAGCCTACCTAGGGTCTAGGGTCTAGGGTCTAGGGTCTAGGGTCTAGGGTCTAGGGTCTGCGGCGCAAAAGCGCCGCCTCACGCGAATGCATCGACCCCGCGCGCGTTGCTGCGCCCGCCGAGACTGCGCGTCACGCCGTTCGGCTCGTCGCTGCGCGCTGCACCATCGACCGTGAAGGCCGGACCATCGTCGCGGCCGCTGCGCGCACCGCTGTCCTGGTCACGCGGCTGGCGCGAGGTGTCGGCGAAGGAACGGTCGAACTGCGTCTGATCCGAGAGTGTGATCTCTTGGATGGGCGCGTCCTGCGCGCGCAAATCGCGCTGCATCTGCGGCAGGAATCGTTCGAGCGCCACGCGCACGCCATCGTCCTCGGCGTGCAGACGGGCGCTCAGCACGCCCTGGTGTTCGACCACCTCGATGCGCACCGTGCCGAGCTCGGGCGGCGTCAGGCGCAGCACCATCATCTTGTCGCCGCCGGGCAGGGTCTGCACCAGCGCTTTGCCGACCTGCTGTGAGACCGCCTTCTCGGCGGCGTTGCCGGCGGCCGCGAGCGCGTCCTGCGCAGCGATGGTCTCGGAGAGCGGACGCTGCACCGGCGCAGTGGGCGCAGCCGGCGTGGTGGTGGCGCCCTGCTGCTGGATCAGGCTGTCGAAGGCACTGCCGCTTTTGGCGGCCGCGGGTTCGCTGGTTTTCGTGCCGCTGTCGGGTGCGGCCTTCCTGGCCTTGTCTCCCAGCGTGATCGCCGAGGCCTGGATCCGGGCCGCCGGCGCACTTGCCGCGTTCACCACCGGGGTGGGGAGGGGGATGGCGGCGGTCGCCGCCGCTGCGCCCCCATCGACGCTGCTTGCGTCCGTCACCGTCGCGGCCTTGTCGTCCTTGGCATCCTTGACCGGCGCGTTGGTGCCGGCTGTGACAGCAAGCGTTGCGAGCAGGCTGGCATCCGCTGGCGCGGTGGCACTTGTTCCCGGAGTGGTGGCGGCGCTGGCCTCCGTGGCCACCGGGGTGGCGGGACCGCGGTCCTTGCCGGCCTTAGCTAGGGTCGCCAACTGCGCGGCGAGCGCCGCCTGGGACGCCGCGGGCGGCAGCCCGATGGTGAGGCTTGTGGTCGTGGATGCCAATGATGGCGCTTGGTCGGGTGTCAGCAGAGGGAGCGGGACCTGCCCCTGCCCCTGCCCCTGCCCCTGGGTGGTCACGGGCAGCGCATTGCCAAGGTCCACGGCATCCGGAAGGACTTGTGGGAGGGGCTGGGGATTTGCCGCCACAACCACTGCGACCTCCACCGGGATCGCTGGCAGGGCGGGATCAATCGGCAGGATGACCGGCACGGTGGGATCGGCGGGTGCCTGATCGGTGCTGTCGTCCTTGCCTGGTCTGGCCGGTGCCAGCTTGTCGCCCGTGGCGGCTGGGGAGCCGGTTTTCGCGGTGTCCGGAGCATCTTCAGGCGTACCGCGGTCCGGCTTCGACGCCTGGTCTGATGGCCTGGCGGGATCGTCCTGGGCGGGCTTGGCGGTGCGCGCCTGGTCGTGGTGCACCTGCTCCAACGTGGTGGAGAATGGGCTCTCGGACGCGTCGGCGCGGGCACCGCTACGGGCGGGCTCAGGGGGGCGCGGGGCGATGATCTCAGGCAAGGTGGCCGATTGCATGACGGTCCTCCGTACTGGGGAGGAACGCACACGCCGGGCCAATCGCTGGCGGCAGCCTGCGGGCCGCTGCCGGATCAGAGCTCGCGCGGGTCGGTCTCTGCTTCTTTGGCCATGCTGCTGACCGGCTGCAGGTCGCGGACCCGCGGGTCATCCTTGGGCAGCAGGGCGAGCTGGAAGCACTCGCGCGTGCCCAGGCGCAGGTTGCAGCTGCCGAGGCTGAGATCGACGCGCTGGGGTTCGCGCATCGGCTCGCCATTGAAGAAGGTGCCGTTGGTCGAGAGGTCGTTGATCGCGGCGATGGTGCCGGTGACCTGGATGCGCAGATGGCGGCGACTGACGGTGTTGAAGTCGTGGTCGCCGTCGCGCGCCAGGGCTGGGGTCTTGAGGTACGCGGTGGTGCGCCGCAGACTGATGTCGCAGGAGCGGCTGCGCCCGATGATCACATCGATGCCCTTGTCGAGCAGGAAGCACTCGCCGTCGACCAGTCCGGCGGTGCCCACCAGCACCGGCACCAGTTCGGCCGTGATGATGCCTGACGAGGACGCGCTTTCGACCATGCCCGACTCTAGACCATCGCGCCGCCGGAATCAATCGCACGCGTCCCCGGCCCTGTCCCGCCCGGATCTGGTCCTGGACAGGCGGGTGCCGGCGTACCCGACGCTTCGGCCCGGCGCCTGGCCGCCGCGCGGAAAATGTGGAGCATTTCCTGGTTCCGCCCAACGCTGCCGCAGAGGACGCCGGGCCGGCACGCCGCCGAGCCGGCATCCCCAGCACCCTGTCCGGAGCCCGTGGCCATGATCGCCGTCCTGCGACACATCATCGAGCATGGCGGCCTGACCGTCGCGCTCATCGCCCTGGTCTCGCTCGCGGCGTTGACCATCGCCATCGAGCGCGCCTGGCGCCTGCTGCCGCTGCGCCGGCGCTTCGCCGCGGTACGCGACGCGTGCAACGAGGCGCTGCTGCGCGCCGGCCCGGCGCAGGCCCTGGCCGGGATGTCCGGCGATGACGCCATGTCCCGGGTACTGCGCGCCGGCCTGCTCGCCCAGGAGCGCGGGCCGGAGACCATGCACCTCGCCGCGCGCGCCTGCGCCCAGCGCGAGGTCGCGGGGATCGAGCGCGGCCTGGGCGTGATCCAGATCGCAGCCCAGGTCGCGCCGTGGCTCGGCCTGATGGGGACCGTGGTCGGCCTGATGGAGGTCTTCCAGAACGTCGGCGGCAGCGCCACCGCTCCCACCAGCCCGGCGGCAGCGCTCGCCACGGGCGCGGTAGCGGCCGGCATCGGCCAGGCCTTGGGCGCCACCGTCGCGGGTCTGGTCGTGGCGATCACCTCCTACGTCGCGTACAGCCTGCTGTCCGGGGTCAGCAACCGCCTCATCGACGAGCTCGAGAATGGCGCCGCCGACCTGCCGGCTTTCATCGGCGCGCTGCGCCCGGCGGCGGGGTGATGCTGCGCCGCCGCCACTCCCGCCAGCCCGGCACCCTCGACTTCACCTCGCTGGTCGACATCGCGCTGGTGCTGGTGGTGTTCTTCGTGCTCACCAGTCAGACCATTGAGATGCGCACCCTGCCGGTGGCGCTGCCCGCCGCCGGCACCGCCGATGCGGCCGCAGCGGCACCCCTGGAGGTGGTCATCGACGCCGGCGGCGCCCTCACCTGCCGCGGCCGCCCGCTCCAGCTCAAGGATCTCGCCGCCTTGGTCGGCGGCGCCACCCGCGCCACCGTGCTCGCCGACACCCAGGCGCGCCACGGCCGGGTCGTCGAGGTTGTAGACGCACTGCGCCATGCGGGCGTCGGCGAGGTGTATTTCGCAACAAAGACCAGGGTGGAGGATTGGTGAGGGTGAGGGCATGGGCCAACAAGATGGTGAAGGGACGCGCGACGTGAGACCGGCAGCGCCCTGGCGGTGGCGGTTGGTGACCTGCCAGACAGGCTGTCCACAGCGCTCGGGCACCACGCGAGCCCTTGCGTTTCCGCTCGGGGACGGGGTACAGTCGGGTGGGTGATGATCGCACGTTTTCCTAGTCCCTTCACCGTGCCGTAAACCATCACGCGCCCCTCGCACCTCTCCATACTTGCCTTCCCCCACCATCCTCCCGGTCCCTCCATGCGCATCGATCTGGTCACGCTCTTCCCCGATGTCTGCCGCGGCTACCTCGATGCCAGCATTGTCGGGCGGGCGCGGCGGCGCGGACTGATCGCGGTCGAGGCGGTCGATCCGCGCGGCTGGGCAGGCGGGCGGCATCGCAAGGTCGACGACCGGCCGTTCGGCGGTGGGCCGGGCATGGTGATGATGGCGCCGCCGCTCGCCGGGGCGCTCGACCACCTGATGGCGCAGAGCGCGGCGCCGCGCGTGCTGCTGACCTCGCCGCAGGGCCGCCGCCTCGACCAGGGCCGCATCGCCAGTCTCGCCCAGGAGCAGCATTTGATCGTGCTGTGCGGCCACTACGAGGGCATCGACGAGCGCATCGTCGAGCTTTACCGCCCCGAGCCCTTCTCGATCGGCGACCTGGTGATCTCCGGCGGCGAACTCGCCGCGCTGATCCTGGTCGACGCGGTCACCCGCCTGCAGCCGGGTGCGCTCGGCAACGAGGAAAGCGCGCTGAGCGACAGCTTCGCTGGCGCCGGCGACCTCGATCATCCCTGCTACACCCGGCCGCGCGAGTTCCGCGACCTCGAGGTGCCCGCAGCCCTGCTCTCCGGCGACCACGAGGCGATCGCGCGCTGGCGGCGCGAGCAGCGGGCGACGCGGACGGATGGGCGGAAGGGGTAGGCTTCGGGCCTGAGATCCGAGACTCGCGACTAGTGGTCGCTCGCGGTTTGAGGTGGGGCAGCGCTGTTCGCGGCGCGCGACTCGCCACTCGCGGTTGGTTCCGGTGTTGTCCCGGAGACCAGGCGCCGCTGCGCGTTCTCGTGCGCGGTGCTGCGCGCGCGCGTGGCGTCGTCCTCGCGGTCCTGGGCGGCACTGGCGCGGGCCCGGCGTGCGGCGCTGATGACGCGGTCCTCGTCGGGGCCGAGCAGGCGCAACAGGGACAGCGCCTCGATCGGCAGGCCGGGGCAGAGCGCGGCCAGGGTCGAGGCGGTGGTCGGGTTGCCGCCACGGCTGGCGGCGGCGCGGCGCCGGCGGCGCGTCGCGATCCGGGCGGCCGCCTGGGCGAGGTTGGTGCGCGGGTCGCCCTCCGGCTCGCCGGGCATTACGAACAGGCGGCGTTCCTGGCCGAAGGCGGTGCGCGCCAAGGCGCGTAGCAGCGCGCGGCCCTGGCCGGTGATCTCGCCGGCACGCAGGCCGGGGAAGAGGCAGGCCCACCACGGCTGCCAGGCATCGATGACGGCGTGCAGTCGACCGATGAGGTCGGCGAGGATGCGGCCGCGCTCGCTGCCGGCCGGCACCGAGGCGATGAAGCCGCTGGTGCAGAGCAGCCGCAGGCGCTCGCACCACACCCGCCGGCCGGTGGTCAGCAGGCGTGCCAGGCGCCACGTGCGCAGGCGGCGCGCGTCGCGGCGCACCGCCTCCTGTTCGACCGCACAATCGGCGACCAGGGCGTCGGCGTAGGCCATGGCCAGCTCGCGGCGCTCCGGCACCAGATCGAAATTGTACCCTGCCACCACCAGGCTGCAGAACAGGCGCAGCTTCTCGGCGAAGGGCAGGGCGAGGATGAAGGCCGCTCGGTTGGCGCGTCCGCCGATCACGGTGGCGTCGTGCACCTGTCCGTCCGCCAGGGCGAGGTGCACCGCGCCGGCCGTGCCGGGGCCCGGGACCGGCGCGACGGAGATGGTACCCAGGTCCCAGGTCGACGACCAGAAGGTGCGCACCGTGCGCTTCGGCACGAAGTCGTGCACCACCACGTAGCGCCGGGTCGGATCGCGGAACGAAAGTTCGGCGATGATCCGCCGCGCCACGCCCTCAAGGTGGCCCGCGTCGATCTGCAGGTGGAACCAGCGGCGCCGTGCGACGTGCAACAGCACCGCCTCTTCGTCGGCGATGCGCGCGTGCACCGCGGTCGGCGCGTCGGCGTGGCCGCTCCACATCTCGAGAGGATGGCGCGAGCGGCGTCTGGTGCTGAGCAGTGCCTCGGCGGTGATCAGCGGGCGGCCGCGTCCGGGCGCGTACCAGCCGATGTCGTCGTCGAGCATGCTGCCCAGCACCTGCCGGTCGAACAGGTAGTCGGCCGCGGACTGCTCGCCGGCTGGGCCGGTGAACAGGTTGTTGAGCGCGACCACGGTGCGTCCGCGCCACTCCTCGCGCAGCGTCTGGGTCGCCGACCAGGCGCGGTCGAGGTCGACCGAGCCCGCGTGCGACAGGTCGAAGACGTCGGCCTCGAGTCCAAGCGCGGCGAGGAAGCCCACCCAGGCATCGACCTCGGCGACGGTGGTGCCGTGATTGGTGATCAGCAGCACCGCGGCTTCGGGACTTTTGCGGTAGAGAGGCGCGACCTTGACCAGGGCCGCGCGGCGCTGCAGCGCCTGGGCTGCGCCTCCATCGCGCCCGCCGACGCTGAAGGCGACCGCGACGCTGCGCCCGGTGAAGGGCTTGGCCGCCGCCGCGAACGCGAAAGTCGCGCGTAGGGTCGCGCTCGTGCCCGGGGCGAGCAGCGCGATGGCGTCGGCGAACGGCTGGGTGCGGTCGAGAGCCTGCCCGTCGCGTTCGACCACCACCAGCTCCGCCGGGCAGTCGCCGCCCGGATCGTGGATGGTGGTGGCCAGCGCGCGCGCCAGCGGTGATCCGGCGCCGAACGGCAGCAGCGCCTGGTTGCGTACCGTCCAGCTCCACGCCGTGCGTTCGCCCGGGCCGAGCGAGGTGTAGATCTCAGGCTCTTCGAGGACCACCGGCGAACGCAGCACAAAGGGCCGCACGCAGGTGTCGGCGAAGTGGCGACCGATGCCACCCACTACGGCGACCAGGGTGATGGCGCCCGCGCCTGCGAAGGGTTCCGCCGTGACCCCGCGCAGGTCGCCGAGCCGGCAGGTGATGCCGGGGTCATCAAGGGTCATCTGCCCGCCAGGCGGGATGGCGCGCGGGATTGCGGCACTGGTGAGCGGCTGCACGCCCGCTTCGGCGGCGATCTCGATGGTGATATCCTGGTGCACCGGTGTCGGCATCGCACCCCGATTGCGCAGTTCGACGCTGGCGATGCGCACCCGCTGGCCGGGCTCGAAGCAGTCGCCGGGGAACAGCCGTTCGTCGACCGGTGCGAACGTACAGGCGACCAGTTCGAGGTCGTAGATACCGACATAGGTGACGCGCCGCCCGCCGTGGTCGATGGTGATGGCCAGGCTGCCCGTGGGCGCCGCCGCGCCCGGCGCGGCGCGGCGGCTGCTCGGCCGGCCCGCCGCACCCGTCGGGCCGCGCGAACCTCCGGAGTTGTGGTGGCTGGTGGTGCGCGTGACGGAGCGCGTTGCGGAGTTGCCGTTGCTGTCGGTATAGGATTCGGTGTCGTTGTAGGACTCCGTCCAGCTGTAGCCCGAGCCGCCGGGTCCGCCCACCCCGCCGGCGCCGCCGCGCCCGCCGCGACCACCGGCGCCGGGCCGGCCGGCGCCGAGGTCGATGGCCAGCGCCATCAGCGCGTGCATGTCGTGCTCGTCGAGGCTCAACGCGATGGCGCCGCCGCGCCCGGCCGCGCCGCCGTCCGCCGGTTCGCCGGCATCGCCGCCGTCGCCGCCAGGGCCACCGTCGTCGCCGTCGCTGAAGCGCGTGGCGTCGGAACCGGAATGGCCGCGCCCACCGTCCTGACCATCGCCGGCATCGCCGCCGCGCCCGCCGTCGCCGCCACGCGCGCGCAGTGCGATCAGATCGTCGGCGGCGAGGGGGAAGGCCACCTCGGCTGGACGGCTGCCACGGTCGGCCTCTGCCACGCCGCGCAGGACCACCGTGCCGCCGACCACTGCCAGGGTTGCCTCGATGCGCCCGGCATCCACTCCGTCACCACCCGGCCGACCATTGCCGCCTGTTGCGCCGTCGCTGGCCCGGCCGGCCTCACCGCCTGGGCTGCGGCCATCCGCACCAGCGCCGCCACTGCGGCCCGAGACATCGACGGGATGCGAGGTGAGCATGGCGGGATGACGATAGGGGGGCCGGCCAGGTACGGAAGGCCCGGACGCCGTCGCTCAGTCCACCGTCCACTCGCGCTTCACGTCGCACAGCTCCTTGAGCCGCGTGTTGAGCGTGTTGCGGGTGATGCCCAGGATCTGCGCGGCCTTGCTCTTGTTGTTGCTGCAGGCGTTGAGCACCGCCTCGAACAGGTAGCGTTCCCACTTGTTGCGCACCGAGTCGTAGAGGTCGTTGCCGCCGCGCTCGATGCAGGTGTGGGTCTCGGTCTGCATGAAACTTTTCAGGCGCGCTTCGAAACTCGCCACGCCCTGGGCCTGGTCGGCCTCCTGGTGCGGGTCGTAGGCCATCACCGACATCGGCAGCAGGTCGGGCGTGACCTCGCGGCCGGGCACCATCACCACCAGCTTCTCGATGCAGTTCTCAAGCTCGCGCACGTTGCCGGGCCACGGGTACTTGGTGAGGATCTCGATGACCTCGCGCGAGATCGAGTCGATGTACTTGCAGTTGCGCGCGCAGTAGACGTTGAGGAAATGTTCGACCAGGTGCGGGATGTCCTCGGGGCGCTGGCGCAGCGGCGGGATGTGCAGGTAGACGACGTTCAGGCGGTAGTACAGGTCGGCGCGGAACGTCCCCTTCTGGACCTCGTCCTCCAGCACGCGGTTGGTCGCCGCGACCACGCGCACGTCGAGCTTGCGCACGCGGTTGTCGCCGACGCGCTCGACCTCCATCTCCTGCAGCACGCGCAGCAGGCGCACCTGCATGGCCTGGCTGACCTCGCCGACCTCGTCAAGGAAGATGGTGCCGCCGTTGGCCGCCTCGAAGCGGCCCTTGCGGTGGTTGACCGCGCCGGTGAAGGCGCCTTTGACGTGGCCGAAGAGCTCGGATTCCAGCAGCGACTCGGAGAGCGCGCCGCAGTTGATCGGCACGAACGGGCCATTGGCGCGGTTTGAGTTCTCGTGGATGATGCGCGCGATCAATTCCTTGCCGGTGCCGGTTTCGCCGTGGATCAGAACCGTGGCGGACGACGAGGCGACGCGCTTGGCGTTGTCGATGATGCGCCGGAAGCCGCCCGACACGGCGATGATGTTCTTGTCTGAGAACTGCTGCTTGATCTCCTCTCGCAGCTGGAAGTTCTCGTCGATAAGCTCGGCCTTCTCGATGCGCACGAACTCCGCCATCGCGCACCACTGCAGGAAGATGTCGGCGAGCAGCTGGCCGACGTCGGTCTTGCCCTCCTGGATCAGCAGTACGCCGTGGATGCGCTTGGCCTTGCCCAGGGGGTAGGCCATGGTGCCGCCCTCCTGGATCTGCGCGTGCGCGTCGCGGCAGCGCGCCACCAGCTGCTGGTCGGCTTCTTCGCTGAGGGTGGCGTCGCCATGGGCGATGATCTCACGCACCTCGCCGTCGTGACGCAGGGTGAGCAGCCGCCCCGCTGCGATCAAGCCGGCGCCGGTCGCCAGACGCAAGGCCGACAGCACTGACGGCCGCAACTGGGGATTGCTGACGCGGGCTTCGGTAGCGGCATCAAGGAGGTCGAGAAGCGGATTGGACATGGGCTCGCTGGTTCGGAAAGCTGACCAAAATCTAACCAAGCATGTTTACTTGGTAAGCATTTGATCCACAGAGGAGCGGTATGATAAAAGTTTGAGCGGCCAGACAAGGGGCGAACAGCGGGAAAGTGCTGCGGCGGTGGCCAGTGGGGCCGGCCACAGTCCGGAGGTCCGGAAGTCCGGAAGTCCGGAAGTCGAGGGGTCCCAGGTCACGAGCGGCAACCTGACGAGCTGAGGCGACGACGGTGAGATGGTCGGGTGCATGCGCACATCGGCCGCACGCCGAGACAGGCGCCACTCCGCTAGCGGAGTGGCCATCGCGCTCCAAGACTTCCGGACTTCCGGACCCCGGACTTCCGGACCTTCCGACCCCTACTTCGCCTGGGCCAGGTTGGGCACCACGGTGACCAGGGCGAGGTCCTTGAGCTGGCGCTCCGTGACCGGATTGGGGCAGTCCAGCATCTCGTCGCGCGCCTTCTGATTCTTCGGGAAGGCGATGATGTCGCGGATCGATTCGGCGCCGGTCATGAGCATGATCAGGCGGTCGAGTCCGAAGGCCATGCCGCCGTGCGGGGGCGCGCCGAAGGACAGGGCGTGGAGCAGGAAGCCGAATTTCTGCTTGGCGTCCTCTTCCGAGATGCCCAGGGCCTTGAAGACCGTGCTCTGGATGCCGGCGTCATGGATTCGGATCGAGCCGCCGCCGATCTCATTGCCGTTCAGCACCATGTCGTAGCTCTTCGAGCGCGCCGCGCCCGGATCGCTCAGCACCTTGGCGACGTCGTCGTCGTAAGGCGCGGTGAACGGGTGGTGGTTGGCGACGAAAGTCTTGTGCTCGTCAGAGTACTCGAACATCGGCGCGCTGTGCAGCCACAGGAATTCCCACTGGCCGGGCTTGGCCAGGCCCAGGCGGTTGACGCCCAATTCGACGCGGATGCCGCCCAGGGTCGTGCACACGGTCTTCTCGCGGTCGGCGCCGAAGAACAGCACGTCGCCGTCGCCGACGTCGAGCAGCTTCTGCAGCTCGGCGCGCGCCGCCGGCGTGATGTTCTTGGCCGCCGGCCCCTGCCAGCTCTCGGTGATGGCGGGATCGCCCTGGACCTTGATCCAGGCCAGGCCCTTGGCGCCAAGGCCCTTGGCGAACTCGGTGAGCTGGTCGAGGGTGCGGCGCGAGAGCACCTCGAAGGCCTTCTTGGCGTTGAGCGCGCGGCACACGCCGCCCGCCGCCACCGCGTTCTGGAAGACCGTGAAGCCGCTGGTCGGCGCCCACGCGGTGAGATCGACGATCTCCATGCCGTAGCGCAGGTCCGGTTTGTCGGAACCGTACTTCAGCATGCCTTCCGTGTACGTCATGTGGCGCAGCGGCGGCACCTCGACGCCCAGCAGCTCCTTCCACAGGCTGCGCACCAGCCCTTCGCCGATGGCCATGATGTCGGCCATCTCGATGAACGACATCTCGATGTCGATCTGGGTGAATTCCGGCTGACGGTCGTTGCGCAGGTCCTCGTCGCGGAAGCAGCGCGCGATCTGCATGTAGCGGTCGTAGCCGCCGACCATCAGCAGCTGCTTGAACAGCTGCGGCGACTCGGCGAGGGCGTAGAACGAGCCCTGGTGGACGCGCGACGGTACCAGGTAGTTGCGCGCGCCGCCGGGCGTGAACTTGCACAGCACCGGGGTCTCGATCTCGAGGAAGCGGTTGGCGTCGAAGTAGTCGCGCGCCAGCTTGGTGGCGCGGTGGCGCAGGATCAGGTTGGCCTGCATCTGCGGCCGGCGCAGATCGAGGAAGCGGTGCTTGAGGCGGACCTCCTCACCGACCTTGGAGTGCGCGTCGATCTCGAAGGGCGGGGTCTCGGCCTTGTTGAGCACGATGAGGGTGGTGGCGAAGACCTCGATCTCACCGGTGGCGAGGTTGGGGTTCTTGCGCTCGCCACGGCTCTTGACCGTGCCGCTGACTTGCAGCACCCACTCCGAGCGCACGCGCGTGGCCAACTCATGGACCTCCTTCCCGCACAGGTCGGGGTCGAAGGTCAGCTGGGTCAGGCCGTCGCGGTCGCGCAGGTCAATGAAGATGATGCCGCCGTGGTCACGGAAGTTCTGCACCCAGCCGCACAGCGTGATGGTCTGGTCGACGTGGCTCGCGCGCAGGGCGCCGCAGGTATGGGTGCGCTTCATGGTCTGGCCTCGGGCCGCGGAGGTAAATTTGCGGCGGCCGGATGCTAGGATCGGCCCACCAACCGGCAAGGCATGGTTGGCTGCGGCGGGACGGCCGGGCGACGCAGGAAGGGGCGCCCGGAAAGCGCCAATCGCCAGGGCCGTCCGCAACGTAGGGAGATGCGCGCATGGGTTGCGACCCCGGCGACGTTGTCCAGACTCGACCCCTGCCGACCCCGGAGGACTCCCATGCGCGCCGCTCTCTTCGCCGCCCTGCTGATCGTGTGCGCCGGGATGCGCGGGCTGTGGGCGGAAGAGGGGGCTTCCCCGCTCGGCAGCCTGCACAAGGGCGGTGCGGTGGTCACCATCACCCTCGAGCGCGGGCAGGGGTCGGCTGCGACCCTGATCGGCACGTTCGTTCCAGATCCGCCCGTCGGCGACCGTCCACCGGGTCATTTCTACAGCCTCGATTTGAAGAGCACACTTGGCCGGCCGACGCTCATCGAGCTCAAGCCGGGCGGTCCGGTCCAAGCCACCGGCGCGCTCAGCGCCGACAAGCCGGTCCACGTACTCAAAAGCCTTGATGAGGATCTACCCGTCTACCCGGAAGGCCCGGTCACCCTGCGCCTGCCCATCCGCCTGCCCGCCGGGCCGGTGGGCCAGGCGGTGGACGTGATTGTCCAGGTCACCTACATGGTCTGCGGCACCGGTCCGGATCCCAAAGACTCCAGTCGCGACTACTGCCTGCAGCCGGTCGCGAAGCAGGTCGTAACCGTGAGTCTGCCCACGGTGCCGGCGGACGCCGGGACGCTCAGCGGACAGCCGGCCGCGGCGTCCATCGACCCCGCGGTGCTGCGCGAGATCGTACGTACTGAACTCGACGCCACGCGCGCCACCGATGGCGAGGCCATGCGCACGCTCATCGCCGAGGAATTGGCCAAGGCAGCGGCCGGCAAGAGCATCCGCTGGCGTCACCCGCGCACGGTCGCCGAGGTCGAGCAGCTCATCGCCGAGGCCCACCAGGCCGGCAAGGCGGCGCTGCTCGATTTCACCGGGCCATCGTGCAGCAACTGCCAGAACATGGAGAAGACCGTGTTCCGCGACCCCGGAGTGATCGCGGCCTGGAACAGTGCCCTGCCGATCTCGGTCAATACCGATCCACCCTTCGACGAGCTGGCGGCATGGCAGCAACAGCGCTTCAAGGACCAGGGGCGCCCGCTCTACGTGCGTCTCGATCCGCCTTCCCACCCTGCGGGCGGTGGCGTGGCGCCGGTGGCCGCCGGGTCTTCGGCACCATCTGCGCCCGCCTCAGAGGAGCGCTGGAACAAGGTCTTCGACCGAGGCGATGGCGCCACCATGCAGCGCTTCCTGGCCTTCCTTGGCGGCGGACGCGGGGTCACGGTCGGCAGCGGCTCGGGCATGGGCCAGTTCATCCTCATCGCGCTCCTTGGCGGCCTGTTCACCCTCGTCATGCCCTGCACCTATCCGATGATCCCCTTCACCCTGAACTTCTTCGCCAAGCAGGCGGCCAGTGGGCGCCGGCTGGTGCCGCTCGCCGCCTTCTACGCCGGTGGCATCATCGCGTGCTTTGTCGGACTGGGCGTGCTCATCACCGGCATCTTCGGCTCGACCCTGGCCACGGTCAGCGGCCATCCGGTGACCAACCTGGTCATCGCGCTGCTCTTCACGCTACTCGGTCTCAGCCTTCTTGGCGCGTTCTTCCTGCGCCTGCCCTCAGCGCTTGAGGGCAGCCTGGGCGGCAGCCGTGGCGGCTACCTGGGCGCGCTCATCATGGGTCTGACCTTTGCAATCACGGCCTTTACCTGCACGGCGCCATTCGCCGGCTCGGTGCTCGCTGACGCGGTCTCGACCGGCAGCTGGACGCGCGCGATGCTCGGCATGGCGATCTACGCCAGCGCCATCGCCGTGCCCTTCTTCCTGCTCGCCATCAGCCCGGGCGCACTCGCGCGCATCCCGCGTGCCGGCGCGTGGATGAACGAGTTCAAGGTGGTCGGCGGCATGGTCGAGCTCGCCGCTGCGCTCAAATTCCTCGCCATCTGCGACCTGGCCTGGGGCTGGGGCGTGGTCGGGCGGACCCTGACCATCGCGGTGTGGGCGGCGGTGGCGCTGTTCCTCGCGCTCTACACCCTCGGTCGCGTACGCATGCCGGGCGACGCCCCGGTCGCCGAGGCCGGCCTTGGCCGGGTGCTGATCGGCGTGGCCTTCGGCGCGGTCGGCTTGTGGCTGCTCGCCGGCCTGGCCGGGCACAACCTCGGGGTGCTGGAGAGCTTCTTCCCGGGTGATGCGGCGCCGTGAGGCGTGAGGCACCAGATCGTCACCTCAGGACGTGAGGATCCATCCTGGGACCGCGCGCCGCAGGCGCGCAGTGGTCCGCGAGCGCGCCAGCGGCGCGCGGTTTCAGGGAAGGCCCAAGCGTCGCTGGGTTGATTCAATGGGCGGCCTGCGGAGATGTGCAGGCATCCGGCGCTTGACTTATTTCCGGAAGTCTGATATTTCTGTAGAGACAGAAATAAAAGAAGATCATCGATGACCCCCACCCCGATCACCCGCAAGTTCATCCTGCACTGGGGCGAGATGGGTACCCGCTGGGGGATCAACCGCTCGGTGGCGCAGATCCACGCACTGCTCTATGTCGCGCGCGCGCCGCTCAACGCCGACCAGATCGGCGAGGCCCTGGGTATCGCGCGCTCGAATATCAGCACCAGCCTGCGCGAGCTGCAGGGCTGGCGCATCGTGCGCACCGTGCACCTGCAGGGCGATCGCCGCGACCACTTCGAGTCGGTCGGAGACGTCTGGGAGCTGTTCCGCACGGTCATCGAGGAACGCAAGCGTCGCGAGATCGACCCGACCGTGGCGCTGCTCGCGGAGTGCATCGCCGAGGCCGACAAGGCCGGGCCCGAGGAGGCCCACGTCGCGACCCGCCTGCGCACCCTGCACGAATTCCTGACCACCATGACCGCGTGGTACGACGACCTGCGCCGGCTGCCCATGGCCGGCCTGGTCGAGGCGCTGCGCTTCGGCAAGAAACTGCGCGGCATGCTCGGCTTCGGCCGCGCGGCGAAGGATAAGCCATGAGCCTGGTGCGCCTGTTCTCGTTCTTCGATGAGCGCCCGCCGACACCGCGCGCGGTCACGGCCGCGATGTGTCCGCCTATGGTGCCAGCGCCGTGCGCCGCGCCGCGCGTGCGGCCGGCGCGTGGTATTCTTGGCTACGACCGCGACTGTCCCATGTGCCGCGCTGCCGCGCGCATCATCGGACCGTTCGCGCACCATCACGGCTTCCGCTTGGCGCCGTTGCAATCTCCTGCCATGCGGCGCGCACTCGGCGGCGATGGCGTTGTGCCGGACGAGATCAAGCTGCTGTGCGCCGACGGCCGCGTGCTCGGTGGGGTCAGCGCGCTGCTCGCCGTCATCACGATCGTGCCGTGGCTGGCGCGGCTGCGCCGCGTGGCCCGCTGCCGGGCGCTGCGCACTGCGCTCGACCGGGGCTACCGCTGGGTCGCGGAGCATCGCCGCTGTCGTAGCGCCGGCTGCCACCCCGGCTGAGTCCCACGGCGCGTCAGCGCGCCCCACGTGTCAAACGTCGGCACCCTGAAAGGCAACCGCCATGACATCTGCGACCGGCTGGTGCGCACGCGTTCTCAGTCTTGAGGCTCCCGTCGATCGGCGCCTGTACATCACCGTCGGAGCGACGCTGATGGCGGTGAAGTACCTGGTCGAGTCCCTGGCTTTCCTGCTCATGACCGGAGTGGCGCTGCCACCCGTGCAATTTCTCGACCCGGTCCTGCTGCACCGCCTGGTGATCTTCTCGAAGGCCTCGCCGACGCTCGCCTGGGCGCTGCTGCTGTGGACGGTGCCGTTCATCTGGATAGGCCTGTCGATGAGCATGCGCCGCGCCCGCGATGCCGGACGCCATCCGGCCCTCGGCCTGCTCTTCCTCGTTCCGTACCTGAACTACCTGGCGATGCTCGCGTTCTCGGTCTGGCCGACCCGCTCGCTGACACGGGTCGCAGATTCGGACGTGGATCCCGATGACATCGGCCTGCCGATCGCCGGACCGCTGCTTGCGGGCCTCCTCAGCCTGGCGGTGGCGGGCGTGATGGTGGTGCTCTGCATCTACGTGCTACGCGACTACGGCTCCAGCCTCTTCGTCCTCACCCCGGTGGTGATGGGTTTCGTCAGCGCGGTGGTGTACAACGCGCGGCTGGACCAGGGCCTGTCCAGGACCGCCCTGCAGGGCCAGCTGGCGCTGCTCGTCGCCATGGTCCTGATGCTGGTCGCCGCGGTCGAGGGGGCGATCTGCCTGGCCATGGCCTGGCCGCTGGCGGCGATCCTGGTGTGGATCGGCGGTGTCCTGGGTTACGCCTTCGGCCGGCCCCAGGCGCCAACCGCGCGCCGGGCGCGGCGGGTGGTGCCGCTGCTCGCCGTGTTGCTGCTGCCGTTGGTCGCCTGGAACGAGGCGCGCGATCAGCGCGTGCCGCTGCGCGAAATCAGCAGTTCTGTCGAAATCGATGCCCCACCGGAAATGGTGTGGCGCCACGTCGTCTCTTTCCCCGACCTGCCGCCGCCCGACGGCATCTTCTCCACCGGTATCGCCTGCCCGCTGCGCGCACGCATTGACGGGACCGGCGTGGGTGCCATGCGCTATTGCGAGTTTACCACCGGCCCCTTCGTCGAGCCGATCACCACGTGGGATGAACCGCGCCGTCTGGCCTTCGCCGTCACCTCGCAGCCGCCGACCATGCGCGAGCTCAGCCCCTGGGGTGACATCCACCCGCCGCACCTGGACGGCTACCTGCGCAGCCGGCGCGGCGAATTCCGCCTGGTGCCGCTCGACGGGGGGCGCCGCACCCGCCTGGAGGGCAGCACCTGGTACGAGTTGCAGGTGTCGCCGGGGCCGTACTGGCATCTGTGGGGCGACGGTCTGATCCACGCGATCCATGCGCGCGTGCTGGAGCACATCCGCAAGCTGGCGGAGGCGGAGATGCGCATGGAGAAACGCGGAGTAAGCCGCTATCTGCCCAGAGTGCCAACGGCGCGGCCAGAGAACCAGCCCAGGGCGTTGCCCTGTGGATTGCCCACAATTCCGGGTCAGCCGGGAACCGCGTTGCCAGCAAGCCGTCTGCCTTGAGCGCCAACGGCGCGACCAGAGGACCAGCCCAGGGCAACGCCCTGGGAACATGGGAAAAAATGATGCGAGAGCCCTGAAGGGGCGGCCAATGGCGCTGCACCTTACCAGCGAGGTGCTGTGTCTTCGAGCGTTTCATGTCCCGAGAATACGCTCGCAAGTGCTCGTTCTTCCCTAGCGCCGATTGATATGAACCGCCCCTTCAGGGCTCGGAAATATTTTTTTTTGCACTACCCAGGGCTTCGCCCTGGGCTGGTCCTCTGGTCGCGCCGTTGGCGCTCTCGATGCCATGTACACGGCATCGGTACTTTGCGATGGGCGAGCGGATCGCGAACGCAAAGTCAGGTGGCAGGGTCGAGCGATCCGATGTTCCGCATGCGCCTTTCCGAGGCGCTTCACGGCAGACTGGTCGGCAGGTGCGCACCCTCCTCGAACAGCAGCCACGTCTCTTCCGGTAGCCCCGCGAACGCGCCCGCATAGCGCGGTGCCCCACGCCCGCCGCCGGTGATGTCGCGGATGAAGATGCGCACGATCTGCGTGGGATGCTTCCTGGCCAGCGCGCCGAAGCACTCGGGATCACTCTGGCCGGAATCGCCGATCAGCACGAAGCGTCGTTGGGGGAAAGCCGCGAGCAGCGGTTCGAGGGTGGTGCGCTTGTGCAGTTCGGGATCGGCGAAGAGGTCCCAGAAGGTCTCGTCCTTCCAGCGGAACTGCTTGAGGTTCCAGGTGCCGGCGGGAAAGCCCTCGGCGTCGGCGAACACGGACAGCGGCCTGTAGAGCTGCCACGGGCTGGCCGACAGGTAATGGAAGCGCGCGCCGCCGGCGGCCCACCGGCGGTAGGCGGCGGCCATGCCGGTGACCGGGCGGAAGGGCAGCAGGAAGGTGTTCCGCACCAGCGCCTTGCGGTCGCGGCACTCGGTGATGCGGATGGTGTCATCGACGTCGGACACCACCGACACGCCGGTGGCGTCGAGCGTTTCGATAACACCGGTGAAGCGCCGCGCGTCGGCCGGGTCGGCAAAGCTCGCGCGGCTCAGGCTGAACGGGATGCCGGTGGCGTCCGGCGCCAGCGTGCGCAGCCGCGCGACGGTCGCGGCCGTAACGTGCACGGTGGCGCCGAAGTGGCCGTTGGGCAGCGAGGGCGGCAAGGGGTAGACGTGGTCGCCGATCTCGACCGCCAGGCGCTTGCCGGGCTGGTTGTCGACCAAGAAGGCGCCGGCGCGGTTGCGGAACTGCTCGCGGTCGAGGTCGGCCTCGTCATGGCCCAGCGAACGGCCGAGCAGACTGAGCAGGATGCGGCGCTTGACGCTGTCACGCTCGGGCTGGTAGACCCAGCCGTGGATGGTCGCCTCCCAGCCACCGTCGGCGGCGGGCTGGGCGAAGGTCGGCAGGAACACCACTTCGTCGTCGCTCTGCACGGCCTCGCTTGCGGTGCCGCGCAAGGCACCTGCCGTAATCGAGAATGCCGCGATCAGGATGCCGGTGACCAGACGTCTCATGCCCGAGTATCGGGTATTCGAGTGCGCAGGGCAAGCTGCGCGAGCAGGGCGCGGTTGACCCAGATGTATTCCAGGATCGAGCCGACGCTGATCACGGCGCATAGCCAGGTCAGCCAGAAGGCATAGTCCAGCTGCCACTGCCAGCGCGTCCACCAGCAGGCCTGGAAGGCCATCAGGGTGATCAGGGTGAAGCCCTGGATCCACGCCTTGATCTTGCCCGAGGTGCGCGCCGCCAGCACCAGCCCGCGCGTCGCGGTCATGGCGCGCAGCGCGCCGGCGATGATCTCGCGCAGCACCATCAGCAGCACCGGCAGCCACGGCACCAGGCCGGCGCCGAGCAGCGGCTGGCCGTGCGCGTCGAAACCGGTCACGAAGACCAGCTGGCGGACGTCGGCGTAGGCGGAGGTCTCGTAGGCGGCGGCGAATACGTGCATGACCGGGTCGTGAACCTGGGCGACCGGCCAGCCGACGCCGCCGGCGGGCAGCAGAAAAGCGCAGAACACCGCAATACGGTAGAAGACGTCGCAGAACGGGTCGGCGAGCTTGCCGAAGTCCGAGACTTCGCCGCGGCGGCGCGCGATGCGTCCGTCCATCAGGTCGGTGTACTCGGCCAACGCGCACAGCCAGCCCGCGACCCAGAAGCACAGCGACCACTGCATCGGCAGCCAGACGTAGGCTGCGACGATCAGCGGCGCGAGCCCCAGGCGCGCGAGCGTGACGCGGTCGGCGAGGGTCAGGCTCATCGCCGGTTCAGATCATCACTGCTTGGCCGCGACCAGCACGCCGTGCTTGCGCAGGGCGGCGAGCAGGATCTCGCGCTTTGCCGGTACCATCGGCACGATCGGCAGGCGGAACTCGTCGCGGCAGAAGCCGAGAGCGTGCACCGCGGCCTTGGCCGGGATCGGGTTGGTGTCGCTGAAGGCGACGCGCGTGAGTTCCGCCACCACCACCTGCAGCGCGCGCGCCTTGGCGAAGTCGCCGCTCGCGCAGGCGTCGGTGAGGTTGCGCATCAGGCGCGGCGCGAAGTTCGCGACCACGCTGATCACCCCGGCCGCGCCCAGTGCCATGAACGGCAGGGTCATGGCATCGTCGCCGGACAGCACGCGGATGCCCTGTACGACCGCGTCGTGGACCTGCTCGCACGAGCCGCTCGCCTCCTTGATGGCGGCGATGTTGCCCAGCGCCCACACCCGCGCGGTGGTCTCGGGCAGCATGTTGACGCCGGTGCGCCCAGGCACGTTGTACAGCACCAGCGGCAGCGCGGTGTTTTCGCGCACCGCCTTGAAGTGCTGGAACAGGCCCTCGGGGTTGGGCTTGTTGTAGTAGGGCGTGATGGTGAGGATGCCGTTCGCGCCGAGGCGTTCCGCGGCCTTGGCCAGGCTGACCGCCTCGCGCGTACTGTTCGAGCCTGCGCCGGCGATCACCGGCACGCGCCCGGCGACCTGCTGCACGACCTCGCCGATGACCTGGTGCTGCTCGTCGTGGCTGAACGTCGCGCTCTCGCCGGTGGTGCCGCAGGGCACGATGCCCTGGGTGCCCTGAGCGATGTGCCAGTCGACCATCTTCCTCAGCGCCGGCACATCGACCTTGTCGCCGTCGAAGGGGGTGACGATGGCTACGATGCTGCCGCTGAACATGGGATCCTCGCTGGAGGCCGCAGGCTGGCGCATCACGGGGTTTAGACAAACGAAAAGGGGCCGGCCTCCGTGGTATGGATAGGGGGTGCGGGTGCGGAGTGCGGAGTGCGGAGTGGCCGGCTTGAGGGGCTGTTTCCCGCTCTCAGGGGCGCTCCAGGCGGATGTGGCTACAACGGTTTGGCTCTCCTCCCGCACTCCGCACTCCGCACTCCGCACCCCGTACCTTCACCAGTCAGCCCGCTCCCAAATCCATCAGCCCGCGCATATCCCGCACGGCCCGCTCCATGCCCAGCCGCACCGCCCGGCTGACGATGCTGTGCCCGATGTTGAGTTCGCGCAGCAGCGGCAGGTGCAGCAGGCTGCGCACGTTGCCGTAGGTGATGCCGTGGCCGGCATGCAGGCGGATGCCGGCGGTGGCGGCGGCGTCGGCGGAGTCCTCGAGGCGGGCGAGCTGGGTGATCAGGGCGCCGTCGTGTTCGTCGCCACGGCACTGCGCCCAGGCGTTGGCCCAGCTGCCGGTGTGCAGCTCGACGGCGTCGGCGCCCAGCTCGCGCGCCAGGCGCACGGTGGCCGGGTCGGGCTCGATGAACAGGCTGACCAGCACGCCGCTGTCCTTGAGTTTGCCGATGCAGTCGGCCAGGTCGCGGTCGGCGCGGGCGACCTGCAGGCCGCCCTCGGTGGTGATCTCCTGACGGTGCTCCGGCACCAGGCAGACCTGGTCGGGCAGCAGCTCCAGGGCCAGGCCGAGGATGTCCTCGCCCACCGCCATCTCGAGGTTGAGCACGCCCTGCACGGTCTCGCGCAGCAGCCGCACGTCGCGGTCCTGGATGTGGCGGCGGTCCTGGCGCAGGTGGACGGTGATGCCCTGTGCGCCGCCCAGTTCGGCGAGGTGCGCTGCCATCACCGGATCGGGCTCGCAGGCCTTGCGCGCCTGGCGCACAGTGGCGACGTGGTCGATGTTGACGCCAAGGTGGATCATGGTCATCGCAGTACATCGGCATGGGAGCGGGAGGCAAGGTGGGGAGGGGCACGAGGCGGGAAGTCCGGAAGTCCGGGGGTCCGGAAGTCCGGAAGTCGGCGGCCAGCCGTGGATCAGAGGGCAGCGCGCAGGCAGCAGGTCTGCGGATGCAGACGTCGGTCCCAGCGGAGTTGCCGCCAGACGAGACTTCCGGACTTCCGGACCCCCGGACTTCCGGACCTCCGCATCCCCCCTATAACTCCGACCCCATGTCCCACGAACCCCCGCCGACCCACGCCGACCTGCGCGCCGCCTTGCGCGCTGAGCTTGAGGAGCTGCGCGCCGGCGGGCGGCTGCGCGTGCGTCCGGTGCTGGACTCGGCCGACGGCCGGGTGGTGATCGCGCCCGGACCGGGCGGGCGGCGCAAGTTGCACAACTGGGCGTCGAACGACTACCTCGGCGCGGCCAACCGGCTGCGTGTCAAGAACGCGGCGGCGCGCGCGCTGCGCACCTACGGAGCGGGCGCGGGCGCCTCGCGGCTGCTGGCCGGCGGGCTGCGCTGCCACCGCCGCCTCGAGGAGCGCCTCGCCGGCTGGTTGGGCGCGCAGGACGTACTGGTCACCACCACCGGCTATCAGGCCAACCTCGCCGTGCTGGTCGCCCTGGCGAGCGGCGCCGAGGACGTGGTCATCCTCGACCGGCTGTGCCACGCTTCGCTCTACGACGGCGCCAAGCTCGCCAACGGCACCATGCTGCGCTTCCAGCACAACGACCTCGAGGACCTGGACAAGCAGCTGCGCCGCACCACCGGCGCGCCACGCCGGCTGGTGTGCGTGGAGTCGGTCTACTCGATGGACGGCGACGAGGCGCCGCTGCCCGCCATCGCCGAATTGTGCCAGCGTCACGGCGCCCTGCTGGTAGTCGATGAGGACCATGCCCTGGGCGTGTTCGGGCCGGGCGGGCGCGGACTGTGCGCGGCCCTCGGCGTGGTGCCGGACGTGCTGGTCGGGACCTGCTCGAAGAGCCTTGGCGCTCAGGGCGGCTTCATCGCCGCGGATAGCGAGATCGTCGAGCTGGTTGTCAATCGCGGACGCAGCTTCATGTACTCGACCGCGCCGGTGCCGGCGGCGATGGGCGCGGCGGTCGCGACCCTCGACCTGCTGCGCGATGAGCCGGATCTGCCCGCGCAGCTGCTCGCCGTCGCTGGCGAGGTGCGCGCCGCGCTACGGGCCCAAGGTTGGCAGGTGCCGGAGGGCCGTGCGCCGATCATCCCGCTGCTGGTCGGCGACGAGGCGGCCGCGCTCGACCTCGCCGCGCGCCTGCGCGAGGCCGGCCACTACGCACCCGCCATCCGGCCGCCGACCGTTCCGGCCGGGGCCTGCCGCTTGCGCCTGATCGTGACCCTGGCCCACACCGCCTCGGACCGCAACCGCCTGGTCGCGGCGCTCGGGCGCTGCCGGGCCGCGGCGGCATCTGCAGGGGGGTGAGGCCGCGCGCACCGGGCGGCTCAATCGCCGATGTGCAGCTCGCCCTCGATCCCGCCGCCGGGATGCTCCTGAAGCTGCCACGCGAGGCGAGCCTGGAGGTCCTGGAGGCCGGCTGCCAGGCCGGCCTCAACCAGTGCCTGGACGCCTGCGTCGCCGAGATCCGTCGGCAGCTCGTGCCGGGCCTGGAACATCGGCACTTGGCGCAGGTCGATGACGGGTATGCCGGCGAAGCGGTGCGCCAGCGCGCTCAGGAATTGGTCCCAGCCTGTTCGGCGATCCTCCTGCCACGCCTCGGGTCCGATCACGAGCACCGGCAGGATGCCAGCGCTGACAAGGCCGCTGCAGACTTCGATTGTGCTACGCAACTGCGGGCAGGCGGCGACGGTCGGCAGCAGGATCACCAGCTGGTCAACCTTGGCGCTGCGCGCCGCGGTGGCGGCCGCCGTGAAGTCTGCGCCATCGTGGTGGATCACGCCACCGGGGGTGCCGGCGACGTTGCGGGTGAGTGCTGCCGGCACGCGTTCGCCCCCGCCGCTGCCGGCAGGTAGCGCGATGATCCGCCGGACTCCGGTGGCATGGTTGCGCCGCCACGGCTCGAGCATGGACGCCAGGCCGAAGCTGAGCGGGCCGGCGTCGGTGCCGCAGGCGAGCAGGGTGCCGGGGATGATGCGGGCGGCGCTCGCGGCGATGGCTGCTGCCGGCGACCACACCGCGCGCGACACGGCCAGGTGGGCGTCGCTGTAGGAGGCGATCTCCAGGCCCTGGGCCGGAGGCGACGTGGCGAGATCGGCGCTTACGAGCTGCCAACCACGGCCAAGCGTCTGCGCCGGCAGGCTCAGGCGCTGGGTGCCGGCCAGGGCGGTGCATTCGAGCTGGCGCTTGCCGTAGTGGCCATTGAGCAGCACCAGCAGGCGCCCGCCCTGGCGACCATCCGGCAGGCGCAGGGTCAGCGCCTGCCGGCCCTCGCGCGCGGTGCGGACCGCATCGCCGCCAGGTGCGAAGGCGCTGAGCACCACCGCCCCGCCGCCACCCGGCAGGCATTCGGGCAGGGTGGGATAGCCGGCAGGCACCTGCCAGCCGGCGATGTCACGGCCCGGCACCAGCTGGACCAGTGGTGCGGCGAGGGGTTCTGTCGCCGGCCACACCGGTGCCGCGCGCATACCGCTGGGTACGACGACTGAAACCTGAGGGCGGGCGGTGCCGGCGGTGCCGGTGGTGGCCGTGCTGGTGGTGGTGGGCAGACCGCCGGCCGAGAGTTCGGCCCGGACACGCGCCAGGCGTTGGCTGAGGCCACTCAGCGCTGCCGGCAGTTGACGATCATCGATGGTGGTGGCCGCGGTCTGCGCGGCGAGCACGCGCGCGGCCTCCTCCAGGCGACGCTCGGCGATAAGGCCCTCGACGGTGGCCAGGGTCTCAGCCAGGGCCAGGGCTTGCGACTCGTCCAGTCCGCCAGTGGTCGCTGTCACCGATCGCTCCGGCGCGGGCGCGGATTGGTGGGAGCGCATGGCGATGACCAAACCTGCGGTGGCGAGCGCGGCCACCACCATGAGGAAGATCAGGTCGCGCCGCCCCCGCGCCGTGCGGGACTTGGTCAGACGCGCGGCGGCGACGGCGGCCGGTTGGGCCTGGTGCGGGGTCGTGCGCGGGACTGCAGCCGGCAGCTCGACCAGTGTCATGGCCTGAGGGATGTCGCCATGCGCGGTCGGGTCGAGGCGCCCCGCCAGCAGATCGGCGGATACCGTGGCCGCCAGGGCGCGCAGCGTCTTCGCGACCTCCCGACCGTCCGCGGGCCGCTCCTCCGGAAGCTTGGCGAGCAGGCACTTGAGGGCCGGTTCGAGCGCGTGCAGATCCGGGCGCCGGGCGCAGAGATCCGGCACCGGCGAGGTGGTGTGGTGGCGGATCGCCGCGAAGCTGTTGGTGGTGTCGTACGGTGGCTTGCCGGTCAGGGCATGGAACAGCGAGCAGCCCAGGCTGTAGAGGTCGCCCCGGCCGGTGACCACTTCGCCGCGGCAGGCCTCCGGCGACATGTAGGCCGGACTGCCCATCATTGTGCCGCTAGTGGTCACGCCGGCGAGGCCGTCGGCCTTCGCCAGCCCGAAGTCGGCGAGCTTGGCCACGCCGTCGCGCGTGACCATGATGTTGTCGGGCTTGACGTCGCGGTGGACAATGCCGAGGCGGTGCGCCGCGGCCAGCCCGAGCGCCGCCTGCGCGTGCAGCTCGAGGACGGCGCGCACGCGCAGCGGCCCTTGGCGCAGCAGCGTGCCCAGGCTCGCACCGTCGACGTATTCCAGGACCATGGCGATCACCGTGCGCCCCTCGGGACCGGGGCATGGCCCGACGTCGTGGCAGGTGATGATGTGCGGGTGGATCTGGCGGCCCAGCGCCTGCGCCTCGCGGCGGAAGCGTTCGAGATAGAGCTCGTCGTCCGCGAGGTGCGGGGTGATGATCTTGATCGCCACCCGCCGGTCGAGCCCGAGCTGGCGGCCGCGGTAGACCGCGCCCATCGCTCCGCGGCCGAGCAGGGCCTCGAAGCGCAGCTGGCCGTTGGCGAAACCGACGAACGGATCGCCGTCGCCGGGCGCGGCGCTCATGGCGCACCCGCGTGCTTGGTGACCAGACCCACGGTGGCGGGAGTGAACTCGATGATCACCGACTCCGTGACCGCCAAGAGTCCGCTGCCGGACGGATTGCGCAGGGTGATCGGCCGGAAGCCGACTGCATCATCCCAGCTCAGCGGCTGTCCGCCGGGGGCGGCGAACTGCAGGTCGCGTCCGATCTGCCAGGAGCCATCGGGCAGACCCTTGGTCGGGGCGTCCGGCAGGGGGGAGAGGTGCATGCGGCCATCGCCGCCGCGCTCCAGGACCGACAGGGTCTCGCCGGTGTGCCGGGTCATCACCAGGCGGTCGCGCGCATCGCTGGCCAGGCGCGAGCTGCCCTCGCTTTGGCCGAGGTCTGTCCACGTGCCGGCAGCATCGATCTCAAGCAGGTGTTCGTAGGGGGTGGCGATGTAGGTGTTTCCGGCCAACCGCCAGACGTCGTGGGCGAGCAGACGCTCGGCGAACGGGAGGTGCGAAAGGCCGCGCGGGATCAGCCGGGCGAGGTCGGTGATGCGCCTGCCCTTCTGATCAGTGAGGTCACTGTAGGGCGCCATCGCCACGCCGGGCGTCGCGCGCGCGGTCTCGACGCCGCTGACCGGATTGAAGCGCCGCCAGTCGTCGGCGCAGCGGGCCATGACCGCGTCATGAGTTCGATCGTAGGTGATATGCCAGTCGCGGTCGTCGAGCGCCAGCGGTCGGCTGGTGCGCTGCGCGGGGTCGGGATCGAGGCGGACCAGCGACCGTCGGGCCTTGCCGGCGCTGGTGGTGCGGACCATGAGCAGGTCGCCGGTGAGCACGGCGCAGCTCTCGGCGCGGCCGCGCCACAGTTCGGTGCCGTCGGGCGCGCAGATCAGCTGCGCGCTCTCCATCGAGATCAGGCAGCGGTCGAGAGAATCGGTGATCATCTGCACGGGGTCGGGGGCGGTGCCCAGGGTGGCGAAGCGCAGGCCTTCGCGATGCATGCAGTCGACGCTCGCGTAGGTGCGTCCATCCGCCAGCCACAGCGCCCCGGGATCGCGCACGCACTCGAAGCAATGGCCCGGGACGACGCGCACAGGCGGGGCAGCGGGGTCGGCGCCGAGCTCGGCCCAGCGGTAGAACGCGGTGCGTGAGGGTTCGCCGTGGTCGGAACAGATAGCCAGCCATCCGCCGCAGGCGAGCAGCTGCGGGTTCTGGCCCAGCGGGAAGGGGGCCGGCATCGGCGCGATGGTGCCATCGCCGCGCGCCAGGCCGAGTCGGCCGTCCCCGCTGCACAGCGCCGTGTCGCCGCCGCAGAGGATCTTTGTGAATGGCAGCGCATTGCCGCCGAGGCGCAGTTCAGTGCGCTCGCGGCGCTGGTTCCACACCGCCAGCCACGCGTTGCCGGGGCCGATCCCGAGCACCCCGAGTTCCTCGTCGATGGTGTGCGCGCCGTCCGCATTGACGGTCACCAGGCGGAAGTGGTCGTGGCCACCTGCGTCATGGCGGTTGATGACCATCGCCAACGCGCTGCCATCGTCGGCGAGGGTCGGTTCGGGCAGCCAGTCCTCGCCGGGCAGGGAGGGGAATTCGCAGTGCAAGGTCTCGGTCCCGTCGAGGGTGTGGCTTACGCTCACTATCCAGGGGCCTTTGTCCTGGCGGTCGACGGTGCAGATGTGGCGGGCGTAGGCGGACATCGCCATGCGCAGCGGGATGCGCCCGAGGCCGCGCGAACGGGCGATGGGACAGCCGTCGGGGCGCAGGAAATAGAGCCGGTCGCGGGCCCACACCACCTGCCAGTTGGTGCCTTCCCAGACGCGGGAGATGGACATCGGGAAGGCGAACAGCGGATCGCCGATGATGCGCGCCTCGCCCAGTGCAGGCGGCAGCTCCAGACCGCGCTTGCGCGCGAAGGATTCAAGCTGCAACGCGCTCCAGATGTCGCGCTGGTGCACCAGTGAGTCATGGAGGGTCGTCAGCTGCGCCCGGCGGTCGAGGTCGAGACCTTCCACCGCAGCGGCGGAGGCGTCACGGCTGCACAGGACGGCCGTCAGCAGCGCGCCTGCCATCCACCTCGCGACTGCGCTGCACCTCATCGGAACTCCAGCCCGGTTGCGGGCAGTTTTGCGTATCGGCCGGTGCTAGGATCGCACCGGAATGGGGTGGGCGCCAGTGGCGGCCTGGCGTAGGAGCGGGCCGCGCTTGCCCGCGCTGGGCATCCGGTGCCAGGCGGCAACGGTACGGAGCAGCTGCGTCCCCTGGCGGCGCACCTCACTGCGTCGACAGCAGGCCCTGCACCGGGCCACTGGCGCCCTGGTCTCGCGTCTACCACGCGAGGCGCGCCTGCAAATCCTGCACGCCGGCGATCAGGCCACAGGAGATCAGCTCCTGTACGGTCGGGTCCAGCAGCCCTAGGGGCAGCTGATGCCGCGCCTGGAAGAGCGGTACCTGCCGCAGATCGATCACCGGCAGGCCCGCGACCGCATGCGCCAAGTCTTCCAGCAGCCGATCCCAGCCTTCGCGGGCGCCGCCCTGCCATGCTTCCGGGCCCAGAATCGGCACCGGCACGTGGCCGCCCGCGACCAAATCGTGGCACAGCGCGCCGAACGCCGACCCGAGCTGGCAGGGGGCGGCCGTGGAGATGTAGACGAACAGAAGGTCGCGATCCGCCATGCGCGCCGACACCTTGTCCGGATCCAGCACGATGCCTCCCGTGTAGGTCATCACCGGGACATCGCTTTCCGCCAGTGCCCGGCCCAGCGTCGCTGCCACGCCCGCCGCAAAGCGATCGGCAGCAGGGATGGCAAGCATGGAGCGGTGCCCGTGCCCGGCGGCGCGGGCGCGACGCAATGCCACGTCCACGCTCGCCAGCGTGGTCGGGAAACGGTACTCATCGGCCACCAGCCGCTGCAGCGTGCCGGGGATGATGTGTGCAGCCGCAGGCGATGGTGCTGGGACGCCCTCGGGCGCCCACACGGCGCGCGCCACCGCCAGACGCAGGTCGCCCGACGCGGCGACCTCGACCTCATGGTCAGCCGCCGGCACGGCGATGCGCACCAGATCCCACCCGCCGGAAGCCAGCACCGTCCCAGGCAGCGGTTGGCGCGTGGTTCCCATGATCGCGGTGATCGCGAGCGGGCGTCCTGCCTGCTGGCCCGTCACCAGCAGCAACAGGTTGCCGCCACGCCGCCCTTCCGGCACGCGCAGGGTCAGCACCTGGCGCCCCTCGCTTTCCCATCCCGCCGCACCGCCGGCTGACGGATAGCCGCTCAGCACGACCGCGCCACCGCCGCCCGGCAGGCGATCGGGCAGCCCGGCAAAGCCCGGCGGCGCTGCCCACCCGACCAAATCGATGCCGGGCACGAGCTGGACGAGCGGTTGCGCCAGCGGTTCCGCCGGGATGGCGGGAGCCGGGCCGCGTACGCCCACGGTTTCGCTGTGGGCGGCCGGTGCCGCGGGCGCATGCGGAGATGGTGGCGGCCGCGTCGGGCTGAAGCCCGCCTCGCTCAACTCCGCTTTCACCCGGGCGAGCCGCTGTATCAGTTCGGCCAGGGCGGGCGTGATCCGGCCTTCGCCCGCGTCGGCGGGACCCACGTCAGCGAGCCGCTGTGCTGCCTCGGCCAGGCGCTTTTCCGCGATCAGGCCCTCGATCTCGGCGAGGGCCGCAGCGAGAGCCAGGGCCTGGGCCTCGTTCGCGCCGCTCGCCGGGGGCGCGGCCGCCGTCCCACCGCCGCCCCGCCAAGTCAGGATCGCACCGCCGCCCATCAGGCAGCCGGCGATCACGGCGATGAAGGCCAGATCGCGCCGCCAGCGGGCACGGGGCGTGGTCGTCCCGCGCGTCGCGGGCGGTCCGGGGCGGGCGTCCGCGCGATCGCGTCCGCTGCGGCGTGGCGCGGCGTTCACCGGGACAGGGTCCGCGATCAGCGTCCTCGCCAATGGGATGTCGGCGTGCGCGGTGGGATCCATCCGGCCCGCCAGCGCGTCCCCCGGCAGCGCGCGGGCGAGCTCGGCGAGCTCCCTGGCCACCAAAGCGGCATCCGCCGGGCGCCCGTCCTCGGATTTGGCGAGCAGCCGCTTGAGGATGGGATCGAGACCGGCCAGGTCGGGCCGGCGTTCACGGATCTCGGGAATCGGCGACGAGGTGTGGTGGCGGATCGCGGCGAAGCTGTTGCCGGTCTCGTAGGGGGTGCGGCCGGTCAAGGCGTGGAACAGCGAGCAGCCCAGGCTGTAGATGTCGCCGCGCGCGCCGACGCGTTCTCCGCGGCACGCCTCCGGCGACATGTACGCGGGGCTGCCCAGCATCGTGCCGCTGGTGGTCATGGTCGCCGAGTCGTCGTGCCGCGCCAAACCGAAGTCCGCGAGCTTGGCGGAGCCCGTGCGCGTGACCATGATGTTGTCGGGTTTGATGTCGCGGTGGATGATGCCGAGCCGGTGCGCCGCGGCCAGTCCGCTTGCCGCCTGCGCGTGCAGCTCCAAGACGGTGCGCACTGTCAGCCGCCCGCGCTGCATGAGCTCGCCCAGGCTCGAGCCATCGACGAACTCAAGGACCATGGCGATCACCGTGCCGCCATCCGGCCCCACGCATGGGCCGACGTCATGGCAGGTGATGATGTGCGGGTGGACCTGCCGCCCCAGCGCCTGCGCTTCGCGGCGGAAGCGCTCCAGGTATTGCTGATCGTCAGCGAGATGCGGCGCGATGATCTTGATCGCCACCTCGCGGTCGAGACCGAGCTGGCGACCGCGGTAGACCGCGCCCATGGCGCCGCGCCCGAGCAGCGCATCGAAGCGCAGCTGCCCGTTGCTGAATCCTAGGAACGGATCCGGCGCGCGCGTGCTCATCGCGTCTCCACGGGCCGTCCCAGCAGCGTGGCCGCCGCCGGCGTCAATTCGAGGATCGCGCTCGCCGTGACCGCGAGCAGCGCGCCGCGGGTCGGGGCGCGCAGGGTGAGCGGGTGCGAGCCGGCCGTCTCGTCCCAGCGCAGTGCCCGGCCGCCGGGCGGTGTGTAGGTGCCATCGCGCTGCACCTGCCAGTCACCGGCCGGGAGGTCATCCACCGTGACCGTGGGATCCTTGACCAGCGTGAGCCGCTCGCCGGCGGGTACGATGGAGCCGAGGTAGACCATGGCGTGCGGCGTCAGCGCCAGGCGGCCGCGCGAATCGTTGCCCAGGCGCATGGCGCCATCGAAAGAGCCGTGGTCGGCCCACTGGCCGTTGCGGTCGCGGGTGAGCAGATGGGCGCCGCCGCCGATGATGGTGGTCGTGCCCGCGTTCTGCCACGCGTCCGTGCACAGCAGGCGCTCCTCGACGCGGTCCGGCGCCGGCCCACGCGCGCGCAGCCGGGCGGAGGCGACCACCCGGCGTCCGGCGCGCTCGACGATGCTCTCGAAGGGCGGCTCGTCGGCTTCCGCGTGCGCCACCACGCGACCGCTGCGCGGATCGATGCGCTCCCAGGCGCGGTCGCAGCGCGCGCTGATGACGGCGTGGGTGTGGTCGTAGAGCAGCCGCCAGGCGCGCTTGTCCAGCGGCAGCGGCAGTTCCGCACGCTCGCGCGGATCCCGCGCGAGGCGCACCAGCTGATGCGGCGCTTGCGCGTCGCGGTCGCGCCGGATCACCAGCAGGTCGCGGTTGATGAGGTACCAGCCATTGCATGTGCCGCGCCACAGCTCGGCGCCGGCCGGGTCGCAGACCAGGACGCCGCCCGCGTAGCGCACCAGGCAGCGGTCGAACTCGTCGCTGATCATCTGGATGGTTTCCGTCGCAACGCCGAGCGGCGTGATGCGCAGCGTCGCACCGCTGCAGTCCACGATCGCGTAGTCGCGTCCACGGAACAGCCACAGCGCGTTGGGATCGCGGTTGGCCGCGCTGCAGCGGCCCTCGACCACGCGTACCGGGGGTGCGCGCGGGTCGGCGGCGACCTCGGACCAGCGATAGAACGCGACGCATGCTCCCTCGGCCACGTCCGCGCCGATGACCAGCCAGTCGCCCACGGAGAGCAGTTCGGGATTATTGCCGAGCGGGAAGGGCACGGGCATATCGACCAGGCTGCCGTCCGGCCTCACCACCTGCACGCCATTCTGATCGCCGCAGGCAGCAGTGCCCCCGCCACACGCGATCTTGGAGAAGGGCTTGACCCGTCCCTGGGTGCGCAGCTCGGAGCGCTTCAATTCCTGGTTCCACACCGCCGCCCATGCGCCCGCCGGCCCGAGGCCGAGTTCGCCGAGCGCTGCGCCGATCACCTGCACGCCGCCCGGCGCGACCACGATGGTGCGGAACTCGTCGTGGCCGTCCGGGGGGGCACGGCGCAGGACGAAGAACATGATCGAACCGCCATCGTCGGACAGCAGGGGTTCGCTGGCATAGAAGTCGCCGTCCTGCTCGGGGATCTCGGCGCGCAGGGTCGCGGCGCCATCGCCCAGGCGGGTGCCCGCCAACCGCCAGGGGCCGTGCTCCGCATGGTCGATGGTGCAGATGCAGCGGCCGTCGCGGGACAGGCCGACCCGCATCGGCGCTCGTCCAAGCTGGTGCGATGGGGCCAGCGGGCAGCCGTCGAGGCCCAGGAAGTACAGTCGATCGCAGGCCCACACCACGGTCCAGCCGCCACCTTCCCAGCAACGGTCGATGCTCATCGGAAAGGCGAACAGCGGGTCGCCGATGATGCGCGATGCGCCGAGCACCGGCGGCAACGCCAGGCCGCGCGTCCGGGCGAGGGCTTCCACCTGCAGCGCGCTCCACACGTCGCGCGCAGCGACCAGATCCCGGTGCAGGGCGGTGAGCGCGGAGCGGCGCTCCGCACCCAGCGGCTCCACGGCCCCGCTGGTGACCACAGCGACGGCCAGCAGCAGGCAGACGAGCACGAGCCCGCAGATACTCCGCTCCACTCCCTTGCCGACGACCATGTGAGCTCCAAGGCGTGATGGGCGCGGTCGACGGTCCGGTCCTCTAGTGCGCGGCGAAGACCTTGCCCATGGCCTTCGCGTCGACCTTCCCGAAACCACCCGCCGCGTCGATGGTGGTGCCCTTGAGCGCCTGCGCGCCGGGGGTGCCGCAGAGCGTGCAGACATCGGCGGTGTCGCGCGTCTCGAAGACCTTCAGCCCCTGGGCGCGGGCGGCTTCGACGCCGGCATCGAGCTGGCTCATCAGCGCCGAGCGCGTCCAGGCGATGCTCACGCCCAGGTAGTGACCGTTGCGGCGGTCGCCAACCTCGTTCTGGCCTTGGATGACGATCGGGATGAGCGCCTGCTTGGTCGCCGGGTAGAGCCCGGAGCCCTGCAGGCGGCCGTCATTGGGCGACAGGGGCACGACCACGTACCACGGCGTGCTGCGCGGCGCCTGACGCGCGTGTTTGCCGACCAGATGGTAGACGCCGAAGACGTTGACGGAGAACACCCGCGCATAGTCCTCGGGCTTGATGCCGACGAACAATGCGGGGTGATTGACCGCGGCGAACGGAAAGAGGTGCGTGAACGCCAGGCCCTGGCCCTTGATGTGCTCGAGCAGCGCGTCGAGTTGGGCGAAGTCGCCCTGGTTGACCTGCGCCGGCAGCACCGCGCCGGCGCCGGCCTCGCGCGCCAGCTGCTCGGCCGTGGCGATGATGCGGGGCAGGTCGCGACTGCCGGTTATTACCACCTTCGCGCCACCGCTGGCGAGATTGCGGGCGATCGCGTACCCGATCGAGTTGGGGTCGCTGGCCCCGGTGACCAGCGCCACCGCGCCCGCGAAGGAGACCCCGTCGGCGGCGCTCGCCAGCAGGGCGGGGAAGCGCGGATCGTCGACCAGGCTGGGATCGATCTGGGGCTTCCAGGTGCCTGCCGCGCCGCTGCCGATCCAGGTGCCGAATTGCGCGCTCATGAGGATGCTCCGAATCGGGAAGGAGAAGGCGGAAAGCAGAAAGGCGAGGGGCCGAGGACTCGTTCAGGTGGGGAGCGGGTGATACCGGCTGAGCATGGGGGCCGCAAGGGCTGACGTGTGCGCCATGAGCGCGGTGGCGCAACCGGTTGCAGACTGCCAACCTGCTGCCAGGACGCTGGTTGCCACGGTTTTCCCGACTCCATCATACGCGCATGGCCATCCCGACTTGCATCCTTCGTATTTTGCTGGTCGCCGCGCTCGCTGCGCCCGTCGCACCCACGCTGCGCGCCGAAGATGTGCCCCCGGTCCAGGGCGTCGACGTCATCCAGGCGGTCAAAGACCTCAAAGCTGCGGTCGGGCCCCTGCCCGAGGCCAAGGCCGGCAAAGGCAAACCGTGGGAGCAGGCGATCGCCGGTATCACCGATCCGCGACCCGACGTCCACAATGAAGCAATGGCGGCGCTGATCCGGCGCGGGACCGAGGTGCTGCCCGACCTAGGGGTGCTCGCCAACGATCCCGACTGGCAGGTGCGCGTGCGCGTCGCGACGGTCGCCGCGAGCATCGGCGGGGACGATGGCACCAAGCTGGTGCTGGGTATCAGCCATGACCCGGACCGCCGCGTCCGCGAGCTCAGCGCCCTGCTCCTCGGCCGCGCGCGCGGCGCCGGCGCGTTCGCCCGCCTCGGCGAGCTGCTGCGCGCCAGCGAGCCCGACATCCGCCAGTCCGCGGCACGCGGCCTGGGGCTGCTCGGCGACCCCCAGGGCCTGGCCGTGCTGTGCGGCTACGGACGCGAGAGCGACGACCTGGTGCGCCGCGACGAGCGCGCCAGCCTCGGCGCCCTGGTCATGCAGGCGGCGGCGGTTCCACCGCTCGCCGGCCTCATCGGCGAGCGCCGCGGGCTCGAGCAGCTCGCGCTCATCGAAGTCAGCGAGATGGTCGGCGACCCACGCCTGTGCCCGGCCCTGACCGCGGTGCTGGCGGCACCCGGCAGCACCGCGGTCGCCGCCGCCGCCGCCCGTTCCCTGGGCGCGAACGGCGACAGCCGCGCGCTGGAGGTGCTGTGCCGCGCCGCTGCCGCCGACGGCTCGGGCGACGAGCTGCGCACCGCCGCTGCGGAGACCCTGCGCCAGCTCACCGGCTATGCCGCCGGTGCCGGCCACGCCTGGGACCTGTGGTGGCGCGACCACGGTGCCGAGGTCCAGGCGCTGGTGTTCCGTGACCAGTTCATCGCCGCCTGCCACGATCCCGCGCACGTGGCCACCCGCGCCGAGCTCGCCGGGTTCACCACGGCGCAGCTCATGCCCCTGGTCGAAGGCGCGCTCGGCAACGGCTCGCCGTGGTGGCCGGCGCGCGCCTGGGCGGTGCTCGCCGCCGACGACGCGGCGCGCTGGACGCAGCCGCTGTTGGCGCGCATCAACGCCGTCGCCGATGCGCGCGCGCGGCTCGGGCTGATCATCCTCCTCGATCAGCTCGGCGATCCGGGTGCGGCCGAAGGACTGCGCAAGTTGCTCGACAAGCCGCAGGGCGCCGCCCTGCCCCAGCTGCTCAGCGATGGGCCGGAGCGGGTCGCGGTGCGCATCGCGCTGGAGCGGCGACACTAGCGGAACCTCGTGTCGAGGGTCGCTGGTCTCGACTCTCGTGGCCTGCGTCCGTGCTCATGTGGACTGCCGGTTCGCGGGCGTCCCCGCTTGCGATCCCGGGTGAGGATCGCACCCTGTGCCCCTCCGAGGAATCGTCCCATGTCCGAACCGGTGCTGGTCGCCATCCCACCCAAGGGGGGCAGCTTCGACGATGTGCTGAAGCGGCTCGTCGCCCTGGGCTGGCTGCGCCCCGAACTGGTCGCGGCGCTGCGCCGTCTGATCAAGGAGGACAAGCGCCGCGTCAAGCTTGAGGAGGGTCTCATCCAGCTGTGGCAGAGCAGCGGCTATGCCGTCGAATCGACGATGCGCGCCGCCGACCGCTTCGGCCACGACCTCGACGAGATTGACCAGGCGCTCAAGCGCATGCGCCGCTATCAGGACGGGTCCGGCAAGACCCAGCTCGACTACACCGGCAAGAGCGGCGTCGAGCTGATGCTCAACAAGCTGCGCTACGACCTTGATCACGAGGTCAGCGAGGCGGCGCTCAGCATGCACCTGCAGCTCGACCTGACGCGGCCGGGAAAACCCAGCCGCATGGTCTTCAACCAGCTCGAGTTCGACTACACCCCGCCGGGCGCGACCTGCGCGGTGCGCGGGGTGCTGCTCGGCACCGACCACGAGGTCACGCCGACCTACCTGCGCAAGCACAAGCGCGACCTCTCGCTGACCTGCTACGACGCCTTCCACAACACCCTGCTCGACGCGCTCGACACGCCGAAGGTGCGCAACTGGAAGGAGCTCAAGAGCCACCTCATCGAGACCAACACCGACGTGCGCATCCTCGGCAGCCTCGGCCTGGACGACTACCTCGGGCACTGCGTGCTGATGGACCGCGCCACCGCGGCCAAGGCCACGGCCCTGGGTGGCGGGCGGCGCTGGGCCACCGACGGCAGCGATCCCAAGCTCGCGCTGCTGCGCGGCCAGCCGGTGCTGATCGACCCGCAGTATGAAGAGCTCTACACCTGCATACTCGACGCGCGCGCGCTTGGCATCACCTTCGAGGTCGGCCCCAAGGACATCGAGAAGGTCTGCGCCGAACAGGGCCGCATCGGCATCTACATCGTGCGCAGCGGCTCGACCGTGGCGTGCATGCCCGAACTGTGCGTGGTCGGCGATGAGATCATCACCTCCGAGACCATCGTCGCGGTCAACCAGGAGCGTCTCAACCACAACGCCGCCATCGGCCGCTTGGTCGAGTGCCTGGCGCCGGTCACCGACGCCGACCACACCCCGGCGTGGCGCGCGAAGCTGCGCGAGAAGCTTGGCGCGAGGCTGGTGTGAGGGAGGGTCCGGAAGTGCGGAGGTCCGGAAGTCCGGAAGTCGACGACCGGCTGAAACCGGTCGCGGGGGTCGCGCACGCGACACGGCGTTCAGCGGAGGACGCATGAGCGGGGACAAGAAGATCATCGTGCCGGGCACCGACCACCCGGGGAGCCTGGCCAAGGTCCTCGAATCGATGGTCGACCAGCAGCGCGTGGCGACGGTGATCGTGCGGCGCGGCGAGCGCTTCATCCTCAAGCTGATGGAATTCCGCAAGGAGCTGATCGTCGGCGAGGTGCGCTGCCTGCACTGGTCGGCGGAGATGAGCCGGCGCATCTACCAGGGCACCAAGAAGGACGAATTCAACGAGGGCCGCCGCGAGATCCTGCTCGCCGACGCCATCGACAAGTTCGGCGCCGAGGCGCACCGCTACCGCGTCTACATCCCCATCGACGAGATCACCGCGGTCTACGAGGACCTTGACGAGCGTTTTGATCAGACGCCGTTCCTGCCTCTGCCATGACGAAACGTCCGGAAGTCCGGAGGTCCGGGAGTCCGGAAGTCGGGACGCTGGCGCGTTTGCAGGTGCCCGTGCTGCGGATCGGCGTTGCGCGAGCGGGTGTCGACTTCCGGACTTCCGGACCTCCGGACTTCCGGACCCGGGGCCGCCGCGAAGTGCGTCCGTGGTTCGCAGCGGCGCCGACGGCGGCCCCGTGAGCCACATCCCGCCCATCGCCGCGCGCCGTGAGCGCGGCAGCAACCGCTTCTTCACCCACGTCGAAGAAGACCTGACGACGCCGACCGGCGCGTACACCTACTCCTTCGTCGAATCGAAATGGGATGCGGTGGTGGTGGTGCCGGTGCTCGACGACGGGCGCCTGGTGGTCGAACGCATCTACCGCCATCCCTACCGTGCCTGGCTCCACGAGTTTCCGGCTGGCGGCATCGAGCATGGCGAGGACCCGTGCGCCGCGGGCGTGCGCGAACTCGAGGAGGAGACCGGCTATCGCGCCGGCGCCTGCCGTCTGCTCGGCAGCTACGAGGCCTTGCCCGGCCTGCTGCGGCACGCCGTGCACGTGGTGCTGGCCACCGGACTGACCCCGACCGGCACGCGCGCACTGGAGGCGCTCGAGCTGATCGAGGTCGAACTCATGACCCGCGCCGAGGCCTGGACACTCACCGAGAAGCAGCCGGCGAGCAGCTTCCTGGTGCACGGCCTGCACTACCTCGAGCGCGCGCTGCCGCGCTGAGCTTCGCCGCCGCAGGAGGTCTCCATCCTGGGACAGCGGGCCAGTGGCCCGCTGTCCCAGGGAAGACAACGTCGCGCAGCATGCCCCGATCCTCATTTTCTCCGGGCGCGCTAGCATGCTGAGCGTCGGGAACCGCCCCATGCCCACACCGCCCGCGCTCTCGCCCATCGACGCCCTGCTTGACCGCATTCTCGGCACCATGCACGTGGTGACCCAGCTGTGCTCGCTGCAGCATCACGAGCGTGACTACGCGCTCGAGCACCGCACCGTGCCGGACTACAACTTCATCTACGTCACCCGTGGCCGCGTGGTGTGGGTGGTCGAGGACACCGAGCTGCTGCTCGAGCCGGGCTGGCTGACCATCGTGCCGCCGGGCGTGTGGCACTCCGGGTACTGCCTGGAACCGGCGGTCACGCTCGGCTCGCTGCACGTGCTGGCGACCTTGCCCGGCGGCCAGGATGCGTTCCGTCTGCTCGGCCCGCCGGCGCACCAGTTCATTCCGCCGGGGTCGCGCTTCGATGGCTACTTCCGCGGCTTCATGGGCGAGTTCGCGCGACCGCGCAGCGAGGAGCGCCTGCAGATGTTCCCGGGCTGGGCGCATCTTATCGTGCGCGAGCTGTTCCGCGACAACGCGGCGCGCGGGCTGCTCGACCAGGGCGTCGCCGATCCGCTGGTCGCGGAGCTGCTGGTCCTGATCGGCAACCACGTCGACCGGCCGCTGACGCTGGAATTCCTGGCGAGGCGCGCCGGCTTCAGCCCCCAGCACCTCAATCGGGTGTTCCAGCGCACGCTCGGGACTACGCCGCTCAAGTACCTGGCCCAGCTACGCATGGATCGCGCCGCAGGCATGCTCGCCGAAGGTTCGCTGACCATCGCCCAGGTCGCACGCCGTGTCGGTTACCGCGACCCGGAATATTTCGCGCGGCATTTCCGCCGCGCCATGGGCGCCACGCCCAGCGAGTGGCGCCTGCGCGCCGGTTCAGAACGTCCGGCCTGACGTTCAGCGCTTCCGGCGCCCGGTGCCTAGGTTGGAAGATATCCTTCCTCGGAGCCGTCCTCCGCCATGCGCCCGCCCGCCCCACTCATCCGCATCATCCGGACCGGCCTGCTGCTGCTCGCCGCGCTGGCGGCCGCCGGGGCGGCCACCGTTCCGGACTATGCGCGCGACATCAAGCCGCTGTTCGAATCAACCTGCTGGAAATGTCATGGCGCCGAGAAGCAGAAGGGCGGCCTGCGCCTGGACGTGCGCGCCCAGGCCATGGCTGGCGGCAGCAACGGCGTGGCGATCGTGGCGGGCGACAGCGCGCACAGCTATCTGATGGCGCGGCTGCGTGGCGAGGGTGACGAGAAGCGCATGCCCGAGAAGGCGGCCGCGTTCAGCGCCGCGCAGATCGGGATCGTCGCCGCCTGGATCGACGCCGGCGCGCCCTGGCCGGAGAGCGCCGCCGACGCCAAGGCGGCGACGGTGGTGCACTGGTCGTACGTGCCGCCCGTGCGTCCGATACCGCCGTCCGTGCGGGCCGCGGTCTGGGTGCGCAACCCCATCGATGCCTTTGTCGCAGCGCGCCTGGAACGCGAACAACTACCGCCCACGACCGAGGCCGCGCCGGCCACGCTCATCCGCCGCGTGTTCCTCGACCTCATCGGCCTGCCGCCGACGCCCGCCGAGGTCGAGGCTTTCCTCGCCGACCGCGCTCCCGACGCCTACGAGCGCGTCGTCGACCGCCTGCTCGCCTCGCCGCACTACGGTGAGCGCTGGGCGCGGCCGTGGCTCGACCTCGCGCGCTACGCCGACACCGACGGCTTCAACTTCGACCTGCCGCGCATGGTGTGGCCGTACCGCGACTGGGTGATCGCGGCGCTGAACGCGGACATGCCCTTCGACCGCTTCACCATCGCCCAGCTCGCCGGGGACCTGCTGCCCGGCGCCACCCAGGCGGACCGCGTCGCCACCGGCTTCCACCGCAACACCATGCACAACACTGAGGGTGGCGTCGATCCCGAGGAGGCGCGCTGGGAGACCGAGATCGACCGTACCAACACCACCGCCGCGGTGTGGTTGGGCAGCACTTTCGCCTGCGCGCAGTGCCACAACCACAAGTACGACCCGATCAGTCAGAAGGACTACTACGGGCTGCTCGCCTTCTTCGACAACACCAACGAGCCGACCCTGCCGCTCGGCGGCGAGGTAGATGACTACAACGGCAAGAAGAAGCCGTTGAGCGCGCTGGTCATGGCGGAGCGCGCGGGACCAGCCCAGACCAACCTGCGCGTGCGTGGCGCCTACGTGGCGAAGGGCGAGGTCGTGTCCGCGGGTACTCCGGGGTTCCTGCCGCCGATGCCCGCGGACAGTCCGCGCAACCGCCTGGGCCTGGCGCGCTGGCTGGTCGACCGCGGCAACCCGCTGACCGCGCGCGTGCAGGTCAACCGCACCTGGGAGGTGTTGTTCGGCCACGGCCTGGTCGAGACGGTCGAGGATTTCGGCAATCAGGGAACAGCGCCCAGCCATCCCGAGCTGCTCGACTGGCTGGCCGTCGAGCTGATGGAAGGTAAGTGGAGCATGAAGCGCCTGCAGCGCCTGATCGTTACCAGCGCCACCTACCGCCAGTCCTCGGTGGTCGACCCTGGCCATCTTGAGCGCGATCCGTCCAACCATCTGCTGGCGCGCGGCGCGCGCTTCCGCCTCGAGGCCGAGGTCATCCGCGACAACGCCCTGGCGGTGTCCGGGCTGCTCACCGCAGCGGTCGGCGGGCCGAGCGTCTTTCCGCCCGCGCCGTCAGAAGTCGGCGCGATCAACACCAACAAGGAGAGCCTGCCGTGGCGCACCAGCGCCGGCGACGACCGCCACCGCCGCGCGCTCTACACCTTCTGCCGGCGCACCGCGCCCTACGCCGCCTTCACCAACTTCGACGCGCCCAGCCGCGAGGCCTGCCTGCTGCGGCGCGCGCGCACCGACACCCCGCTGCAGGCGCTCACCGGGCTCAACGACCCGGCGCAGTGGGAGGCGGCGCAGGCGCTCGGCAGGCGCATGGTGGACCAGGGCAGCGTGGTCTCCGAGCGCGTCGCCATGGGATTCCGCCTGTGCACGGCGCGCGCGCCCACCGCTGACGAGCAGCGCGACCTGGAGGCGGCCTATGCCCACGAGCTGGCGGCGTTCGCCAAGACGCCCGCCGCAGCCGCGAAGGTCTGCGGCGGCGCCGGCGCCGCAGACCTCGCCGCCTGCACCATGCTCGCCAACGCGCTGCTCAATCTGGATGAGACCATGACGAGGGAATAGTCCGGAGGTCCGGAAGTCCAGAAGTCGGAGAAGACTTTGACCATGAAATAGTCCGCAGACGCGCATCGAGAACAGCCGAGAAAGTAGGAAGAACCCGTCATGCTTGCAGAAACCCGCACTGGGATCGGTCACTCCGCACCTCGCACTCCGCACTCCGCCCTGCTGTCCCGCCGCGCCCTGCTCGGCTCCTCGCTCGGCGCCCTGGCGCTCGCCAGTCTCGGTTCCCCGCTCGGCGCCGCTGAACCGGTGCGCACCGATCCGATGGCGCCCAGGGCACCGCACTTTCCGGCCAAGGCCAAGCGCGTCATCTACCTGTTCATGGCCGGCGGTCCGTCGCAGCTCGACCTCTTCGACCACAAGCCGAAGCTCAAGGAGCTCGACGGGCAGCCGTGTCCCGAGAGCCTGCTCACGGGCGAGCGCTTCGCCTTCATCAAGGGCATCCCCAAGCTGCTCGCCAGCCCGCACGCCTTCGCCCAACACGGGCAGAGCGGGCAGTGGGTCAGTTCACTGCTGCCGTACACCGCGAAGATCATCGATCAGCTGACCATCGTGCGTTCGCTGCGCACCGACCAGTTCAATCACGGGCCGGCGCAGATCTTCATGAACAGCGGCCACCAGATCGTCGGCCGGCCAAGCCTCGGCAGCTGGGTGACCTTTGGCCTGGGCAGCGTCTCCGACAGCCTGCCGGGATTCACCGTGCTGCTTAGCGGTGAGGTCGACCCCGGCGCCGGCAACGCCAATTGGACGAGCGGTTTCCTGCCCACCACCTTCCAGGGCGTGCCGCTGCGCGCCAAGGGCGAGCCGGTGCTGTTCGTCGAGGATCCCGACGGCGTCGACGCGGCCGCCAGACGGCGCAGTCTCGATCTGATCGTCGGCCTCAACCGCCGCCACCTCGCCGCGGTCGGCGATCCCGAGATCGCAAGCCGCGACGCCGCTTACGAGATGTCCTTCCGCATGCAGAGCTCGGTGCCGGAACTGACCGCACTAGACCAGGAGCCCGCGCATATCCACGAGCTGTACGGCACCACGCCCGGCAAGCCCGGCTTCGCCACCAATTGCCTGATGGCGCGCCGCCTGATCGAGCGCGGCAGCCGCTTCGTGCAGCTCTACCACCGCGGCTGGGACTCCCACGGCGACACTGCCGCCAAGGATCTACTGACCGGCCTGCCGCACATGTGCAAAGACACCGACCAGGCCTGCGCCGCGCTGATCACCGACCTCAAACAGCGTGGCCTGCTCGACGACACCCTGGTGGTGTGGGGCGGCGAATTCGGGCGCACGCCGATGAACGAGGGGCGCGGCGGCGGCAAACTCCTCGGTCGCGACCACCACCCGCGCGCCTTCACCATGTGGATGGCCGGCGGCGGCATCAAGCCCGGCCTTGCCTACGGGCAGACCGACGACATCGGTTACAACGTGGTCAGCCAGCCGCTGCACGTCCACGACCTGCACGCGACCATGCTGCAGTGCCTGGGTTTCGACCACACCAGGCTGACGTTCCGCTTCCAGGGGCGGGACTACCGGCTGACCGACGTGCATGGGGAGGTGGCGAAGGGGTTGTTGGCGTGAAGGGGGCGTGCCGCCGATGGGAACAGCGGGCTGAGACGGAAGCGCCTTCGGATGGCATGAGCGGAGTGTGGAATTCTGCAACTCAGGAATCACCCCATTCCCGGCTCCACTCGTCCTGACGCGCGGCGATGATGGGTCGCAGCATGCGCTCGATGTCTCCATCGCTATACGTGCCCCCGCCGAAGAATCCCGACCATCCGCCGATGGGAAGCGCCTCAGGCAGACTGAGCAGGAATGCGGCGCGGAAATAGACGAGGACGAGGATCCGCGCTTCCCTCTCCAGCTGGAGAGCCTCGCAAATGACGGATACGATGGCCACCACCGTCGCTCCTTCTTCGAAGAGGGAGCGAAGTCGGGCTATCAGGGTTTGGTCGAGCTGCATGTGTGCGATCTGTCGCGCCAGGTCATGCGTCCAGCCACATATCCGCCGTCACGCAGCGCGGGTAGTACTTGCTCGCCTTGCCTTCGCCGCTGAAACACTGGTCGCTCATCGCCCAGTCGCGTGAGCCGATTTGCTGCCAGCGCGCATGCGCGGCGTGGCTGGCGGGATCGGGAATGATGCCAAAGACCCGTTCTGCGACGTGCTGACAGAGGAAGATCTTGCTCATCCAGCTGTTGTCGGACGTGCTCGACAGCTTCCAGCCGCCGTCCGGGAACAGGCAGACGCCGGGGCGCAGCACCGCGCACAGGTGGCGTTCGAGCGCAGCGAGCAGCGCGCCGTGCGGGCCGGCGCGGTCGAGCGCAGCGGCCATGCCCCAGCGCATGGGGAAGAGCAGGCCTTCGACGGCGGGGATGATGGCGCTGCGGTTGCCCGCCTCGAACACCGCCGGGATCCACCCCAGCGCGGTGTCGAAATGTGCAGCGATGGTCGCCCCGGCGCGCGCGGCGCCCTGCGCTGCCGTTGCGGCACGATCCGCGTCCCCGAGCAGCGTGCAGGCGTGCTCCAGTCCCAGCCACGCTGCCCACGCCTTGGTCGCGAGATAGAGATTGCCGCGCGCCTGGCCAAGGCTGGCGTCGAGGCTGTCGTAGGTGGTGATCTCCCAACCACCCGCGCAGCGATCCGAGTCGAGGCGCACGATGCCGGCGCGTCGCGCCGGGTCGGGATCATCGCGGTTGAGCAGCGATTCCAGGCTGGACGCGAAGACTCCGGCGCGTGCACGCAGCCAGTCGCGATCGCCGCTGGCGTGCACGTAGCTCACCGCCGTCAGGATCCAGTTCACCAGCTGTTCCGCGGTCATCTGGCTGAAGCAGCCAGCCAACCCGGAGACCTCGTAGCTGGAGGTCCCGGGCGCGGTGAAGTGCCCGTACACGCCCATATCGTGCGTGAAGCTGATGCCGCCCGGCAGCCCGGTCGCCGCCGGCGGCGGCACGAAGCGCCCGAGCTGGTGCGGGTCGCGGTTATGCGAGTGGGCGATGCGCGTCGCGCCCTCCGCGGGCCGCGCCAGGGTGTCGACGAAGCTGTAGCGGTCGATGAACTGGTCGAGCACGTTGCGCACCGTCCAGGGATTGCGCGCCAGCTCGTAGCAGCACATGTCGACGGTCAGGTCGAAGGTGTTGATCATCGCGTACTCACCTTCAAGCACGACCCACAAGGGTTTGCCACCGTGATCGAGAAGCTGGGTGTTCCCCCAGTAGCTGCGCTCCGCGTGCGCGACCAGGAAGCGGCGGTCGTCGTCAAGCGCACTCGCCGCCAGCGCGCGGTCCATCTCCGCGGCGCGCGCCTTGAGAAGTGGTAGGCGCGCGAGCCCCGCCTTTAGGACGCTGCCGAGCGAGCCATGGCGCCGCGTGTACCAATAGCGCGTTTCCAGGCCGGTGGTCACAACGCCGGCGCGATGGAAGCCGCACACCAGGTCGAGCTCGCGCGCCTCCCCCGCGGGCACGGTCAGCACGAATCCGCACGCCGCGCCGAGCAGGTGGCTGCGGCCATGGCGCAGGAAGGCCTGTTCATCCCACTCGACCCAGGCCTGCAGTCCGGGCTGCCGTGCGGCCGCCAAGCCGAGTTCCAGGCCCCAGCCAACCGCAAGTCCATCGCCGGCGTCGTCGATCATGCGGCACGGCCGGCCCGGCGAGATGCCGAAGACCAGGGTCCGTGCATGCGCGCATGTCCGGTTGTCGAGGCGCAGCGTCGCCGCCACTACCGGCAGGACCACGTCTTGCAGGGCCTCTGTTCCGCCGTGGTCCGGATCCGGCAGGGGGAAGACCGGCGTATGGATGGCGAAAGAGAAGTCGCCGCAGGTCCAGCGGTCGCTGCCGCGTCCGTAGTGACGCTCCAGACCGGCCTCAAGCGGCCGGCGCCGCGGCTTGTCATCCGCGGCTGCGGCCAGCCCGAAGTCCTCCTGCTTGGCCAGCGCCCCGGTGTAGAACGGCAGCGCGTGGACCACGCCGTCCGCCTCGGCGTAACCGATGACCAGATCCTGGGTCGGCGGCCGCGTGCCTTCGATAGCCAGCCCGCCGCCCGCCCCGAAGCGCCCGCAGGTGAACGAGGCATAGGCCCCGAGCGGACTGTGGTGGGCGTGGAAATCGAGGGAATGGAGCGGCATGCGGTCCTCGTGGCTGCGCGCGCCGACATTGCCCGCCGTCGCAGCCTTACCCTCGCGCCAGGCCCCGCCGGTTCCACCACCGATCCGACGGTCTGCCAGCGTCCGCGCAACAGGGCGCACGCTCGCGTCCCCCGCAAGCCTCGATCGCGATTCCGACCCCGCGCTACGCGACTTCCGGACCTCCGGACCTCCGGATTTCCGGACTGTTCACGAACTGATCGGCCGCCCCAGCACCGTCAGCGCCGCATCCTTCACGACCTCCGAGAAGGTCGGGTGCGAGTGGCAGGTGCGCGCGATGTCCTCGCTGGCGCCGCCGAAGGCCATCACCGCGGTGATCTCGGCGAGCAGGTCGCTGGCGCGCGGGCCGAGGATGGCGGCGCCCAGTACCTTGTCGGTCTTGGCATCGGCGATGAGCTTGACGAAGCCATCGTTCTCACCGGCGGCCTTGCTGCGGCCGTTGGCGATGAATAGCGCCTTGCCGACCTTCACCGTCAGCCCGCGCTTCTTCGCATCGGCCTCGGTCAGGCCGACGCTGGCCATTTCCGGCCAAGTGTAGACCACATTGGGGATCAGATCGTGGTCGAGCACGTTCTTCTGCCCGGCGATGATCTCCGCGACCGTTGAGCCTTCCTCCTCGGCCTTGTGCGCCAGCATGGGGCCATCAATGAGGTCGCCGATGGCGTAGACGCCCGGCAGGTTGGTGCGGAAGTCGTGGTCGACCTTGACGCGCTTGCGCTCGGTGAGTGCGATGCCTGCGGCCTCCAGACCGCTGCTCTCGATATATGGTCTGCGGCCGACCGCGACCAGCACGGTGTCACCGGTGAAGGTCACGGCCTTGCCGTCCTTGTCGGTGGCGTCGAGCACCGGCTTGCCGTCCACCTGGCGCACGCCGGTGACCTTGGTCTCGAGCTGGAAGGCCATGCCCTGCTTGGTCAGCACCTTCTGCAGCTCCTTGGCGACGTCGGCGTCCAGGAACGGGCAGATCTGCGGCAGGAACTCGATGACCGTGACCTGGCTGCCGAGGCGCGACCACACCGAGCCGAGTTCCAGGCCGATCACGCCACCCCCGACCACCAGCAGCTTTTCCGGCACCTTGGGGAAGGAGATCGCCTGGTCGCTCGAGACCACGCTGACGCCGTCGTACTTCAGGAAGGGCAGCTCGATCGGTACCGAGCCGAGCGCCAGCACCACGTTCTTTGCGGTGTGCTCCACGGCCTTGCCGTCCTGGCTGGTGACAGTCACCGCGCCCGCGCTCTTCAGCGCGCCGACGCCGGTCAGCACCTCGATCTTGTTCTTCTTCATCAGGAAGGACACGCCATCGACCAGCGTGCCGACCACCTTGTCCTTGCGCTTCAGCATCTGCGCGACGTTGATCGCCGGCTTGCCGACGTCGATGCCGTGCTCGGCGAAGTGCTTGCTCGCGTTGGCGAAGTGCTCGGAGGTGTCGAGCAGCGCTTTCGAAGGGATGCAGCCGACGTTGAGACAGGTGCCGCCGAGCCGCACCTTCGGCCCTTCGGCGCGCTTCTCGACGATGGCCACCTTCATGCCGAGCTGGGCCGCGCGGATCGCGCACACATAGCCGCCGGGACCGGCGCCGATGATGATCAGGTCGTAAGAGGACATGGTTGGGAACCTTGGGGGAGGGTCCGGAAGTCCGGAAGTCCGGAAGTCCGGGAGTCTCGTGGGATGGAGTCGCGGGCGACCCATAGAGAGGGGGGCGCCCCGTACGCGCTGCGCTTCCGGGGCTTGAAGACTTCCGGACTTCCGGACTTCCGGATCCTGCTCGGCCTACAGGCCGAGCAGGATCTTCTCAGGCGACTCGATCAGCTCCTTGATGCGCACCAGGAAGCCGACCGCCTCGGCGCCGTCGACGATGCGGTGATCGTAGCTGAGGGCGACGTACATCATCGGGCGGATGACGACCTGACCGTTCACGGCCATCGGGCGCTCCTTGATGGCGTGCAGGCCGAGGATGCCGCTCTGTGGCGGGTTGATGATGGGCGTCGACATCAGCGAGCCATAGACGCCGCCGTTGGTGATGGTGAAGGTGCCGCCCTGCATGTCGTCGATCGTCAGCTTGCCATCGCGGGCTTTCAGCGCGTACTCCTTGATCGCCTTCTCGATGCCGGCGAAGGACAGCTTCTCGGCGTGGCGCACCACCGGTACCACCAGGCCCTTCTCAGTGCCGACCGCGACGCCAAGGTGGACGCCGTCGAAGCCGACGATGTCGGTTCCCTCGATCTGGCTGTTGATCAGCGGATATTTTTGCAGCGCCTTGATCGCGGCGATGCTGAAGAAGGACATGAAGCCCAGGCCGATGCCGAGCTTCTTCTCGAACTCCTCCTTATGTTTCTTGCGCAGGTCCATGACCGCGCCCATGTCGATCTCGTTGAAGGTGGTCAGGATGGCGGCGGTGTGCTGGGCCTGGACCAAGCGCTGGGCGATGCGCTGGCGCAGCGTGCTCATGCGCTTGCGCGTGGTGCCGGCGGTGACGGGCACGGCTGCGCCTGTGGTGGTCGGGGCCGTCGCTGCCGGCGCGGTGGCGGAAGCTGCTGGCTTGCCGAGCTGCTCAAGCACATCGCCCTTGGTGACGCGCCCATCCTTGCCGCTGCCGGGGATCTTCGTGGCGTCGAGCTCGTTGTCGGCGACCAGCTTCTTCACCGCAGGGCTGAGCGCGGGGTTGGTGACGGGCGCCGTCGCCACGGGTGCGGCGGCGGTTTTGGCGGCCGGTACGGCGACCGGGGCCATGGTTTTAGCCGGGGCCGCACCGGCGAGCGCGGTGTCGATCGACGCGACCACGGTGCCGATCGCCAGGGTCTCGCCTTCCTTGACCTTGAAGCGCACCTGGCCGGCGGTGCCGGCCGGGACTTCGGTGGTGATCTTGTCGGTCTCGAGCTCGAAGAGCGGCGTGCTGTCGGTGACGATCGCGCCGTCGGCAACCAGCCAGCGTGAGAGGATGCCCTCGGTGATGGATTCGCCGACGGCGGGGATTTTCACGTCAAAAGCCATGGAAGGTTCCGTTCTTCGCTGATGGAGGGGGAATAGGGTGGGCGTCACCAGGGCCTGCGCCCCTAGTGCGCGCCGCCCTTGACGGGTTTGCGCGCAGGAATGCCGAGCGCGCTCGAGATCAGCTGTTCCTGTTCGACCAGGAACAGTCCCATGCTGCCTGGGGCAGGGCTGGCCGCGGCCTCGCGGCCCGCGTAGGCGAACTCCTTGCCAAGGTGGTGGCGCAGCGCCGGCTCGATGAAGGTCCAGGCACCCATGTTCTGCGGCTCCTCCTGGCACCAGACGAAATCGACGCCGGGATCGAACCCTTTGAGAGTCTTCTTGAGCAGGGTCTCGTTGAGCGGGTAGAGTTGCTCGATGCGTACCACCGCGACCTCCTCGAGCTTGTCGGCGGCAATCCGGTCATTGAGCTCGTGGGCGATCTTGCCAGTGCAGATGACCGCGCGCTTGGCCTTCTTCGGCGAGGGGTCGACAAGGATCTCGCGGAAACGTCCGCTGACGAAATCCTGGATGTCGCTCGAAGCCTGCTTCGAGCGCAGGTGGCTCTTGGGGGTCATCAAAATCAGCGGCTTGCGGAATTTGCGGTGCATCTGCCGACGTAGGATATGGTAGTGCTGGGCCGCGGTGGTGCAGTAGGCGACCTGCATGTTGTCCTCGGCGCAGTTCTGCAGGAAGCGCTCAAGGCGCGCCGAGCTGTGCTCCGGCCCGGCGCCCTCCTGGCCGTGGGGCAGCATCAGCACCAATCCGCAGGAACGGCCCCACTTGCTCTCGCTCGAGGCCATGAACTGGTCGATGATGACCTGTGCGCCGTTGACGAAGTCGCCGAACTGCGCTTCCCAGATGATGAGCATGTTGGGCTCGGCCAGCGAATACCCGTAGTCGAAGCCGAGCACCGCCGCCTCGGACAGCGGGCTGTTGTAGACGCAGAGCTTGGCTTGGCTGGGTGAAACGTGGTCCAGCGGTTTGTAGCGCTCGCGCGTCGCGACGTCGTACCACATGCTATGGCGTTGACTGAAGGTGCCACGCCGGCAGTCCTGGCCTGAGAGTCGCGCCGGCGTGCCCTCGGCGAGCAGCGTGCCGAGCGCGAGCAGCTCGCCGAGCGCCCAGTCGACGCGCCCGCGCGTCTGGACCACGCGCCCGCGCTCCTCGGCGAGGCGCTTGATCTTGGGGTGGATGTTGAAGGCTGCCGGCCACGTCGAGAGCGCCTTACCGACCAGGTCGAGCGTCTCGAGCGGTACGCCGGTATCGACCGGATCGTGGCTGTAGCGGTTGCTCAGACCCTGCCAGATGCCACCGAAGCGGCTACGCGTGAGCTTGGCCGGCTTGACCTTGACGGTATTGAGCGCGTCCTGGAGCTGGTTCTGGAAGATCGTGGCGATGGCGTCGGCCTCGGTCTGCACGATGTCGCCGCGCTCGAGCAGCTTGGCGGTGTAGATCATGCTGATGCGCGGATGCTCGGCGATGCGCGCGTACAGTGTCGGCTGGGTGAAATTGGGCTCGTCGGTTTCGTTGTGGCCGTGGCGGCGGTAGCAGACGATATCGATGACCACGTCACGCTTGAATTCCTGGCGGAAGCGCGTGGCGAGCTTGGTGACGTGCACCACCGCTTCGACGTCGTCGCCGTTGACGTGGAAGATCGGCGCATCGACCATCTTGGCGATATCGGTGCAGTAGCGTGTTGAGCGCGCATCCGCCGGCAGGGTGGTGAAGCCGATCTGGTTGTTGGTGACGATGTGGATGGTGCCGCCGGTGGTGTAGCCTTCGAGCTGGCTGAGCTGGAAGACCTCCATGACCAGGCCCTGACCGGCCATGGCCGCGTCGCCGTGGATGAGAATGGGGATGACCGTGCCACGCTCGACGGTATCGTTGTGCTGGCGCTGCTTGCCGCGCGCGCGACCGAGCACCACCGGGTCGACCGCCTCCAGGTGGCTGGGGTTGGCGTTGAGCGTGACGTGCAGCTTGCCGCCCTTGCTGCTGGTGTAGTCGCTGCTGTAGCCGAGATGGTACTTCACGTCGCCATCACCCTGCAGTTCGGTGTGGTCGTAACTGCCCTCGAACTCGGTGAAGACCTCCTCATAGGATTTGTTGAGAGTGTTGCACAGCACGTTGAGACGGCCGCGATGGGCCATGCCCATCACCACTTCCTTGGCGCCGAGTTCGGGAGCGAGGTCGAGGATGGCGTCCAGGCAAGGGATGAGCGCTTCGCCACCCTCAAGCGAGAAGCGTTTCTGGCCAAGGAACTTGGTGTGGATGAAGCTTTCCAGCATCTCTGCTTGGTTGACCTTCATCAGGATGCGGCGCTTCTCCTCTTTGGTCAGTTGCGGCTGGTTGCGATGGGTCTCGATCTCGCGGTGCAGCCAGCGGCGCACTTCGCGATCCTGGATGTGGTGCTGCTCGACGCCGATGCTGCCGCAGTAGGTCGGGCGCAGGTGGGCGATGATGGCGCGCAGGGTGTCGCGTTGGGCGAGGCCGAAGACGATGTCGCAGGCGAACACCCGGTCGAGATCGGCCTCGCTCAGGCCAACGCTCTCAAGCTGGAAGTGGGGCACGCTGTCGATGTTGGTGTTGTTGATCCCGATCGGGTCAAGGTCGGCGACCATGTGCCCGAAGACGCGGTAGGCGTTGATCAAGGTGTCGGCGCGCTGCTGTTCGACCCGGCCGGGGATCCTGAGCGCGTCGGTGGTGGTCTCGCTGGCGCCGGCCGCGGCCGGCCGCTCGAAACCGAGGTCGAAGCCAGTGAAGAACAGCTGCCAATCGCGATCGACCGTGGCGGGATCAGCCTTCCATTTGCCATACTGCTCCTCAAGAAGGGCGAGATTGGCCACGGAGGCGAAGGCGTTGGGGGCGGAACTCATGTCTGGCCTTGTGCGTTGAGCTGTGCGATAAGGCCTGAGAAGGATGCGCGAGATGTCCGATCACATCGTATTTCGCGCTGCCATCTCAGGAAGGTCAGACAATCAGACGCTTGGTGCTTCAGCCGGCAAGAGGTAACTGCTCGCTTGCGGGCAGAGTCGCACAGTCTATTGTGCGTACTCATGGCCACCAATCTCGACGTGGATACCCAGGCGATCGAAGAGCTCATGCGCATCGCCGGATTCAAGAGCAAGCGCGAGGCGGTCGACGCGGCGGTGGCCGAGGCCATTACCTACCGCCGCCAGCTCAAGGCCCTCGACTTCCTCGGTACCATCGACTTCGCAGCCCAGGCCCAAGGTGCCCCCGCGGCGCCGGTTTAACATGTCCGAAGCGCTCGAACTCATCCTTCCGGATGTCGACATCTGGTTGAAGGCGTTCAGCCGTCAGGATCCCGATCCACTGGTCGTCCATGGCTTCGCGCAGCGCGTGCGTGGCCGTCAGGTCTATCTCCTGGGATTGGTGCGGCAGGCGCTGCTCGCGCGCACCCGCGACCCGCGTCAGGGGGTGCGCCTCAACCACGTGCTTTCCGCCTTCCCCGACCTGCCCATGCTCGGCCGCGACCACACCCGTGCCGCCGCCATCATCCAGCGTCTGCGTGCTACAGGCCAGGTCGCCAGCCCCTGGCAGGCGCTGATGTGGGCCATCGCCGAACGCCTCCAGGGCCGCATTTGGAGCCAGGAACGGCACTGGCAGGTACTGGCCCCACACGGTTGTCCGCTGGTGTGATGGACCACGGTGCGGAGTGCGGAGTGCGGAGTACGGATAGCCGGAGCGCAACCTGGCACTCTGCTCTCCGCACTCCGCACGGGGGCAATCAGACCAGCAGTTCCTTCACCAGATCCCGCTCGCCGACCAGCTCAGCGTTGGTTGCAGCGATCTTGGCCTTCGCGAACTCGTCGTGGGTGAAGCCCTTGTCGACGGTGTAGGTGCCAGGCGCGGTGGTGCGCACCGGCATGCCGGCCCAGATGCCTTCGGCGAAGCCGTAGGAGCCGTCGCTGTACACGGCGATGGAGTGCAGGGCGGGACCGACGGTGGTCAGCGCCTTGACGTGATCGATCAGCGCGTTGGCGGCCGACGCGGCGCTGGACACTCCGCGCGCCGCGATGATCTCGGCGCCGCGCTTGCCAACCGTGGGGATGAAGGTGTCGCGCAGCCAGGCGTGATCGCTGATCACCTGGGTGGCGGGCTTGCCGCCGATCTTCGCGTTCGCGAAGTCGGGGAACATGGTCGGGCTGTGGTTGCCGTAGACGATCACATCGGACACCGTGGTCACCGCTACGCCGGCCTTCTTGGCGAGCTGGCCCACGGCGCGGTTCTGGTCGAGACGCACCATCGCGGTGAAGCGCTCCTTGGGCAGGCGCTTGGCCTGGCGGGCGGCGATCATGCAGTTGGTGTTGCACGGGTTGCCGACCACCGCGATGCGCGCGTCGTCGGCAGCGACGGCGTCGATCGACTTGCCCTGGCCGATGAAGATGCGGCCGTTGTCCTTGAGCAGGTCGGCGCGCTCCTGGCCGGGACCGCGCGGCTTCGATCCGACCAGCAGTACCCAATTGGCGTCCTTGAAGGCGACGTCCGGCTGATCGGTGAGGATCATGTCCTGGAGCAGCGGGAATGCGCAGTCGTCGAGTTCGAGCGAGACGCCCCGCAGTGCAGCCTGGGCCTTGTCCATCGGGATCTCGAGCAGCTGCAGGATGACCGGAACGTCCTTGCCGAAGACGTCGCCGCTCGCGATGCGCGGCAGCAGGCTGTAGCAGATCTGACCGGCAGCGCCGGTCACGGCAACACGGATGGGCTTGGGCATGGGTTCCTCGTGAGGGGCGATTTGGTCGTCGGGGGGCCGGCACGGTAGCCGGGAATCGCGGCCAGGCCACCGTATGCTCCCGGTGGATGGATGGCGGTGGCCTGGAGACATCGTTGCGGCCGGGACGGGCTTGGTGGGGAGTGCGGAGTGCTTGGAAACCAAGGTCGAGCGGTGTGCCTCTTCGCACTCCGCACTCCGCACTCCGCACTCCGCCGTCTCCACCCCATGCCTAAGACCAGGTCACTGCCCTTGGCTCCTGGCCCGGCGGCGCTACCCTGGCGCGCATGGCCGTCCAGACCGTCGACATCCTGCGCCGCGTGCGCGACGAGGCCCGTCGCCTTGGCGTGCGTTGGACCACCCAACGCCAGTCGATCGTCGAGACCTTCATCATCTGCGACCAGCACATCACCGTCGAGGACCTGCACCACCGCGTGCGCGCCATCGACCGCACGGTGAGCGCGGCCACCGTCTACCGCACCATCAACATGCTGGTTGAGATGGGCGTGGCCGCGAAGCGCCAGTTCGCCCCAGGCTCGGCCAGCTTCGAACTCGAGGTCAACAAAGACCACCACGACCACCTGGTGTGCACCGGCTGCGGTCGCATCCAGGAGTTCCACAACGAGCGCATCGAGGATCTCCAGGAGGAGGTCGCGAAGGGCTTTGGCTTCGTGCTCGGCAACCACCGCATGGAACTGTACGGGGTGTGCGCCGATTGTCGTGGCAAGGGCATCTCACCGCATACGCCGCCGCAGGGATTGCCACAGACCTGAACCAGCGAGGCTGATGGCTGATGGCTGATGGCTGAAAGTCCTGAGGTCATGACGCTGGTGGAAGGCCCTGCCGCAATGCCGGCTCCTTTGGCAGGTGCGGCACCGTCACTGACGTTCGCACTGCCATCAGCCATCAGCCATCAGCCATCAGCCACCCACCACCCACCATCCACCATCCACCATCCACCATCCACCATCCACCATCCACCATCCGCCTGCCCATCCCCAGGTCCTTGCGCTCCCTTCCAGTCCTCTTAGCATCCGCGCCGCTTCGCGCAGCGGGCGCAGCCGCAGGGCCTTGTAGCTCAGTTGGTAGAGCAGTGGATTGAAAATCCACGTGTCGCTGGTTCGAATCCGGCCAAGGCCACCACCAGGAACCCCTGCGCAAGCAGGGGTTCTTGCTTTCCCAGCTGTCGCGCGGCGCATTGTGAATGTTGGGGCCAATGTCCGTGGGTATTGCCCCTGGAGAGGTTACGACCATCATCGCAGACAAGGCGCGGCCATCCGACGGGCCTGGCGGTAACGCCCCCGGCGAGTTCGGATGGCAAAGGAGCACGCACCCATGACCGACGGTGGCAAGGATCGACAGGCTTACGACGTGACCGTCGTCGGGGACCAGCTCATCGTCGCGGTGGGACACGACTTCGACAGCGCCAGCCTGCAGCAGGACTGGGCGACGGCGATCACCGCAATGCACCCGGGCCCATTTGTCGGGGTGCGCATCGACCTCGCCAGGGCGCTGCGCGCCAGCTCGACCTTCTACGCCGGACTCATGCAGCTGCACGTCCACTATGCCAAGGGCGGCACGGCCACGCCGGTGACCCTGGTCAACGCCCACCGTAGCATCATCGCCAACCTCGACGTGCTGCGCCTGAAGCGCTTCTTCGTCATCGCGTGAACGGAGCGGCGAGCGCTTTCGGGACCGCCCTTGCGACCATGGACGCGCCGCGCACCACCACAACCGCCACCAGCGCGAGCGGCCCGTTCACCATCCATGGCCGCTCCGGCCGGCCGCTGGTCTTCCCTGGCCGTGCCCTGCTGGCGCCGATGGAGGGCATCACCGACCCGCTGTTCCGCGATCTGGTCATCGACCTCGGCGGGGTTGGCGGGGCGTGCACCGAATTCATCCGCATCAGCAGCTCGGCGATGTCGGCCAAGGTAGTGGCCCGCGAGCTGGGGCCGCGCCGCCACCCCTGTCCGGTGGGCGTGCAGTTCATGGCCGCCGAGGAGCGTCACGTCACGGCCAGCGTCCAGGCCGCGGAGCGCGCCGGCGCGCCGTGGATCGACCTCAACTTCGGCTGCCCGGTGCCGGTGGTGTTCAACAAGTGCGCCGGCTCGGCGCTGCTCGCCAAGCCCGAGGTCCTGGCGCGCATCATCAGCACCGCGGTGGCCGCCACCGGCCTGCCGGTCAGCGCCAAGCTGCGCGCCGGCATCGACTCGCCGCGCCACATCGCCGAGCTGGTGCTGGCCGCGGCCGCGGCGGGTGCGGCGCTGATCACCGTGCACGCGCGCCTGCGCTGCCAGTCCTATGCCGAGCCGGCGACCTGGGCGTGGCTGGCCGTGGCCAAGGCGGCGCTGGCGCAGGTACCAGGTGCACCGCCGCTGGTCGGCAATGGCGGAATCGAGGACGCTGCCGATTTCGTCCGCCTGCGCGCCGAGACCGGTTGCGATGCGGCGATGGTTGGGCGCGCGGCGCTCGCCGACCCTTTCATCTTCCGCGTCGCGGCCGGCGGAGCGCCTGCCGACGCCGCCGAGGCAGCGGCCTTCGTGCTGCGCTACGACGCGGCGATCTGCGCGGCGCGCGGCCCCCACGCCAGTCTCACCAAGCTGAAGCAGCTGACCCGCTATTACCGGGCCGGCGGACTGTTTGCGGCCGAGCCGGAGGCGCGCCAACGGCTGCTGCGCTGCGCTGATCTTGCGGTGGTGCGCGCCTGGTACGCGGCAGCCGGTGGGCTGGATACCGGCCAGGCCCCCGCCACCAGCGGAGCTGCGGGCGTCAGTGGTGGATGAGGCCCGTCGCGCTGCCCGGATGCGCCTGTGCAGCCCGCTGCGGTATCTGCGTTACACCCGACGCGCCATCCGCCACCTCCCTGCAGCATGACCGCGCCCATCCCCGACGAGGCCGAACGCGCCCGCGATGAGCTGCACCGCCAGCTCGATGGGCTGCGCGCCTATCTGCGCCATCTGCTGCCGCCGGCCGATGCCGACGACGTCGCCCAGGACGTCTGCCTCGAGGTGCTCGCGAATCCCGCGATCCTGCTGCGCGGCGACGAGCCCGGCGCCTACCTGCGCGGCATCGCGCGCCACCTCGCCAGCCGCCACCGCCGCCGCTACCCGCGTCACCACGCCCTCGAGGAGCTGGTGGAGCTGGCCTGGCAGGCCGCGCCGGCGCCGCCCGAGACCGGGCCTGAACACGCCGCGCTGCGCGCCTGCCTGGGCGAGCTCAACGAGCGTCTGCGCGGCATGTTCGACCTGCGTTACCAGCAGGGTCTGAACGCCCGCGAGGTCGGCGCACGCCTGGGCCTATCCAGCGAGGGCGTGCGCATGGCGCTGATGCGCGGACGTCAGGCTCTGGCGCGCTGCCTGGGCGTGCGCCTGGATGCGGGTGGCCTGCCATGAACGACCCGTGCGTGACGGTCCGCGAGCTGTTCTGGCCGACCCTCGATGGTGACTCGCAGGCGGTGGAGCAGGAGCGGCTGGTCGCCCATTTGCGCGGTTGTGCGGACTGTCGTGGAGCTTTCGCCGCGGCGGTGCGAGCACACCGCCTGCTGCTCGGCGCGGCGGTTGCGGAGTCGCCCGCCGAGGTTCCGGTCGCCGCGCGGCGCCCGGCCGTCGCCGCGCACCTCCCCATCACCGCCACGCACGTGCGACGCAGTGCGGGTCCCGGCTCTGCGGCCTGGCGCCGCCAGCCCGTGCGGCGCGGCGTCCCGCGGCTGCCCGTGCTGCTGGGCCTGGCTGCGCTCTGCGTGGGTATCGTAGCCCTGGTGGTGCTGCACGCGCCGGGCCGTCCCGGGCCGTGGGCCGAGGTGGTCGCGGCTCAGGGTCTGCGCTGCGCGGGCGCGCCCGCCGACGTCGGCCGCATCCTCATGCCTGGCGATGCGCTGGTGGCCACGGGCGAGGCCACGGTGCGCCTGCGCGATGGCTCGCGCATCGTCCTGGCGCCCGGCACGCGGCTCACTTTTGACACCGCGATCACCTTGCGCGTCGGCGGCCGTTCCGGCACGTGGCTCGGCCTGGATGAAGGCGGCATCGCGGTGGTCGCCGCCAAGCAGGACGTGCAGGCGCCCCTCGCGATCGATACCCCGCTGGCCGAGGCGGTGGTGGTCGGTACTTCGTTCCGCATCGGCCATGGCGCAGCGGGCAGCGACCTTGAGGTGGCCAGCGGCCGGGTGCGCTTCCTCGCTGCCGGCCGGGCGGAGGTGGTGGTCGCCGCGGGCGGGCAGGCGCACGCCGCGCCGCCCACCGCACCTGCGCAGATCGTGGCATCGTTCGATGCGGCCGCGCCCGACGCGCTGATCATGAACGGCGAACACGTCAGCGACTGGCGTGCCAGCGCGCCGGCTGGCAGCGGATTGGCGGCCGCGGTCGGCAAGGTCCACGAGATGCCGACCACGCGCACCATCGCGGGTCGACGCTGGGTGAGCTTCGATGACCACAACCAGTGCCTCACCGCGCCCCTGCCGCCGGGCGACGCGCGCGCAGGGCTGACGCTGCTGGTGGTGGCCATGGTGCGCGAATTCGGCGCCGGCCACCGTGCGGTGGTGCTCAGCGCGGACGGCGGCGAAGACCTCGCGCTGGTCCGCCTGGGCGGAGCCGGAACGTTCCGCATGGCGGTGCTCGTCGACGGCGACGAGATTGCCGGGTTGCCCGTCTCGGCGGGTCAGGCGCTGGCGCTGGCCTGCCGCTGGCGCGCGGACGGCACCGTCACCCTCCGCGCGCCGGGCGGCGTGATGGCGAGCGGCCGAGGCCGACCGCCGCCGCCGCGCATCTCGACTCTGCAGTTCGGCAGCATTATCGACCATCAGGCGTTCATGGGCGACCTCGCGGCCGTTGAACTGGTGCGCGGTGAACTGGACGACGCGGCGCTCAGCGCGCGCCTGGAGGCGTTCGCGGCCGCACACGGCGCCAGCCCCGCGCGCTGATTCCTCCAGGTTGCGCATCGCGAACGCCGCGAGCGTCGGGTCCAGCGCGACCAGGCTGTCGCGCGCCGCGGTCGACCATTCCGGCACAGTGCCCATCACCAACGCGTTGCCGTTCGCCCCGCCGTACCTGCCGAGCAGCGGGAAAAACTCGTTACGGTCGGGGGGGCGGCTGCCACTAGGTGATGGCGCATGCGCACGCCGGAGCGGATCCGGCGCGCGCCCCCGTGCGTCAGGAGACCTCCATGACCATTTCCCGCTCAGCCTTCCCGACCCCGTGCGGACTCCTGCTCATGCTGCTGCTCGTCGGCGCTGCCGCGCTGCCGGCGGCGACCCTACCGAGCGGTTTCGCCGAAACCCGGATCGCCAGCGGCCTCGACCCCACGACCATGGCCTTCGCCGCTGACGGCCGGCTGTTCCTCTGCGAGAAGCCGGGCCGCGTGCGCCTGGTGAGGGACGGCGCTTTGCTGGGAACGCCGGTGCTCGACATCTCGGGCAGTGTCGACAGCTGGAACGAGCGCGGGCTGGAAAGCGTGTGCATCGACCCGGACTTCGCGAACAACGGCTGGATCTACCTCTACTACACGGCCAAGGCGCCGGCCTCGCACAACCGCGTGGCCCGCTTCACCGTCAGCGGCGATACTGCTGCGCCCGGCAGTCAGCAAGTGCTGGTCGAGATCACCGACCTTTCCAGCGTCGGCTGGCACAACGGTGGCGGTCTGCGTTTCGGCAAGGACGGCAAGCTCTACGTGTCGACCGGCGAGAATGCCAACGGCGGCTACGCGCAGAGCTCCGCCAACCTGCTCGGCAAGCTGCTGCGTTTCAACAAGGACGGCTCGATCCCGACCGACAACCCGCATTACGGCACGTACTCGGGCACCAATCGTGCGATCGTCGCCCTCGGCCTGCGCAACCCCTTCACCATCGCCGTGCAGCCAGGTACCGGCCTGCTGTACGTGAACATGGTGGGCGCCAATTATGAGCAGATCGAGCGCTACGAGACCGGCTCGGCCGCGCAGGCCGTCAACTACGGCTGGCCGGGTATCGACGGGCCGCCGGGCAGTCAGACCGTGCCGGCGGACTACCGTGCGCCGACCTACGCCTATGACCACGGCGGCGGCCAGGGCACCGCGCTGTGCGGCGGCGACTTCTACAACCCCGCCGCGCGCGGCAGCGGCGCATTCCCTGCGTCCTATGACGGGCGCTTCTTCTTCTCGGACTACCGCGGCTGGATCAAATACATCGATCCCGCGCAGCCCGGCACGCGGCTCGACTTCGCCACCGCCATCGACCGGCCGATCGACGTGCAGATCGCGCCCGACGGCAGCTTGTGGTACATCGCGCGCGCTGGTCTCGGCGGTGGCTCCGACGCGGACAATACGTCGAGCGGCACCGGTTCGTTGTGGCGCGTCACCTACACCGGTGGCGGGGGTCCGACCAAGCTGGCCTTCGTGCAACAGCCGACGGATGCCGGTGCGGGTGCGGCCATCAGCCCGGCGGTCTCCGTCGCCATCCAGGATGCGAGCGGCCAGGTCGTGACCACCGCGGGCGCAACCGTGACGCTGTCGCTTTCCTCCGGCACCGCTGGCAGCACGCTCTCCGGAACGTTGGCGCGCGCCGCCATGGCGGGTGTGGCAACCTTCCCCGGTCTGACCGTGGACACGGCTGGCAGCGGTTTTTCACTGCGCGCCGCCAGCAGTGGACTGACCGCGGCCGGCAGCGCGTCGTTCACGGTGCGGGCGCAGGTCGAGGCGCCGATCGTCACCCCGGGCGGTGGCACCTTCAGCGGACCGATCTGGGTGCAGATCACCAGCCCCACTCCAGGAGCGGCCATCCACTACACCACCGACGGCTCGACGCCGGGCGGCTCGTCGGCGACCTACGCGGGCGCGTTCCAGATCTCCGCCAGCCGCACGGTGAAGGCGGAGGCTGAAAAATCCGGGCTGTCCGCCAGCCCGGTGACGAGCGCGGCCCTGACCATCACTGGCGGCACGCCCTATGGCCTCGACTACCGGCCTGCGGTCACTGGCGTTGCGATGCCCGCGACCGCATCGGGTACGTTACCGGCAACGCTGTCGGCCACCGGGCTGTTCAGCGATGTCGCGCGCCTGAAGGTCAAGGCCGGCATCGTGCCGTACACCGTGAACAGTCCGCTGTGGTCGGACAACGCCGTGAAGCAGCGCTGGGTGCTGCTGCCTACAGGCGGACGCATCGGCTTCGCCGCGACTGGCGAGTACGCGTGGCCCGCCGGCACCATCCTCATCAAGCACTTCGAACTGGTCATCGACACCGGCAGCGGCGCGCGGCGCCGGCTCGAAACGCGCGTGCTGGTGCAGGGCGCCAATGCCGGCAACGGCTACGGCGTGACCTACCGCTGGCGCAGCGACAACAGCGATGCCGACCTGGTCGGCGATGGCGGCCAGGATGACGTCGTCACCGTCAGCGGTAGCGGTGGCCACACCCAGACCTGGCATTACCCGGCGCGCAGCCAGTGCCTGCAGTGCCATACCGGCAACGCCGGCTTCGTGCTCGGGCCCAAGACCCGTCAGCTGAACGGCGTCTTCGCATATCCGGGAGGCCGCTCTGACAATCAGCTGCGCACCTGGAGCTATCTGCAGATGTTCAGTGGCGCACCGGCCGAGAGCGCCATCGCCGGATTCGCCCACACCGTCACCGTCGACGACGCCAGTGCGCCGCTGGAGGCGCGTGTGCGCTCCTACCTCGACGCCAACTGCGCACACTGCCACCGTCCTGGCGGTACCGGGGCGCAATGGGACGGGCGCTTCGACACGCCGCTCGCCAGTCAGGGCATCATCGATGGCCCCGTGCGCGAGAGCTTCGGCATCGCCGGCGCGGCGGTGGTGGCGCCGGGCGACCTGGGCCGTTCGATCATGCATCTGCGCCTCGGGACGACGGATCCCGCGCGGCAGATGCCGCCCCTGGCGCGCAATGTCGTTGATGCCACCGCAGTGGCGGCGCTCGCGCAGTGGATCGGTTCGCTGCCGCCCGGCACCGGTACGGGCCCGGTCAGCGGCGCGACCTACACGCTGACCGCGAAGCACAGCGGCAAGCTGCTCGACGTCTTCGACGACGGCGCGGGCGCGCTGAATCTGGACGGCACCTATGTCCAGCAGTGGACAGCCAACGGCAAGGCCAACCAGCAGTGGAAGCTCGACCTGATCGGCGGCTGGTGGCGTCTGACCTGCGTCGGCAGCGGCAAGGTGCTCGATGTACCAGGCGCCTCGACCAACAACAGTGTGGCCTTGCAGCAGTGGGTCGAGAACGGCGGCACCAACCAGCGCTGGTCGTTCACCGACATGGGTGGCGGGCTGTTTCGCGTCACCAATCAGAACAGCGGCAAGAATCTCGATGTCGACGGCGCCAGCACGGCCGACGGCGCGCGCATCCACCAGTACCAGGACAACGGCAATGACAACCAGCGCTGGATCCTGACCCGCGTCCAGGTGGGCGGTGGGGCGGCGGCAGGGCCGGTGTCCGGTGCCATTTACACGGTGACCGCGAAGCACAGCGGAAAACTCCTCGACCTGTTCGACGATGGTTCGGGCGTGGGCCAGCGCGACGGCACCTTCATCCAGCAGTGGGGCGACCACGGCGGCACCAATCAGCGCTGGCGGCTCGACGACATGGGCGGCGGCTTCTGGCGCTTCACCAACGCGCGCAGCGGCAAGGTGCTCGACGTGCCTGGAAATTCGACCGCCGACAGCGTGGTCCTGCACCAATGGACCGACAATGGCGGGGACAACCAGCGCTGGTCGTTCACGGACGCGGGGGGCGGCTGGTCCACCATCGCCTGCAAGCATGGCGGCGAACTGCTCGACGTCACCGGCGCCAGTCTGCTCGACGGCGCGCGCATCAACCAGTACCACGCCACCGGTGGGGACAACCAGCTCTGGCGGTTCGACATGGTCGCGCCGGCGGCCGTCGGGTTGATCGCGCCGGGTCCACGCGCGTGGTGGCTGGACGGCGGGATCCAGGCGACCCTGTTGCCATGGCCGCAGGAACGGTGAGAGTGCGAAAACGTCGCATGCAGGAGTGACGATATTACCGGCGTGGCAGCACACAAATCCCTAGGATTCGCCATCGCAGGATGAATCCTCGCGTGCTCCGCCCATGGGACAACGGTCGCAGGGCGCACCCGGTATCACCTGCCCGATCTGGAGAGCTCATGCCGTCGTCAGTCCCTTCGAAGCACACACTGATTTCGCGCCGCGCCCTGCTTCGCTTGGCAGGTGGCAGCGCCGCGCTGCTGGCCTGCGGCGGATTGCGCGTGTGGTCCGCGGACGCCGCGCCGACCACCGTAGCCGTATCCGGCGCAGCGGTCGACTTCGGCGTGTGCGGCGGTCTCGGCAAGGCGGGCATGTTCAAAGAGGCCCAGGCCGACTACATCGAGGAGGGGGTCGGCAACCTGCTGATGCCCGACAAGGACGACGCCACCTTCGCCAAGCACGTGGGCGAGATCGCCGCCTCGGTGGTACCGGTGCGCTGCTGCAACACCTTCATCCCCGGCGCGCTCAAATCGGTCGGCCCGGCGGCGGCCCACGACGCCATCCTGGCCTACGCAGATACCGCCTTCAAGCGCGCCCGCGCCTGCGGCGTCACCACCATCACCTTCGGCAGCGGTGGCTCGCGCAAAGTCCCGGATGGCTTCGCCAAGGACGAGGCAGCGAAGCAGTTCACCGCGCTGCTCACGCGCATGGGTCCGCTCGCCGCTGCACAGCAGGTGGTGGTCTCGGTCGAACCGCTCAACGTCGGCGAGTGCAACTTCCTCAACAGCATCGGCGACGTCGCCGCGGTGGTCGGCCCGGCCAACCATCCCGCGGTCGGCATCACCGCCGACCTCTACCACATGGTACTCGCCGGGGACATGCCTGCCGATCTTGAGAAGCACATCGCCCTGCTCCGTCATTTCCACATCGCTGAGAAGCTGAAACGAGCCATGCCCGGCGTCGCTGGCGACGATTTCCGCGGTTGGTTCCGCGTCCTCGCCAAGCATGGCTGGAAGGGCCGCATGAGCATCGAGAGCAACGGTGGCGGCGACGCCGCCGCTTACGCGAAGTCCATTGCCTACATGCGCGCCCAGGCCAAGGAGGCAGGAATCTGATCCCGCCGCTCCCGCCGCTCCATCCATCCCGCCCAGGTCCCAGCTCCCCATGACGTCCCTGCCGCTCCTGTTCGCTGCCATGGTAGGTCTCGCACCGCTCGCCGTGCTCGCCGCCGCCGATGCCGCCCCGGTACAGCCACCCAGCCCCGGGCACACCGTCTTCGTTACCTACTGCGCGACTTGCCACGGTCCGGAAGGGGCCGGCTTGATCGGCCCCAACCTCACCGACACGGTGTTCCTGCACGGCGGAACGCGCGAGGACATCGTGAAGACCATCAGCAAGGGTGTCGACGGCAAGGGCATGCCGGCGTGGGAGTCGATTCTGAACAAGGAGCAGATCAGCCAGGTCGCCGACCACGCTTTCTCGCTGATCGGCAAGAACTTGCCCAGCGGGATGGTGGCGGCGATGGGCATGACCACGGTCACGCCCTTCCCCAAGGGTTCGGCGGTGCAGCCGCTGCTGCTGCGGACCTTCATGCCGACGCAGGGCGTCGGTGACGAGGTCCTGTCCCACTACCACCGCGGTTTGGCCGCAGCCAAATACAGCCCCGAGAAGGGCACGGACATCGCCGGGTCGGTGGCGCCGGTGGTCGGCGTGACGTCGGGCATCGCGGTGTCGTTCGGTGATGGCTTGGCGTATTGCTTCGACGCCACCGAGTGTCGCCTGCTCTACACCTGGAGCGGTGGTTTCCTGGACATGACGAAGTACTGGGGAGCAGGCGCTGGCGGCTCGCGCGCCGGCAATGACTACGTGCCGGTGGTGATGGGCACGGTGGCCTACGTCACCCATGGTGCGGAACCGCTTGAGATCCCCGGGTCCACAGACGTGACGCCACACTTCACCGGTTACCGTAAGATGCGCGGCGTGCCGCTGCTCGAGTACCGCCTTGGCACGGTGGCCTTCACCCAGCTCATCGCGCCCGGCGCGGCGCCCGGCGTCGCCACCTGCGCCATCACCACCAGCGGCGCCCCCAAGGGCCTGGTCTATCATTTCGATCCGCACATTTCCGCGCAGATCACCTGCGACAAGGGGCGCCGCGACGGAGTGGTGCTGACCTTGAGTGCGGCGGACGCGGCCGCATTCACCCTCACCATCGTCCCCGTGGCGCGCTGAGCATGACCTACCGCATCATTCCCGCTGGTTTTTCCACCGTCGCCCTGGTGATCGCGCTTGCGCTGCCACTCGGCGCCGCGGAAAGCTACCACGTCGAGACCATCTCCTTCCCGCCGACCGTGGTTCCAGAGATCGGCGGCCTCGGCTTCACCAGCGAAGGCGAACTGGTCGTGGCGATGCGCCGCTTCGGCATCCTCATGGCCAAGCCGACCGCTGACCCCGCGGCCTTCCCGTGGCGCGCGTTCTCGAGCGACCTGCTGCACAACATCTGCGGCCTGCAGGTGGTGAGCAAACGCGAGCTCATCGTCTCGTCGATGGACGAGTTGACGCGCATCACCGACGGCGATGGCGACGGCATCGCTGATAGCTACCAGACCATCTGCTCCGCCTGGGGCATGAGCGGCAACTACCACGAGACCAACACCATCGCGCCCGACGGCAGCGGCGGCTGGTGGATGGCCATCGGCACCGCCTCGCACAACGGCTCGGTGTTCACCAACACGCGCGGCGAGTTCTCAGCGATCGGACGACGCGGCCGCAACTTCTCGGCGGTGCCGTGGAAGGGCTGGATCGCGCACATCGACGCCAAGGGGGTGTTCACACCCTGGGCCAAGGGCTTCCGCGCCCCAAACGGCATCGCCGTTGGCCCCGATGGCAAGCTGTGGGTCACCGACAACCAGGGCGATTGGCGCGGTGCGTCGCCATTGTTCCACATCCAGAAGGATCATTTCTACGGCCATCCCTCCAGCCTGGTGTGGGACCCGGCCTTCGCCGCCAGCGGCAAGGATCCGCTCAATCTGCCGGTCGCCGAGATCGAGGGCATGCGCACCCCGGCGGCGGTGGAGTTCCCCGAGGGCTTCATGTGCAACTCGCCGAGCGAGCCGATCTTCGACCAGACCGGCGGGCGGTTCGGGCCGTTTGCGGGTCAGATGATCGTGGGCGACGTCGCCGGGACGCGTCTGCTGCGCGTGATGCTCGAAGAGGTGGACGGGGTGATGCAGGGCGCCTGCGTGCAATTCGTCACCCATGGCCTGCGCGCCGGAAATAACCGCCTGATTTTCAGTCCCGATGGCGCCACCCTCTACACCGGTCAGACGGTGCGCGGCTGGGGCGCGCCGTCCGAGAGCCTGCAGCGTGTGACTTTTACCGGCACGGTTCCATTCGAGGTCAAGACCATATCGCTGCGCAAGGACGGCTTCTCATGCAGCTTCACCAAGCCGGTCGACCGGACTGCCGCTGCGGATCCGACCTGCTGGAAGCTGTCCAAATACCATTTCGGCAACACCCACAACTATGGTAGCCCGCCGCTCGACACCGTGGCGCTCAGCGCTGGCGCCATCGTGGTCGCTTTGGACGGCCTGTCTGCGACGGTCGCGGTCGCGGGGCTGGAACCCGGCCGCATCGTCCAGGTCGACCTCGATCCGCGCATGAAGTCCGCCGACGGCGCGACCCTCGAGCACCCGCAGCTCTGCTACAAGATCAACCGCCTGCAGCCGTGAGCCACGCGGGTCGGGGCGGTGGTGGACACGCTGCGAGCCACGAGTCTCGCAGCGTGCGTCACGGGATGACATAGCCGCAGCGCGCCAGGATCGCGGTCAGCGCGATCAGCGGCAGTCCGGTGATGGCGGAGTGGTCGGCCGAGACAATATCGGCGAACAGCGTGATCCCACGCGCCTCGAGCTTGTAGGCGCCGGCGCAGTCGAGCGGCTGGTCGGCCGCCACGTAGCGTTCCAGCTGCGCGCGTTCGAGCGGCCGCATGCGCAGGCGGGTGACGTCGGTGTGGGCGTGGACCTGGCCGCCATCGAGCACGGTCATGGCGGTGATGAGCACGTGCTCACGGCCGGCGAGCAGCAACAGCTGCTCGACCGCGCGCGCGGCGCTGCCGGGCTTACCAAGGATGCGCCAGCCTGTGTCGAGCTGCACCGCCGCGACCTGGTCGCTGCCGATGATGGTCGCCGCGGGCAGTCCGGCGGTCAGGCTGCACGCCTTGGCCAGGGCCAGCATCTCGGCGAGCGCCTGGGGGGTGAGCGCCGGGTCCTTGAGCGCCTCCTCGTCGCAGGCCGGGGCGAGAGAACGGAAGGGCAGGCCGAGCCTTTCCAGCAGCTGGCGGCGGTAGCGGGAGGTGCTGGCGAGGACGAGGTCTCTGACGGTCATGGCGGGGCATGGTCGCTGCGGAGGGGGGAAGGGGAAGGCGCGAGGCGCTAGCCCCGAGATGCGCGACTCGAGATTCGAGAAAATCCGGTCCAAGTGCGGATTCCGGGGGTTTCCGGTGTTAACTGCGCCGTTGCGCATCCCCGCTCCATGCACAGCCCTAGACCTACTCCGACTTGTCCAGGGGGATTTCCGCCCATTGTCCACGCCGAGGCGTCTGCCATGGATCTCGATGAAAGCACCGTTCCCGACGACGCCGTGTCCGGCGCCATGCCCGATGTGGCGCGTGATGCGCGCGGCGCGCAGGTCGGCACGCTCGACAAGGTCGGCATGTCGGGCATCGAGGTGGCGGTGCGCCTGCGCGACGACGATGGCACGCTCTACCTGGCCCCCGCCAAGGGCGAGGCCTACGTCAGCCTCGATGAACCCAATGCGCGTGGCATCCACATGTCGCGCCTGTTCCTGACCCTGCAGACCCTGCTCGCCACCGAAGAGCTGAGCCTGGTCCTGGTCGACCGTCTGCTGCGCGCCTTCGTCGCGTCGCACACCGGCCTCAGCAGCGCCAGCCACGTGCGCCTGGACTTCGACCTGCTGATCAAGCGCCCCGCCCTGGTCAGCGCCAACAGCTCCTTCCGTACCTACCCGGTGAGCGTGTCCGGCCACCTCCAGAACGGCCGCTGCACCTACCAGATCGCGGTCAAGGTCGCCTATTCCAGCACCTGCCCGTGCTCGGCGGCGCTCGCCCGCCAGCTCATCCAGGAGAAGTTCCGTCAGGACTTCGCCGGCGCACCGGTGGTCGGCTTCGAGGAGCTCGCCACCTGGCTGGGCAGCGAGCGCTCGATCCTCGCCACTCCGCATAGCCAGCGCAGCTACGCGACCGTGCAGGTCGCGGTCAAGGACCCTGGCCACACCCCGACCTTCGTCGAACTCATCGACCTGGTCGAGGGCGCCCTCAAGACCCCGGTCCAGGCCGCGGTCAAGCGCGAGGACGAGCAGGAGTTCGCCCGCCTGAACGGTGCCAACCTGATGTTCTGCGAGGACGCCGGCCGGCGCATCAAGGCCGCGCTCGAGCGCGACGCGCGGCTGTGCGATTGGCGCGCCGAGGCCCGCCACGTCGAGAGTCTGCACCCGCACGACGCGGTCAGCGTGGTCGTCAAGGGCGTGCCGGGCGGCTTCCGGGCCTAAGAGGCGGATTCAAAACCCTCCCTGACCGCAGCGTTTGCCTCCTGGCCGGCGCCGTGGTATCGTCCTGTATGCCAGTCCCACCGCTCTCCGTGACCCTCAGCGACGGCCAGAAGGTCGAGGCCATGAAGCGCTTCCGCGTCAAGTACGCCGAGGAGCTGGGCAAGCTCGACCAGGACCTCACCGATGTGCTGACTGCGCTCGCCGAGGCCGATTTCCTGTCCCAATACCTGGGCGAACAACCCGAGATTGTCGATCTGCGCAAGCGCAAGGTCGAGGTCGAGGCCCTGGAGAAGCGCCGCCAGTACCTGAGCAAGATCATCGAGCGCCTCGACCAGTACACGCCGCAGCAGAAATCGGTGTCGGTCGCCCCGCCCAACATGGGCAGCGGCACCGGCGCCCAGCCGGCACGCCCGGGCGGCGGGGGTCTCAAGCGGTATTGACCGGTCTGAGGTCCGGAAGTCCGGAAGTCCGGAAGTCCGGAAGTCTCGTGCTGACGATGTGATGGATCTTGTACATGGGCGGATCGGCATCGTTCCGCTCGGGTGGAAACGAATGGCGGACCCGGTTCAAATACGATTAGTCGAGACTTCCGGACCCCGGACTTCCGGACTTTCTCCGTTCCCCTTGTTCCGCCTAGCGATCCGTGGAACCTGTATTGCATGACGCAGAGCAGCGCCCTCGCCATCACTTATCGGCATGCCCGGCTCGGCGATGTCCCGGCGCTCAACGCGCTGATCGCGACCTTCGCCGAGAAGAAGCTGATGCTGCCGCGCACCTGCAATGAGCTCTACGAGACCGTGCGCGATTTCATCGTCGCCGAGGCCGAGGTCGGCGGCCTGGTCGGCTGCGCTGCCGTGCACATCGACACCGACAAGATCGCCGAGCTCAAGGCGCTTGCCGTGGCCCAGTCCGTCCAGGGCCGCGGCGTCGGTCGTGGTCTGGTCGAGCGCTGCCTCGAGGAGGGCCGCACCCTCGGGCTCGAGCGGCTGTTCTGCCTGACCTATCAGGTCGACTTCTTCACCAAGCTCGGCTTCGCCCGCGTCGACCGCTCGCGCCTGCCCGAGAAGGTGTGGACCGAATGCGTGCGCTGCCACCGCTTCCTCGACTGCGATGAGGTGGCGATGTGGCGGACGGTGGCGTGATCTGCGGGGTGCGGGGTGCGCATTGGGACGGTGACGGCCGCGGAATCCGGTGGGGATTCAGCCCAGATCCATCCTGCCTGCCTGCAAGCCGGCTAATGAATCACGATCGCATCTAACGAGGTGCCCCGCACGTCGCACTCCACGCTCCGCACTCCGCACTCAACACCAAGAATCACGGCAGATCGTAATCCACCACGGCGAGATCCGCGATGATCGGCTTGAGCAGCGCGGTCACCACCGCCTGGTGGTCCGCATTGGGCAGGTAGGCGTCACGGGCGGCGGCGTTGGCGAAGACCACGGTCAGACCGGCGTCGAAGCCGTGACCCTTGGTCGCGGCCTCGGGGCTGTTCTGGTGGCCAAAGCTGATGCTGATCACGCCGGGGATTTTGCCCTTGAGCTCAAGCAGCTTGGCGCCCGCTTCCTTCTCCTGGTCCGTGGTGGTGTTGGGCTTCCACTTGAAGAGCACCAGGTGTACCACCTGGGTGTCGGCGGCGCTGGCGGAGACGCAGGTGCCGCAGGTCACTGCAAGGGCGAGCAGGCAGGCGGAAATAATGCGGGACATGGCGTGGACCTCAGGGAGGGGTGAAGGAAAGCAGGGAGGGAAGACCGGGCGACCTGAGACAGGTGGGGCGGGCGACGCGAGGAGGCAAAGCCCGCGAAGGAGAGACGGTCGAGGCGGTGAAACGTTCAGGACGGAATGGGTGCCGGCACCAGCCGGATGGCCTGCTCAGGACAGGCGGTCACGCACAGCCCGCAGGCATGGCACTGGTCAGCATTGACGGCGAAGGCCTGGCGGCCGCGGTGCACGAAGGCTTTGATGCGGCCCTTGAGGGACAGGCCGGCGCGCTCCGCGGGGCCGAGCAGGCCCATCGCGAAGACCCCGAATGGGCACACCGTGACGCAGTCCTGCTTGGCTCCGCAGCGGTTGCGGTCGATCACCGGCACGACGCGTCCGGCCTCGGGCGCGCACTTGGTATCGGCTGGCATGGGCGACTCCCCAAGGGGCCATGCTGCCAGGGCGCGGCAGCCCCGCCAGCGTCACCTGGCATCCGCGGCCCGCATGCACAGCGTGGGTATGGTCCAGTGCAGCCGTGATCATCCGCGGCCCGGTGGCGGGTACCCCGCCTTGAGTCCGTGTCGCGGCTGGCAGAGTCGCGTTCCCGACCCCGCGCACCTTCCAGGAAGACCGCCATGTCCGCCCCGCTCAAGGACGTCTATCCCGTCATCGAACGTGCCCGCCAGGGTTCGCACATCGCCAGTTTGGCCGAGTACCAGGCGCTCTACGACCGCTCGATCAAGGATCCGGACGGCTTCTGGGGCGACATGGCGCGCACCTTCCTGCACTGGAAGCGCCCCTTCGACCAGGTGCAGGACACCGATTTTGCCACCGGCTACCACGCCTGGTTCGCGGGCGGTCAGCTCAACGTCAGCGAAAACTGTCTCGACCGCCACCTCGCCACGCGCGGCGACCAGCTCGCCATCCTGTGGGAGGGGGACAGCCCGGACGAGATCCGCCGCATCACCTACCGCGAGCTGCACCGCGAGGTCTGCCGCCTGGCCAACGCGCTCAAGAGCCGTGGCGTGCGCAAGGGCGACCGCGTCGCCATTTATTTGCCGATGATCCCCGAGGCGGCCATGGCCATGCTCGCCTGCGCGCGCCTCGGCGCGGTACACAGCGTGGTCTTCGGCGGCTTTAGCGCCGAGTCGCTACGCGACCGCATCCTCGATGCGGACTGTCGCGTGCTGATCACCGCCGACGAGGGCCTGCGCGGCAAGAAGACCGTGCCGCTCAAGAGCACCGCCGACGCGGCGCTCGCGCACTGCCCGAACGTCGGCACGGTGATCGTCTATCGTCGCACCGGCGGTGCGGTGACGATGAAGGCCGGACGCGACGTGTGGTGGGACGAACTGCTCGCCGGCCGCCGGCCCTACTGCCCGGCGGCACCAGTGGACAGCGAGGACATCCTCTTCCTGCTCTACACCAGTGGTTCGACCGGCAAGCCCAAGGGCATCGCGCACACCAGCGCCGGCTACCTGCTGTACGCAGCGATGACCCAGAAGTACGTGTTCGACTACCGCGACGGCGATCTGTTCGCGTGCATGGCCGACGTCGGCTGGGTGACCGGTCACAGCTACGTGGTTTACGGCCCGCTGTGCAACGGCGGGACCACCTTCATGTTCGAGGGCATTCCGACCTTCCCCGACGCCGGTCGTTACTGGGACATGGTCCAGCGTCACCGCATCACCCAGTTCTATACCGCGCCGACCGCGATCCGCGCGATCATGCGCGAAGGCGACGCATTCGCCACGAAGTACGACCGCTCCAGCCTGCGCGTGCTCGGCAGTGTCGGCGAGCCGATCAATCCCGAGGCTTGGCGCTGGTACTTCGAGGTCGTCGGCGACAGCCGCTGCGCGATCGTCGACACCTTCTGGCAGACCGAGACCGGCGGCCACATGATCACCCCGCTGCCCGGCGCCACGCCGATGAAGCCAGGCTCGGCGACGCTACCATTCTTCGGCGTGGAGCCGGTCGTGCTCGACGACAAGGGCAAGGAGATCCTGGGCAACGACGTCAGTGGCGTGCTTGCATTCAAGCGCGGCTGGCCGGGCATCGCGCGCACCATCTACGGCGACCACCAGCGCTACCTCGAGACCTACTTCAAGCCCTTCCCCGGCTACTATTTCACCGGCGACGGCTGCCGACGCGACGCCGACGGCTTTTACTGGATCACCGGCCGCGTCGACGACGTGATCAACGTCAGCGGCCACCGTATGGGCACGGCCGAGGTCGAAAGCGCGCTGGTCGCCAACGGCGCCGTCGCGGAGGCCGCGGTCACCGGCTATCCGCACGACATCAAGGGCACCGGCATCTTCGCCTACGTCATCCTCAAGGAGGGCCACGCCGAGACTCCTGAACTGATCCAGGCGCTCAAGAACTCGGTGCGCCACCACATCGGCCCGATCGCCACCCCCGACAAGATCCTGGTCACGAATGGTCTGCCCAAGACGCGCAGTGGTAAGATCATGCGCCGCATTCTGCGCAAGATCGCCGCGCAGGAGACCGACAACCTCGGGGACATCAGCACGCTTGCGGATCCCAGCGTGGTCCAGGCGCTGATCGAGAAGCGCGCGAAGCTCGGGGCCTAGGCGGACGCGGGGCGCGAAACGTCTGGCACGAAGTGCGAAGTGCGAAGTGCGAAGTGCGAGGGGAAGCCGGTCAACACGGTAGGCAAGGGGTTGTCCCCTCGCGGCTCGCGGCTCGCGGCTCAAGCCTTGAGGCTCGAGACTTGAGACTTGAGACTTCCTATTTCGTCCGCAATCCGCCATTGACCATCTGCCACGCGATGCGCGCCCGCAGTTCGCCGATACCGGCGGCCATGCCGGCGGCTACTTTCGCGTGGACGTCAGCACTGTGCAGATCGGTGGGCAGATCCTGGCGCGCCAGACCGATCGGTACCTCCATCAGGTCGATGACGGGCATCTGCGGAACCCTGGCCTGCAGCAGGTCCAGCCGTTCGACCCACTTGCTCCGCAAAGGTTCCTGCCAGCCGGCGGGCGCGACCAGCAGGACCGGCAACACGCCGCCATCGCTCAGCAAGCGGCACGCCACCTGGAAGCCCAGCGGCAGGATCTTTGGGACGTCTTCGCTGCCGAGCACGATGACCAGCACCTGGGCCTTTGCGCGCACCGCGCTTTCGGCAACGCTCTGCAGCATGGCTGCACTTGCATACGTCAGCAGGTTGGATTCCGTCGCGGTCGGGGTCGGATCGGCACCCCACGCGGTGGCGATGCCGCGCGTCAGGGTGAGCAGCGCATCCTTGTTGACGGCGAGGTGGAGATTCGAAACCGCGATGCGCAGACGCTGCGGATCGGGAAAGACCTGGGTGGCGACCACCACGTTGCCGAGCGCGCCGCGGAACTGTTCGCGAACCGTGCCCGTCGGCCCCAGCGGTTGCAGCGTGCCCGGCACGAAGGCCGTAATCGCGGCCTCCGGCGGCGCACCGCTCCAGGCGATGGCGCGCGCCACCGCCAGGGGTTGCGCCCCGTTGCAGCTCACCACCACTTCATCGCCTCCGGCCTCACCGCAGTCGATGACGAGGCGCTGCCAGGCGTCGTCGGCGAGCTTGATCGGCCGCAGACCACGCGCCGCGCCGCCGCTCCGCACGGTCACCAGCAGGGTGCGGCCGGCGGGAACTCCGGAGTTGATCACCACCACGACTCCGGTGCGACCGCCCACCGTGGGCAGGCGCAGGCGTAGGTGCTGCAGGCCTTCATTCCCATCCGTGCTCAGCTGGATCGCTGGAACGCCGGCGGGGATGCGCGCTGGGATGTGCGGCGACCCTGCTGGCGGGCTCCAGACGTCGAGCAGGCCCTCGCCCGGCTTTAATTCAAACACGCGTCCCGCGCCCAGCGGGACGGTCGCACGTGCCGTGGACGCCCCCTGGGTCAGTTCCAAAGGGGGACCAACCGGTGGCGCGGCTGGCTGACCAGCCACCGCCACCGCGGGCTCGGTGGCCTTCGAACGCCCGCCGCGCGCGAGCAGGACGACGGTGCAGATCAGCACCGCAGCCGCCAGTCCGCCGATGATCAGGCGCAGGCGCCGCTGCGGCCGCGCCGCCGCGATGCTGGTATCGAGCAGGGTCGACTGCGCGCGGTCCTCGCGCTGGCCCTGGCCGGCGCGTGCTGTGACCAGGCTCGGCCGGGTCGGTGCTGGCGCTCCGCTCGCGGTGCCCGCCGTCTTGCCGCTAGGCAATTCCTCCGCGACGTTGCGGGCGGCCGCGCGCAGCCAGCCGGCGAGTGTCGTCGCGTCGGGCGCGCGCTCGGCCGGCACCTTGCCCAGGCAGCGCGCCATCATCTTGTCGAGTCCGGCGAGATCGGGGCGGCGTTCGGAGAGTCGCGGCAGTGGCGCGGTCATGTGCATGTTCAGCACCACCAGGGCGCTGCTGCCGCTGTAGGGTGGGGTGCCGGTGAGCACGTGGAACAGCGAGCAGCCCAGGCCGTAGAGATCGCCGGAAGGTCCGGGCGTGTCGCCGCGGCAGGCTTCTGGCGCCATGTAGGCGGGGCTGCCCATGATCGCGCCAGTGTGGGTGAGGACCGCCGAGTCGTCACCTTTGGCCAGTCCGAAGTCCGCGAGCTTGGCCTGGAACTCGCGCCGCGTGACCATGATGTTGTCGGGCTTGATGTCGCGGTGGATGATACCGAGCTGGTGCGCGGCGGCGAGGCCGTCCGCGGCCTGCGCGTGCAGCTCGAGCGCCTGGCGCACGGTCGGCGGGCGGCGCCGCATCAGCGTGCCCAGGCTCCAGCCGTCGACGAATTCCAGGACCATGACGAACAGCTCGCGCCCGTCGGGGCCGCGCTGGGTGCCGACGTCGTGGCAGGTGATGACGTTCTGATGCACCAGCCGGCCAAGCACCTGCGCCTCACGCGTGAAGCGCACGCGGTGCGCGCCGTCGCCGACCAGGTGCGGTGCGATGATTTTGATCGCCACCGGCCGGTTGAGACCGATCTGCACGCCACGGTAGACCGCGCCCATCGCGCCGCGCCCAAGCAGGGCGTCGAAGCGCAGCGTCTCGCTGCTCCAGCCGATCAGAGGGTCGTCATCGCTCATCGCCGTCGATGAGCGTATCGGCCGGCCGCGCCGGCCGCAATCCTCACCCGTCCCCGCTGCCGAGCGCGACCAGGCGCTGGGCGCCGGGCGCGGCTTCGGCCGCTTCGTCGACGAGGCGGTCGGCCAGACCCGGGCCGTGCTCCCAGATCGCCTGGAACAGGCTCATCGAGCGCTCCTGAGGCAGTCCGCGCGGCGCCAGGTAGGCGTGCAGGGCGCCCCAGGCCGGGCGCCCCGCCGCTTGGCGGGCACCGCGCCCGAGGCTGGCGGCGAGCCGCGCCTGGGTGCGGCGCAGGGCGGCGATGCCGGTGACCAGGCGCGCGCGCTGCCCCTCCGTCAGCTGGGCCGCATGGTCCGCGAGCGCGGCGAGCGTGTCCTCGAGCCCGCTGAGCAGCGCCGCCGGATCGTCACCGGCCACAAGCGGAGCGGCACCGCCGGCCAGGATCTGCTCTGGAGTCGCGCCCCAGGCGTGCGCCGCGCGCTCCACCCAGCCCGGTACCAGGGTCAGCGAGCAGCGCCGCACCAGCGTGGGACGGGGCACGCCCAGCGCCGCGTAGAGGGGCGCGATCAGGTGGTGATAGGCGAGTTCGCCGGGTCCGGCGACGTAGGCGACGCAGGGCAGCGCGGCCTGCTGCAGCACCGGCCGCAGCGCGGCGCCGGGGCTGAGTTCGAGCGGTGCCTGCGCGAGGAGCGCGCTGGCCGCCGCAGGTTCGAGCGCACTGCGTCCGTCGGGCCGGTCCGCGAACAGGGGCGGCGCAGCGAGGTCGCCGAAGGCGTCGCCACCTCCATCGGCCAGCCGGCGGGCACGCTGCGCCGCCAGCGCCGCCACCGGCCACGCTGCCAGGGCGCGGCCAAGCGTTGTCGTCCACAACGGCCGCAGCTGGTGACCTTCGACGCAGAGCAGGCCGTGGCGTGCGAACAGCGCCGCCATCAGGCGGCACAGCCACGCGCCATAGCCTTCGTCCGGCAGCGGCTGTCGCGCCTCAAGCCAGCCCGCGCCCAGGCCCGCGCCCAGGTGCTCGCGGCAGCCCTCCAGCAGCGTCTTCCAGGTCGCCGCGGCTGGACGATGGCGCAGGCTGGCACTGCCGCCACCGAGCGCACCGGGCAGCCGCCGGATGGACCCATCGCGCAGGATGAGATCCGCGTGGCCGGCCTCACCCAGGTCGTGGTCTTCGCTGGCGCACCAGAACAGCGCGATGCTGGGCAGACCGACAGTGCCCAGCCGCCGCGCCAGGGCGAGCGCGTGCGCGGTCTTGACCAGACTATAGAGGGGCCCGCCACCGAAGGCCGGCTGCTGGCCGGTGACCACTGCGGCGGTGCCGGGCCCGGCCAGAACGGCAGCCTGCGCACGTGCCGGCGCGTCGTTGGCATGCACGGCGACGATGCGGGCGAGCGCGGTGCGGTCCCACGTATGGTTGGCGAGCAGCTGGGCGCCAGCGGCCGCCAACGCCGCATCGCCACCCCACGGTTCGTCAGGCCACAGGTCGAGGGTGGCGGCGGGCCGTTCGTTCATGGGCGGTGATCATCCCGCGCGGGTCGGCCAGTCCAGCCGCCGCCGGCTGCAGCTGCGGCGCGGCTCAGAAGTCGACGAGCAGCTGCCACGACGCGCGGATCTCGCGCGGGATCTGGCGGCCGTCGAACTCGGTCTTCTTGGTCGCGGCGCCGACCGCGAAGTCGGTGCGCACCGCATAGAAATCGAGACCGACGCCCGCGGTCACCACCCAGCCGATGTCGTTCTGCGCCAGGTTGCGGTAGGCGCCTCCGCGCAGGGCCAGGAAGTGCAGGACGTTCCATTCTGCGCCGAAACGAAGGTCCTGAGTGTCGTAGCCGCTAAAGGTAGTGGTGGACTTGTTGAGGTCGCAGTCGGCCTCGACGGTGAGCACCTCCCACGGGATGAACGCAGCGCCAGCGGTGGCCTGCGGGTTGACCCTGAAGCGCGGCGCCACGCGGCCGTTCAACGTCGGCCCAGCGAAGCTGGGCGCGTTGAGGTTGCGTCCGGTCAGGCCGAAATTGAACCACGGGATGCGGTACATGGCGGCGAGGTCGATGCCAAGGTTGGGGCTGCGCTTGCTCGCCTTCTCGGTGGTCGACGTGGTGTTCGAGCCGCTGCTTTGAGCGCGGATGTCGCCGACGAAGACGTCTGCGACCATCAGCTTCAGATTCATGCCGATGGCGAAATGCTCATCGAAGGCGTAGCCGTAGGTGAACGGCAGCTCGACGATGCCGGCGCCATAGAAATGGATGTCGGTCTGGTTGCCATTGATCGGGTTCGCGGCGGAAGCCTGGTTCGCCTGCCCGATGATGAAGGTCAGGTTCTGCGCCTGATCCGGAGTCACGCCATTCTGGCGCGCGAGCAGGTCGAGATTGTCGATGGCGTTCTGGCTGAGGCCCTGGTTCGACAGCTGGGTGACCTGCGCGGGGGTGAACAGCTGGGGCGCACCCGGGTCGGTCGGAAACTGGGCATCGACCTGGTTGCTGAGGTTGCCGGCACCGCCGAGGCCGAGGTTGGTGAAGTCGACGTCCTGGACGCGGCCGGTGGCCTCGGCGAAGGCCCGCACCCCGAGCCCGAAATGGCCGATGCGCAGGCCGACGCCGCCGTTGGCGTCCGCCGAGATGGCGTTGGTGGGCGCGGCCAGATTGCTGAGCGCGTTGACGCCATTCAAGGCGTCGGCGACATCCTGTTGGCTGCTGATGCCGTTCTGGGCAAGGCGATTGAAGGTGCCATTGTCATTCAGCTTCTTCAGCACGTCGAGCAGCTCCGCGACGTCGCCGTGCGCGCGCAGGCCGATGCTGGCGTCCAGGCCAAAGCCCCAGGACTTGCGGCCGAGGTGGTTGTTGTCCGACGGCCAGAAGCCGCCGCCGCTGTATTCGGTCTCGGCGATGGGCGCCTGTGCCGCGACCGGCGTCTGTCCACCGGCCGGCACCTGGCTGTCCTTGGCGGGGACCTGGTCCGGCCGGGGCGGCGGCGCCGGCATGGCCGTGAGGCGCTCGCGTTCGTGGAAGAAGCCGAAGGCCGCCGGGTTGTAGAACTGCGCCTGGATGTCGTTGACCGAGGCGACGTTGGCGCCGCCCATGCCCAGGGCGCGCGGGCCGACGATGAATGATTCCATCGCCCCCGCGCGGCCGGCTGCAAGCAGGCAGGCACCAGCCAGAGCGAGGCGCACCAGGGTGGGCGAAGTCGGCGGGAAGGATGGGCTGCGCATGGAGGCTCCGGCGGAAGGTTCGTAATCGCGGACGTCTGGCAGACAGCGGATGTTGCCAATCCTACCGCCCGCTGCCCTATCCTGTCAAGGCTGTGTCAGCAGGCGTTGACATCTAGGCGCTTGGGAGCAGCCGCCTTGCGACCCACGTCCTGGGTGCTCGCGGGCGGAGATCGCGGCACACCCGCGCGGCGCGGTGCGCTCGCCATATGACCGCCCGCGACTTGCCGTAGCATGCCGCAGCACCCCGCCAGAAAGCCGCGCGCATGGCCGAACCGTCTCCCGCCGCCGAAGCTGCCGCCATCCTCATCGTCGACGACGATGCGGCCGTGTGCTGGGCGCTCGAACAGGTGCTGCGCTCGCAGGGCTACCGCGTGACCATCGCGGCGGATGCGGCGGCGGCGCGGCGAGTGGTGCGCCGCGCGCGCCCCGACCTGGTCATCACCGACGTGCGCATGCCGGGCGAGTCCGGCCTCGACCTGCTCGCCGGCCTCAAGCAGGAATATCCCGGCCTGCCCGTCGTCGTCACCACCGCGCACGGCACCATGGAGACCGCCATCGAGGCGGTCGCGCGCGGCGCTTTCGACTACCTGCCCAAGCCGCTCGACCTCGACCGTACCCTCGACCTGGTCAAGCGCGCCCTGGGTGAGGACACCCTCGCCCTTGCCGCCCAGCCGCTGCCGGACGGCGCCGCGGTCGAAGCCACCATCATCGGTTCGACGCCGGCGATGCAGGAGGTCTACCGCCGCATCGCCGCCGCCGCCGCCACCGACCTGGGCGTGCTGGTGACCGGTGATTCCGGCACCGGCAAGGAGCTGGTCGCGCGCGCCCTGCACCGTTTCAGCAAGCGCCGCGAGGGCGCCTTCATCGCGGTCAACTGCGGCGCCATGCCCGAGGCCCTGGTCGAGAGCGAGCTGTTCGGCCACGAGCCCGGCGCCTTCACCGACGCCAAGGCGCGCAAGATCGGCCGCGTCGAGGCAGCGCACGGCGGCACGCTGTTCCTCGACGAGGTCGCCGAGTTGCCGCCCGCCGCCCAGGTCAAGCTGCTGCGCTTCCTTGAGGACCAGCGCTTCACCCGCGTCGGCGGCACCGACGAGCTGCGCGTCGACGTGCGCGTCATCGCCGCCACCAACCGCGACCTGGTGCGCCTGACCGCGAACGGCGCCTTCCGCGACGACCTCGGCTACCGCTTGCGCGTGATCAGCATCGCCTTGCCGCGCCTCGCCGACCGCCTCGACGACCTGCCCGCGCTGGTGCGCCACATATTGGCGCGCGCCGCCAGCCGCCTCGGCCGCTCGCTGGCCCTGACCGACGACGCCCTCGCCGCGCTCGGTCGCCACTCCTGGCCCGGCAACGTGCGCGAACTCAAGCACGTGCTCGAAGAAGCCGCGGTGCTCGCCACCGGCGGCATCATCGCCCCCGACCACATCTCGCTGCCCACCGCCACCGGGCAGGCGCCCTCACCCTCGACCCTGAACGCCGCGCTCGCCGCGCTGTCGTCACGGCTGTTCGCCCAGCACGCCGGCGAGGTCCACCAACGCTTCCTCGCCGCCGTCGAGGAACCCCTGCTGCGCGCCGTGCTCGCCCGCACCGAGGGCAACCAGCTGCGCGCGGCCGAGCTGCTGGGGATCAACCGCATCACCTTGAAGAAGCGGATGGATGAGTTGGGGATCGGGAAGGGGTGAGCCGGCGCCGCAATGCCGTTCACTTTAGCCACGTCTTTTCGTGCGCCCATACGGCAGCTTCGAAACGCGCGGAAATGAGCGTCCCGGCCGAGGTTTGTAGGCATGTCGTCGTGCCTCGGTAATCATGGCATCGATTTTGGCAGGACTGCCG
>JBBQSO010000012.1:0-85745 GCA_038213805.1 Planctomycetota bacterium | reverse complement strand
CTCGTAGGCCTCCATGTAGTCGTCCCAGCGGTTGCGCTCGCTGAGGTCGCCGGCTTCGAACTTCCACTGCTTGGTGGGGTCCTGCAGGCGCGCTTCGAGGCGCGCGCGCTGCTCGGCCTTGGAGATGTGCAGGAAGATCTTCACGATCGCCACGCCGTTCTCATCAAGGTAGCGCTCGAAGGCGTTGATCTGGTCGTAGCGCGATTCGATCTCCTGGCGCGTCACCCATTCGTGCACGCGCACCACCAGCACCTCCTCGTAGTGCGAGCGGTTGAAGACACCCAGGTAGCCCTTCGGCGGCACCTGCTGGTGGACACGCCACAGGTAGTCGTGGGCCATCTCCGCCGGGGTCGGCTTCTTGAAGTTGACGACCTGCACGCCGAGCGGGCTGAGCGGCCCGAAGACGCTGCGCACCACCCCATCCTTGCCGCCGGTGTCCATCGCCTGCAGGACCACGAGCAGCGCGCGCTTGCCTTCCGCGTAGAGCACCTCCTGGAGCTGGTCGATGCGCGCGACGTCGGCCTCGAAGCCGGCCTGGGCGTCGAGCTTCGCGGTGAACGGCCCGCGCTCATCCGCGTCGATGCCGGCGAGGCGGAAGCCTTTGCCACCCGGCGGCACCAGGCAGCGTTTGCGGATGAGCTTCGCGGAGAGCGGATCGCGGGGCATGGCGGGTCCGGGGGGCGGTGCGGGCGGCGGGTCCGGTCAGGAGGTGAGACCGCGCTTGGCGAAGGCGCGTTCGATGACGCCGGCGAGGTGGTCCTGGGCGTTGCGCAGGTCGCCCGCCTCGCCGCCCAGGGCGGTGAAGAAGTCGGCGCCACTAGCGGTCGGCTGGATGCCGATCAGCACGAAGGGCATGCCGCTGAGCACGATCTGCACGGCCTTGCGCTGGTCCTCAGTCATGCCGTCAGCGCCGCGCTTGCCCTTGCCCGCAGGGTCGCCCTTGGCCGGCTTGCCGGGCTTGGCCGGGCTCGGACCGGAACCGGGAAAGCGGATGATCTTGTCGTCGTTCATGGCGCCACCAGGGGGCACAGTGGCGCTGCGATGGCCGCCTGCAACCCATGGCTGCGGGTGCGCGAGGCGCGCTCGGGCGGTTAGGGATTGCACGCGCGCCCGGGCGCGAACGCTGCCGCCCCATGTCCGGAATCCTCGCCAATGCCTGCGTCATCCTGGTGCGCACCCAGGGTCCCGTGAACCTCGGCATGGTCGCGCGCCTATGCGGCAACCTCGGCATCTCCGACCTGCGCCTGGTCGCGCCGCAGTGCGAGATCAACTGCGAGGACACCCGCAAGTTCGCAACGCATTCGCGCGCGCTGGTTCTGGCCGCACCGGTTTTCGGCGATCTCGGCGCGGCGGTCGCCGACTGCGGCATGGCGATCGGCACCAGCGCGCGCGGCCGCGCCCTGGACTACGGTGAGGCCCTGGCCCTGCACCAGGTGCCGGCCGCGGTCGCACGGCGCGCCCCACGCCGCCTGGCGCTGGTCTTCGGCAACGAGGCCGACGGCCTGAGCGACGCCGAGCTGATCCACTGCCAAGCGTGGATCCACCTCGACACCTGCGGGCCGAACACCAGCTACAATCTCAGCCATGCGGTCGCCATCACCCTTTACCACCTTGCCACCGCCGAGCCCGCTGCGAGCCCGGACCCGGCACAGGTGGCGGAGCGCGGCCAGGTCGAACACCTCTACCGCTACTGGCTCGACGCGCTTGAGCGCTTTCAATATTTCCGCCGCACCGAGCGCGGCCGCTTCGCACCGCAGCTGCGCCGCCTGGTCAATCGCCTGGACCTTTCAGACCACGATGTGCAGATGCTGTGGGGCATGCTCGCGCAATTCCACTACTTCACGTTTGGCGACCGCGGCGTGGACAGCCCTGCCCAGGATGCCGCACGCGCGACGGACGACGCCGGAGCATCGGGAAGCGCGGCCCCGGACCCGGGAGCCTGAGCGCCAGCGGCGAGGGACGGGCTCCGCCCCCACGGGTTGCGAATTTCAGAGCTCGCTTCTCGGCCCCACAGCCTTTGAGCCCCAACGTTGACACGTTGGGGCCGGCATGCTCCATCAGGCATTGGGTCAGGTGTCTGCCGTCGGCACGATGCACGAGGAGGCATTGAATCCCCGACGGCGCGGCTACCATCACCCACCTCATCTTCCCGCCGCCCACCAACGCAAGGCAACTGCATGCCCCTCCGCTCCTGGTTCCTGGCCCTCCTGCTCGTACCGGGCGTGATGTCCGCTGCGGAAACTCCCGCCAAACCTGCTTACCCGTACCACTACCAGACCGGCAAGGTCACGGTGGGCAGCAACCTGGCGACCATCGACCTGCCCGAGGGCTACCGCTACCTGCAGACCGCGGAAGCGCGCCACGTGGTTGAGAAGGAGTGGAACAATCCGCCCGACGAATCCACGCTCGGCTTAGTCCTGCCGCCGGGGCGCGACATCGATGGCGATTTCGCCGCCGTCATCTCCTTTGAGGAGACCGGCTACGTCAAAGATGATGACGCCAAATCCCAGGACTACGCCGGCCTGCTCAAGCAGATGCAGGAGGGCACCCACGAGTCCAATCCCGCGCGCAAGAAGCAGGGCTACCCCACCATGGAGCTGAACGGCTGGGCCGAGCCGCCCACCTACGACAGCGCGACCAAGAAGTTCTTCTGGGCCAAGTCGCTGCAGGTCGAAGGCAGCGCAGTGCCGGTTCTCAACTACGACATCCGCGTGCTCGGCCGGCGCGGCGTGCTTGAGATCGGCGCGATCGGCGCCCTGCCGCAGCTCGCCGAGATCGCTGCGTGCGGCAAAGAAATCATGGGCAGGACCGAGTTCACCACCGGCAACCGCTACGCAGACTTCAGCGAAGGCAGCGGTGACAAGATCGCCGCCTACGGCCTCGCCGGTCTGATCGCCGGCGGCGTGCTCGCCAAGGCCGGCTTCCTGAAGCTGCTATGGCTCGGCGCGATCAAGCTCATCAAACCATTGATCTTCGTGGCCATCGTCATCGGCGGCGTGGTCGCGAAGATGTTCGGACGCGGCAAGAAGGCGTGAGCCACTGCGGGCACGCGGGCTCGCCGCGATGACCGATACTGATGGGTGAACGGTGCGGAGTGCGGAGTGACCGCGGCGCAATGTGCGCGAGGCACCTGCGCACTCCGCCGGACCACAGCCCCCATGCGCGCGGTCACTCCGCACCCCGCACCCCGCACCCCGCACCTTCCCCTCCCCCCTCTTCCTCCCATGCTGGTGAGGTGCCATGACCTGGTCCTCTGCCGCGATCTTCTACGACCAGCTGCGCTCGCTGGTGGCGATGGGCATGGCTTTGCCGCAGGCCCTGGGTCTGGCGGGCAACACCAGCCATGGCCGGCACCGCGCGCTCGCACCCGCGTGGGCAGCGGGGTGCTCGTCCGGGCGGCCGCTGGCAGAGCTGCTTGCGGCAGACGGCGAGCCGGCGCTGGCGGTCGCGCTGGTGCGCGCGGGCGAGGCGAGCGGACGGTTGCCCGAACTCTGCCGCGAGCTGGCCGGTTATTACGAGCACGCCCTGGCCATGCGCCGGCTGGTGATCGGCCGTCTGGTCTATCCGGCCTTCCTGGTCCATGTCGCCCTGGTCGCAGCGGCCATTCCCGGCATCGCCTTCTCAGGCGCCTCGCCCAGCTCCCTGCTCGCCGGACCGGCGGTGCTGTGGGCGGTGCTGGCGCTGGCCTGGTGTGTCTTCCATCTCGTGGGTCCGCAGGTGCGCGCACGGGTGATGCTGTCCCCGGGCCTGATCGGGCTGGTAGGCCCCCTGGTGGCGGCCAACACCTGCTTGGTGGTACGCGCCGGCCTGGCTGCGGGCATGCTCATCCCAGCGAGTCTCGAACTCGCCGCACCTGCCTGCGGCAACCGCATCTACACCGACCGGTTACAGGCGGCCGCGGGCGCCGTCAACGACGGGCGCCTGGCCAATCTGACCGCGGCGTTGGAGGCAGCCGGTCTGCCCACCCTGGTGGTGCAGATGGTCGGCACCGCCGAGATCGCCGGCAAGCTGGAGGAGGCGCTGGGGCGCTGCGCGACCTTCCAGCAGGAATCCTTCCGCACGCGCGTGGAATGGACCGCACGGGTGCTCTCGGGCACCATCTACGCCCTCGCCATGGGGGCGGCGGCCTACACCGTGATCGAGCTCTACGGCAGTTACCTGGGCCAGGTGAAGGCCTTGGCGGAGAGCGGCGAAGTCTGAGCCGGGTCCATGTTCCAGAAGCCTGGACCCACTCGGGTTGAAGCGCTTTCCAAGGCCCGTTTCCTGCCGTAGACTGCCCTGCGGTCGCGCGTGCGGCCCCGTTCTGGCACGGAGGTCATCGGCGTGACGAGTCCCAGCGCGCTGCAACGGCACCTCGGGGTGGTCCTGGTCGCCGTCCTCGGCTGTCTGGTCAGCCTCGGCCTGTACTTCGCCGTGCGCAGCTTCGAGCGTTCCGCCCTGGCCGCGGAATTCACCACTCTCGCCCAGGACCGCACCACGGCCATCGCCGAGCGCTGCCGCGATCAGGTCGAGGCCGGTCAGGAACTGCGCGACCTCTTCCACGCCAGCGGCCAGATCGGGCACGTCGCGTTCCAGGACTTTGCCGGCGCCTCGCTGCGCCGGCATCCCCAAACGCACGCGCTCGCCTGGTGCCCGGCGGTCGACGGCGAGGCGCGCCGCTCCTGGGAGGAGGCCGCGCAGCGCGATGGGATGATCGGCTACCACTTCCTGCAGCACGGGCCGCAGGGCTTGGCCGAGGAGCCCGCGCACGCTGGGCTGCACCTGCCCATCCTCTACCTCGCCGAGCAGGGCGACGATGGCAGTCCGTTGCCGCTCGGCCTCGATCTCGCGAGCGAGCCCACCTGGGCCGCGGCCCTGGGCCGCGCCTGCGACCGTGAGCAGGAGACGGTCATCGCCGTGCTGCCCGGCGCCGGTCACGACGAGGCCGGGCCGCAGGTGCTGGTCGCAGTGCCCTGCCTGCGCCGCGGGGCCGCGCATGGCGACACCGCGCAGCGTCACGCCGCGCTGGATGGCTTCGTGCTGTGCGTCGCCGGGCTGGGCGATCTGGTGCGCAGCGGTCTCGGCGCCTTCGCCGAGGACAAGCTCAGCGTCGGACTCGGCGATGACGGGGGCGCGGTCCTCGCGCCATCGCTGCCGGCCGCGACCGGCACGCCCTTGCGGCTGGATGGCCTGCTGCTGCTCGCCGATCACGCGTTCACCGTGCAGATGCGCCCGACGCACAGCTTCCTCGCCGCCTTCGGCTCGTGGTACCCGGCGTTGGTGCTGGCCTGCAGCCTGGCGGGAGTGGCGCTGCTCGCGCTCGGCATGACCGCCGCCCGCCTGCGCGGCGCGCGCACCGACCAGCTGGTCGCGGAGCGCACCCGCGAGCTGCACGAGAAGGTCGTCGATCATGCGCGCAGCAAGACCGCTCTCGACCTGGCGCAGAGTGAGAACGCGATCCTCGCCGCCGCGGTCGCGACCGCGACCATCGGCGTGGTCATCACCGACCCCAACCAGGCCGACAATCCGGTGATCTTCGTCAACCGCGCCTTCACCGCGACCACCGGTTTCGCAGCGGAGGAGGCGCTCGGCCGCAACTGTCGTTTCCTGCAGGGCCCAGGCACCGACTCCGAAACCGTGCGCCACGTCCGCGAAGCGGTGGCCGCGCGCCAGGGCTTCCGCGGCGAAATGCTCAACTACCGGCGCGACGGCACGCCCTTCTGGAACGAGCTGAGCCTGACCCCGGTGTTCGCTCCGGACGGCCGCCCCACCTATTTCGTCGGCGTGGTCAGCGACGTCAGCGGCCAGCGCGCCTCGTCGCAGGCGCTGGCCACCGAGCGCGACCGCCTCGAGCGCCAGCTGGTGTTCGCCAATGCTTTCGCGCGCGCCGCCGAGGTGGTGCTCGCCGAGAGCGACCAGAAGACCCTGCTGCACGGCCTCGCCACCGTGGTCGGCGTCGCGCTGGGCGTCGACCGCGTGCTGATCTACGACGTGGACCTCGGCCGCCGCCTGGTGATCGGCATGGCGAGCTGGGTGGACCCCGGCGCGGGCGGCATCGACGCGAACCTGAACATCTGGCCGCTCGAACTGGTGCCGCGCTCCTCGCTGCACATGCGCGACACCCACCGCACCATCGAGAGCCATGCCGAGGCGCCCAACCCGCTGCTCGCCGCCGAGGGCTCTGACCTGATTTTTCACGGACGCCTCGCGCAGAAGAGCCTGCTGTGGTACCCGTTCCAGTTCCGACCGGATGGCTACTGCCTGTTCGCGCTCGGCCAGGTGCGCGCGCGGCGCGCCTGGCCGGCCGACGAGATCGCCTTCGTCGAGGCGGTCAGCAAGGTCGCGGGCGTGGCGCTCGAAAAGATCCGCCTGCTCGCCCAGCAGCGTACCACCGAGGAGGCGATCCGCGGCAGCGAGGCGCGCTTCCGCGCCATCGTCGAGGACCAGAGCGAGCTGATCTGCCGCTTCCGCACCGACGGCACCATCACCTTCGTCAATGAGGCCTACTGCCGCTACTTCTCCAGGTCGCGTGCCGACCTCGAGGGCCACAGCTTCATGCCGCTGCTGCCTGAGGACGAGCGCACCGGCATCCAGCGCCAGTTCCTGGCGCTGACCCCCGAGCTGGGCGTGACCAACTATTCGCACCGTGTGCTGCTGCCCGGCGGCGTGGTGCGTTGGCAGCACTGGACGGTGCGCGCCTTCTTCACCCCCCAGGGTCAGCCCAGCGAATACCAGGCGGTCGGCCAGGACATCACCGAGCGCAAGCAGGCCGAGGACTCGCTGCGCGCCAGCGAGGGCAGCTTCCGCTCGCTGATCGTCGAGGCGCCGGAGGGTATCCTCATCGCCGACCCCGACGGCTACTTCGCCGAGGTCAACCCGGCGGGCTGCCACCTGCTCGGCTACCGCCGCGACGAACTGATCGGCATGAATCTGCGCGAGGTGATGTCGGCCGACGAACAGGCCCAGCTCGCTGCGCGGCTGCACGCCTACCGGGAAGGCCGCACCATCGAGGGCCAGCGCACCATGCGCCGCAAGGGCGGCGAGGAGCTGCCCGTCGACATGATCGCCAAGAAGCTGCCCGATGGGCGCCTGCTGATCATCGTGCGCGACATGAGCGACCGCCTGCGCGCCGAGCAGGCGCTGCGCGAGGCCAAGGACAGCGCCGAGGCGGCGAACCTCGCCAAGAGCTCGTTCCTGGCCAACATGAGCCACGAGATCCGCACGCCGATGAACGGCATCCTGGGCATGATCGGCCTGCTGCTCGAGTCCAATCTGGACGCCGAGATGCGCGAGTTCGCCGAGGCCGCGCGCTCCAGCGGCGAACACCTGCTGACCATCATCAACGAGATCCTCGACTTCTCGAAGATCGAAGCCGACCGCCTCGAGCTCGAGGCGCTGGTCTTCGAGCCCGCGACCATGGTCGAGGAGACCGTGGCGCTGTTCGCCGAGCAGGCGCAGGGCAAGGGGCTGGAGCTGGTGTGCTTCGTCCACCCCGACGTGCCCGCGGCCCTGCGCGGCGACGCCGCGCGCCTGCGCCAGGTGCTGATCAACCTGATCGGCAACGCGGTCAAGTTCACCAGCCACGGCGAGGTGGTGGTGCGCGTCGCGGTCGAGCAGCACAAGGCGCTCGCCTACCAGCTGCGCATCGACGAGCCGACCCCGGTTCCCGGCCAGCGCATCGGCGACGACGGCACCGCGTACGGCCTGCTGGTGGTGCCCGAGTCGGCGGTGCCGCACGAGGCGCAGGTGTCGCTGCGCTTCGAAGTCGCCGACACCGGGCCCGGCATCCCCGAGGAGGCGCACCATCGCCTCTTCCAGGCCTTCTCGCAGGCCGACTCCTCGACCACGCGCCGCTACGGCGGCACCGGCCTGGGGCTGGCCATCTCGCGCCGCCTGGTCGAACTGATGGGCGGCGCGATCACCTTCACCAGCACCCAGGCGGGCACGGTGTTCCGCTTCACCGCCACGCTCGTCCAGCCGGCCGGCGGCAACGAACCGGCGCTCGCGCCCGAGGCGCTGCGCGCGACCCGCGTACTGGTGGTCGACGACCACCCCGCCTGCCGCGAATTCCTGTGTGCGCGGCTGCGCGCCTGGGGCCTGTCGACCGATGCGGTCGCCGAGCCGGGCCACGCGCTGTCGACGCTGCGCGATGCGCGCTACGCCGACCGCCCCTACGCGATCGTGGTCCTCGACCTGGACATGCCGGGCATGGACGGGCTGGAGCTGGCGCGCGCCATCCAGCGCGACCCCGACCTGGGCGGCATCCACGTCATCGCCCTGACCACCCTGGCGCGGCGCGGCGCGGGCCAGGAGGCGCGCAAGCTCGGCGCCAGCTCCTGTCTGACCAAACCGGTACGCTCCATCCCGCTGCTCGATGCACTGCTCGGCACCGTCGACCACGGTGCCGGCGCAGCTGCGCGCGAATTCCCGCCGCTGCAGGAACAGTCCGGCGCGCGCGTGCTGATCGCCGAGGACAACCTCGTCAACCGCCGCCTCGCGCTCGCGCAGCTCGCCCTGCTTGGGGTGCGGGCCGAAGCGGTGGCCAACGGGCGCGAGGTGCTCGCCGCGCTCGATCGCACGCCCTATGACCTGGTGCTGATGGACGGGCAGATGCCCGAGCTCGACGGCTACGCCACGACCCTTGAGCTGCGCCGCCGCGAACACGCCGGCGGCGCGCTGCAGCGCACCGTGGTGATCGCGCTCACCGCCGACGCGCTGGTCGGTGACCGCGAGCGCTGCCTGGCCGCGGGCATGGACGACTACCTCGCCAAGCCGGTCAAGCTCGGCGAACTCAAGGGCATGCTCGAACGCTGGTTGAAGGGCCACGGCGCGGCCGCCGGCATGGCGCCGCCGCGCAGCACCTCTGAGAGCTCGCGCCTGGTCGCGCGCATGCGCCATCTGACCAACGACGAAGCCCTCGACCCGGCGGTGGTCGAGGACCTGCTCGCGCAGGGCGGCGCCAGCCTGCTCACCACGCTGTCGGAGGCATTCCTCGAGGAATCCCCGCTGCAGCTCGCCGCGATCTCCGCAGCCTTGTCCATCGGCCAGATCGACACCGCGGTCGCCGCCCTGCACCGCATCAAGGGTTCGGCCTGGAGCCTGGGTCTGCGCGACCTCGCCGCCGCCTGCCTGGCCCTGGAGCACGCCGTCGGCGGCGGCATGGCAGACAGCGAGCGCCTGCGCCAGGCGCTCGAGCACGAGTGCGAACGCGGCCGCGATGCGTTGCAGCGCGTCGCCAAGGGCGCGGCGGGTTGAGGGCGGGGCAACGGCCAACCGACGACTGAACAGGAGGCGCGGAGACGCGGAGATCGGATGAGGCGAGACGGAATTGGATGTGATCTGTTTCTTCAAGCCGTGCGCGCTCGGCAACGTGCCACGTGCATGAGCTTCCTCGAGCGCTCCCGGGTCAGATCAGATTCGCAAAAGCAGGAAATTGGCCCTAAGCCGTCCTCCTCCCACCTCTGCGTCTCCGCGGCTCCTGTTTTATCGGCTGTCGGCAGTCTCCTGCCCGCTCCCGTTTGCGGGAGGTCAGGTTCCGACCGCGGCGGTGCGCACCGTGGCCGGAATATCGCAGCGGAAGCGGATGCCGGTGCGGAACTCGCGCAGGGTCAGCTCGGTCTGCTCGCTGCCGGCGGTCGAGCTGACTGCCCAGGGCAGGCGCGCGCGCATGCGGCCGGCGTTGATCTTGTCGGCGATGCCCCACCACAGGCGTTCGCGCGCGGCGAGCGAGAGCAGGCAGCCGCGGCGCACCTGTTCCTGGGCCTCGGGCGTGGTGGCGAAGCGCGCCAGCGCCTCCTCCAGCCAGGCGGCGTGGTCGATGTCCTGCTCGGTGTGGAGGGTGAAGTACTCGATCTCGGATTCGGCGAAGCCGGCCGCGCGCAGCCCGCGCAGCAGGTCTTGGAACATCGTCGGGATCGCCCACTCGTGACCGGGGCCGACGGCGCCGAGGCCGACCAGGAAGGGCTCCTCGATGCAGATGCGCAGGTGGTCGGCGATGAAGCCGGTGACCGCCGGATGCAGGCTGATGCCATCGAGCTGGTCGTCGCGCCAGCCGCAGGCGCGCATGAAGATGCGGTAGTGCGCGGCGTGGTCCTGGCCCGCGGAGCGCTCGCCGTATTCGTCGACCAGCACCTTGGCCAGCCACACCTTGGCGTCCGAGGACGGCGCACTGAGCAGCAGCAGTTCGAGGTAGCGCGTGAAGGTCCCGACCAGCGGGTAGTGCTGCCCGCTGAAGATGCGGAAATCGTCGCGCTTCTTGGGATCGGTCTCCATGCGGCCGAGCAGCGAATGGCCGACCCCGGCATGGGTGGCGACCTCGTCGTGGAGGGCGCGCAGGAACTCGGTGGGCGTCATGGGCATGACTCTAGGGCCGTCGGCGGCAGCGGTAGGGGAACCTCGGAGAGGGTGGGCAGTTTCGCGTCGCGAGAGGTCGCGCTCGAAGCCTCTGTCCGACGGGCTGGGCGGCGACGTGGTGGGCGGCCCCGGGGTGGGACCGGCGTGGCCAGGGATTGCGCCCCCACCTCCTTGACGAGAATGGTGTTATGACCGATGGATCCCCGTCCCTGACCGTCGCCATCGCGTCCAGCGCGCTGTTCGATCTGAGCGAGAGCGATGCCGTGTTCCGTGGCGAGGGCACCGAACGCTACCGCGAGCACCAGCGCCAGCACGAGCGCGACCCGCTGCCGCCGGGCGTGGCCTTCCCCTTCATCCGCCGGCTGCTTGCGGTCAACGCCATCGATCCCGCGCACCCGCCGGTGGAGGTGGTGCTGATCTCGCGCAACGACCCCGACACCGGGATGCGCGTGCGCAATTCGCTCGACCACCACGGCCTGGGCATCGTGCGCGCGGTGTTCACCGGCGGCAAGCCGCCCTACCCCTACATCGACGCCTTCGACGCCTGCCTGTTCCTGTCCGCAAACGAGGCCGACGTCACCGCCGCGATGCGCGCCGGCTACGCCGCCGGCATGGTGCTGCCGGGCCCAAACGTGCGCGACGACGACGCGCGCGAACTGCGCATCGCCTTCGACTTCGACGGCGTGCTCGCCGGCGACGAGAGCGAGCGCATCTTCCAGGAGCACGGCATCGCGCGCTTCCACGCCGCCGAACACGCCAACGCCCACCGCGCGCTGTCGCCGGGGCCGCTGCAGCGCCTGCTCGCCGGGATCGCGCGGCTGCAGGCGCGCGAGGTGGCGGACCACGGCCACGAGGCCGGCTACCAGCCGTTGATCCGCACCGCCATCCTGACCGCGCGCAGCGCCCCCGCCGACCGCCGTGTGGTCACCACCCTGCGCGACTGGGGCATCCGCGTCGACGAATCGTTCTTCGTCGGCGACCTGCCCAAGGAGCGCATCCTGCGCATCTTCCGCCCGCACATCTTCTTCGACGACAAGCGCGGCAACGCCGCGCTCGCGGCGGCGACGGTGCCGTCGGTGCACGTGCCGTTCGGGGTGGTGAATGACGAGGTCGGCTAGTTCCGGCTGGGATCCGGCATCCCGTAGCGGCCCTCGATCAGCTGCTGCCACAGGCCGGTCGGCGGATGCGGATCGAACAGCAGTTCCGGCCGGCCCGGGCGCAGGATCCATGCACCCTCCTCAAGTTCGCGGTCGAGCTGGCCGAGGCCCCAGCCACTGTGGCCGAGGAACAGGCGCGGGCCGCTGACGTCACCGCCGTCGGGCCAGCGCGCGGCGAGCGCGGCGGCGTCGCCACCGACGGCGACCGTGGGCGAGACCGGGTGGGCGCCGGCGAGGTCCATGCAGGCGTGCAGCAGCAGGCCCTTGTGGCGGTCGACCGGACCCCCCTCGCCGGCCAGGCGCGCCACGGCAAGGCCGGGCGGGACCTCGCTCCACAGTTCGCTGAGCGGCAGTTCGAGCGGGCGGTTGATGATGAAGCCAAGGGTGCCGGTTTCGTTGTGCTCGACCAGATAGACCACGCTGTGGCGGAAGTTGGCGTCTTCGAGCCGTGGGCTTGCGACCAGGAGCATGCCAGCAGCAGGGTCCATGGCACCAGTCTACGCCAGCCGGGGCAGCGCGCCAAGTGCCCGGCCCGCCCTGACCATCTCGCAGCGCACTGGGAGCAGAGGGTCAGACAGCCGATAAAACAGGAGGCGCGGAGCCGCGGAGATCGGAGGAGGGTGGAAGATCCGTGATGACCGCTGTGCGCTCCAGCGATCCCCAAGCGGCCAGGCGATCGCCGGCAGAGCGAAGGCCGATTTCCGCTGTCCTCCTCCGGTCTCCGCGCCTCCGGTTCGCTGTCCGGCTGTCCTAAGCCCGGACTACCGCTCCATCATCATCGCGCGGATCTCGGCCTCGCAGCACAACTGGCCATCGACCAGGATGCGGCCCTGGCAGGCGGACATGCGCGTGCGCAGGCGCAGCACCTCGACCTCAATGCGCAGCTGGTCGCCGGGGTGGATCGGGCGGCGGAACTTGACCTTGTCCAGGCTCATGAAGTACGGGATCTTGTCCTTGTTGTCGGGGCTGTTCATCAGCATCACCGCGCCGACCTGGGCCATGGCCTCGAGCTGCAGCACCGCCGGCATCACCGGGTGGCCGGGGAAGTGGCCCTGGAAGAACGGTTCGTTGATGGTGACGTTCTTGAGGCCGGTGATGCGCTTGCCGTCCTCGAAGTCGAGGATGCGGTCGACGAGCAGGAACGGGTAGCGGTGCGGCAACAGCTCGAGGATGCGCGCGGCGTCGAAGACGAAGGCGGGCTTCTCGGCGGCTTCGATGCGGCGGTTGAGTTCCTGGACGAGCAGCATGTTCTGCTGGTGGCCGGTACGCACCGCGATGAGGTGGCAGTTGAGGCGCTTGGTGGCGTGCGCGAGGTCGCCGATCAGGTCGAGGATCTTGTGGCGGGCGGCCTCGTCCTTGAAGCGCAGCTCGTTGTCGATGATGCGCGTGCCGTCGTAGACGCAGGTGTTCTGGGTGGTCGCGCCCTTGCCCAGGCCGAGCGCGCGCAGCATCTCGACCTCCTTGGCCATGCAGAAGGTGCGCGCCGGGGCGATCTCGCGGACGAACGACTCCTCGGTCAGCTCGACCTCGACCATCTGCGGGCCGCCGAGCGCGCCGCCGTGGTCGTCAAGGCTGTAGGTGATCTTCAGGCCGTGGCGGTAGGGCAGGGCGACGATCGAACTCTTGCCGTCGGACACCGCGACCGCCTCGGTGACGTCGAAGTAGGGCCGCGCCGCGGCCTGCTCGACGATCCCGGCGCCGCGCAGGCAGTTCGCGAAGTCGAGCGCCGAGCCGTCGAGGCCGGGGAACTCGACCGCGTCGAGCTCGATGAAGAGGTTGTCCAGACCGAGGCCGGTGGCGGCGGCGAGGAAGTGCTCGGTGGTGTGCACCTCGACCTCGACGCCGGCGACGGTCGCGGCCAGCGCGGTGCGGCGCATGCGCTGGCACAGCCGGCTGGGGTGCGACTTGATGGATGGGCGACCGGGCAGGTCGACGCGGATGAAGACCATGCCGGTGCCGGGCGGCGCCGGGCGGAAGACCACCGTGCAGGCCTCGCCGGAGTGCAGGCCGATGCCGGAGACGCTGACCTCGGCGGCGATGGTGCGCTGCGCGGTCACGGCGCCTTCTCCGGCGCGGCCCCCGCGCCGCCCTGGCCGGTCAGCTCGCCGAGGCGGCGCTCGAGCTCGGCGACGCGGCCGAGCAGCTCCTTGACCGTCGCCTGGGTGGCGGGCAGGCGGCGCACCGCGACCTCCTGCGCCTGGCAGGACTTGATCTCCTGCGCCGGGCTGCCGCGCACCACCATGCGCGGCGGGATGCTCTTCGAGACCCCGGCCTTGCCGGTGACCATCGCATAGTCGCCGATCGAGAGGTGGCCGCTGATGCCGGCCTGGCCGGCGAGGGTGACGTAGTTGCCGAGCTTGGTCGAGCCGGCCACGCCCACCTGGGCGACGATGATGCAGTGGTGGCCGGTCTCGACGTTGTGCGCGATCTGCACCAGGTTGTCGATCTTGGTGCCCTTGCCGATGCGCGTGCGCCCGAAGCGCGCGCGGTCGAGGCAGGAGTTGGCGCCGATCTCGACGTCGTCCTCGATCACCACGATGCCGACCTGCGGGATCTTGTGGTGCACGCCCTCGACCGAGGCGTAGCCGAAGCCGTCCGAGCCGATGACCACGCCGCTGTGCAGGATGACGCGGTTGCCGATGCGGCAGCGCTCGCGGATCGAGACCTGCGGGTAGATCGTGCAGTCGCTGCCGATGGCGGTGTCGTGGCCGATGTAGACGTGCGGATAGAGCACGGTGTTGTCGCCGATCGTCGCGCCGTCGGCGATCACCACGTAGGGGCCGATCGCGAGGTTCGCCCCGAGCGTGACGTTGTCACCGATCACCGCGCTGGGGTGGATCCCGGGCGGCGGCGGCACCGCCTTGGGGCCGAAGGTGGCGACCACCTTGGCGAAGGCGAAGTCGGGGTTGGGCACCACCACCTGGATGATGTTGGGCGCCTTGTGCGCGCTCGCGACCAGCACCGCGGTGGCGCGGGTCTCGGCCAGGTACGGCTCGTACTTGGGGTTGGCCAGGAAGCTGATGTCGCCGGCGCTGGCCTCGGCCAGGCTGGAGATGCCGGTGAGCAGCTGATCGGCATCGCCGATGATGGTCCCGCCCACGACCTGGGCGACGTCGCGCACCGTCACTCGCATGTCACTTCCCCGTTGGCTGGGCCGGAGCCGGCGCCGCCACCGGACCGGGCAGCGGGGCCTGGACCGGACCGGGCAGCGGCGTGGGCGCAGAGGCCTCGGCGGCGTAGCGCGCGTTCAGGTAGGCGATGAAGGCGTCGGTGACGTCGAGGGACGGGTCGTAGTAGAGCACGGTCTGCAGGCCGAGCTGCAGCTGGATGTTCTCTGGGTTGGCCTGGACCTCGGGGTTGGGCGCGAGCTCGACCAGGTCGATGCCCTTCTCGCGGCAGTAGTCCTTGAGCGTGGCGCGCACGGTGGCGTAGCACTCCTTGAGCGCGGTGGCGTTCTTGCGCTCCAGCACCGCGCGCGCGCGGTCCATGTAGAACTTGGCGCGCACCTTGATGACCTCGGCCTCTTCGGCGGCCTGGAAGTAGCGCTCGTTGCCGGGGTTCAGCGCCTGGATCTGGTTGTCGAGCTGCTGCTGCTGTTCCGAGAACTGCTTGAGCTTGGCGTCGGCATCGGCCTTCTCCTTCTTCAGCCCCTCCATGCGCACGCTGTAGAGCTTGGCGTTGCGCAGCACGTCCTCGAGGCGCAGCACCACGATGTGCAGCGGGTGGGCGTCGGCGGCGGACAGGGTGGGGCCGGCGGTGGCGGCGACCAGGAGCAGGAGGGTGAGCGCGACGCGCATGGGGATGGCCTCGATGGTGGGTGGTGATGGTAGATCCGCCGCCGGCACGGTCACGCGGTTCTTGCCGGGGATCCGGCGGCGCTCAGAAACGCACCTGGCCGAGGGTGAACTGGACCTGCGCGGGCGACTCCCCGGGCTTGGCATCGAGCAGGAAGGCGAAATCGAGCGACACCGGCAGGGCGATCGGGAAGCGCACGCCGAAACCGACCGCGGTGCGCATCGAGGACAGGTCGATCTGCTCGCCCGCGCCCCAGACGTTGCCGTAGTCGAAGAAGGCGGCCAGACGCAGCCCCTCGTTGACGCCCTGCACGGGCACCGAGAACTCGCCGGAGATGATCGCGTCGGTGGTGCCACCGAGGTCGGAGGTCAGGCCGTTGCGGTTGAGCTCCTTCGGGGTGAGCTTGAACTGCTCGAAGCCGCGGTGGCGGGGCGAGGGGCCGCCGCCGAAGTAGCGCTGGTAGAACGGCACCACGCCGCTGTCGTCCAGGGCGCGGATCTGCCGCCAGCGCGCCGTGGTGTGGAAGTAGGTCACGCCGCCCTCATCACCTTCGAACAGCGGCAGGAAATGGTCGGCCTTGAGCGAGTATTCCCAGAACGGTTCGGTGGCGCTGAGCAGCTTCCCGGTCAGCGCCTGGCTGGCCGCGAGCAGGTAGCCCTTGGTCGGGATGCGCGGGTTGTCGAGGCGGTCGTAGCTCTGGTTGAGGGTCAGGGTGTTGAGGAAGTACTTGCCGGCGCGGGCCAGCGCGTCGTTGGGCGCGTCGGCGGCCACGTCGCTGATCTTGAGGTCGGTATAGCTGTAGCCCAGGCTGAGGTTGAGGTCGTTGCGCAGGAAGCTGCGCCCGGCGGTCACCGAGCTGATGGTGCGGATCTCGCGCCACTCGAGCTGGGTCGAGTCGATGCGGCTGGCCGCCACGGTCAGCGCGTAGGGACCGTCGTAGACGTGGGGGTTGGTCCACGACGCGCCGATGCTGGTGCGCTCCTTGCTCCACGACACGCTGGTGTCGAGGCTCTGCCCGCCGCCGCGCCAGTGGTCGAAGCCGCCCGAGAGCAGGCCCCACAGGTCGAAATTGCGCTCGCCGTAGCCAGCCTGCAGGAAGATGCCCGAGCCAGAGCTGAAGCCGACCTGGAAGTTGAGCGAGCCGGTGTTGTCCTCGTCGACGTCGACGATCAGGTCGGACTCGCCCGGGCGGTCGGGTGGGAAGCGCGGCGAGACGCGCAGCGGGTGGTCGTAACCGCCCTTGCGGAACAGGCCGGTGCGCTCGAGCTGGCGGGTCGACTCGTCCTTGTCGTCGTCGTTCCACAGGTCGCCGGGCTTCAGCTGCATGGCGCGGCGCAGCACCGCGTCCTTGGTCTGGTAGTTGCCGTGGATGTCGACGCGGCCGATGTGGTACTTATCGCCCTCTTCGACGTGCATCACCAGGTGGACCTGGTGGGTCTTGAGGTCGAGGCGCCGGTCGGGGAACATCCGGCACTGGGCGTAGCCCTGGTTGCCGATGACGCGCCGCGCGCGCTCGGTGGCGGCCTCGACGTCCCGGCGCTTGAAGGGCGCGCCGTCGGCCATGCCGAAGGCTTCGCGCAGCTGTTCGCCGCTGGCCACGGTGTTGCCGACGAAGCTGACGCTGCCCAGCGCGTAGCGCTCGCCCGGATCGACCTGATAAACCAGCACGACGGTGTCGTCGTAGCGCCCATCGGGCGCGAACTGCGGGCCGTGGCGCTCGCGCGCCTCGAAGGGACGCACGTAGTCGTTCTGCTCGACGCGGGTCTCGCCAAGGGTCGCATCGAGCCAGCCGAGATCCTGGATGGCCTGCGCGACCATGCCCTGATCGAGCGACATCAACTCGGCGTGGTAGGGGCCGCCAGGACCGTTGATCAGCCCCTGGTTGAGCTGGCGTGGGAACACTCCGCCGGCGGGACCGTGCGGCAGGCCCAGGTAGACGATGCGGCCGACCTTGATCTCACTACCCAGGTCGAGGGCGAAGTTGATCGCGACGTTGCCGCGATCGGCGCTCTGCTCGACCTTGACCTGCGCGAAGCGGTAGCCCTTGTCCTGGTAGTAGCGCTCCAGGGCGCGGCGGTCGTTCTCGAGGATCAGCGGGTTGACGTAGCCGCCGACCTTGGTCTGCACGACCTTTTCGGCGCCGGTGCGGTCGAAATAGCTGAGGTCGCCGAAGGTCACCGCGCTGACGTAGGGCAGCTCGACGACCTGGAAGATGACCTTCACCGTGCCGTCGTCGTTCAGCACGACCTTGCGTTCGGTCTTGGTGAATGGCCCCATGCGCTCGATGAGCTTGACGTCGTCGAGCAGCGAGAGTTCGTCGTAGACCTTGCCTACGCGCGTGCTGATCAAATAGCGGATGCGGTCGGGGTGGATGTTATGCGCGCCCTCGATGACCACTTCGGTGATGATGCGCTGGCCGGGACGCACCGGGGCCAGCGAGGGCGGCGGGACCGCCGGCGCGGGCGTAGGGATCGGGATGGGCGCGGGCGCGGGGACCGGTGCCGGAGCGGGGACCGGTGCGGGCGGGGCGGCCTCGTCAGCCGCGTGCGGCGGCGCGACCTGCGAGGGCGCGGGCGGGGCCGGTGCGACGGAGGTGCCCGCTGGCGTCGTGGTTGCAGCCGGCGGCGTGGGCTGGTCCTCGCCCTGCGCGACCGCCGCCCAGAGCAGGCTGGCCACTACGAAGGGCACGCGGACAGGGGTCGCCGGGGGCAAGGGGGCTCCAAGGGAGGTCGCATGGTAGAGGCGTGGTCCGGGGGGCAAGGCGGTTTGACCCCCGGCCGGGGCGGGCGCAGGGGAGGAGGCGCCAGGCGCCACGTGGCCACTTTGCCCCGTGTGGAATCGGCGCCCCGGGGGTTCACGGACCCACTCGCCCCTGGTCACCCCGGTCGCGAGTCTCGGACCTCACCGTCGCGTCCCGCATCCCCACCCGCGCGCCGCGGGCATCCCCACCGCCGTCGCGACTCACGACGCCCTTTCGCACCCCCCACCCCCCCGTATCCTGCCGCCATGAGCGATGCCACCGCCCCGCTGCTCGAGGTCGAGGATCTGCGCACCTGGTTCCCGGTCCGGCGCGGTGTGTTCGGCACCGTGGTCAACCACGTGCGCGCGGTCGACGGGGTGAGCTTCACCCTCGCCCCGGGCGAGGCCCTGGGACTGGTCGGGGAATCGGGCTGCGGGAAGACCACCCTGGGGCGCAGCATCCTGCGCCTGGTCGAGCCGACCGGCGGACGCGTGCGCTTCGCCGGCCGCGATCTCACCGCCATGCCGCGCGGCGAGCTGCGCCCGTTCCGCCGCCATCTGCAGATGATCTTCCAGGATCCCTACGGCAGTCTCAACCCGCGCCTGACCGTGGGCGAGATCCTCGCCGAACCGCTGGTGGTGCACCATATCGCGCCGCGCGAGCAGGCCCTGGTGCAGGCCGGGGACCTGCTTGAGCGCGTCGGCCTGAAGCGCGAGCACCTGCGCCACTACCCGCACCAGTTCTCGGGCGGCCAGCGCCAGCGCATCGGCATCGCCCGCGCCCTGGCGCTGACCCCGCAGCTGATCGTCTGCGACGAGCCGGTCTCGGCGCTCGACGTCTCGGTGCAGGCGCAGGTGCTCAACCTGCTCAAGGACCTGCAGCGCGATTTCGGCATCGCCTATCTGTTCATCTCGCACGACCTGGCGGTGGTCGCGCACCTGTGCACGCGCGTGGCGGTGATGTACCTGGGCGAGATCGTCGAGATCGGCCCGGCCGAGCGCATCTACGACCACGCCCTGCATCCCTACACCCAGGCGCTGCTGTCGGCGATCCCGCGCGGACTGCCTGGCGCGGTGCACCGCCGCATCGTCCTGGAGGGCGACCCGCCCAGCCCGCTCGAGCCGAGCTCGGCGAAGCGCTTCACCACGCGCTTCCCCAAGCACGCCGCCGCCTTCACCGGCGCCGAGATCCGCCTGCGCGAGGCCGCCCCCGGGCACTTCGTGCGCTGCGCGGATCTGGCGGTGCTGCAGGCGCTGGCGGCCAAGGGTGAGCTGGCCTGGGCGTAGGCGTCTTCCGCGAAGTGGGGACAACAAACAGCTGGATCGAACAGGAGGCGCGGAGACGCGGAGACCGGAGGAGGAAGCGCGGGCGGATCGCACCTGCTTCCGAGAATCCGCGCCTCCTGGGAGGCGGGACGCTTCCTCCCCAGGTCGTCCTCCTCCGATCTCCGCGTCTCCGCGTCTCCTGTTTTATCGGGTTCCGTTCAGCGCCTGGTCCAGCGCATCCGCATACTTCGCGCAGCCGATCGCGAACGGGTGCAGGCCATCGGGATAGTAGCGCGCATCGTGCGGCATGAGGTCGTCGACCACGAGCAGGCGCGGGGCGTAGCTGGCGAGCCGGGCGCGCAGCGCGTCGCGCACGCGCTGGACGCGCGCGCCGGTGGCGCGGTCGAGGGGCACGCCGGCGAAGTCGGGCGGGCCCTTGCCCTCTTCGCAGGGTTTCCACGGCGGCAGGCACCAGGCCACGCGGCCGTGACCGCCGGCAAGGGCGAGCTCCGCGAGTTCGCCAGCGCGCGCGGCGACCGGCTCGACGTCGGACTCCTTCCAGGCGTGGTTGCTGCCAAGCGAGATGGTCACCAGGTCCCAGCGGCGCGCGGCCAATGCCCAGGCGAAGGCGGCGGGCTCGATGCGGATGCCGCCGACGCCGAGATTCCAGGCCGGCAGGTTCCAGCGCCGGCTGAGGCGGTGCACCCAGCCCTGGAGCGGCGACTGCACGCTGAAGCCCTGGGTCAGGCTGTCGCCGATCGCCAGCCAGCGCGGCGCGGGCGGCGCGGCCTGTTCGACGCGCGCGCCATCAGTGACCTGCACGCCCGCCACTGCCGCCGTCGAGATCAGCGGCAGCCACAGCGCGACGGTGCGCAGCGCGCCGCCACGCTCCAGTCCGGTGGGCAGGCCGACCACCAGGTCGCCACCCTGCTCACGCAGGTCGGGACTGTCGACGGCGTGCCAGCCGTCGTCGCGCTCGACCTCCATGGCGATGCCGCAGGGCACCAGCTGGTGGTGGCGCAGGCGTTCCAGGCGCAGCGCCACGCGCGGGCTGTCGGTGCGCAGCAGCAAAGCGCAGCCGCTCGACGAGCGCAGGTTGGCGAGCGGTCCCAGCTGTCCGGCGAGCGCTTCGTGCACGGCGCGCGGGAAGCGTTCGACGCGGACGGCGCCGCCGCCCTCGCGCTCGACCGGCTGCGGGCCGAAGTACGACAGGCGGGCGTCGCCCGCCGGGATGACGATCACGGCGGAGCGCCGCCCGGGCGCCACAGCACGTCGCCACGGCCACCGTCGTTGGCCTGGCGCGCCCACACGAAGCACAGGTCGGAGAGCCGGTTGAGGTAGCGCAGGCACTCGGGGTTGAAGACGCGCTCCGGCAGCGCGTGGCGGGCCGCGACCAAATCGCGCTCGGCGCGGCGCACCACGCAGCGCACCAGGTGAAGATGGGCCGCGGCGCGGCTGCCGGCCGGCAGCACGAAGCTGGTCAGCGGCAGGAGGCCGGCATTGGCCTCCTCCAGCGCTGCGTCGAGGCGCGCGACCTGGGCGGCGGTGATGCGCGGGACCTTGTCCTCCCACTGCGTGCCGGGCGGCATGGCGAGGTCGGCGCCGAGGTCGAAGAGGTCATTCTGCACCCGCGGCAGCTCGGCCGCGACCGCGTCGCCGAGCGCCTCGAGGCGCACCACGCCGAGCAGGCTGTTGGCCTCATCGACGGTGCCCAGCGCCGCGATCAGGGCGTGGTCCTTGGGCAGGCGCGTACCATCGCCCAGCCCGGTCTCGCCGCCGTCGCCGCTGCGTGTGGTGATGCGATCGAGCCTGACCATGGCGGTACGGTGGCTGGTCGCAGCGGGTTGCAATGGGGACCGCCGCCGCGCGCTGCGCCTGACGAATTCCTGGCTGCGAGTTGTGAGTCTCGAGCTTCGAGCTCGCGTCTCGCGACTCATGGCGCGTCGCCACAGTCCACGTTCTCGCATCGAGGGTCTAGGGTCTCGCGTCTCCCGTCCCCCCTGCCACACCCCCCGCCCTCCCCCCCACTGCCGGTTGGCGCGCCGCCCCCGCCGGCCATGCTGGTAGGGATGGCCGAGACGGTTCCCGATCCTGCCTGGATGCGCTGGCTGCTGCCTGAACGCCCGGGTCTGCCACAGTTCCTGGTCGGCGCGATCTGCCTGATGCTGCCGGCCGCGGCGGTGATGGTCGGACCGGACTGGATCATACCGGCCATGGCGGTGTCGGCCACGATCGGCGGCGGGCTGGGCATCGGCTGGTCGCTGGCCTGCGGGCGCGGCTGGCTGCGGCGCGCGGCCGTTACCAGCCTGGCGGTGCTCGGCGTCACTCTGCTGTGCCTAGGCCACCTCGCACTGATGCCGCGCATCGAGGTGCTGCTGCGCGGGCACGCGGTGCTCGGCAGGCTCTCCTACTGGTCGGACGCGCACCGTGACGGGCGCGCCGTCGACGACGAGTACGATACCGGCCGCGGCCGCGAGCGCTTCAGCGCGGTCGCCCATCCGGCGCCGGGCCCCGGGTCGGTGGTCGCGTACACGCCCGTGCCGCTGCGCCGCTGGACGCTGTTCGGCTACGTCGACAGCTGCTACATCGTGCTCAGCGCCGCGGGCGAAGGCATGATCATCCCGTTCTCGGAGGGCCTCGACCAGGTCCTGGCGCACGGAGTCCCGGTGCGACCGACGGCCGCCGACCGCAACGATCCGCAACGCTGACCGCCATGAGCGACCGCCCCGTGCTGTACTATGCCGGCCCCCTCTTCACCGCCGCCGAGCGCGCGTGGAACGCCGCCAACGCCGGGTTGCTGCGCACCCGCCTGCCCGGCGTCGAACTGCTTTTGCCCCAGGAATTCTGCGCGATCTACGATGCGCCAGCGGGCAAGCGCCCGGATTTCGCCGGCATCTTCGCCGCGTGCGTGGGTCAACTCGAGCGTGCGCACGCGGTGCTGGCGGTGATCGACGGCGCCGACGCGGATTCCGGCACCGCCTTCGAGATGGGCTACGCCTATGCGCGCGGACTGCCGGTGGTGGCGCTGCGCACCGACTGGCGGCCGGCTGAAGACGTCAGCGGCAACTGCATGCTGACGCGCAGCAGCGCACACCTGGTCGCCGACCTGGAGCAGGCAGTGGCGGCACTGGCGCCGCTGCTCGGCGCGGCGCCAGCGCCAAGCAGCGCGCCGGCCGGGCAGCGGCGCGCCGGAGCGGAACGGGAGGCGCGATGATGCGCGCGGCATGCCTACTTATGCTGGCCGTGACGCTGACCGGGGCGCGCGCCGTCGAAGGCCTCGCCAGCTCCGACCGCGGCGAATTCCTGACCCGCGTCAACAACTATGCGTGGGTGGTGGCGACCGCGCCCTCCTGCCTCGACGCGGTGACCGCGTTGGCCTTCGCCAAGGAGCTGCGCGGCACCGGCACGCTGCCGCCGCACATGGTCGATACCGTCGCGACCGCTTACGCGCAGGCCGGTGACTACGCCGAGGCGGTGAAGCTGCAGGCCCAAGCCATCGAGCGCTTCGAGCGTGGCGCCGGCGCCGGCAACAGCCGCGACGAGTTCCAGGCGCGACTCGCGCTGTTCACCGCCGGCAAGCCCTTCTTGGAGGTCGAGAAGGACCTGCCGGCGGCGCCCTGCACCCTGACTTGGCCGGATGGCTCGACCAAGGCGCAGGGGCCACTCGCCAGCGACGGAAATTATGCCGGGCGCTGGCGCTACTTCTTCCAGAACGGCAAGCCGATGGCCGAGGGCCTGCACCGCGGCGGCCTGCAATTCGGCCTGTGGAAGCGCTGGCGCGAGGACGGCAGTCTGCGCGACGAGGGCCACTACAACGAGGGCTGCCGGCTAGGCCCGTGGCATGAATACCACGCCAACGGGCGGACCCTCGCCGAGGGCTGGTACCTGGAACGCAGCGCCGGCGACAACCTGCGCTGCGGAGTATGGACCTTCTGGGACGACCAGGGCCACCAGATCGCGAACGGCGGCTATGCGCGCGGCGCGCGCATCGGCGAGTGGACCTTCGCCGACGCCGCCGGGCATGCCCGCACGCTGACCTACCTCGGCCCGCAGAACGACGACAGCGGCAAGCTGCCGCGACGCGACGCGCCGGGAGAGCTGCCTTCGCCGACTCCGGAGATGGTCAATGCGGGGGGCGGGGGCGGGAATTTCTGAGCGTGGAGCTGGGGGTGAGTAACGAGTCTGTCAAGCACCCACGGCAAGACTCCCGACTGTCATGGTATTTCCCGCATCGACGCCGATCTTCCGCGGCGTTTGGCCGCATGGCGGATGGCGCGCATCCACGTCACGGCGGAGTCGGGACCAGCGGCGGGAGTCCATGCACCAGCAACGACATGCCGGGCGTCCCAAGCAGCTTCTGCGCCTTGGCGAGCGGGACGTGGCTGGCGCCGGCGACGGAATCAGCGATGGCCAGCGTGCCGTCGGCGCCGGCGGTGATTGCGATGAAATGACCGGTCCCGCCGAGCCCCTTGCCAATGATGGCATCGGGTCGCAGCGCCTGATCGCCGGCCACGAATGACGTGGTGAACCCGCGGCGTTCGGCACAGCGCGCCAGGTACCAGAGTTCGGTGCTGGTGCCGCTGGTCATGGCCTCGAACGCCAATTCGCGCTCGCTGGTGACGATGCCATGCCGGTGAAGCAGGTTGGTCAACGCGCACGGTCCGCAGGTGCTGGAGGTGGTCTGGATGCAGATGCCATCCTGCCAGTGGCCGACGGGGTCGAGCTGATCGAGCGGCAGGAGCAGCGGTTTGGCCCACGGGCCGACGATGGCGGCGAGCGCGAGCAGCGCGGACGCCGCGGTCGACGCCAGTCGCGCAGTGCGGTCCAGGGTCTTCAGGCAGTACCCGACCAGGAACCCGGACAGCGCCGGCACGTGGTCGGCCCACCACCACGTGCGATAGCGGAAGTATCCCGGCAGATCATCGCAGCGGTGCGCGTAGTAGGCGACGTTGGCGGTCGCCACGAGTGCCAGCACGACCGCCCCCACACCCAGCGCCCGCGACCGGGGCGCACGCCATCCGACCACGGCCGCGCACAGTGCGAGCCCGAGTGTGATCGCGAGGGTCAGGACCATCCCCGCACCCTAGCCATCCTGCACCGTCCAGGCAAGACGACTGCCGGCGTGCCACCAGGTCATCGAGGCGCGCACCGGCAACGCTTTGCGCCTCACAGCTCGCAGCTCGCAATAGCCCGACGACGAGCCGTCTCCCCGCGGCGCTACTTTCCCTGCTCCTTCGCGTACGCCTTCAACTCATGGATCGACCAGAACAATCCGGTCTTCCCTGAAGCGGTCTGGACGATGCGCACGTAGCGCGCGGACTTGCCTGGCAAGGCGATCTCGGTGACCGCGGCCTTGCCCTCGCCCGTGGCGACGGGCTCGGACCAGGTCGTGCCGTCGTCGCTCAGGCGCACCTCCCAGCCGCGTGGGTAGTCGTTGGTCGAGGGCTCGGCGTCGAGAACCAGGCGGTTGAGCGCGTAAGGCTTGGCCATGTCGATCTGGAACCACTGCCCGGCGGTCTGGCCGGCGCCCGTGTCCCAGCGCGAGTCACGGTTGCCGTCGGCTGCGTGTCCAGCCGCGCCGGAGTTGAGCGACGCGGAATACGTCCAGCCCTTCAGCACCTCGGCCGACAGCGGCAGGAAGTCCTTGAGCTCGACCATGGTCCAGGGCTGGGCGCGGCTGGCGGTGGCGGCGCGGATGCGCGTGACGTCCGCGGCGGTGATCGCCGGGGCGCTGTTGCCGAAGCTGCTGCGCACGTAGGTCAGCACCTCGGCCAGCCACTGGTCGTCGTTGGCCTTCATCGGCACCATCAGGCCGACGTAGGTCTTGCCGTCGATCTCGCCGGTCAGGCCGTCGAGGACGATGCGCGTCAGCGCGTCGGCGCTGCCCTGCACGCGGGCCGAGCCGGACAACGGCGGGGCCATGCGCTGGCCGTCGTTGCTGGTCACGCCCTTGCCGTCGAGACCGTGGCAGGCGAAGCACAGTTGCGTGTAGTGCTCGTAGCCCTTCTTCGCTAGGGCCAGGCTCTTGGCGTCGAGCTTGACGTTGATCGGCGTGGGGTGCGCGGGGTCGTAGCGCAGGCTCTGCTGCGCCGAGGCGGTGACGATCTCGTTGCCGATGTGGCGGGCCGCGATCGCCGCGAGCAGCAGTTTGCCCTGCGGGTCGGTGACGAAGCGCAGCGAGTCGACGACCTGCACCACCACGTCGATGACCGGGTCGGCGCCGAGCGGAGTGAGCGCGGCGAGGAAGGCCGCGTCGCCCTTGATAAGCAGTGCCTCGCCAATGCGCACCGCGGCGCAGCGCACGCGCCAGTCCGCATCCTTGCAGGCGGCGACAAGCAGGTCGTGGTCGCTGGCGCCCAAGCCATCGAGCGCCCACAGCGCGTGCATGCGGCCGAGCGGCGTGGAGCCCGAGCGCGCGAGCTGCTGCAGCGCCGGCACCACGCTCTTGTCGCCGGACAGCACGATCAGCTGCTGCGCGGTGTCGCGCCACCAGCCGTTGGGGTGGGCCAGGTATTGCACCAGCTCCGACGCCTTGCGCTCCAGCAGCTGCGGCTGCGGGCCGGGTTTGAAGCCGTCTGCGACGACGCGGTAGATGCGGCCATGGCCCACATACTTCGCATGCCCGTCGCGATCGATGATGCCGCGCAGGTAGGAACCCGGGTTGGTCCAGGCGCCCTCCTGGATGATGCCGTGGTGCAGGTCGCAGATGTAGAGGCAGCCGTCGGGACCGGTCGCGCTCCACACCGGGCGGAACGAGGGATCGGTCGAGGTGATGAACTCGTCGTGGTCGTAGGCGTTGACCAGCACGCGTTTGCCGTCCTGGACCTGGATCTTGGCGCGGCGCACCAGGCGGCCGACCGGCTCGGGCAGGATGTAGTCGCCCGCGAGGTCGGCGGGCAGGCGGTCGCCACGGAAGATCGACTGGCCGGCGCAGCCGGTGAGATGGTTGAGCGTGCCGCGCAGTGGATGGACGCGGCCGAGACCGCCCTGCACGTCGACCGTCTGCAGGCGCGGGTAGACCTCGGTGAAGCCCTCGCCTTGCTCGCCCTCGAGTTCGAGCGCGCCATACGCGGGCAGCTGCTGGAAACCGAAGGCGCCGTTTTCGCCGCCCGCAGCCGAACTGTAGGTGCGGCCGAGATCGTCGATCGCCAGGCCCCACTGCGAGCCGCGACCGTAGAGCGGCTCTGAATCCCAGTGGCCGTCGGCGGCGATGCGGAAGCGCCGGCTGCCGACCTGCGCGGTGTAGAGGCGGTTGTCCAGGCTCCACTGCAGGGCGCTGTCCTGGTGCTCGAGGTTGCCGTTGCTGCGGCCGCCGTCGAAGACCTCGACCTTGTCATCGGCGACGCCGTCGCCGTCCTTGTCACCGTACGAGACGAACTTGCCGGTGGAGGTCTCGGCGATGATCACGCGCTTGCCGAGGGCGAGGACCATGCGCGGCAGCACCAGGCCGTCGGCGAAGACGGTGGCCTGGTCGTAGACGCCGGTGCCCTTGGAGTCGACCAGGCGGGTGACGCGCGAGCGCGGCTCGTTCTCGCCCTTGGCGTCGGCGTCGAGCATGTACGTGCGCATCTCCGCGACGTACAGCCGGCCGTCGCCGTCCCAGCTGCACGCCACCGGGTTGATGATGGTGGGATCGCTGGCGACCAGCTCGATGTGGTAGCCGGGCGGCAACTTGAAGCGCGCGAGCGACTCCGCGGGCGTCATCTCGGGATCGAGCGACTTGGCCGGACCACCGGGATAGCGCTGCGTGGTGCGCTCGGGCGTGGGAAAGTCCTTGGGGATGGGCGTGGCGCAGGCGCCGGTGGCCAGCCATTCGATCGCGCGCAGCACGGTGGTCTGGTAACCGACGCAGGACAGGGTCGCGGTCTCACCGACGTGGCCCATCACATCGGTCACCACCTTGCCCTTGCCATAGGGCACCCACCACACGATCGGCTCGTCCTTGCCGGTGCCGCCCTTGCCGGGATCGGAGTGGGCCGTCATCAGGATGTGCACGTCCTGTGCGGGCCCGCGCTGGCCGTGGTAGAGCTCATCCTTGATGTGCAGCCAGTGGTCGGGCATGCCCGCGGTGATGGGATGGACGGCGTCGCGGATGGTGAGCTGCCAGTCGTACTGCGCGCCGTGGCCCATGCCGCGGCCCTGGCCGGCTTCTTCGCGCACGACCGTGCCCTGCGCGTCGACGTAAAGGCTGGCGCCGTACTTCTGGTCGCGCCACAGCATGCCGACCATCTTCTCGTACTCGGTCCAGCCGGTGAAGCTGTTGTTGGAGGCGTGCAGCACCAGCGCGCCGCCGCCGCCGGCGATGTAGGCCTCGAAGTCCTGCTTCACCGCGTCGGGCCACATCTGGCCGTTGTAGTCGAGGACCACGCAGCGGTACTTGGTGAACTGCGGGTGCCAGGCGTCCCAGGCTGCGGGTGGCGCGTCGGCGGGCGGCGTGTCGTCCTCGACCGCGGCGAGGCCCGGGGCGGCGTGGAAGAGGTCCATCAGGAAGGCGTTGGTCAGCTTCCAGTCGTGGTTGTTCTGCCCGCCGATCAGCAGCACCGGCAGGGAGCCTGGCACAGGCTGGTCCTGGGCACCGAGCAAAGCGCCCGAGAGCAGGGCGGGGGCAAGCAGGGATAGGAGGCGGATGCTGATGGGGCGGGCGAGCGGCATGGTGATCCCAGGGTGAGGTGGTCGATCAGGAGGTGGTCTGAAAGCGCTTCCACACGAGTTCGTACCGTGGTCGCCCGCTTGCGTTGTCTAGAAAAAACGTTTTTTCAATACGGGTTGTTCGGGCATGTCGCTCGACACTGCGGCGCATGCCAGATGAACTGCGCGGCTTTCGCGAACCGCCGGACGTCGACCGTCGTCCAGGAGCGCGGCAGGCGGATGCTGAATTTATGCGTGACCACCCGGGGCATCTCGTACGCGGGCTTCAGCTCCTGACCAACCCTGCCAAAGACCCTGCATAGTCGCCAGATCGGTATCGACATAAAAGACCGACATGCGCCACGTCCGTGGTCCATACGAATGCGGCACCCACTGCCGCTTCTTCCGCTTCACCCAGCAGGAACACCCCATGCGTCGCATCATCAACCCCACGCCGCGGCCGTGCCGCGGCTGGCTGGCCGCGCTGTCGGCCGGCGCGCTCACCCTGCTTGCCCTGATCGCCACCCCCATGGCCCCGGCGGCGACCCTGCCGAGCGGCTTCGCCGAGGTCCAGGTCGCCAGTGGCCTGGACCCGACTGCCATGGAGGTGCTGCCCGACGGGCGCGTGCTGGTCTGCGAGAAGGTCGGACGGTTGCGCGTGGTGAAGAGCAATGCGCTGCTGACCACTCCCGCCTTCGACATCAGCGGTCAGGTGGACAACTTCAACGAGCGCGGTCTGGATGGCGTCACCTGCGATCCCGACTTCGCCAACAATCACCGCATCTACGTCTACTACACCGCGCGCACGCCGGCGACGCACAACCGCGTCAGCCGCTTCACCCTGAACGGCGACGTGGCGGGCGCCGAGACGGTGATCTTCGAGTGCGACAACCTGTCGAGCGCGGGCAACCACAACGGTGGCGCGATCCACTTCGGGCCCGACGGCAAGCTCTACGTCGCGACCGGCAACAACGCTAGCTCGGCCAACGACCAGAGCCTGGCCAACGTGCTGGGCAAGGTGCTGCGCCTCAACGCCGACGGCTCGATCCCGTCCGACAACCCCTTCGTCGGCCAGACCAGCGGTCGCAACCAGGCGATCTGGGCGCTGGGCCTGCGCAACCCCTTCACCGCCGCATTCCAACCCGGAACGGGCCGATACTTCATCAACGACGTCGGTGAGAACAGCTGGGAGGAGATCGACCTGGGTGTGGCCGGCGCGAACTACGGGTTCACCGGCGGCGCCACCGACGGCGTGCTGCACGACAGCCGCTATCGCGACCCGGTCTTCACCTACCCGCACGGCAGCGGCGACACCCGTGGCTCGGCCATCACCGGCGGGACGTTCTACGATCCCGCGACCGCGATGTTCCCCGCGGGCTACGTCGGCAAGTACTTCTTCAGCGACTACTCCAACGGCTGGATCCGCTTCATCGATCCGCAGGCGCTGCGCGGCGACGCAACCGACCAGGGCGCGGCCACGGTCTTCGCGCGCGGCGTCGCCAATCCGATCGACCTGCGCGCGGCGCCAGATGGCGCGCTGTGGTACCTGGCACGCGGCTCGAGCGCGGACAACACCTCGTCGGCGAGCGGCCGCCTGGTCCGCATCACCTACACGGGCAGCCAGGCGCCGAGCATCTCGGCGCAGCCGCAGCCGGCCACCACCGGCGTCGGCGGCCGCGCGTCGTTCACCGTCGGGGCCTCGGGCGCGGCGCCGCTCAGCTTCCAATGGCAGCGTGGCGGGGTCGATATCGCCGGGGCGACCGGGGCGACCTATGCGATTACCGCCGCCCTCGCCGACGATGGCGCGCGCTTCCGCGCGGTGGTGCGCAACGCTGCGGGCAGCGCGACCAGCGCCGAGGCGGTGCTGACAGTGCGCGACCGCACCGCACCGGTGGCGACCATCACCGCGCCCCGGAATTTCTCCCTGTTCAGCGACGGCGCGACCATCGCCTACGCCGGGACGGGCCAGGACGCGGTGGACGGCGCGCTGCCGGCCAGCGCGCTCAGCTGGACCATCGTCTTCCACCACGAGGTCCATACCCATCCCTTCCTGGGCCCGCTGTCCGGCGCGACCGGCAGCTTCACCGTACCCGCGGTCGGCGAGACCGATCCCGTGCAGTGGTACCGCGTGCACCTTACCGTCACGGACAGCGCCGGACTGACCGGCACGACCTTCGTCGATGTGTACCCGCGCATCGCGGCGATCACCTCGGGCGGCGTCTACCGCTTCACCTCACAGGCCAGTGGCAAGTGTCTGGACGTGCCGGGCTCGACCGGCGCGGCCGGGACCGTGCTGCAGCAGTATACCGACAACGGCACCAATGCGCAGCGCTGGAAGATCGAGGACCTGGGCGATGGCTACCGCATCACCTCCCAGGCGAATGGCCTGCGCGTCGACGTGCAGGGCGGCGGGCTGAGCGACGGCACGCGCGTCGACCAGGCGGCCGACAACGGCAGCGCCGCGCAGCGCTGGATGATCGTCGACCGCGGTGACGGCACCATGAAGGTGATCGCCAAGGTCAGTGGCATGTGCCTGGACGTGCTGCATTCCGCCACCACCAACGGCACACCGATCAATCAGGCGCCGGACAACGGCACAGATGCCCAGCGTTGGCGGATCGACCGCATCCAGACGACGGGTCTGGCCTCTGGCGCGACCTATACGCTGACCGCGCAGTGCAGCGGCAAGTGCCTGGATGTGAACGCCGCCGGGACGTCGGACGGCACCAACGTCCAGCAGTGGACCAGCAATGGCTCGGCGGCGCAGCGCTGGCGGCTCGACGACCAGGGCGGCGGCTGGTGGAAGCTCACCGCGCAGTGCAGTGGCAAATGCCTGGACGTGAACGGCGCGAGCAGTGCCAACGATACGAATGTCCAGCAGTGGACGGACAATGGCGGCACCGCGCAGCGCTGGAAGATCGCTGACATGGGCGGCGGCTGGTACCGGCTGACGGCGCAGTGCAGCGGCGACTGCCTGGACGTGGATGGCTCTGGGACCGCCGACGGGATCAACGTCAAGCAGCACACCGACAACGGTACCGCCGCGCAGCGCTGGAAGATCGAACTGGTCGCTCCGGCGGCAGTCGGCATGCGGAAGCCGTCGGCCCGGGCCTTCGCAGCGGAGGAAGTGGCGCCGCTGCTAGCCATGCTGACGGATCGTCGCTGAAGCGGCGAGCACGCGGACGGGCGCCCCTGGATGATTCAGGGGCGCGGCGTCACAGCAGCGAACGGCACCCAGGGCGGCCGCAGCCGCACACCATGCCGCCGGGATGCTGGGTGCTGCGGTAATCGACGGTCAACTCGTGGTCACGGGCAATGACGCCGCGGCTGTAGACTTCGACACGGCGGCGCCAGATGCGCAGGTAGCAGTTCGCCTGGCAGGAATGGTTGAGGTGGCGGAAATGATTGCCACGCGAGCAGTCCAGTGCCCAGCGCCGGCTGAGCTCGACAAGATGGATGACGCTGCGGGCCTGCATGGCCTGGCGCGCCTGTGGCAGACGGCACAGCTCGCCGGAGACCTCGCCGAGCTTCATGCGGCGCGGGATGCGCGTGGCGGCGAAGACACCGCGACCGTGGATGGGGCTGCGACAGACGCGGAAGGCGGGCAGGGTGGCGCGCATGCAGCGGGATGATCAGGAAGGTGGATGGGGTGGGAAGGGATTCTCGTGGGTCCGGAGCGCGCGAGCTTCGAGCTACGAGCCTCGCGACTCGCAGCTCATCCGTCTCCCACCAGCCCCTCGCGCGGCGCCACCGCGTTGATCAGGCGCCACGCCTCGGCGACATAGGCGCTGCGGTCAAGGGTGGTGAGGTCGGCCATCGTCCAGCCGGCGATATCCATGGCGAGGCGCGCGTGGTGGCCATGGGCGACGGTGGTGAGGGTGCCTTCGGCGAGGCTGCGCCGGCGCAGGGTGGGGCCGCCGAAGCCGACATACCAGCGCGCGATGCGGCCGAGTGCGCGCTCGCCGTGCACCAGCAGCGCGTCGCTGCGCGTACGCTGGTAGAACAGGAAGGCGCGCACGTCGCTGCAGCGGGCCACGGTCTCGGACGGTTCGATGCCCTCGACCAGCCAGGCCACCGCGGCCTCGCGCACCACCGCGCCATCGCCCTTAGCGCCATCGCCGAAGGCGCCGCGGGTCTTGAGCTCGCCGGCGGCGGTGATGGCCAGGTAGTTGTTCACGTCGCGGCGGTGCAGGGCGCGATAGGACGTGCGCTCCAGGGTGAGCGCGCTGGCGCGTTCCCAGGCGGCGGCTGCGGCCTCGACCGCCGCGAGCTGCACGCGCGGTACGCGTACCGTCACGCCGTCGGTGTTGGCGCTCAGCACCTCGGCGCCGGCGCTGGACAGCCCCTCGATGAGCATGAGCAGCAGCAGCTGGCCATTGAGCGTGACGCGGAAGGCGTCGGGCACCGAGCGGATGCTGCTGTAGGCGTCGTTGAGCTTGCCGTAGATTGAGTTGATGACGATCTTGAGCGCGGTGGCGGTGCGCTTGTCGCCGGCGTTCTTGGCGGCGACGCGGCGGTCGCGCATGCCGCGCAGGTGCTCAACGAAGGCCGGACCATAGTGGCGCGGGTGCCAGCCCTCGTTGATGATCAGCGACGGATAGTAGCTGGTCACGTCGAGATCGATGAGGGCGGTGTCCGTGTCGGCGCGCCACGAGCCGGGCTGGTCGAGCGAGTGCAGGCCGCCGGTGCCGAGCTGATAGAGCGTGCCGTCGTGCGTGAACACCTGACCGGGGAGCTGCGGCAGGTCGAGCGCGCCACCGCGCGCGCCGATCACCAGCGACCCGGCCCGTACCGCCGCAAGCAGGGTGCAGAAGGGCGGGGTGACGAAAGTGACGCGCGGCGCGATCAATCCATCCAGCGGCCACGTGCGCGGGCGGTTGTCGGGATTGGCGGCGGCCGCGGCCTTGAGCTGGCTGCGCGTCACCCCGCTGGCGCGGCGCGCCAGGTCGGCCAGGGTCGCCTCGGCGATGCCGGCCTCGGTGGTGGCATAGATGGTGTCGGATTGGCCATAGATGCCCTGCAGCACCGCGCGCATCGCCACCAGGTCCCAGTTGGCGAGCAGCAGCCGCACGGTCGCCGCGACGTCGTTGAGGCAGTAGCGCAGCACCTCGCCGATGGCGCCAGCCGGCAGCGGCGCGGCGAAATCGCACGGCGACTCCGCGACCAGGTCGAGCCCCAGGCGGCACTCCCACTCCTTGAGCGAACCGCGGCCATTGAGCAGCTGCAGCACATCGATGCCGTGCGCCCACGGCACCGGCCCCCAGCGCAGCTCACGCGGCAGCTCGCCGCCGATGATCTCGCCCGAGAGCGCAAAGATATCCGCCAACGTGGGGTGCGGTCGGGCGAGGATGCGGCGCAGCACCGGGTCGTCGTAGCCCGAGCTGTTGAAGCCGGCCAGGACTTTGCCCGGATCGCTGACGAAGGTCCGAAGCGCGTCCCAGGTCCCCTGATGGAAGACCTCGGTGCTGCGCCCGTCGGTGAAGACGTGCAGCACCAGGTTGGGGAAGACCTCGGTGTCATAGACCCAGACGCGCTGGCCGTGAGGCGCGGGCGGGATATCCGCCGGGGGCAGCAGCGGCCCCCGCGCGCGCAGCGCGGCCACCGCCGCAGCGATCAGCGCATCAGTCAGCTCGCCGCCATCGGCTACGTCCGGGACCGGCACAGGCCGCTCCGGCTGCCCGGGTCCGAGCAGATCGAAGATGGTCGGATCATCTGCCATCGCGCGTGGGGCGCGACCATAGCGGGGAGCGACGGGAAGCCATGGCCTTCCCCGTCCGGGTGCGACGGGTCGCGAGCTACGAGACGCGAGACGCGAATGCCGTCACTCGCAGCTCGTGATGCGAAACTCGTGGCTCACGGCGCGCTGAGCAGCTTCACCAAGCGCTGGTTGCCGGCATCGAAGACCACGACGCGCTCGCCACGCACCGCGACGGTGGTCGGCGCGCTCAGCGTGGCGAGGTCGGCGCCAGCCTCGTCGCAGCGGCCGAAGGTCGCACGCGGGCTGCCACCGCCGGTAGCGAAGCAGAGCACGCGGTGGCGGTCGCGGTCGGAGACGGCCAGGGTGTGCGCATCGCTACTGATGTGGATCACCGCGCCGAAGTGCTCCGTCTCACCGGCGCCCCAGGAACGCCAGCGTCGCGTTTCGTGCCAGCCTCCGCCAGCGCGCGCGAACTCCAGCACACAGCCGTCGCCCGTGGCGAGCAGCGCATCGGCGCCAGCCATGGCCAACGCGGTCCACGCCACCACCGGCGTCGCGGTGGCGAGTTCGACCGCCCCGAGATCGCCGCGGAAATGGCCCACCGGATCGATGGCGAAGGCGTGGCCGGCGCCAGCAGCGTCGATGGTCAGCAGCACCAGGTGATCGCCATCGCGGTAAGTGGCGCTGCCGACCAGATTGCGGCGCAGCGTGCAATGTTCCTCGATGCGCTCGACCGCGACCTCGCCATCGAGGCGGCCGTGCATCAGCGTCGGCTTGCCCCACATCACGCCGGGCGCGACCATCACGTCGTCATCCAGCATCACCGCTTGGCCGAGCTCCTCCGGTGGCGTGACGCCGTCGCGCAGCGGCGCGTCGGGCCGGTCGTCCCAGCGCCAGGCGCCGTTCCACTGCCAGACGTCCCCGGCGCGGTCGAGTCCCAGCGCCGGACAGCGCGGCAGCGCGGCGATGCGCCGCACCACGGCGAACTGCCGCGCATTTTCGTTCCAGGCCAGCAGCTGCAGCGTGCCGGTGAAGCCCGAGACCGCGAACAGGTCGCGATCCAGCCGCGCTAGACCGCGACCGTTGACCAGGTCGGCGCTCTGGTCGAGGTGGCCGATGAACGAACCCGAGGCGCCGCCCAGCACCACGCCCGGCTGCGGTGCGAGGTCGGCGTCGCAGCGCTTGATGGTGCTGTTCCAGGCGTGGCCATACCACCAGCCGTCGAGGAGCTGCGGCCGCTCGCCGGGCGCGGCGCGCGGCCAGCCATCGCTGATCTCGGCGCCGGCCACGAACTTGTGCACCTGCCACTCGACCATGGCGTAGAGCGCGCCGTCCGCGCCGATCTCGACCGCCTCGATTCCGGCCAGCGCGGCGACCGGGCGCGGTGCCGCCTCTTCAGCGACCGCCCAGGTGGCGAGGCCCTGCTTGGTGGCGATGGCGACCGTGCCGTGCCACGCGGAAGGCGACAGGCAGGTCGCCTCGATCGTCATCGGCGTGGCCGCGCTGTCCGGCAGCGCGGTGATCGCCAGGGTGTGCAGGCGACCATTGATGAGCAGCACCAGGGTGTCGCCAACCAGGGCGAGCTGGTCGCGGCGATCGTTCTCGGCGGGGATGCGATACTGGGCGAGCATGCGTCCATCGACGGCGTAGCGGGCGAGCACGCCGGAACCGGCGCGGTCCCACAATGTGCCGAAGCGGTCGCAGACCACTCCCAGGCCGCGCGCCGGCGCCGCTGCGCAGCGCGCCAGGTCGCGACCTTGCTCGCCGGAATTACCGAGCACGCCGGCGCAGACCAGTGTTTCTGCCCTGGCCGCCGCCAGCGGCAGGGCGAGCAGCGCCAGGCGTAGCAGCAGTCGTGCGGCGCTCATGGTGCACTCGCGAAAGTCGCCGTACCCCATGCGGCAGGCGTCAGCATGATTTCGCCCGGCACATCGTTGACGAGGCCGGTGGATGGATTCGCCCAGTACGAGCGCAGCATGTCGATGCGCCCTTCCGGATCGCCGTAGATCACCCCGAAGTCGGCTTTGACGGTGCGCCCGGCAACCGCATCGAGGCCGAGATCGGCGAGCGGGATCGCAACGGACACCCGGTAGCCACCGCCCTGGACGGTGACGGCGATGCGCGCGCTGTCGAGCCGGCGCACCTCGTCCACGCGCTCGGCACGCCACGGACTGGTGAAGGTCACCGGTTCAGTCGCGCCGGGCAGGCGGTGGCGGTAGAGCACGGCGATGTCCTTGCCCTGGAAGGGCGCAATGAGCAGGCGCAGGTCGCCCGGCACCGGCCCGCTGCGCGCGGGATTGGCGGCGGCATCGGTGCCGAGCTGCAGGTCGACGGAATCGCCGCTCTTGAACAGCAGCGTCCAATCGCCGCCACGATTGACCCAGGGGCTATCGTCGGCGACCTCCCAGCGCAGATACAGCATGCGCCCGTCGTGCGCGGCGCGCACGCGCACCGGGAAACGCCCGGAACGGTCCCAGGCCGCGGCCGGCGCGGGCCACTCGTGGTCCTCGCCCGGCAGGGCTGGGGCCTGGGCGACAAGCGGAATGATGGCCGCGTGCGGCTTGGCGGCGATCGCGCCGTGCGCGGCCATGGCGCGTTCGGCGGCGATCGCCTGCGCCGGGCTGACGGTGATGGCACCCTGGCCGCGCTGCAGGCGGTCGAGACCGCGCATGCGGTAGACGCGGTAGCCGCCCACCTGCAGGTAATAGACCCCATCGCGCTCACCCCGCGCAAAGCAGCCGCCAAAGGCCTCGCCCCCGACCAGCGTGGTGTCGAGGTGCGCGCCCATGCGCACGTCCTTGAAGAACTCGTCGACATAGAGCCCGTCGCTGGTGAGCATGAAGTAGCGCCCGTGGTTGCCGTTCATCACGAACACGTCGCTGGTCGCATCCAGCGGCGCGGTGCCCATGAAGCCAAGCGCCCCCTGCATCACGCCGGTCTCGGGCAACGGCGCGTCGTGCGAGCCGTGCACGCCAACCCAGCGGTTGGGATGGGTCCACAGCAGCCGGCCATCGGGCGCGAAAGCCTTGAGCTCCGGTTCGGCGTTGCAGATCAGATCGCCGAAGCGGTCGACGGTGGTCTCAACCTCGTTGCCCGGGAGGTCGATCGGCACGCCCGCACTGCAGGCCGCGGCCAGGGACGGGTAGCGCGGCGCGTCGCCGGCGGTGAAGCCGCTGGGGGCGAGCGCGACCACCACGCGGCGCCCGCCGACGGTGACCGGCACGCGCAGGGTGAGGTCATGCTGGTCGTGGCCGAAGTAGGCGCCGGCGAAGCTCTCGGCGCTGGTCGCGAAGTCGAACTCGCCGGGCTGCATCACGCCGTCGCCGTTGGCGTCGCTCCACACGAAACCCGGGCCCTTGTCGGCGTGCTTGCCGGCGCGTCCCGGATAGGCGGCGGCGAAGGCGGTGACGAAGGCCGCCGGCGGTTGCCAGTCGCAGGCGAAGCTGAAGCGGTGCGCCGAGGCGATCAGCGCCACCGGCGTCGCCGAGCCGTCGCCGTTCACGCGCGCGATGGTGGTCGCCTGGCCGTAGCCGATCAGATAGGTGACGCCGTGATCGCGTACGTAGGAGTAATGGAATTCGTGGTGGTCCGGCCCGACGATGGCGATGGGCTGCGCGGTACGGGTGGCGAGGTCGATCCGCCACTGCGCGCCAAGGCCGATCCAGCGCGTGGGATCGACGGGGTCGACGCCCGCGCCGGTGCCGCCGTAGGGCGGCGAGCCGAACTTCTCGCACACCACCCGGCGCGTGGCGGTGTCCCAGGCGACGATGCGCTTGGGCGCGGCGCGCTCCTCCGTCACCCACAGCCAACCGGTGGCGGCCACCGCGAGCCCGCGCGGGTTGACCATGCGCTCGCGGTCGAAGGCGCCGGTGTAGGGCCCGCCTGGGCGGCCGAGCGCGCCCAGCGGCTGCCCGCGGGCGTCGAACATCAGCACGGTGTGGCTGGCGGCGTCGCTGACGTAGATGCGCCCGCCGGCATCGACGGCGAGCGCCACCGGATCGCGCGACGGCGCCGCCGGCACCACGGTGGTGGTGACGCCGCTCTGCACATCGATGGTAACCACCGCGCCCGCGGCCAGCGCGTACAGCCGGCCCTGGGCGGACGTGAGCCCGGCCAGCGCGGGCAGCGCGAATACGCCGCTCTGCGCCCCGGTCGCCGCATCCAGGACCAGCAAACGGCCGCCGCGCCGGTCAGCGAGGTAGAGGCGGTCGCCGAGCGCGGCCAGACCAACCAGACCCGCTGAGCGCCACGCGGAGTCTTCCGCCGGGTGGGTCTCCGCCTCGGCGACTGCGATGAAGCTGCCACCCGGCTTCCATTCCAGCAGCCGGCCCTGCGCCAGGTCGAAGCGCGCCAGGGTGATCTTGAGGTGCGCCACCGCGTGCGCATCGCGCTCGTCGATGTGGTCGAGGAAGGCCGGACCGTCATTGGCGACGTACAGCGTGTCGCCGGAGATCGCCGAAGCGGTGCGGGCGATGCCCATGCCGAGCGGCACGTTCATGCCGCGCACCTTGTGGCCCTGCGCGTCGAGCACGAGGATGGCGTCACCGCCCTCGGTCATCGGCGCGGACACCACTGTCCACGCGCCGCTCGCGGTCGCCGCGTTGAGGACGGTGTGGTTGGGTCCCCAGCCGGAGAGCTGCGCGAGCGTGTCGTCGCCGTTGGCGAAGCTCATCGCGTACTCCGGCACGATCCCCGGGTGGTGCAGAGAGCGCCAGCGGTAGGTGCCGGGCGGCACCACCGCGCCATGGTCGTCGAGCCCGTCCCAGGCCAGGCGCTGCGCGCCGGCCGCGAATGGCTGCCCGCCGACCAGATTGCGCAGTCGCCGGCCGCTGACGGCATCCTCGATCACTACCGTCGCCTTGCCGCCCTCTGGCTGGGTGAAGGTGATCTCGAGGCGGTTGCGGCGGTCGGCGACGGCGAGCGCGTACTCCGTGAGATCGAAGGGCAGCCACTCGCGCGGATCGGCGGCGAGGCCGGCATGGGCAGCGCCGGAGCGGTGGCGCAGGCGCTCGCGCTGGCGGTCAGCGCCAGCGGGTCCGCCCTCCCACGCTATCGCCAGGCCGAGGCGCAGCCGACGCAGATCGCCGAGCGGCGCGAGCGGCGTGGCGAAGGTGCAGGTCGTCAGACTCGCGCCACGCACCACCTGGGCCGCACGCTCGTCGAGGATGACGGTGGCGTCCGCGGCGAGGCCGAGCTGGATGCGGACTCCGGATCCGTCGGCAGCGAAGCTCGCCACCTCCACCGCCACGCGCAACTGACCACCCTCGGATCGCACCGCCACCGCCACGCGCGGTGAGGCCGGACCGGAGATGGCCTCGAACTCCTCCGGCGCCCAGGCCGGCTCGGCGGTGCGCGCATAGGCGGCCAAGGCCAGAAAGGCCAGGACGCGCAGCATCCGATGCGGCGCGATGCGGAGGGCGGGTCTGCTGTCAGGCGAGATCGGGAGGGGCATGCCGCTGAGCATGATGAGACGGCCGCGCGCGGAAACCCCGAACCGGAAGTCCTGGATGCAGGCAGCATCACGCGTTCTGTCTCTCGCTACGCGCCAGCTACGAGCTACGAGCTACGAGCTACGAGCTACGAGCTACGAGCTACGAGAACGACATGCCTTCCTCGCAGCTCACCACGCGAACCTCGTCTCTTCAATTCCAGCGCGCGGTCGGCGTGCGATGGTCTCGTCTTACGCGCCCAGCGTCGCGTCATCCACCTTCGGCGCCCGGAACGACCACCACAACACCAGCCCACCCACCACGGTGAACGTCCAATAATCCGTGGGCACGCCCAGGAACCAGTGGATGTGCCACCACGCGCAGCCCGGCTCGCCGGGCGCCCCAGGGCGCAGCGCTGACCAGCCGAAGGCGGGATTGCACACGAACCACAGCGCGTCTTCGATGATCCAGAACAGCATGACGCTGCCGAGCACGCGCGCCTCAAGGCGCAGCGACCAGCGGCCGAACAGCGCGAACGGCAGGTGGAAGACCAGCGCCATGAAGCTGAACACCCAGGCGTGGTAGCCGGTCATCGGGCGGCCGCCCCAGAACCAGTCGAGCGCCCAATGGTGGTCGATGCGGAAGGACACCGGCAGCCCCGCGGCCCAGCCCGCGGCGCCCTCGATCTGGATCTCGACGTTGGCGAACAGGTAGGCGACGACGGTGACCGCGGCGATCAGCAGGGCGGCGTGCACGGGCGCTTTCAGCGGGGCCGCGGCGGTGTGAGCCGTCATGCGCCCAGCACGGCGTCGAGCACGCTGTTGGCGGCCTGGGGGGTGCCAATGCGTTTGGCGTTGGCGCGCATCGCGGCCAGACGCTTGGGATCCGCGAGCAGCATGCGCACGCGGTATTCCAGGCCGGCGGCGTCGTGCGCCTTGAGCGCGGCGCCGTTCTCGAGCAGGTAATCGCTGTTGCGCTCCTCCTGCCCGGGAATGGGCGAGACCACCACCATGGGCAGTCCGACCGCCAGGCATTCGGAACTGGTCAGGCCACCGGGCTTGGTGATCGCCAGGTCGGCGCAGGCCATGACGCGCTCGATGGTGCGGGTGAAGCCTTGCGCGTGCAGGCGGCCCGGGAAGCGCGCGCCGACCGCGCGCAGTTTTTCAAGCAGCTCGGCGTTGCGCCCGGCCAGCGCGACGATTTGGAAATCTCCGGGAATGCCGAGCAGGCGCTCCGCGAGCTGGTCGATGGCGCCGACGCCGAAACCACCCGACATCATCAGCAGGGTGGTGCGGCGCGGATCGATGCCGAGCTCGGCGGCGCAGGTGGCGCGGTCGGGCGAGGTGCTGAACGCCGGCATGATCGGGATGCCGGTGACGGCGATGCGCGAATCGCGCAGACCGCGGTCGCGCATGCGCCACGAGATCTCCTCGGCGGCGGCGCAATACCCGGTGAGGTGCGGGTGCACCCACAGGGTGTGGATGTCGAAATCGGTGACCACCACCCACACCGGCTTGGTGAAGGTGCCCTTGCCGATCATGCGTGAGAGCAGCTGCGCGGGCAGGAAGTGCGTGCAGATCACGTAGTCGGGCGCGAGTTCCGCGAGCCGGCTGGCGAAGGCGCGGGTATTGAGCCGCTCCACCGCCTGGCGCAGGCGCGTCAGCGTGCCGTCGGGCTTGGCGCGGTCGGCGGTGTGGTAGAGGTAACCCCACAGCGCCGGGTGGCGGTCCACGACCTTGAGGTAACTGTCCGCGTAGATCTTGCGGAACAGCTTGGGCACCAACTCCATGACATCGAGGTGGGTGGCGGTGGCGCCGGGCAGGCGCGCCTCGATCGCGGTCTTGAGCGCTTCGGCGGCGCGCAGGTGGCCGGCGCCGGCGGATACGGAGAGGATGGCGATCTTGGTCATGGGATGGCTGGGGCCGGTGGGGTGGATGGGGGAGACGGGCGCGCGGTCGGCGCAGCAGGCGCAGGCAGCGCGGATGCCTTGAAATAGTCGGCGACGGCAGCGCGGTGGCGCGCCGAGACGCCGGCGCGCCGTGCTTCGGCGGCGGTCGGATCGAAGGCGTGCGCGGCGGCGCGTGCCGCCGCCTGCAGGGCCTGGGCATCGACCTCGGCGTCGCGCACCTGCTCGGCGACCGTCACCGAGCCGTCGGGATTGACCTGCATGCCGGCGGGCAGGCTCTGCACGCCGCCGCCGGCGGTGCGGCGGGGATCGTCCCAGGTCAGCGGCGGGTGGCCGGGTCCCTTGTCCACGCCACCGTTCTCGCTGCGGCCTTCAGACTGCAGGCGGTCGAGCTCCTGGTCGAGGTCCTCGCCGGCCCCGCCGAGCTTGCTGCGCCCCTTGGCCAGTTCCTTGGCGATGCGCGCGGCCAGTCGCTGCGCAGCGGCGCCATCCAGGGCCACGGTTTTCCCCGGAGCGCCGGCCAGCCCGAGCTGGCGCAGCGCCGCAGCCTGCTCGGGACTGAGCGCGCCAGCCTTGAGCGCGTCGGCGAGCGCGGCCTGGAGTTCCTCGGCGCCGGCGCCGGGCGCAAGTTTCGGCACCAGCCCCGGAGCCTGGGCGGCAAGTTGGGCGAGCGCCTGCGCGAGGTGGGTGGCATCGGCGCCGCCGGGCGCGCCAGCGGCGGACGGGCGCGCCTGCAGTTCCGCCACCGCCATCGCCTGGGCAAGTCGCTGCGCCGACACCGCGGTCGCCTGATCAAGGTCGGCACGTACGCGGTCGAGGCCCTCCCAGGTCGGCTGGTCCATGCCGTGCTCGTGGGCGTGGGCGGCGAGTTCGGCGAGACGCTGCTGGAGTTCCGGCACGGCGGCGGGCGGGATCAGGCCGGCCTGATCGAGATCGCCGAGGCGCTCGGCCGCGGCGTGGAACCAGGTCTGCACCGCCGGCGGCAAGCCCACCGGCACGACCGTCTGCGGCAGGCAGCAGGCGGCGGCGAGCAGCGCCGCCGCGATCAGCGGCGCCTGGCCGAGGCGCCACGGCAGGGCGGGCAGCACGCTGGTGCGCAACGATCCCTCCAAACGCTGCGACCAGTCGGGCGCGCGGGCGCCGCTGGGCTGCTCGGCCAGGGCCATGAGCAGCCCATGCGTGCCGGCGCGCAGATCCAGTTCCCCTGCGAGCTGGGCGCGGGCATCGCGCCGGCGCAGCGCGCGCGGCACCACCACCAGCGGCGCCACCAGCCCACCGACCGCCAGCGGCAGTACCCAGCCGCCGCCCGCCGGCACCGCCACCCGTACCACCATCACCGCGGTCGCCGCCACTCCCAACCCGAGCGCCAGCGCGGGAAACCACGCCCGCACCGCACGGATCGCGCGGCGCCGCCGGCCCAATGCACGTATGCGGCGATCGAGGAGGTCCATTGGTCCTGATGGTGGGGACGGGCCGGGGGAGGGCAATGGGTGGATGGAGTCTCGCGCCCCGCGCCTACCGCGCCGTGACCTGCCCCCGCGGCAGATGCTTCCGGATCGGTCCCGCCAGCAGCGGATAAGCCGCCACCCGCGAATCATGCCGCCGCCACAGCAGCACGATGGTGCGGAAGGCGGGTTCGCCAGCGAACGGGCGCAGCACCAGGCGGCGGTCGTCGTCGCCGACGGCCAGGGCCGGCAGGATGGTGACCCCAGCGCCGCTCGCGACGATCTGGCGCAGCGTCTCAAGGCTGGTCGCACGGTAGTCGGCGCCAGCGGACTGACCGGCGCGGTGACCGCACAGCGCCAGCGCCTGGTCGCGCAGGCAGTGGCCCTCGTCGAGCAGCAGCAGCCGCTCATTCGCCAGATCAGCGGTCGCCACCGCTTTGCCCTCCGCCAGGCGGTGGCCGCGCGGCAGGGCGACCAGGAAGGGCTCGTCGTAGAGCGCATCGACCGCGAAGCGCTCCGTCATGCCGGAGGTGAGCGCGAGCATCGCAACATCGATGCGCCCGGCATCGAGGGCAGCGATGAGGTCCGCGGTGGTGCCCTCGCGGATCGGCAGCTCAAGGCCGGGGAACGCCTTCTCAAGCGCGCTCGTGACGAACGGCAGCGCGTAGGGACCGACGGTGGGGATGACGCCGAAGCGCACCGCGCCGAAGAACGGCGGCTTGGCCTCGCTCGCGGCCGCCTCCATCGCGCGGATGGCGTCAAGCGCCTGGCGCGCCGCCAGCACCACGCGTTCACCTGCCGGGGTGATGCGCACGCCATGCGCCTCGCGCTCGAAGACCTGGCATTTCATGCGCTTTTCCCACTGCCCGATCAGCGCGGACAGGGTCGGCTGCGAGATGCGCGCCGCTTCGGCGGCGCGCCCAAAATGGCGGTGCTCGGCGACGGCGACCAGGTAACGCAGCACCGGCAGACTGGTGGCGCGCGCTTCGAAGATCGGTTCGCGGGTCACCATGGGCAGGGTGCCGGCAAGGTCGGCCGCGGCAAGCGTGCCCCAACGGCTGCACTGGGAACGCCGGCAGAGCTGAACGGCCAGCGTTCGCGCTGTCTTTTAATGAGGCGTTCCGTCTCACATCGGCGCACACGCCGCGGTATGCATGTGGGAAATCGCATGGTCGTCGCTGCGCATCCGCCCATTATCGTGGCTCCCGTGCGGAGCCATGATGCTGCTTCTCCCCGCGTCTGCCGCCTCATCCGGAACATCCCTCCTGCGCTGCCTCGCCACCCTGGCGCTCGCCATGGCCGGCACGCCCGCAGCGGCTCAGGACTTCCACGTCGACCAGGCTCAAGGCCACGACGCCGCCGACGGCACCACCCCGGGTTCCGCCTGGTCCAGCCTCGGCAAGGTGGAGTCCACCCGCCTCGCCCCCGGCGACCGCGTGCTGTTCAAGCGCGGCGGCTGCTGGCGCGCCCGCCTGCGCCCGCGCTGGGACGGCGCAGAGGGCAAGCCCATCACCTACGCCGCGTATGGCGAACCGTCCGCGCCCAAGCCGCGCTTCACCGGCAGTGAGGCGCTGGACGCGCAGCAGTTCGCCCAGCAGGGGAACAGCCGCGTCTACACCATCGCGCACGCGGCACCGGTCTACGCGCTGCTGGTCGACGGCGTGTTCCTCTTCCGCCACGAGCCCGGCGCCTGGGAGCGCTTCGCGGCCGAGGCCAAACCGTGGTCGTTCACGTGGCACGCCGGGGTGCTCAGCATCAAGCTCTACGACCCCGTCGCCGACGCGACGGCGTTCTCAGGTCTGCCGGCCTTCGCCTACCAGCAGCCGCGGTCCCAGGGCGCCTGGCGCGCGGTGGTTGAGGACGACATCATCTGCTCGATGGCGGCGGACGGCACGCCGCACCACCACCTGGTGTTCCGCGACCTGGTCGCCGAGGACAGCGCACGCCTGGACGACAACGGCGGCTACGGCGTGCGCATCATGGGCAGCGAGGATGTCCTCATCGAGCGCGTCGCCGTCTACCGCGCCGGCAAGCACCACTTCGGCTGCATCAACTCGCACCGCGTCGTGCACCGCGACTGCTACGCGGCCTGGCCCCACCCCGGGCAGGACAACGGCGGCAACTCGGCGTGGGTCTCATTCAACGGGCCCGACTCGCCTTATCCCGCCGGCGCCTCGGAATACTGGAACTGCACCTACGAGCACACCGAGGACACCTGGAGCACGCTCTACAATCCGTACGGCACCGCCCACGCCTTCATCATGGAGATGCACGGACCGAAGCTCGGGCCGGTGCTGATGGATCATCTGGTGTCACGCGGCGGCGGCTGGTCGCTCAACAATTCCGAACACCCCGATGCGCGCATCCTGGTGCGTGGCGGCCTGATCGAGGACGCGCGCCTGGTGATGCAGGGGCGCGGCATCGAGATCGACGGCCTGCGCATGACCGGCCCGCACGCGACCATCGATGTATCAGGAACCGGGCACCTGCTGCAGAACCTGGTCATCACCGGCACCCGCACGCACGGCTGGGACAAGGACACCGCGATCCTGTGCCGCAGCCCCGGCAGCACAGTGCGCTTCAGCACCATCGTCACCGCCGCCGACGCCGGCGCGGCGCAGTCCTGCATCGCCACGACCGCGGCCGGCAACGCCCCGGCGTGCTATGCGAACATCCTCATCGCCACCGGTGCTGTGTTCGATCTCGCCGACGCGCCCAGCACCTGCGACCGCAATTTTTATCGCACCGGCGTGACCTTCACCGCAGGCGGACGCAAGGACCTGGCCGCCTGGAAGGCGCTCGGTCTCGACGCCGGCGCAGTCATCGCCGACGACCCGCGCTTCGTCGCGCCGGCGGCGGGCGACTGGCGCCTGCAGGACGACTCACCCGCGCGCGACGCCGCTGACCTGCCCGCGGCGAAGTTCCCGTCGCACGACGCCGACGGCACGCCGCGCCCGCAGGGCAAGGTCGCCGACATCGGCGCGTACGAGCGACCAGCGTCGGCGAAGCGCTGAGCGCTTCGCGGTCCGGAAGTCCGGGGTCCGGAAGTCCGGAAGTCGGACAGCCCTGCTTCCGAGGATGCAATCGACCGCCCGCACGGATGCCAGGAAACGGACCACACAGATCCAGTCAGCTAGCGCCGCGTCACGAGACTTCCGGACCTCCGGACCTCCGGACTTCCGGACTTCTTGACCCTCTACTTGCCCGCATACCCTCGCCACAGCCATTCCAGCGCGCTGGGCAGGGTCTGGTCGATGACGCGACCGTCGACGTGGCCGGCGCCCTTGCAGAACTCGTAGCGGTAGTGGTAGCCCTTGGCTTTGAGTACCGCAGCCATGCGCTCGTTGGCCATGGGCCAGTTGTGGTAGGTGTTCTCGGGCCGGCCTTCGCCGTTGTCATGCTCGCCGACCTGCAGGTAGATGCGCAGCGGCTTCACCGGGCTCTGCGGGATGAAGTGCTCGTGGTATTCCCAGGCGCCGTGCGGCGAAGCGGGATTGTCCGGCGATTCCTGGGCGACGAAGGTGCCCGAATAGCTGAGCACGCGGCGGTAGAGGTCGGGCCGGAACCACGCCATGGTGAACGCACAGGCGGCGCCCGAGCTGCCGCCCATGGTCGCGCGGCCCTCCGGGTCCTTGGTGAAGGTGACCTTGTACTCGCTGGTGACGCGCGGCAGCACCTCGGTCTCGATGAACTGCGCGTACTTGGCCGAGACCGTGTCGTATTCCAGACCGCGCTCGCTGCCCTTGGAATCGCCGCCGCCGGAATCGAGGAACACCGCAGCCATCACCGGCACGCGCTGCGCGAAGATCAGGTTGTCAAGCGCGGTGGTCAGCCGGCCGACATAACCGCCGCCGTCCTGCACCACCATGAACGGCGCCGGCGTGCCTGGCACGTACTGCTTCGGCACGTAGACCCAGACCTTGCGCGAGTAGGCGCCGGTCAGTCCCGGGTAGATTTTGCTCTCGGAAGATTGCATCACGAAGTCGCGCACCGTGCCCTTGGGCGCGCCGTCCGCGCCGTTCATCTCCGGCGCCTTCACGTAGTCGGGCCCGATGACGAAGTCGCCATCCCCGACGGTGCTGATCTTAGGCGGTTTGGCCTGAGCTGCCGCGAGCGGCGCGGCGAGTGCGAGGACGCCGAGGAGCGCTCTTACACTGCGAGCGGATACGGTGCTGATGCGGGGACGGGGCATGATGGACTCCTGAAGATGGATCAGCGCTGCGGATGGCGGCGCGGCGGGAATGATGGCACACGCATGCGCCTCATGTCCAGCGCTTCGTGTCCGGCCCCGTGACCGTGTGGCGAAGGCCCCAAACCCACCGCGGAGAAGCCATCAGGGAGCGCGTGGAGCGATGCGCGGGCAGTTCGGCAGACCGCGGAATCATCTGCCACGCCAGGTGAGCCGAGAACGCTGGAAAACGCCTGTCGCGCGCCCCAGTCCTTCGACCTATCCCATTGTTCCGTCGCCAGATGGAATTGTCCATCCAGCAAGCGCTGGCATCGCATTCCTGGCGGTGTATGACTCGCCCGCCCGATCGCGATCCCACCGCGCTCACCACCGTTCCGGACCGCGTTTGAAGGATGAGTCATGGCTGATTTCCTTGCTCAGAACTGGCTGTGGTTGACCTTCCTCATCCTCGTCACGCCGGTCGCCACGCTGCTGCTGTGGGAGGTGGTGAAGGCCTGGCACCTGAACCTGAGCGCCTGGACCAAGGGCCTGCATGGGGTCGGCATCGGCGATCTGCTGCTGCTGCGTCTGCGCCGCGCTGACACCACCCTGCTGATCAACCAGCTGCTGGTCGCCAAGCACGCCGGCATCGACCTGACCCTTGAGCAGGTGGCGGCGACCCACCTCGGCCACGGCAACCTGCGCGTGGTGGTCGCCGCGCTGATCGCGGCCAAGCGCTTCGGCTTTCCGCTCAACTTCGAGCGTGCCGCTGCGGTCGACCAGGTTGGCAAGGATCCGCTGCAGCTGATCGCCGACGCAGTGCACGAAAGCAACAAGATCGTTCCGCCCACGCACCCCGATGCCGGTTTCACCGGTTCGATCGGCAACCCGCTGTTGATGCAGGACAGCCGGCCGCCGGTGAATCCGGCGGCGGTGCTGCTGCAGGTCACCACCGGCACCACTGGCGTGGTGGTCGGGCAACCCCGGCTGACCGCGCGCGTCGCCTTCGCCCAGGGCGAGATCGAGGTGGTCGTGCAGTCCGCGACCATCCCGCGGCCCGGCGAGCGGCTCGCCGTACTGGCCGTCGAAGGCTTCACTGTGGTGGTCGGCCCGGCGCCGGTGCGCACCACGGCGACGCCGCTGGGCAGCCCGGCGCTGGCCTGACGCAGCCGGATTCTCCCTCATCCATCTGGTTGCCAAGCCTGCCGACAGCAGCTGCCGCACGTGTGGATGCGTGCCCGGGCATCCTCTCACGACGAAACAGCACTCCATGTGGAACATCATCATCGGCGCGGTCTTCATCATCGGCGGCATCAGCGGCACGCTGGCGCTGAAAGGCACCGGCAGCACCGGCGCCCTCGCGGGCGTCGGCGTGATCCTGGTCATCTGGGGCATCGTGCAGATGAACGGCAAACGCAAGCCGACCCCAACGCGCCGCAACGCGAAGCGGAATTTTTCCAAGCGCGGGACGCGGCCGGGGGCGCGCAAGGTCCGGAGGCCCTAGCCATGAGCTACGAGTGAAGACCTGGCCTGCCAACGTGGGACCCGTTGGGTCGGATGCGGACTCGCTCGTGCGCTGAGCCAGCGGAATATGTTTCTCGTAGCTTGTAGCTCGCGCCCCGCGCCCCGCAGTGTCAGACCCGCCCCAACCCCTGGCTGAAACTCCACACCACATCCGCGGTGCGCAGCCGTTCCCGTAACTCGTCGATGCGCGTGCGCGCGTCGATGCGCACCAGGTCGATGCCGGCGATGGCGGTGAAGTCGGCGAGGTGCTCGCCGCTCAGGGCCTGCGAATGCAGCGCGTGGTGCGCGCCGCCGGCGTAGAGCCACGCGGCGCAGGCGGTCTTGAAGTCGGGCAGGCAGCGCCACACCGCCCGCGCCACCGGCAGCCTGGGCAGCGGCGCGGGCGGCGTGACGTCCTCGACGTCGGCCACCACCAGGCGGAAGCGGTTGCCGAGGTCGACCAGGGACACGTTGATCGCCGCTCCGGGGCGCGCATCGAAGACCAGGCGCGCGGGATCGGCCTTCCCGCCGATGCCGCGCGGGTTCACCTGCAGCGACGGCCGCGTGGCGGCGAGCGACGGGCAGACCTCGAGCATGTGCGCGCCGAGCACGAGTTCACGCCCGGGCTCGAGGTGGTAGGTGTAGTCCTCCATCCATGAGGTGCCGCCGGGCAGGCCGGTGGCCATGGTCTTCATCGCGCGCAGCATGAAGCACGACTTCCAGTCGCCCTCCGCGCCGAAGCCGTAGCCGTCCGCCATCAGGCGCTGCACGGCCAGGCCGGGCAGCTGCGGCAGGTGCGCGAGGTCCTCGAAGTTGGTGGTGAAGCCCTTGAAGCGGCCGTCGGTCAGGAAGCCGCGCAGGGCCAGTTCGGTGCGCGCTTCGGTGCGCAGCGAGCGGTGGCCCGCTTGGCCGGGCAGCACGTCGGGCGCGCACGTGTAGCTGCCGAGGTACTCCGCGACCAGCGCGTCCACGTCCGCCTCCGTCACCTGCGCGGCGCGGTCGGCGAGCTCGCTGGCGCCGTGCGCCAGCACCGCGCAGCCGAAGCGCATCTCGGCGGCGACCTTGTCGCCATCCGTCACCGCGACATTGCGCATGTTGTCGCCGAAGCGCACGAAGCGCGCGCCCTGCAGGTCGTGCCAGCCAAGCGCGGCACGCGCCCACGCGCCAAGGCGGTCCTGGACCTCGCCGTCCTGCCAGTGCCCGACCACGACCTTGCGCTCGAGGCGCATGCGGGTGTGCAGATGCGCGCCCTCGCGGTCGCCGTGCGCCGCCTGGTGCAGGTTCATGAAGTCCATGTCGATGCTGCCCCACGGCAGATCGCGGTGCAACTGGGTGTGCAGGTGCGCGAACGGCTTGCGCAGGCAGGACAGTCCGCCGATCCACATCTTCGCCGGCGAGAAGGTGTGCATCCACAGCACCAGGCCGGCACACTGCGGATCTGCTGAGGCCGCCAGGCACAGCGCGCGGATTTCTTCGGCGGTGGTCAGCACCGGCTTGGCGATGACGGGCAGCGGGATGCGGCCGCAGGCATCCAGCCCGCCCGCCACCGTCTGCGCGTTGGCCGCGACCTGCGCGAGCGCCTCCGGCCCGTACAGGTGTTGGCTGCCGGTGACGAACCATAAACAGGGGCGGTCGGACGGCATGGGCGCTCCAGGCATGGTCAGGTGCGCGGCTGGCCGTAGGTGGCCAGGGCGCCGTGCTTGCGGAAGTAATGCTTGTCGGCGATGGCCGCGGGCAGCGGCGCCGCCTGCGGGTCGAGGGCGAGGGTGAGCGCGGAGATGCGCGCCATCTCTTCGAGCACGACCGCGTGGTAGGCCGCCTCCATGGCCGAGCCTCCCCACGCAAAGGGTGCATGTCCGGCGAGCAGGACCATCGGCGTGGTGCGGTGGTCGGGTGCGTCGGCGGCCGTTGCACCGGCCGCAGCGAAGGTCGCGATGATCTGCGCGCCGGTGGCCGCCTCGTAGTCGCCGGCCACCGCCGCCGCGTCGAGCAGACCGGTGCACGGCACCGGCCCGCGGCAGTGGTCGGCGTGGGTGGTGCCCAGGCAGGGCAGCGCGCGGCGCGCCTGGCACCACGCCGTGGCGTGCGGCGCGTGTGCGTGCGCCACGCCGCCGATATCCGGCCACGCGCGGTAGAGCGCGGTGTGCGTACGCGTGTCCGAGGACGGCCGCAACGTGCCCTCGACGATACGGTCGGTGAGGTCGACCACCACCAGCTGCGCGGCGGTGAGCTCCTCATAGGGCACGCCCGAGGGCTTGATCACCACCATGCCACTGGCGCGGTCGATCCCGGAGACGTTGCCCCAGGTGTAGAGTGCCAGCCCGCGGCGGTGCAGTTCGAGGTTGGCCGCGAGCACCTGGTGACGCAGGTCAGGCAGCAACATGGTCACGACTTTTTCCTGGCACCGGCCGCGAGTCGGACGCGTCGCGGTCCCGCCGCGGCCGCGCCACTGCTCGCCGCGACCGCTTGAGCACCCCTGGCCTTGCGCACCGGCGGCGCTGCAGCCGGCAGCGCGGCGAGGCGCTCCCCGAGTTCGCGGTAGCGGCGGTATCCCCCCTCATAGACCGCCACCGCGCGCGCCACCGGCCGGTAGGTGCGTTCGATGCCGCTCGCCATCGCGCCCTGCGCCGCAGCGAGGGTGGCGTGTGCGCCGCCGACCACCGCGCCCGCCATCGCCGCGCCCAGCGCGCAGCACTGGTCCGAGGCGGCGACCTGCAGCGGCCGGCCGAGCACGTCCGCGCAGATCTGCATCACCAGCGGCGATTTGCGCGCGATGCCGCCGATCGCCAGCACACCGCGCACCGGCACGCCCTCGGCTTCGAAGCGTTCGACGATGGCGCGCGCGCCAAAGGCGCTGGCCTCGATCAGGGCGCGGTACAGCGCTGGCGCGTCGCTGCCGAGATGCAGCCCGGCGAAGCCGCCGCGCAGGGTCTGGTCGGCGTCCGGGGTGCGCCGGCCGTTGAACCAGTCGAGCGCGATCTCGCCGGTGCCGAGCGGCGGCCGGGTGCGCGCGGCCGCCTCAAGCGCCGGCAGCATAGCGGCGAAGGCGCGCTGACGCTGGCCCGCGGGCAGGCCGGCCAGCGGCCAGGCGAGCAGGCTGCGGAACCACGCGTAGAGATCGCCGAAGGCGCTCTGCCCCGCCTCCAGCCCGACCAGGCCGGGCAGGATCGAGCCCTCGACCTGGCCACAAATGCCGCGCACGGTGCGCGCCGTGAGCTGATGGGGCCGCGCCAGCAGCATGTCGCAGGTCGAGGTGCCCATGACCTTGACCAGCACCTGCGGGCGCGCGCCGGCGCCGACCGCGCCGAGGTGCGCGTCAAAGGCGCCGGAGGCCACCGGGATGCCGGCGGGCAGGCCGAACGACCGCGCCCACGCCGGGCTCAGGCGGCCGGCGGGCTGGTTGACGGTCACCGTCGCGCCGTAGAGCCGCGCACGCAATCCGCGCAGACGCGGCTCAAGCGCGACCAGGAAATCCTCCGCCGGCAGGCCACCCCAGCTGTCGTGCCACAGCGCCTTATGCCCGGCGGCGCAGCGGCTGCGCACCGCGCGCGCGGGATCGCCGGCGCCGGTGAGCACGAACGGGATCCAGTCGCAGTGCTCCATCCAGGTGTGCGCGGCGGCCGCGACGCGGCGGTTGCCGCGCAGCACGTGGGCGATCTTTGCCCACCACCATTCCGAGCTGTAGATGCCGCCGGTCCAGCGCGTGTAGTCGGGAAAGCGCCCACCGTGGGCGAGCGCGTTCAGCTGTTCGGCCTCGGCGACCGCAGTGTGGTCCTTCCACAGCACGCACAGCGCGTCGGGGTCGGCGCTGAACTCCGGCAGCAGGCCGAGCGCGGTGCCATCGGCGGCGATTGGCAGCGGACTGGAACCGGTGGTGTCGACGCCGATGCCAATGATCTGGCCGGCCGCACCCCGCGGCGCCTGGCGCAGCGCAGCGCGCACCGCCACGCGCAGCGCGTCGAGGTGGTCCTGGGGATGTTGACGGAAGCGCTGGGCGGCCGGATCGCAGTGGCGGCCGGCCGCCCACTGCGCGAACGGCGCGACACCCGCGGCAAGCTCGGCGCCGCTGCGCACGTCGACCACCAGGGCGCGCACCGAATCGGTGCCGAAGTCGAGTCCCAGGGCGAGTCTGCGCGGCATGGCAGGTCCAATCCGGCGCGAGCCGATAAGCGATATGTCAGGCAGCATACCTGCGCGGGAATTCGCATGCTATCGCATGGTTGCAAGGTCGATTGACAATTTGTCAGGGGTGGTCAGCGTCGCAGTCATGACCGACTGCGCGGACCTCGCCCGCCGTTTCGCCGCACTGCGCGGTGACGTCGCCTTCAGCCCCCGGCCAAGCGCGCTGCCGCTGCCGCTGCTGGTCTCAGGCGGTTGCGAGCGCCAGACCGACCCGCGCCGTTACCGCTGGGACGGGCTGCGCCGCGGCCACGACCTGAACTGCCCGCAGGGCGTGCCGCACGCCATCGTCCAGTACACCCTCGCCGGCCACGGCACTTTCGCGGATGCCGCCGGTGAACGCCGCGTCACCGCCGGCCAGGCCTTCATCGCCCTGGTGCCGTCGGCGCACCGCTACTGGCTGCCGGAGGCGGGCGCGCCGTGGACCTTCTGCTGGTTCGCAGTCGCCCACCCGCAGCTGGTCGAGCGCCTGCGTCTGCACGTGGCGCGCGCCGGTGCGACTTTTGCCGCCGCGCCCGATGGCGCGGTCGCCCAGGGTTTGGTCGGCATCGTCGAGGGGCTGCTGCGCCGCAGCCACGGCGACGAGTCCGCGCTCGAGGCTGCGCTGTGGACCTTCGTCACCGGGCTCGACCGTCAGCACGAGCGCAGCGCGCACCCGCCCGCGCCGAAGCGCGCCCTGCTCGAGCAGGTGCGCGAGCTGGTCACCGCAGACCTCGCCACGCCGCTCGGGCCGGCTGACGTCGCGGGGCTGCTTGGCCTGCACCGGGTCTATTTCGCGGAGCGCTTCCGCGCGGCGACGGGATTTCCGCCGGGGGCGTTCATCACCAGCCTGCGCCTGGAGGAGGCGCGGCGGCGGTTGCGCGAGACGGGGGAGCCATTGGATGCGGTGGCGCGTGCCGTGGGCTTCGGTTCAGCGTCGCAGTTATGCCGGGTGTTCAGGAAACATTTTGGTGGGACGCCGGGGGGGTATCGCGCCGGCACGCGGACGAGCGGTCCCTGAAGGACGCGGGAACCCGCTCATCACCGTTTGGGCCGTTCCTGGGACCGCACGCCGCTGGCGTGCATGCGACGAAGAGCGCGCCAGCGGCGCGCGGTCCCAGGTAGGACCCTCACGCAACACCAGACCACGTGGGGTTATGAGCCGTTCAGACCACGTTGCTCATCGCGAAGCCGTCACCCATGGTGATCACCTCCACTGCTTCCACCGCTTTGCATACCAGCAGGAACGCAGCGTCGGGAAACTGTCGCGCCAAATCCGCCATGCCACCCTGTCCCAACACCAGCAACGCCGTCGACAACCCCTCGCTGACCGTCGCCTGCGGATGCGTCACGGCGGCGAGCAGATGTCCCGCCACCGGCCAGCCGCTGCGCGGATCGATGACGTGGCCGTAGCTGCGCCCTTCGACGGTGGTCGCGCGGCCATGGCCGGCGGACACCGACAGGGTGGAATCGCGCAGCGTCGTGGTGGCGATGATCTCTTGCGCCTGCAGCGGATGCCTGACTGCGATCGTCCAGCCCGGATCACCGATCCCCACCACGCTCGATGTGCCGCCGTGCAGCAGCGCTCGCCTAACACCGTGATCGCGCAGGAGCGCCGTCGCGCGATCGAGCGCGACGCCCTTGCCGAGTGCGCCGGGGTCCAGGCGCATCCCCGGTTGCGCGAAGCGCACGCTGCCCGCGGCTTCGTCGCAGATGACCAGATCCATGCCGCAGGCGGCGCGCGCCGCCGCGATCGCCGCCGCGTCAGGTACCCGTTCACCGGCGAGCGCCTCGCGCCAGCACGCCACCAGCGCCCCCGCGGTCGGGTCGCAGGCGCCGCCGGTGGCCGCGGCCAGCGCGCGCGCTGCGCGCAGAAAGCCGAGCATCCGCCCATCGACCGTCACCGGCGCGCGCGCGGCGCCCGCGTTCACGCGCGCCAGGGCGCTGGCGGCGCGGTGCGGGCTCAGCCACGCTTCGACGTCGGCGATCTCGGCAAGCGCCTCTTCACCCGCGGCGCGCTGCCGCGCCGCGTCGCCGGCGTCGGCCAGCACCAGCTCGAAGCGCGTGCGCATCGCCGCCAGCCCCAGCCGCACGCCCCCTGGCGCGCCGGACGGCAGGACCATGCCGTCCATGGCCGCTCTCAGCCGGGCTTGACCGTGCGCGTCGCTGCGTCGAGCAGCATCACGCGGTTGGCGCGCGAGGACATCTCGGCCATCGACAGGATGGCCTGGATCTTGGCGCCGAACTCGACCGGGCAGTTGGGCGTGGCGCCGATGCGGATGGCGTCGAGCCAGTTGCGGTGGTGCATCGGGATGTCGCTGCCGGGACCCTTGGCAATGGTGGTCTCCTCCATCTCCTCGGCAAAGGGGCGCTCGGGCTTGGCGATGGCGCTATCACCGCCGAAGTGCACCGAGGCCTTGAAGCCGCGGAACAGGTCGGGCAGGCCCTGCTCGTTCACCGTCGAACCGGTGAAGAGCATGGTCCAGCCGCTTGGGAACTCGGCCATCACCTGGACGTTGTCGTCGACCTCGCGGTCGGTCGAGATGCGGCGCGTGCCGACGCTGACGACGCGCGTGGGGTACTCGGGGTTGCCGCTCGCGACCAGGAACGGCCCGACGCGGTGCGGCATGAGGTCGCCGAGGATGCCGCCGCTGTAGTCGTGGTACTTGCGGTAGCGGAAGAAGCGCGAGCGGCTGTCGTCGTTCCACGGGCGCTTCGGCGCGCTGCCCAGCCACATGTCCCAGTCGAGGTTGTCCGGGCCGGCGCCGGCGTCGATGTCGTAGTTCCACTCGCCCTTGGGGCCGGCGTTGCGGCAGTAGCTGCTCTGCCCGGCGACCAGCGGCCCGATCTTGCCGGCGCGGATGAAGTCGCCGACCGCGTGCATCTTGGGGTCGGAGGTGAACTGGATGCCGAGCTGGAAGACCTTGCCGGTGCGCTTGACCGCGTCGACCAGCGCCCACGCCTCGTCGAGGTGGCGGGTCATCGGCTTTTCGCAGTAGACGTGCTTGCCGGCGTCGAGCGCGTGGATCGAGACCGGCGCGTGCCAGTGCTCGGGCGTGGCCACCACCACCGCGTCGATGTCCTTGTTGTCGAGCAGGCGGCGGTAGTCCTTCTCGCAGAACACCGTGGCGCCGTCGCGGCCCTTCAGCAGCTCGGCGCGGGCGCGCTCCAGACGCGGCGCGTAGACGTCGCTGGCGCCGATGACCTCGATGTTGGCGTCTTTTTCCAGCGCGCGCAGGCCCTTGAGGTGGGCGCCGAAGCCCTGGCCACCGACGCCGATCACCGCGATGCGCACGCGGTCGTTGGCGCCGAGCACGCGGCCGGTGCCCTGCACCGGGCTGGGCGCGCGCGGCCCGGCGGTGAACGGCGCCATGTCCATGGCGCCGGCGCCGCCGGCGGGCGCCGGCGCGGCCGTGGCCTCGGCGCCCGCTGCGCGCTGGTCGCTGCACGCGGCCACGCCGGCGACGGTGAGCGCCGCGGCGGCGGTCTTGAACAGGCCGCGGCGGGAGACGGACGGAAGCTTGGGCTGGTCGGCCATGATGGGACTCCTGGCGGGTCGGGGATGGGCGGTGGACGCGGGCCTAGAGGCGGAACAGCTCGGGCTTGAGCTCGATGCGGCTGCGCGTGGCGATCGCCTGGTTGGCGGTGATGGCGGTGACGGTGGCCTGGAAGCCGGTGAGCGCGTCACAAGCGCTGGGCTGTTTGTGGCGGATAGCCTCGAGGAAGGCCTCGCAGGCGGTGACCGGCGCGGTGCGGTGCGGATCGACCTCGCGGTTCTCGCCCGGCTTCTTGCCCGCGGCGAGGATCTTGGTGGCGTCGGCGACCAGGGCGATGCCGGTCTCGTCGCCAAGCTTCTCGCGGTAGGCGTAGACCTCCCAGCCGAGGGCGGCGGCGTCGGCCTCCTTGAACATCCAGGCACGGTGGTCGCGCAGCATCACCGCCGCGTCGCTGCCCAGGAACAGGTCGGCGTGATCGTCGAAGGAGTTGGCCAGGGTCGCGTCGTAGGCCACATCGACGCCGTCGGGGTACTCGATGAGCGCCTGCACGGTGTCGGCGACCTGGCGACCGTCGTCCCACGCGCGGATGCTGCCCAGGCCGCTGACCGCCAGCGGCAGGCCCTTGAGGAACCATGAGGCGACGTCGAGCTGGTGGATGCCGATCTCGCCCATCAGTCCGGTGCTCAGAGCCGGGTCGAGGCGCCAGTTGAGCGCGCGTGCGCGCTCGTCGCTGGCCGCGGCGCGCCGCCACGAGGTGCGCCGCCGCCAGTGCGCGCGGCCCATCGCCACGCGCCCGAGCGCGCCGGCGCGCACGAAGTGCAGCACGTGTAGGTGCTGCGGGTTGGTGCGCTGCTGCAGGCCGCTGTGAAAGAGGATGCCCTTCGCCGCCGCCGTTGTCGCCGCCACCGCGATGGCGCGCGCGTCGTCGACGGTGTGGGCGAGCGGCGCCTCGCAGTAGACGTGCTTGCCGGCGGCGAGCGCGGCCAGGACCAGGTCCTTGTGCAGGTGGGTGGGCGTGGCGATCCACACCGCCTGCACCGATTGGTCGTCGAAGACCTCCTTGGCGTCGCCGCCGGCGACGGCCTTGGGCGCCAATTCCTGCGCGCGCGCGCGGATGCCGGCGTAGCTATCGCAGATCCGGCGCACATCGGCGCCCGCGGCCAGCGCCAGCGCGCCGAGCAGGGCGCGGCCCTGTTCGCCCAGGCCGATCACCGCGCAGCCGACCGGCTGCGCGGCACCGCCGTCGCCGGGCGCCGGGGCGGGGGCGAACTCCTCAGCCACCAGGCCGCCGCCGAAGAGCATGCCGAACGCGGCGAGCGAGCCGGCGCCGAGCAGCTGCCGGCGGTCGAGACGGTTGGATGCGGGAAGCGTGGGGTCGGTCATGCGGTCAAAGGATACCGGCGAGGCCGGCTGGTGTGGAGGGATTTCCCGACGGCAGCGTTCGCCTCGGGCACGTGCTCAGTGCGCGACCGTCAGGACCGCGACATTGCGGAAGGCCACCGGATCGTTGTGGCCGGCGAAGCCGAAGTGGCCCTCGGTGCGATCCTTGCCGGGGTGCTGCTTGTTGTCGAGATAGGGTGGCTGGATCTTCGCCAGGTCGGTGTCGAGGATGCGCGTGCCGTTCAGTTCGACGCGGATGGTCGAGCCGATGACCGCGACCTCTTCATAGTTCCACTGCCCGAGCGGATTGAGGTAGCCGCGGCTAGCCGCGGCCAGCCCGTAGGCCGAACCATGGAACTGGCGCGCGTCGAGCTTGGCGTAGCCGGGATCCTCGCTGTCGAGCACCTGCAGCTCGCACATGCCGACGTAGGCCGTGTCGCCGTCGCCGGGATAGCGGATGGCGAGGCCGTTGTTGCCGGCGGGCGGCAGACGGAACTCGACGTGGGCGCGGAAGTCCGCGTAGACCGCGGTGGTGTAGATGGTGCCGCCCTTGCCGGGCTTGCACTGGATGGCGCCGTCGACGACCGCGTAGTTCTCGACCGGGCCGGCCCAGCCGGTGAAGTCGGTGCCGTTGAACACCGCCGGCAGCGCATCGTGCAGCGCGCGTTCGGGCCCGTGCGCGCGCAGGATGGTCAGCGCCTCATCGCCGCCAATCGGCCGCACCCCGACAGTGCGCCTGCGGATCTCGCCGCCGTGGGTCTGCAGCTGGATCGGGCCGCGACGCGGCAGCGGCAGCTGACGCGCGAAGTAGTTTTCCAGGCGCGCATGGTCGACGGTCAGTTGACCGTTGAGCCACACCGTCACGCGCTCGCCGACCATGATCACGCGTAAGCGGTTCCACTCGCCGAAGGGTTTGTCGGCCTTCACCAGCGGGTCCTTGCCCGGCGCGCCGGCTGTGTTGTTCCACAGCCCGCCCGAACCCTTGTCGGCGCCCAGGTTCCATTTTCCGCCGGCCTCGGTGGTGTCCCAGATCTGCACCTGCGGGCAGCCGCGCAGGTAAACGCCGCTGTCGGCCTGGGCGACGGTCTTGTACTCGAGGCGCAGTTCGACATCGCCGAAGTCGGCGTCGCTGGTCAGGTAGAGGCCCGCGCCGTCGTTGACCAGCTCATCGCCCTCGACCCGCCAGTGGCTGCGGATGTCGGCGCGGCTGGCGGCCTGCTTTGCTGCGAGTTGGTCTGACGGCAGGCCCTGCCACGTCGCCGGGTCCTCGGTCGCGAGGCCCCACCAACCATTGAGGTCGGTGCCGTTGAACAGCGGAGTGAAGCCGGGCGGCACCTCGACCGCGGCGACCAGGACGCGGGGGAGCGCGGCCCCGGCCAGGGCGAGCAGGACGATGGCGGCGGTGGTGATGGCACGCGGCATGGACGGATCCCCTGGTGAGGTTTACCCGCGAGCCCGGGAACGCTGACGACCCATCCGGCGGCCGCCCAGCGTTCCATCTCACACGCACGCGATTCCAGGCCCCTCGGCGGCGTAGGCGCCGCTGCCATGCCGCGCCATCCTGGCAAGGTCTGCACAGCGGGGGACCGCCGAGGGAGCCACGGCATGCCGGCAGCAGTACGCGTCCTGGTCATCGGCTGCGGCAACATGGGCCGCTCCCACGCCAAGGCCTATCACCACCATCCTGACTTCCAGGTGTGCGGCCTGGTCGCACGCGGCGCCAGCAAGGTGGAGCTCGACCGCGAACTCGGCGGTGGCCACGCGCTCTACGACGACTGGCGCCGAGCGCTGGCCGAGCAGCGTCCGCAGGCGGTGTGCATCAGCACCTGGCCCGACACCCACGCCGAGATCGCCCTCGCCGCAATCGCCCAGGGCTGCCACGTGTTCATCGAGAAGCCGGTGGCGCCGACGGTGGCGGCGTGCGCCGAGGTCATCGCCGCGGCGCGCACCGCGCGGCGCGCGCTGGTGGTCGGCTACATCCTGCTGCACCACCCGTCCTGGCAGCGCTTCATCAGCGAGGCGCGCGCGCTGGGCACACCGCTGGTGATGCGCATGAACCTCAACCAGCAGAGCCAAGGCCACATGTGGGACGTGCACCGCAACCTGATGGCCGCGTCGTCGCCGATGGTCGACTGCGGGGTGCACTACGTCGACCTGATGCTGCGCATGACCGGCAGCCGGCCGCTGCGGGTGAGCGCCATCGCCGCGCGCCTGGACGACAGCCTGCCGCCGGGGCGCTGCAACTACGGGCAACTCCAAGTGACCTTCGCCGACGGCTCGGTCGGCTGGTACGAGGCCGGCTGGGGCCCGATGATGAGCACGGCCGCGTGCTTCGTGAAGGACGTGGTCGGCCCGCGTGGGTCGGTGACGCTTGAGGCCGGCGCGGCGCTCGCCGAGAACGGCAGCGACGACGTTGGCGCGCACACCGCGACCAGCGCCATCCGCGTGCACCGCGCGGCGCTCGACGCCGCCAACCGCTTCACCAGCACGGATGAGGTCATCCGCCTCGCCGACGAGCCCGACCACGACGCGCTGTGCGCCCGCGAGCAGGCGTGGTTCCTGGCCGCGATCCGCGAGGGCACCGACTTGAGCACGCACTGGGCCGCGGCCTGCGACAGCCTGGCGATCGTGCTCGCCGCCGATGAATCAGCGCGCAGCGGACGCACGGTGCTGCTGTGAGCGCAGACTCCGTCCCGGCGCCCGCGGACGCCACCACGCCGCCGCACATCCTCGCACGGCTGGCGGTACTGTTCTTCCTGCAGTTCTTCGTGTGGGGGGCGTGGTACTTGACCGGCTTCCGCTACATGATCGCGCACGGCATGGCGCAGGACGCCTTCTGGCTCTACACCGCCAGCCCGCTCGGCGCGATCATCGCGCCCTTCGCGCTCGGCCTGTGCGTCGACCGCTTCTTCGACGCCGGCAAAGTGCTGGCCGTCTGTTTCCTGGCCGGCGGCGCGATCATGTGGTGCCTGCCGTGGATCGGCGACCTGCCGGGCACTGCGGTGGCCGGCGCGGATTACACCACGCTGACCTGGGCCGGATTGACCATGGCCAAGAGCACCTGGTTCAACCTCGGCATCACCGCGCACATGCTGTGCTACATGCCGACCCTGGCGCTGAGCGCGGCGCTCGCCTTCCGCCACCTGCCCGGCGGCAACGCGCAGTACCCGCTGGTGCGGTTGTGGGGCACCTTCGGCTGGATCGCCGGCGGCCTGGCGCTGGCTTTCGGCTTCAGCAGCGTCGGCGCGGACGGGCACGTCGTCGAGGCGGGCGAGGGCGCGGTGCAGTTCCGCCTCGCCGCGCTCGCCGCGGCCGCCGCCGGGCTGTTCTGCCTGACCCTGCCCGCGACGCCTGCGCCCAAGCGCGGCCAGCCCTTCGCGTGGCGCGAGCTGGTCTTCGCCGACGCCTGGCGCGAATGGCGCAACCCGGCCTTCGCCACCTACCTGGTGTGCGCCTTCCTGGTCTGCATCCCGCTCTCCGCCTACTACGCCTACCTCGGCAACCAGATGGGCGCGATGGCGCTCAGCCACGTCTCGGTGTGGGGCAATCTCGGCACCTGGTTGGAGGCGGGCATGCTCTTCCTGATGCCGCTGCTGATCCGCCGCCTGGGCATCAAGCGCATGATCCTGTGCGGCATCCTCGCCTGGGCGGTGCGCTACCTGCTATTCAGCTGGGCGGCTACGCAGGGCGCCGTGCCGGCGCCGTTCCTGGCCGACGGTGCCGTCGATCCCGCCTATCCCGGCGTGGTCCTCGCCGGCTTCCCGGTGCCGTTCATGCACCTCGGCTTCCTGGTCTTCCTGCTCGGCGTGCTGCTGCACGGCATCAGCTACGACTTCTTCTTCATCACCGGCCAAGTCTACGTCGACCGCACCACCCCGCCGCAGATCCGCGGTCAGGCGCAGGCGATGAACCTGTTCTTCACCTACGGCCTGGGCCTCTACGTCGGCGCCATCGTCGCCGGCGCGCTCGCCGGCCACGCCTTCACCGATCCCGGTGGCCACGCCGTCAGCAGCAGCACCAGCGCTTCGCTGCCGTACTGGCCGCGCCTGTGGCTGCCGCTGGCGGCATTCGCCGTGGTGGTGCTGGGGGTGTTTTGGGTGGCGTTCCGGCAGCGTGATCAAGGTGAAGCGCGGGAACAGGGAACGGCTGATGGCTGATGGCTGATGGCTGATGGGCCCTTCGCGGCTCGTCCACGCGATCTTCACATCCGCGACGAGCATGCTGGCCGGACCAGCATGCCCATGGATCACCTCGACCGCTTCCTCGCCGCGTTCATCCAGGCCCTGGCACAGAGCGCACCGTATCTGGTCGTCGGCTACCTCATCGCGGCGGTGATCCGCGAGTACGTGCCGGTCGCCACCATGGCGCGCTGGTTCTCTGCGCGCGGGGTGAGGCCGGTGCTGACCGCGACCGGGATCGGCTGCCTGCTGCCGATGTGCTCGTGCACGGTGCTACCGCTGGGCATCGGCATGGTCAAGGGCGGCGCGGCGCGCGGCACCATCCTGTCCTTCCTGATCACCGCCCCGGCGCTGTCGCCGGTCGCGATGCTGCTGTGCCTGAGCCTGATGGGTGGGACCTTCACCGTGCTCTATGTCGCGACCTGCGTCACCGGTGCACTGCTCGCGGGTTTCGTCGGCAATGCGCTGCTGCGCAACGAGCCGCCGCCGCCGGGCGATGCGTGCCCGGTGGACCCCGCCGCCGACCGGCGTACGTGGGGCGCCCGCGCCCGCGCCGCCGGGCATTGGGCGTTCTACGACCTCGGTGCCGAGATCAGCGTCGACCTGGTGATCGGCCTGCTCATCGCCGCGGCGGTGCTGGCGCTGCTGCCGCTGGGCTGGATCGCCACCTGGCTGGGCACGCAGCATGTCATGACCCTGGTCTACGTCATCGTCCTGGGGCTGGTCACGTACACCTGCTCGGTGCCGTCGATGCCGGTGGTCCAGAGCCTGCTGCTGGCCGGCATCTCGCCGGGCGCGGGCATCGCCTTCCTGATCGCGGGGCCTGCGACCAATCTCGGCGAACTGCTCGCGCTGCGCCGGCAGCTCGGCGGACGCACCACGGCGCTGTTCACCGTTTCGCTGGTGGTGATGTCGCTGACCGGCGGGCTGATCGCGGATCATTGGGTCTTCGCTGACTACCACTACCAGCCGTCGCCGCTCGGCGGCCAGGCGGCGGGCGGCTGCTGCGTGGCCTCGTTCATGGGCGTCTCGGCGAAGCCGACCGGCACGGCCGAGGCCCTGGGCAACATCCCGTGGTGGCATTGGCCGTTCGTGCTGGTGCTGGCGGCGACCGTGGGCCTGGGTCTGGTGCGCCGCGCTGGCCGCGCGCTTGGCGGACGCAAGGCGGCGGACGCGGCGCCGGTGGCGGCGGTCGGATGATGGCGACACGCACCGTCCTGCTGCTGGTGGTCGGGCTGTGCGCCATCGGCGCCGTCAACTGGGCCACCTGGCACGATCTGCAGCGTCCGCCGCTGGCGGCCGCGGACGGTGCGGCCTGGCTGCCCTTCGCCGCCATCCGCAAGGCTGGCGAGGGCTGGGAGTTTCCCCCCGATCTGGCGGCGCATGAGGGCCACGAGACCGTGCTCAGCGGCGTGCTGTTCACGCTGCCGCAGCTGGTCCACGGCGGACTGATGGACGGTGCCGTGCTCGGTCCGCCCAGCCGCTTCGGCTGCTGCGGGCTGAGCTGCGACGCGCGTCCGCAGTTCCTGGTGTTCGTCGACCTGCCGACGCCGCAGCCGGCACCGGCCAAGAACCGCCGCGCGCGCGTCACCGGCACCCTGCGCCTGCAGCGCGAGGGCGGCGGCTGGACCGCGACGACGCTGGAAGGCGCGCGCGTCGAGCTGCTGGCGGATGCGCCATGACCGCCCTGGCGCGCTGCCTGCTGATCGCGTGCGCGGCGCTGCTGCCGGCGGTGGCCTGGGGCTATGCGGCCTTCGACGACATCCAGCCGGCCGCGCCGGTGTGGCTCGCCAGCGCCGATGCCGCTTTTCCCGGCCTGACCTACCGTGTGCTGCGCAGCGGCTGTGATGGCGCGGAACTCGAACTATGGAACCGCGGGAGCCGGCAGCTGGCCTGCCGCGTGCGGCTGGACCAGGGTTTCGCCGCAGGCGACGGCGCCCTGGAAGCGCTCACGCTCGCGCCCGGCGCGCGGACGCGCACGCCGGTGCCGCGACCGCGCCTCGAGCAGGGCCTCTACCGCGCCCGCCTGCAGGCCACCACCGTGGACGGCGTGCCGCCGCCGTCCGTCACGACGCTGCCGCCCGCAGCGACGGTGGCCACCTACGTGCAGTGCTTCGGCGACGACGCACGCTTCCGCGCCGAGGCCCTGGCCTGCACGGTGCGCCTGCTCGAAGACGGGTCCGCGGCCGAGATCCACTTCAAGAACCTCAGCCACGACGCGCTGCATTTCGCCTTCCGCCTCGCCGGGCACCAGCCCGCCACATCAGCGGCGAATCCGCGCATGCACGTCCTGCCCGGCAGCACCGCCGAGGTGCTGGTGCCGCTGGCCCACCCCGACCCGCGCGTCGCGGTCGCGCTGGTCGACATCTGGGATGTGCGCGTCGGCGCAGACCAGGGCGCGCTGCTGCTGCCGCTGGGCGCACCGGCGGCGTGCTTCGCCGAGGAGCCGGGCTGGAGCGCCGTGCAGGCGGCGGGCGAGGCGGAAGGTTCGGCCGCGTTCGCGCCGCGCGCGCTGCTGTGGCGCATCGCCCCGGACGGCGAAGCAGTGCAGCTGCGCAACGCCTCGACCCTGGACATCGCCTGCGATTTCCGGCTCCCCGACCTGCAGCACGGGGCGGCGGCCAATCCGCGCATCACCCTGGCGCCCGGTGCGATGACCAGCGTGCCGGTGCGGCTCTCCGCCCACGCCGGCAGCACCGTATCCCTGACGGTCTGCGCGCTGGCGATCGCCGGTGCGCCCCTGCCCGCGTGCGGACCGGCCGCTGCGCTGGCGCTGCCGGCCGAGCGTTTCACCGCCACGCCCCGCGTCGCTGACCGCACCTTCAATGCGCGCACGCTGGCGTACGTCGCGGCACGCGGCGCCGGGGCCACCGCGCAGCTCACCGTCGCCAATCTCAGCGCGGTCGCGCTGCACGCGGAATTCCGCCTCGCCGGGTATCAGGACCCGGCACTGCCCAACCCCCGCCTGCACCTGGCCGCGGGCGAGCAGCGCGTGCTCAGCGTGCCGGTGCTGCGCAGCGACGCGCGCCTCGCCCTCGCGCAGCTGCAGGTGTGGGACGTGCGCGTCGGCGACGACGACGGGCCCCTGTGCTGCGCGCTGCCACGCTGAGCCCGGCCCGCGCAGCCGTCACGCTGCTGCTCGCGGGGTGGGGCGCGCTGACCGCCCACGGCGCCGAACGCGACGACGCGGAGCTGCCACGCCTGCGCGTGGTACAGGGCGCGAGCGACCGTCCGGGCACCAGCGCGTGGCTGGTCGCGCACGATCCGTGGCTGGCCTGGGGGCGCGGGCGCGACCTGTTCCGACGCAGCTTCAGCGCGCGCGACGGCGCCGGCGAACCGCTCGCGGTACCGCGCCTCGCGGATGGCCGCACCGCGGCGCTGCGCCTCGGCCCGGTGACCTCCTGCGCGCTGTGCCACGAGCGCGCCGGCGGGGACGGTGGCAGCGGACCGGTGATCCCCAAGAACGGCCCGTCCGGTCGCCGCACCCCGCATCTGCGCGGGGCGGGGCTCATCGAGCAGCTCGCCGGGGGCATCCGCAGCGCGCTGCTCGCCACGGTCGACCGCGACGGCGACGGCATGGTCAGCGCGGCTGAGGCCGCTGGCGTGCGCGCGATCGTGGCCACGGGCGTCGGAGCGCAGGTCTCCTACGGCCGCTTCGACGACGCCGATGGCGACGGCCGCCCGGATCTCGACCCGCAGTTGCACGTCTGGTACCTGGATCTTGACCACCACCGCGTACCCGGCGCGCGGCGCCTCGACGACCCGGGCGTCGCGGGCTTCGATTTCGCGCTGCAGGCCTTCGGCTGGGGCGAGACCCCGGGCGTCGCGCACGGCCTGAGCCTGCGCAGCCTGGTGGTCGGCGCCTTCATGATCCACGCCGGGATCCAGGCCGAGGATCCCGCGCTGGCGGCGGAGCCGCGCCACGACGGTTGGGCGGCGACGCCGCCCAGCGGCGCTGCGCAGGTGCACCTCGGCACGCCTGCCGATTGCGGCCTGCGCCGCGATGCGGGTGGCTTCAGCCTGGACGACCCGGACGGGGACGGGGTGTGCGCCGAGCTCACCGCGGGCGACCTCGATCTGATCGAGCATTACCTGCTGAACCTCCCCGCCCCCGCAGAGCGGCGTGCGCAGCCCGGGGTGGAGGCCGGCCGTGCGCACTTCGCCGCGCTGGGCTGCGCGGCCTGCCACGTCCCCGACTGGGAACTGCGCGGACGCGACCGCCGCTTCGCCGCGCTGACGGTCGCTGAAGACAGCGCAGGTGCGCTGGTGGCGCAGCTCGAGTCGCCCACGTGCGGCGGGACGCTGCGCGTCGCCGGCCTCTACAGCGATCTTGCCAGCCACGACCTCGGCCCGGCCTTCCACCAGGTGCAGTTCGACGGCAGCGTGGTGACGCGGTTCCGCACCCCGCCGCTGTGGGGCGTCGGCAGCTGCGCGCCCTACGGCCACGATGGCGCCAGCCTCGACCTCGATGCGGTCATCCGCCGCCACGGCGGCGAGGCCGCGGACAGCGCGGCGCGCTACCGCTGCGCGCCCATCGCGCAGCGCCAGGAGGTGCTCGCCTTCCTCGGCGCGCTGGTGCTGTACGGCCTCGACGGGCTGCCCTGCCGTGGCGCAGATGGCGATGGCGCCTTCGCCGCGCCGCGCTGGTTCGCACATCCGCCCGGTCCCGGCGTGCCCGCTGCGCAGGCCTGGGGCGCCGCGCTGCAGTGGCTGCGCGACGCCGACGGCGATGGCTTCCCGGACGCCTGCTACGCGCAGTGAGGTCGCGGGCACGCCCGCTGCCGGGAACTGCAGATGCGCGCGGCTGGATGCGGCTGGTTGCGCGGGCGACGATTCCGGCCGCCATGACGCCAAGAGCCGTCAGCCGCCCATGAAAACACCGGACCCGGGAAGGTTCTCCTCCCGGGTCCGGTGTCGTCATGAATCATCGACGGTTCAGCGGCGGCGGCGCCAGAGGCCGAGGCGGATCAGCGCGAACAGCCCGAGCATGAGGGCCATGACGCCCGAGCCGCGCCCGCACTTCTTCTTCGTGTCGTCATGGTGCTCGCCAGGAGGCGCCGCAGCCACAGTCACGGTCACGGTGGCGACGTTGGAGTTCAGCGCGCCGTCGTTGGCCCTGAACGTGAAGGTCACCGTGCCGGCCGGCGTCGCGGCAGGCGCCGTGTAGACATAGGCGCCGGTGCCCGCGTCGAGCACGATGGTGCCGGTGGCCGGGGCGCCGACCACCGCGTAGGTGAGCGTCGCGCTGTCGATATCCGTGGCGACCAGCGTGCCGTGCGCCGGCACACCTGCGACCGCGGCCAGGGTGCCGTCAGCAGCCACCGGCGCGTCGTTTACCGGTGTAACCGTCAGGGTGAAGGTGCTGGTGGCGGTGCCGCCGTGGGCGTCGGTCACGGTCAGCGTCACCAGGGCGTGACCGTTCTGGTTGGCGGCCGGGGTCAGGGTGATGGTGCGCGCCGCATCGCTGCCGCCCAGGACGATGCCGCCAGCGGGCAGCAGCGCAGGATTGTCGGACGTCGCGGTCAGCACCAGCGCAACTGCCGGGGTCTCAGCATCGCCGACCGTCACCGCGAGCGCGCCGGTGGCGGCGTCCTCGAGGATGGTGGTGTCCGCCACCGTGCCGATGGTCGGCGCGCTGTTGGCCGCCACCGTCACCGTGACCGTGCCGGTCGCGGTGGCGAGCTTGGCCGGATCGACCTCCAACAGCTGGCTGTAGTCGGTGGTCAGCGGCCCGGTCGCGGTGCCGGGCAGGTTGCCGAGCGGCAGCGAGCCCGGGATGGTCTTCGCGGTCACAGTGCCGCTGCCGTTGATGCCGAAGTCATCGTCATTGGAGATGATGATGTGGCCGCCGCTGAAGATCACGCCCTCGACCTTGTCGTGGGCGTATTGGCCGCCCAGGGTGCCGACCAGGTCGAGCAGCGGGGTGGCGTCCTTGACCAGGGCGGTGATGCCGGCCCCGGTGAGGATGGTGCGCGCCTGGGCCGAATTCTTGTTGAACAGCGCCTCCTCCAGGGGCAGGCCGCCGAGCAGCAGGCCGTCGGCGGTGTCGCCGCCGCTGATATCGGTCGCCCCCGCCAGGGTGAAGCGCCAGAACTTCTTGTTAGCGCCGCCGCTGTCGCTGGGGAACTTGCCGTCGCGCTCGTTGACCAGGAACTCGCTGTTGGACAGCGCGGTCAGTTCGCTCGAGGCCAGCTTGTTGCCGGCCGCGTTGGTGACCTCGAGCAGGTAGGCGAACTGGTGGGTGGCGCCGACCGCCTCGCCGCCACCGGCGATCAGGCGGTAGGTCACGACGCGCAGCATCGCCACCTGCTTGGCGGTGTCGGCGGTCACCGATGGGCCATTGAGCAGTGCCGACTGCATGATGCCGACCAGCATGCTGCCGTCGGGCGTCACGGTCAGGCCTTCCATGCCCTTGTTGATCAGCCGCTTTGCCAGCACGCTGGGCAGCTTGTGGCCGGCGCTGTTGGCCGCGAACGGTCCGACGCGCTCGATGGTGCGGCCGGTGCCGTCAAGGTGCAGCAGCCACGGGCCGTACTCGTCGCTGACCCAGAAGCTGCCGTCGGCGAGCGCGACCAGGCCTTCGCTGTCGATGCCGGTGGGATCGGTAGGCAGGACGTTCAGCGCGGGATCGAGCGCCAGCTCGCCGGTGCCGCCGGCACCGATCGGGTTGGGCAGACCGGTCAGGGGCACGCCGGCGGCGTCCTTGAGCGTGATGGTGGCGAGGCGCGTCACGGTGCCGTCGGCGTTCAGGCGCACGCGCGCGATCTCGGGATGGAAGGCGGGGACCGGGAAGATCTTGCCGCCGGTGAGCGGGCCGCTGGTCGGGCCGTCGACGTTGGGTCCGCGGTCGGTGAGCAGGAAGTATTCGTTGGCCACGCCCGGGGCCTGGGCCACCGCCGAGCCGTAGCCGGCGTGCTGCACGGCGACTGCGCCGCCCGTGACCGGCACGCTGGCGAGCGGCGCATCGATCGGGATCGGCTTCGACACGCGCGCGCCGTCGCGCAGCGTGTAGGTGAAGGTGTCGGTGCCGGTGAAGCCGGCGTGGGGCGTGTAAATCACGCGGCCATCGACCAGCGCGACCGTGCCGCCCTGGCTGCTCGCGGCGCTGACCGCGGTGACCAGCACCGGGTCGCCATCGGCGTCGGTGTCGTTGGCCGACAGCGCGCTGGCCGCGACCACAAGCTTGCCGTCCTTGACCGCGGTCAGGGTGTCGGCCTGGGCGACCGGCGGCGTGTTGGGCAGCGCGACGGTCATGGCCAGCAGCTGGCCGCCCTCGGCCAGCTCCTTCTGATCGTTGGTCAGCACGGTGCCACTGGCGAGGTGCGCCTGCACATCAACCAGGAAGCGGTTGGCGCCCAGGATGTCGCTGACGTCGAGCACGCCCGAGCTCTCCTCATCCTTGCTGAACGGTAGGCCATTCGCGGCGATGCCGGCCGCAGGGACCGCGACCGGCGTGCCACCGGCGGTCGAGATGTCGCCGAAACGCGCGGGATCGTGGCTGGCGATCCTGACCAGGGCACCGGTGTGGATGTCGTACGACCAGATCCTGGCGAGGTGATCCTGGTTGCCGGGATCCTCGTCGATGATGATGCGGCCGACGCGGTCGACGGTGATGTTGTCCATCATTTGCGGACCGGGATCCTCGGCGCCGCTGATGAGATTGGTGATGGTGCCGCCACTCTCGGGGTTCGCGATGTCGGTGAAGTGCAGCTTCCACAGGCGCGAGCGCCCGGTCTTGCCCGCGACGGTCAGACCGCCGTTCTTGGCCGAGTTCATGTCGTCGGTGGTGACGAAATAGTAGTCGCTGGGGAAGGAGGGATCCCAGGCGCCATCCTCCGGGCGCAGGAAGCGCGTGGCCCCGGCGCTGGTGGAGTCGGCGAACAGCTGCTCGCCGGTCTTGGCCGAGACATCGCCCAGCGGCACCAGGGTGAACGGCACCGCGAGATTCTTGGCTGCGCCGACCGCATCCGCGCGGGTCTCATCGGCCTTGCCGTTGGCGCGCACGCCGAACAGCGTGCCGTTGGTCAGCCCGGCCTTGTCGATGTCGGTGCCGGTGGTGGTCTTGGTGCCGACGTAGAGATAGATGAAGCCGCCGGCCGCGCTGTTGTCGCTGTTGCCCATCACCACCGTCTTGTCCTGGGGGAAGGGGTTGGCGAGGGTGTTCTCGGGCGCGTATTTGCCCAGGCGCGGCAGCTCGAAGCTGGTGCCGTTGGCCGGGCCGGTGGCGATGTGCGCGAAGTTCGCGCCGAAGCGGCCGGTGGGCGGCGCGCCTTCGGGCGAGATCTCCTCGCCGTTCATGAAGATGCGCTCGCTGGTGCCCTTGCCGGTAAACGGATTGAAGTAGGCGGTCGGGGCGGGCAGGTCCGCCGAGCAGAAGCGCTGGAACTGGTACGCGCCCGGTGCATAGGTCGAGGTCGCCGGATCGAAGCGCATCACGGTGTGGATCTGGTCGACGATGCGGGTCACGGCCAGCGAGGATTTGGTGATCGTCCAGCGCGACACGAAGGCGCCATTCGAGCCGTGGGCGCGCACGCTGCCCAGCGAACCGCTGTTGAGCTCGTGGTTCATCAGCAGGGTGAAGGTGCCGTCGAGGTTGTCGAACGCGCCGAGGCCATCGGGGATGCCGCAGAAGCGGTAGGGCGCGGTGCTGCCGGGCTTGAGGTTGACGGATTGCCCGACGGTAAGGATCGCGCTGGTGGCGATGCCGCTGGCGGTGGGCACCAGGTAGGCGGTGTCGGGGCCGGTCGCGACGGGCGTCGCGGTGCCGGCAGGGATGGTCATCGCCAGCAGCTGGCCACCTTCGACCAGTTCCGCGGCCGACGACGGCACGGTCGCGCCAGAGACATGCGCCTGCACATCGATGAGGAAGCGGCCGGCCCCGAGGATCTCCGAGACATCGAGCACGCCCGAGGTCTCCTCGTCCTTGGTGAAAGGGATGCCCGCGGCCGAGGTGCCGCTCGCCGGGCGCGCGATCGGAGTGCCGCTGGTGGTGTCGATCTCGCCGAAGCGCGCGGGATCATGGCTGGCAACCACTGTCATGCTGCCGGTGGCGATATCGTAGAGCCACACCTTGCCGAGGTGGTCGTTGTTGCCGGTGTCCTCGCAGATGACGATGCGACCGCTGTGGTCGACGGTGATGTTGTCCATCATCTGCGGTCCCGGATCCTCGGTGCCGTCGATCAAATTGGTGATCGTGCCGCCGTTCTCGGGATTGGCGATGTCGGTGAAGTGCAGCTGCCAGAGCCGCGTGCGGCCGGTCTTGCCAGCGACGGTCAGGCCGCCGTTCTTGGCCGAATTCATGTCGTCGGTGGTGACGAAGTAGTAGGTGTCGGGGTGGCTGGGATCCCAGGCGCCGTCCTCGGGGCGCAGGAAGCGCGTCGCGCCGGCGGTGGTCGAATCCGCCAACAGCTGCTCGCCGGTCTTCGCCGAGACGTCGCCGAGCGGGACCAGCGTAAATGGCACCGCCGCGCCCTTGAGCGCGCCGACCGCGGCCGCGCGGGTCTCATCGGCCTGGCCGTTGGCGCGCACGCCGAACAGCGTGCCGTTGGTCAGGCCGGCCTTATCGATCTCGGTGCCGACGGTGGTCTTGGTGCCGACGTAGAGGTAGACGAAGCCGCCGGCGTTGCTGTTGTCGCTGTTGCCCATCACCACCGTCTTGTCCTGGGCGACCGGGCAGGCCAGGGTGTTCTCGGGCGCGTACTTGCCGAAGCGCGGCAGCTCATAGGTGATGCCGGCCTCGGGACCGTCGACGATGTGCGCGAAGTTCAGGCCGAAGCGGCCGGTCGGCGGCGTGCCCTCGGGGCTGATCTCCTCACCATTCATGAAGATGTGCGCGGTGCTGCCCTTGCCGGTCGCGACGTTGAAGTAGGCGGTGGGCGCCGGCAGGTCGGCCGAGCAGAAGCGCGAGAACGCGTACGGCGTCGTGGCCGGGGCCCAGGTGCCGGTAAGCGGATCGAAGAGCTTGACCGTCTGGATCAGGTCGCTGATCGCGCTGACCGCCAGGGTGGTTTTGTTGATCGTCCACTTCGAGACGAAGGCGCCCTTGGCGCCGTGCGCGCGCATGACGCCCTTGTCGCCCGTGAGCTCGTGGTTCATCAACAGGGTGAAGGTGCCATCGCCGTTGTCGAAGGCGCCCAGCCCGTCGGGAATGCCGCAGAAACGGTAGGGCGTGACCCCGTCCGGTTTCACGCCGACCGCATCGCCCACGCTCAGCACCGCGCTGGCGGTGACGCCGGGCGCGGTCGGCACCAGGTAGGGCGTCTCAGCGGCGCGCAGCGAAAGGGGCAGCGCGAGGGCGGCCAGCAGCGGGACGAGCGGCAGGGTCGGGCGCTTGGTCATGGGAATGGTCCTCGATCAAGGAGTGTTGGGCGCGGCGCACAGCAGTGCGCGCGTCCCAGCACTAACGCCCTGCGGGTGTAGATCCGCAGCGGCGATCGAGGAGGATCCCGCGAATACCCGGTTCGCTTCTGGCGGGGAAACGATCAAAATCCGGTGAAGGCCCGGGCGACCCCGGCCGCGGCGCGCGATCCGCACACGGCATGGCGAGGCGGGTCGCGCCCCTGGTCCTGGCCGCGGCATCCTGCGGCGCCACCCGTCGCGCGTCCTAGGCCTCCCGGCCGATCCCCGATCACGCGCGCGGCGCATCGCCCGCGCCGCGCCCTCAGTTCACGGCAGGTCCGTCCGGAACGGCACCGCCGGCAGCTCCGCCTTGCTGTACAGGTCGCACTCGGGGTTGTCCGCCCAGGCGTAGCGCACCGCGGTCGGCTTGGCGACCTTGTCGCTCGTCACCACCACGGTGTCGCCGACGATGGTCGCGGTCGCCCACACGAAGTGCTTGTCCTCGCCGGCGATGGCGAACCCGGTGGGCGCGCCGCCGCCCTTGGCGACCAGACCGCCGCCGAAATGGGTGAAGGACAGCACAACTTTCGCACCGTCGACTTTCATCGCAGCGAACACCGGCCCCGAACTCTCATTGTCCTTGCCGTAGGTCTGGGCCAGGGCGTTCACCGCCAGGCGGTGGCCGACGGTCTGCTTGTCGGTGGGGTGGATGTTGTCGGCCATGCCGACGTCGATGATCGTCGCCAGGCCGGTGTTCTTTACCGTCGTCGTGGTCAGCCACTGCGCCTCGCGCAACGCGGCCCAGCTGCTCTCGACCGGCTCCGGGCGGCGCGCCATGTAGTTGGCGAGTTGCACGATGTAGAACGGGAAATCGCCTTCGCCCCAGGCCTGCCGCCAGTCGCCGATCATTAGCGGCAGCAGGGTGCGGTACTTCAGCGGCTGGCCGGCGTTGGCCTCGCCCTGGTACCAGATCGCGCCGCGGATCGCATAGGGGATGAGCGGCGCGAGCATGCCGTTGTAGAGCGACGACGGGCGGTTGGGCGAGTTGGCGCCGTCCGGCGCGCGCGGCTTCTTCGGCTCCGGCTTGCCCGCGGCCTTGGCCTCGGCGGCGGCGGTCTTCCACGCGGCCTGCTCCTGCTCGAACCTGGCCTGCGCCTTGGGCAGGTCGGCCAGGCGCTTGTCCCAGGTCGCGGCCGCGTCCTTGAACTCGTCGTTGCCGGCGAGCGCCGGGCGGCTGGTCCAGGCCTCGGCCGGGGTGCCGCCCCACGAGGTGTGGATCAGGCCGACCGGCACGCCGAGCTTCTGGTGCAGTTCGCGTCCGAAGAAGTACGCCACCGCCGAGAAACCCGGCACCGTCGCCGGCGCGCACTCGACCCACTTCCCGGTGCAGTCGGCGAGCGGCTCGGCGCTGGTCTTCTTGGTCACGGTGAAGAGACGGATCTTCGGGAAGTCGGCGGCGGCGATCTCCTTGGCGGAGTCGTTGGCGTTCTTCAGGGCGAACTCCATGTTGGACTGCCCGGAGCCGACCCACACCTCGCCGACCAGCAGGTTCTTCAGCACGATGGTATTGGTGCCGGCCACGGTGAGTTCGAGCGGCCCTCCGGTCTTGAGCGGCGCGAGCCTCACCCGCCAGTGGCCGTCGGCCCCGGCCTTGGTGCTCTGGCTCTGACCGGCGACCGTCACGGTCACCGCTTCATCGACCGCGGCCGTGCCCCAGATCGGCAGCGGCGCATCTGCCTGCAGCACGGCGTTGTCGCCGAGGATGGCCGGCAGCTTGACCTCCGCGGCGAGGCGCGGCAGGAGGCAGGTCGCTAAGGCGATCGAGCGGAGCAGGGCGGATCGGTACATGGGTCCTCCAGTGATGCGCGGTGATACGCCCGGTCGCGCCGCCCGCTGAGGAAGGGCCCGGAAGACCGGCGCACGATGCGCGAAAGCGCGTGGAGCCGACCACCAGGGGCATACCGCCCGCTGCGGGCCGGGTCGACCGTGAGGGAGGCGCCCCCTGGGACAGTGGCCGAATCCGGTGCGGCGTCAGATCCCATCCATCGTGCACACCTCCGGCAGATGCCGGTATCTGCCATCCAGATCGAGCCCATACCCCACCACGAAGCGGTCAGCGATGGTGAATCCGGTGTAGTCGGCGCTGGCGAGTCCCCCCGGCACGCGCCGCGCCGGCTTGTCGAGCAGCACGCAGGTGCGCAGCCGCGCCGCGCCCGCGCAGGATGCCAACACCGCCGCCAGGGTGCGCCCGGTGTCGAGGATGTCGTCGACCACCAGCACGTCGCGCCCGGCGAGGTCGGGCAGGACCTCGTGCGCGACAGTGCCGCTGCTGAGCGTGCCGCGGTAGCTGCTGGCGCGCACGAAATGCAGACGCAGGTCCGGGATGCGGATGGCGCGCGCGAGGTCGGCGGCGAACAGGAAGGCGCCATCCATCACCGCCAGCAGGGTGAGCGGATCGCCGGCCCCGCGGGTGCGCTGTCCAGCGGCGTGCTCGGCCGCGATCTGCGCACCGAGCGCCGTGACGCGGGTCTGGATCTCGACGGCGCTGATCAGGCTCTGCGGCTGCATGGCCTGGAATGCTGCCGGCGCCCCGCCGACGCGCCAGGGTTGCCTGACGTGGCTGATCAGGCCTGGTCGCGCGGACCAGCGTGACCGCAACTGCAGGCACGTAAATCCAAAGCAGGGCCGGCCGACCTGCCGCAGAGGCACAGAAGGCGAAGGCAGGATGCCGCAGAGGCGAGACCCCGATGGCCTCAAGCCGTTCGTTAGCGGTGGCAGGGCGCCCCTTTCGCCGCCGCGAACACCCCTCTGCAGAGCCGTCCTCTGTGGCCTTATGCCTTCAGCTCTGCGTCTCTGCGGTTAATCAGGCCGTCAGGCCGGCAAAACGTCCCAGGAACCCCGCTTGCCCCCCGCCCCGCCGATCTATCATCCCTCCCCCCGCCCCTGCACCCCTGTTGGTTGACCGATGAGCGCCTTCACCCCCCGCGACCTCGCCCTGCACGCCGTCCGCCTCGCCCTCGACAAGGGTGGCGAGCAGGTGCGCCTGCTCGAATTCCCCGCCGGCGGCATGGTCTTCGACTACGCCGTGCTGGCTACGGGTCGCAGCGACCGCCAAGTGCACACCATCGTCGACGAGATCTACCACTTCTGCAAACGCCACCAGATCCCGCGCATGCCCGTCGAGGGCGAGGCCGGCTGGATGCTGATCGACTGCATCGACGTGGTGGTGCACGCCTTCGACCAGGAGCGCCGCGACCTCTACAAGATCGACAAGATCTGGCCGGCGGCCAAGGACGTCGACTACGACAAGCTGCTCAAGAAGCTGCCCGACCCCGACAAGCGCGCCGCCAAGCAGGCCTGAGCCGCGCTGCGGGAGCGACCATGTTCAAAGCCCTCGGCAAGTTCTTCACGCGCATCAAGGAAGGCCTTGCCCGCACCCGCTCGGTGGTGGGCGGCGCGCTGCGCCGACTGATCGGCCGCGGGCGCGCCATCGACCAGGACTTCCTCGCGCAGCTCGAGGACACCTTGCTGCAAGCCGACATCGGCGTGACCAAGACCGAAGAGATCATCGCCGAGCTGAAGGCGAAGTACAAGGCGGGCGAGATGGCGCCCGGCGAAGAGCTGCTGGACCTGCTCAAGCGCAGCCTGCGCGACGAGCTGCAGGCGCCGCGCGACGAAGAACTCGACTGGGCCAAACCCGCCGTTCCGGACGGCAAGCCCGGCCCGACCGTGGTGCTGATCGTCGGAGTCAACGGCGCCGGCAAGACCACGACCATCGCCAAGCTCGCCAAGCGCTTCAAGGATCAGGGCAAGCAGGTGCTGATCGCCGCTGGCGACACCTACCGCGCAGCGGCCATCGAGCAGCTTTCGATCTGGGCCGAACGCGTCGGTGTCGACATCGTCAAGACCCACGACGGCGGCGACGCCGCGGCGGTGGCTTACGACGCGGTCGCCGCCGCCGAGGCGCGCGGCATGGACCTGGTGCTGATCGACACCGCCGGGCGTCTGCACAACAAGGAGCACCTGATGCGCGAGCTGGAGAAGATCCGCCGCGTCATCCAGAAGCGCCTGCCGAGCGCGCCGCACGAGACCCTGCTGGTGCTCGACGCCACCGCCGGACAGAACGCCATCCAGCAGGCCAAGGTCTTCGGCCAGGCGATGGGCGTCACCGGGCTGATCCTGACCAAACTCGACGGCACCGCCAAGGGCGGCGTGACCATCACCATCCGCCGCGAGCTCAAGCTGCCGGTGCGCTTCATCGGCGTCGGCGAAAAGGCCGACGACCTCCAGCCCTTCGACCCGGACGCCTTCATCGAGGCGATCTTCGCGAGCGACGACGCCTGAGGCCGGGTTTCCAGATTCCGCTCGAACCCGTGGCGTGGTAACGTACTGGCGGGTTCTGCGGTTCTCCCAAAGGGTAGAGTAGCGGCTCGACAGCACCCGCTGGGCCCTGCTGGCGGGGTGCGCAAGTCCATGGTATGCTGGACGTTGCCCAGGTGGCGGGATCGGCAGTTCCGATCGCGTCCCGGCGGCGGAGCGCGCATGCTGAGAACCACCTTCCCGCGGCTCGCGCGCCCACTGCAGCTGCTTGGCGGCGCCTTGCTGGTGGCGATCGCCGTGGTGGTGATCAGCGGCTGGTACCTGCACAACCGGACGCTGATCTCGCTCCTGCCGGATTACGTGCCGATGCAGTACAACACCGCGCTCGCGCTCCTGGGCTGCGGCCTGGGGGTGCTCGCGCTCGCCACCGCACGCTGGCGCGCCGCCGCCTGCCTCGGCAGCCTGGTCGGGGCTCTGGGTGCGCTCACCCTCAGCCAGGTCATGGGTGGCTGGGATCTCGGGATCGACCGCCTGTTCTTCGAACCGTGGGTGTCGAGCGGGGTCTACACGCCCGGGCGCATGGCCCCGGCGACCGCCTGCGGCATGGTCCTGATGGGCTGCGGGCTGGTCACCCTGGCGCGCCCCCGGCCCGGCGGTGCGCACCTGCTCGGCGGCGCCATCGTCGGCGCGCTGGTGCTGGCGATCGGCATGTTGGCGCTCCTCGGTTACTTGCTCGACCTGCCCTCGACCTATGGCTGGGGGAATTTCACCCGTCTGGCCCTGCACACCGCCGTGTGCTTCATCATTAGCGGCGGCAGCCTGCTCGCGCGCATCGTCGCCCTGCACATCACGCGCCCGCTGGACATCGCTGACCTACGCCGTTCGATCCTCGCGAGCGCGGTGTTCGGCACCGGCCTGATCGCCGCCTTCAGCGCCGTGCTGGCGGCGCTGCCGATGTACGTGCGCGTCCAGCAGGGCGAGCGCCAGGCGCTGCTCGGTACGGTGCGCGCCCGCGCCAGCGGGTGCGCCGGCCAACTCGACTCGGCGCGCATTCTGGCCGCGCAGATCGCCTCGCGCATGACTCCGCGACGCGCCCTCGACGGCCTGGCCGACGGCACCGTCAGCCGCGAACAGGCGGTCGCGGCGCTGCAGGGCACGCTGGGCGAGGCGGTCCGCGCCACGCCCGAGATCCGCGGCATCCGCTGCATGCAGGCTGACGGGGCGCTGCTGCTGCAGATCGGGGACGCGCCGCCAGACACCATCAATTTCGAGCAGGCTGGCCAGGCAGATGTCCGCGGCCCGTTCGCCGCGCCCGGCGGTGCGGTGCTGGTGGTCGTCGTGCCGCTGTTGTCCGGCCGCGCGGGCGAGCCGCGCCGCGGCACCGAGCTGGTCACCATCGGCTGCGCGCGCCTGGCCGCCATCCTCGCCGACCGCGACGGGCTGGGCGGTGGCGGCACGGTCTACCTCGCGAGCGCAGGCGGCGGCGCGCTGTGGGAGGCGGATGGCGCCGGCCACCTCGTCGCCCACGCCGGCGACGCGGGGCCACTCGCGCTCCAGGCAGTCCGCTTGGCGCTGACCGAGGGTTCCGGCGCGCTCACCGCTGATCTCAGTACCACCAATCCGGTGCTCGCCGCCTACGCGCCGGTGCCCGCGAGCGGCCTGGCGATCGTCGCGCGCCTGCCCGCGGGCGAGGTCTTTGACGGCATCAATCAGCAGTTCGCGCTGATCATGAGCTGCGTCGCCGGGCTGATCGCGCTAGGGGCGGGCGGCCTCTACCTGCTGGTCAGCCCGCTCACCGCCGGCCTGCTGGTGCACAGCGGCGAACTGCAGCGGCGCATCGCCGCGGCCACCGCCTCAGTCGAGGGCGAACTCGCCGAGCGCACGCGCGCCACCGCCGCGCTGGCCGCCTCGGAGGCGCGCCTGCGTGGCGTGATGCAATCGGCCGGGGCGGCGATCCTGCACACCGACACCGGCGGCATGGTGCTGTCGTGGAACCAGGGCGCCCAGGCGATCTTCGGCTACAACGAGTCCGAGATCGTCGGCCTGCCGTTGAATCTGCTGATGCCAGAGCGCTTCCGGCCCGCGCACCAGGCCGGCCTGGCGCGCGTCGCGGCGACCGGCGTCTCGACCCTGGTCGGGCGCCCGGTCGAGCTGGTCGGCCTGCGCCGCGACGGCAGCGAGTTCCCCATCGAGCTGACGCTGGCCACGTGGGAGACCCAAGGCGCGCGCTTCTTCAGCGGCGTGATCCACGACATCAGCGAGCGCAAGCGCGCGCAGGAACAGCTGCAGCGTGCGCACGACCGCTTCCGCCAGGTGGTCGCCGACGCACCGATCGCCATCGCCATGCTCGACCGCGACATGCGCTACCTGAGCTGGAGCGGCAAGTGGCTCGAGGACTATTCCCTGGGCGACCGCGACCTCGCCGGACTCAGCCACTACGAGGTCTTCTCCGAGATCCCGCAGGCCTGGCGCGACCTGCACCGACGCTGCCTCGCCGGCGAGCGCCTGGCGTGCAGTGAGGAGGCCTTCACACGCCCGGACGGGACCGTGCTGTGGCTGCGCTGGGCGATCCATCCGTGGCGCGACGTCGACGGCGCCGTCGGCGGCATCATCATGGTCACCGACACCATCAACGCGCTGGTCGAAGCGCGCCAGGCGGCGGAGGCGGCCAACCGCGCCAAGTCCGACTTCCTCGCCAACATGAGTCACGAGATCCGCACGCCGATGAACGGCGTGATCGGCATGGCCGGGCTGCTTGCCGTGACCGCGCTGGACGCCCATCAGCGCACCCTGCTGGAGACCGTGCGCGGCTGCGCCGACGGCCTGCTGACGATCATCGACGACATCCTCGACTTCTCGAAGATCGAGGCCGGGCGACTGGAGCTGGAGAGCGTCGACTTCGAGCTGCGCGCGGTGGTCGAGGACGCCATCGCCCTGGTCGCCGACCGCGCCCAGGCCAAGGGCCTGGAGCTGCTCTGCCGCTTCGCCCCCGGGGTGCCGGCGCAGGTGCGCGGCGAGCCGGTGCGCCTGCGCCAGGTGCTGATCAACCTGCTTGGCAACGCCGTCAAGTTCACCGCCGCCGGCGAGATCGAGGTGAGCGTCGCCACCGACCGCGAGGGGCTCGTCGCCTGCGCGGTGCGCGACACCGGCATCGGCATCCCCGCGCATGCGCTGCCGCGGCTGTTCCAGTCGTTCAGCCAAGCGGACAGCTCGACCACCCGGCGCTACGGCGGCACCGGCCTGGGCCTGGCGATCAGCAAGCGCCTGGTCGAATTGATGGGCGGCACCATCGCGGTCGAGAGCGTGGCCGGCGCGGGCAGCACCTTCCGCTGCACCATGCGCCTGCCCGCCGCCCCGATTGCCGCTGCGCCCACCGGCCCTGATCTCGCCGGGGTCTCGGTGCTGGTGGTCGACGACCACGCCGGCGCGCGCGCGCTGCTCGGTGAGTTGTTCGCGGGCTGGGGCGCGCGCTGCACCGCCGCGGCCGACGCCGCCGAGGCCCTGCGCACGCTGCGCGCCGCCAGCCAGAGCGGGATGCCTTTCCGGCTGCTGGTCGCCGACCTCGGCATGCCCGTGATGGATGGCGCAGCGCTGGCCCAGGCGGTCGCGGCCGACCCGTTGCTTGACGCCACCCGGGTGGTGCTGCTCGCCCCCGTCGACCGCGCGGAACCGTCCGCCGCGCTGGCCGCATCGGGCCGCGTGCGCTGCGTGGTCAAGCCGCCGCGCGCACATCTGCTGCGGCTTGCCGCCGACGCGGCGCTGAGCGGCGCCGCGCCGGCGCGCACGACGCTGCCGCAGGCCGCCAGCGCGCGTCTGGCGGGACACGTGCTGGTCGCCGAAGACAACGCGGTCAACCAGCGCCTTGCCCAGGCCCTGCTGACGCGCCTCGGCCTGACCGTCACCCTGGTTGCGGACGGCAAGGCGGCGCTCGACACGCTCGCCGGCGGCGGCTTCGATCTGGTGCTGATGGACTGCCAGATGCCGGTCATGGACGGGTATGCCGCGACGCGCGCGCTGCGCGAACGCGAGCGCAGCGCCGTAGGGCCGCGCATGCCGGTGGTGGCGATGACCGCCAACGCCATGGCCGGGGACCGCGAGCAATGCCTGGAGGCGGGCATGGACGATTACCTGGCCAAGCCGGTGCAGCTCGAACGGCTGGAGCGCGCCCTGGCGCGCTGGCTGCCGGTGCGCCAGGGCGCGGCGGATGGCGTGGCACCGGCGGCGGCAGTTCAGCCAGCGGCAGCACCAGCAGCAGCTGCTGCTGCTGCGCCAGCGCCGCCGGTGCCGATCGCGCCGACGGCAGAACCCCCCGCGCCCCCGCTGATCGACCATCCCACCCTTGTGCGGCTGCGCAGCGAGATCGCCGACGCGGAGATCATGACCACGATCCTGACCGCCTTCCGCACCGAGGCGCCGCAACTCGCCAGTCAATTCGCCGTCGCCCTCGCCGCCCATGACGTTCCACGCGCCGGCCGCCTCGCCCACCAGCTGCGCGGCGCCAGCCTGGGCATGGGCGCGCTGCGCCTCGCCCACCACGCCACGGCGCTGGAGCAGGCGGCGCGCGCGGGCGATCAGGCTCAGCTCGCCACCTTCGGCGGCGGGCTCGCGCCGCTCGTCGACGCGACCCTGGCCGCCCTCGCCGGCGAGAGCTGATCAACGCGCTAAGGCCGCCGCGCGCGCCTTGCCCGCGCCCAACCCGGCGTGCGCCAGCACCTCGTCGAGGGTCGCGACGAAGACCACCTCCAGCCCCGCGCGCACGTGCTGCGGCAGCTCGTCGTAGTCGCGCTCATTGGCGCGCGGCAGCAGCACCGTGGTCAGGCCCGAGCGCTTGGCCGCGACCAGCTTCTCGCGCACCCCGCCGATCGGGTAGACGCGGCCGGTCAGCGTCAGCTCGCCGGTCATGCCCAGGCGGCGCTTCACCGGGCGGCCGAGGGCGAGCGAGAGCAGCGCGGTGGCGATCGCGCAACCCGCGCTCGGTCCGTCCTTGGGCGTGGCCCCGGCCGGCACGTGCACGTGCACCTGGTGCCGGTCGAACCAGCCGCCCTCCACGCCCAGGCGCGCCGCTTGGCTCATCAGGTGGGCGCGCGCCAGGGTCGCGCTCTCCTTCATGACGTCGCCGAGCTGGCCGGTGAGGGTCAGCCCGCCGCTGGCGCTGGGATTCGCCACCACCTCGATCTCGAGGGTGGCGCCGCCCATGGCCGTCCACGCCAGGCCGGTGACCACGCCCGGAATGGGATTGACGATCAGCGCGTCGTCGCGCATCAGTGGCTTGCCCAGCCACGGCACGAGATTGTCGGCGCCGATGACCACGCGCGCGGGCGCACGTGGCGCGCCCGCCTTGGCCTTGCCTTTGGCACCGGTCGGGCGCCGGCGTGTGCCGGCAGCCACGGGCCCGCCGCCCGCCGCGGCCTTCGCGGTCGCGACCTTGCGGCAGATGCGCGCGACCTGCTGCTCGAGCTGGCGCACGCCCGCCTCGCGCGCGTAGTCGCGCACCAGGCGCCCAAGCCCGGCGCGGGTGAAGGTCAGGTCGCCACGCGCCAGGCCATGGGCGGCGAGCTGCTTCGGCACCAGGTGGTCATGGGCGATGACCAGCTTCTCGGCCTCGACGTAGCCGGACAGGCGCATGATCTCCATGCGGTCGCGCAACGGCTCGGGGATGCCCGAGAGCTCGTTGGCGGTGCAGATGAACAGCACCTGCGACAGATCGATGCGCACGTCCAGGTAATGGTCGAGGAAGTCCTTGTTCTGCTCGGGGTCGAGGACTTCAAGCAACGCCGCCGCCGGGTCGCCCTGGTGGCCGCTGGCGAGCTTGTCGATCTCGTCGAGCAGGATCACCGGGTTCATCGCGCCGGCGCGGCGCAGCGCCTGAGCGAGCTTGCCGGGCAGCGCGCCCACGTAGGTGCGGCGGTGGCCCTTGATCTCGGCCTCGTCGCGCATGCCGCCCAGCGACAGGCGGAAGAACTTGCGTCCGAGCTGACGCGCGATCGACGCGCCCACCGAGGTCTTCCCGGTCCCGGGCGGTCCGACCAGGGCGATGATGCCCCCGCCGCGCTCGGCCTTCAGCCGGCGCACCGCGCAGAACTCGATGATGCGCTGCTTGATCTCCTCCAGCCCGTAGTGGTCCTGGTCAAGGCCCGCGCGCAGCTGTGCGAGGTCGAGCTGGTCGGGCGTGACCACGCCCCAGGGCAGGTCGCTGAGCCATTCCAGGCGCGTGCGCACCACCCCGTATTCGTTGGCCGCGGGATCGAGCAGGGCGAGCTTGCGCAGCTCCTCCTCCATCACCCCGCGCACCTCCTCGCTCATCGCCGTGCCCTTTTCGGCGAGCACTGCGCGGAAGCGCTGCAGGTCGAGGCTTTTGTCGTCGCTCTCCAGGCCAAGCTCCTGCTTGATCGACTTGAGCTGCTCGTTGAGGAAGAAGCGCCGCTGGTGGTCGCTGACCTTCTCCTCGATCTGATGGGTGATCTTGGATTTCATCTGCGCCAGCTGCTGCTCGCGCGCCAGCAGCAGCAGGACCTTCTCCATGCGCGGCACCACCTCGTAGGTCTCAAGCACCTGCTGGATGTCCTCGCGCTTGGCGGTGGTCAGCGACGCCGCGATGTCGGCGAGCCGGCCCGGCCCGTCGATGTTGTTGAAGTTCGCCAGCACCATGCGGATCTCGTCAGCGAAGATCGGATTGTGCTGCACCAGTTCCTTGAGCGCGGCGACGATGGCCATGGCGCAGGCACGCACCTGCGGATCGGCGGCATCGACCTGCGGGCGCACCGCCGCGCCGCGCACCAGCAGCACCGGGGCGGTGCGCTCAAGGGCGTCGATGTGGAAGCGCGCCAGCACCTGGGCGAAGACCTGCAGACCGCCACCGTCGAGGTCATGGTGCTTGACCACGCGCGCGATGCTGCCGATCGGCAGCAGATCGGCGTAGATGAAGGCGGCGCTGTCGTCAAGGGCGGCGCGGGTCAGGAAGAAGCCGATATGGCCGCCGTGGTCCTTGATCGCCGCGCGCACCGCGTCGGCCAGGCGGCCCGCGGGAATGACCAGCGGCAGCGTCATGCTCGGGAATACCGGCCGCTGGCTGAGCGGCAGGGCCACCACCACCGTCGGCAGGTGGTCGTCCGGACGCGACATGGCGCGGTCGCGGTCCGCCACCACCTCGATCGGCAGGGACTCGGGCTGGGCGCTCTCGCCCTGGCGGGACTCGGCCTGGGCGGGCGGCGCCTCGGCATCAGCGGAACGCGTCATGGAACCCCCTGTCAGAGTGGCGCAGGTGGGCGCCAGTCCGCAGTGGGAGTGGCACAGGGCGTGCCAAGCGTTGCACGTGGGTCGGCAACCATGGGCATCGCGGCCGGATGCGTTGCCGGCGCTGGCCAGCCGCCTAGCATCCTCGCCGATGTCCCTGGCGCTGATCCCCCTGAATGCGCTGCTGCCCGGCGCCGGCCTGCTGCTGCGCAGCCGCCCCGTCGCTGGCGCGGCCTTCCTGGTCCCCGCCCTGCTCTGCCTGAGCGCCGGCGCCCAGGCGTTGGTCGAAGGCGACGACCCGGCCGCCTGGCAGCGCGCCCTGGCCGCGACCGTGGTGTGGGCGCTGCTCGCGATCGGCGCCAGCATCGCGCTGTGGCGCAGCGAACGCGTGCGCCCGCTCGACGGCACCCTGGTGCGCCGCCTGCACCGTGATGCGGCCAAGGCCTACCTGGCCGGCGACCACGTCGCGGCCACCGCCGCGGCCGAACGTCTGGTGCGCGCCGCGCCCGACGAAGCGGGGGCCTGGCGCCTGCTCGAACTGACCGCGTCCGCCGCAGGCCGCGCGCGCCAGGCGGCTGGCGCTGGCGGACGCGCCGGCGCCCTGGAGGATCAGCTCCGTTGACCCGCCTCCGCCCTCCCTCACCCCCGGGGCCCCGCCCGTGAGCAAGATCCGCATCGTCAACGGACCCTACCGCGGGCGCGAGAAGACCCTGGTCGACAAGTCCCTCACGATCGGCCGCGACGCCGAAGCCGGCATCCAGATCCTCGACCGCTCGGCTAGCCGCTTCCACGCCGAGATCTTCCCGGTCGGCGGCATGTACTTCGTGCGCGACCTGGAGTCCAAGAACGGCACCTACGTCAACGACGAGCGCCTTGGCGACGAGGAGCTGCTGCGCGAGGGCGACGTCATCAAGATCGGCACCACCGAGCTGATCTTCGAAGGCGGCACCGCCTTGGCCGACGAAGACAGCTCGCACCGCATCGCCTACAACGATGACCCCGACGTGCTCTCGAACACCCTTGAGTTCCGCATCGACGAGCTCTCCGACATCGACGAGATCAAGGACGACGAACCGCAGCACGACAACGCGCGCAGCCTGCGCATCCTCTACCAGGTCGGACGCATCGTCAGCGAGCCCAACGACGGCGCGCAGAAAGAGGCCAAGGTCCTCGACTGCCTGGTCGGCGCGATGCCCGCCGAGAGCGCGCTGATCTTCCGCCGCGAGGTCGCCACCGGTAAACTGGTGCCGACCACGGTGCGCACCGCCGGGCCGCAGATCCAGCCGGTGATCAGCCGCTCGATCATCAAGAAGACCTTCAGCGAGAACAAGGCGCTGCACACCGCCAACGCCAGCGAGGATGAGCGCTTCGACCGCCATTCGAGCATCGTGCAAAAGGGCATCCGCTCAGTGATCTGCGTGCCCCTGGCGGTCGCCGGCCACACCCGCGGCGTCCTGTACCTGAGCCGTGGCGTGGGCGCGCGCGCCTTCGACCAGATCGACCTTGAGCTGATCTCGGCCTGCGCCATCCAGATCGGCCTCGCCCAGCACGCCGCCGAGCAGCAGCGCCGCCACCACGCAGCGCTGTGGCAGGTGATGAGCACCATGGTGCGCGCGCTTGAGATCCGCGCCGGCATCCTCGGCTGTGGCGAGCGCTGCGCGCGGTCGTGCGTGGCCCTGGCCGATGCGACCCACCTGGGCCCCGCCAGCCGCGAGCGCCTGCGCCAGGCCGGCATGCTGCATCACTTCGACAGCCTGTGCGGCGACGACGCGGCGAGTCGCGCCAAGGCCCTCAACCTGCTCGAAAGCGTCGAAGACCTCGAGACCCTGCTGCCACTGGTACGCCTCGCCCACGAGCGCCTGGACGGCAGCGGCCCGCAAGGCCTCAAGGAGGAGGACCTGGACATCGAGGCGCGCATCCTCGCCGCCGCGGTGGTCTTCGAGGAGCGCACCGCCACCGACCCGGGTGCGGACCCCAACCAGGTGATCGAACTGCTCCTCCACGATCCGACGTTGGACCCGACCGTGATGCAGATGCTGAGCGGCTGCCATCTGGATGGCAGTTTGTATAACATGCGCGAAGGCGTCTGACGGCGAGGGACGGCAAGCGGATGTGCGTGGGCGATTGGGGCTGACGAGCCTGCAGCGCAGGCGAAAGAAATGAGCCCAGGGCGTGAGCGCTACACATTGCCCACAAGTCGCCGCACTCGGGCACTGACCCTCTTGTCAGCCCAGTCCTGTCCGCAGCCCGCGGAGCGGGCGACATCTCGTAGCCCAGGGCGTGAGCCGCCCTATCCATTACCCACCACTGCTGTCGACAGCGCATAATAATCGGAAATCTGCCGATTTCTGAGCCTGCGGAGCAGGCGACATCGACTAGCCCAGGGCGTCAGCCCTCCCCATTACCCACATGTCGCAGCGCTCGGTCACTGACCCTCTTTTCAGCGCAGTCCTGTCCACAGCCCGCGGAGCGGGCGACACATCGTAGCCCAGGGCGCGAGCCCTGGGAACCTCGGTTGAGAGAGGCGGATCGGAGCCCGCGGAGCGGGCGGCACAGATCCTGCCACATCGAAATG